>JAZAHA010000001.1:0-63480 GCA_036231565.1 Pseudomonadota bacterium
GGACGTGCTGCATTATGTCGAGGACGAAGTCGGTGTGACCGGATTTGACCGCGCCTACAACTGGGGCTGGCTGTGGTTCCTGGTGCGTCCCTTCGTCTGGCTGCTGCACATGCTCGAAGGTGTCACCGGCCATTTCGGCCTGGCCATCCTTGCGCTGACCCTGATCATCAAGCTGGTCATGTTCCCGCTCGCCAACCGGGCCTATGCCTCGATGGCCAAGATGAAGCTCGTACAGCCGAAAATGCAGGAGATCCGCGAGCGTTATGCCGCGGACCAGCAGAAGCAGCAGCAGGCGCTGATGGAGCTTTACCGCAAGGAGAAGATCAATCCGCTGGCCGGCTGTCTGCCGATCCTGCCGCAGATCCCGATCTTCTTCGCGCTCTACCAGACCCTGTTCAACGCCATCGAGATGCGCCACGCGCCCTTCTTCGGCTGGATCCGCGACCTGTCGGCACCCGATCCGACGAATATGTGGAACCTGTTCGGTCTCATCCCCTACGATCCGTCCGGCATCTGGCTGATCGGCGGGGTTCTGGGCATCGGCGCCTGGCCGATCATCATGGGCATCACCATGGCCGCCCAGCAGGCGCTGAACCCGCCGCCGCCGGACCCGATGCAGGCGCGCATCTTCGCCATGCTGCCGATCGTCTTCACCTTCGTGCTGGCACCGTTCGCGGCCGGCCTGGTGATCTACTGGGCGTGGAACAACTTCCTGTCGGTCGCCCAGCAATACATCATCATGCGCCGCCACGGGAACGAGACCCAGCTGGACAAGCTGATCAAGCGGCTGCAGGGCAAGACTTCGGGAGACAAGTCCTGACGGGCGATGACGATCTCGATCTGGCAGCGGGGCGGCGGCTTTTCTCGCGGCCCTGCACCTTCATCATGGGCGCCGTCAGCCTGCAGCAGCTGCCCGAGCCCGACCGCACCGAGATCGCCTTTGCCGGACGCTCCAATGTCGGCAAGTCCTCGCTGATCAATGCCCTCACCCGGCAGAACAATCTCGCGCGCGCCTCCGGCGAGCCCGGCCGCACGCGCGAGCTGAACTTCTTCAATGTCGACGACACCGATCTGCGCATTGTCGACCTGCCGGGCTATGGCTATGCCAAGGCGCCCAAGGACGTGGTGGAGAAGTGGACCAAGCTGACGCGCAACTTCCTGCGCGGCCGGGTCAATCTCAAGCGCGTCTACCTCCTGATCGACAGCCGTCACGGTCTCAAACCCGTCGACGAGAAGATCATGGACGTGTTCGACGAGGCCGCCGTGAGCTACCAGATCGTCCTGACCAAGACCGACAAGATCAAGCCGCCGGCGGTGAAACGCATCACCGAGGAGACGCTGCAGGCGATCATGAAACGCCCGGCGGCCTTCCCGCGCGTCGTCGCCACCACCAGCGCCAAGGGCGACGGGATCGATGTGCTGCGGGCGGAGATCGCCGCCCTCCTGCCGGAGTTCTGATGCGATGATGCGCCTGCCGGTCCGGATCGCCGCCTGCCTCGCCCTCCTCGGCCTTGCCGCGTTTGCGAGCCCGCGTGCCGGGGCAGCCGAAATCTGCAACGAGACCAGCTATATCACGCATATCGCCGCGGCCTGGGCGGTCGAGGGCGGGGTCGCCATCGAGGGCTGGACGCGCGTCCGCCCGGGCGAATGCGCCGAGGTGGCGCAGGAAGTCGACCTGGATACCAACACCCAGCCCCTCTTCTTCTACGCCAAATCCACCACCGCCTATCTCGGCGGCGTGCGCGAATGGCGCGGCACGGTGCCGCTGTGCGTCGACGAGACGGATTTCCAGGTTGTCGCCAATACGCGCTGCGCCGCCCTGGGCCTGGCCTCGCGCGACTTCTTCATGCGCGAGGGCGATGAGCGCGGGCGCACCGTTCTGGTCGAGCCGTCGGACTTCGGCCGCCGTGCCCAGGTTGCCGGCATCCAGCGCCTGCTGCAGTCGGCCGGCTATGCCGTCACCGGCGTCGACGGTTATGACGGACGCTCCACGCGCCGCGCTGTCTCGCGCTTCCAGTCCGACGCCGGCATTTCCGGCGATCCCGGCGATACCGCCCTGATCGACGCCCTCGAGGCGCGGGCGCTCGAGCGCAATGCCGGCTCCGGCCTGATCGTGTGCAACGAGGCCGACGGCGATATCGCCACGGCGATCGGCCACCGGGTCGGCGAGATCTGGCAGTCGCGCGGCTGGTGGCGCATCCATGCGGGCGAATGCGCCCGCCTGCTTGCCAGCCGGCTGGAAACCGACAATGCCTTTGTCTATGCCGAGCGTGTCTCGGGCCAGGGCCGCCGGCCGATGAGCGGCGGCAATGAGCGCTTCTGCCTCGCCCCGGCCCGCTTCGTCTCGGAAGGCCGCACCGAATGCGCCGAGCGCGGCTATACCGCCGCCGGCTTCCGCCGCGTGCCGCAGCCGGAAAACGGCGGCGTGCGCGTCACCCTCACCGAGGCCGACTTCCAGGGATTGCGGCAATGAGCGAAACGCAGACCGGTATCCAGGACGGTCGGAAAGACGGCCAGAAAGACGGGCCGCAAGGCGCCGACCTCACCCACGCCACCCACTGGGTGTTCGACCTCGACAACACGCTCTACCCCTCCAGCGCGCCGGTGATGAGCCAGGTCGACCGCCGCATGACGCAATTCGTCGCCCGGCTCCTCGCCCTGCCCGAGGACGAGGCCTACCAGGTCCAGAAGCACTATTGGCGCACCTATGGCACCACGCTGAACGGGCTGATGGCCAATCACGAGATCGACCGCAGCGCCTTTCTCGACTTCGTGCACGATATCGATGCCAGCGTGATCGACCCCGACCACACCCTGGCCGGCCGCATCGCCGCCCTGCCCGGCACCCGCCTCGTCTACACGAACGGTTCGCGCCGCCATGCCGAGAATATTCTCGGCCGTCTCGGCCTCACCCATCTGTTCGACGATATTTTCGATGTCGAGGCCGCCGGTTTCACGCCCAAACCCCATCGCGCGGGTTTCGACCGTTTCACCGCCCGTTTTGACATCCCCGCCGCACAATCCGTCTTCTTCGAGGACTCGGTGCGCAATCTCAAGACCGCCCACGAAATGGGCTTCACCACTGTGCTGGTGAGGGCGAAGGAAGGCCCGCGAGACGAGGAAAGCGCCGGCCCGGACGAACACCCCGACCATGTGCACTATGCAGTGGATTGTCTGAGCACGTTTCTGGGCGATGTGCGGGTGAAGCGCAGCCAATAAAAGCCGCACGCGACTATCCCCACCCGTTGTCATCCCGGACGCATGCCCGGCGAAGGCCGGGCGTAGGTCAGGGACCCATAAGCCCGATGTTTATCCAGCTGATACGAGCGCCGGGCCTGCTTGCGGCTAAGGCCGGCGCGTATAGGCCCCGGCCCTGCAGCCCGCCTGCGCGGGCTAGAAGCCTGCGCCCGCGTAGGCGGGTGGCCGGGATGACAGGGGAAGAATTGCCGGATGGGCGCGGTCGACTGGCCCGTCACCGAGAGCATCTGGTTGAGACCGTTATAGCTCGTCGCTTCGTCGAAGTTGACGAAATCGGTCCAGGCATAGCCGGTATTGCTGTCCGTCCGGCTGGTGATCTGGCCGGCCGGATTATGACTGAAGCTCAGCGTGCGGTCGTCGGACGTGCCGGCCAGATTCTGCACCAGCTCGTCCAGCCGCGAGGCGGCGTCGTAATCATAATCCGTCGTCACCCCGTTGCCGCGCGTCAGCAGGGTGCGCCGGCCATGCTGGTCATAGGTGAAGTCCGCCAGGCGTTCGAGACCCGTCGTGTCGCCATTCTCGAAGATCGAGGCCAGCTGGCCGCCGCGCGTATAGGCATAGGTGACGTAGTAACTGTCCGGCCAGGTCATGCGCGTGCGCTGGCCCGCCTCATTGTAGAGATAGCTGACCTCGCCATTGGCGCCGGTCTGCGAAGACAGCCAGCCGCTCCGAAAGCACCCGCTAAGCCGATCCTAAAAGCGTACCGGCGGACCGCCGCAATGGAGGCTTTCCTGCGTATAACGCTGGCCGCCTACTTCGTTCGTCCGCAGGAATGCGAGCAGACCCGACTGCCGGGAATAAAGATAGGCATAGCCCGGACCGTCTTCGCCACCTGGCCGCTCTGCACGGGTCGTGTCGACGACGGTGACAAACACCCACTCGCCCGACGGCCCCGGCACCAGGTCGAATCGGTAACCGGCCAGTTCCCAGGCACGCGGCTCCTGTGGGAAGTCGCCGCCAGGAAGGGTCACAGGAAAAGGCGAGATCATTCCGGTATACTCCGGATCGTCGACACGCTGAATCGGGTAGGAATGCGCATCGCCCCACATGCGCCCGCCCTCGAGATCGATAAACACATTGCCTGTCTCCTCGCCGGCGCTGCAAAAACGGCTATGCCCGGGCTCGAAGCCGCAGGCGGCGAGCAGGAGGCAGGCAGGGAGCGTTAGATGCTTGAGACGCATTGTCCAAATCCTTCGTGTTATTCGCACCCAGGGACTGAGGGCGGCAACAACCCCCATAGATATTGCCAACCAGATCCGCCGACTGGAGAGCACCCCATCCCCCCTAATCCTGTTTCCATCAACATTTGACGAGCTCTTGCATCCAGAGCCAAGTGCTCTGGAGTGTTGGTCAACATTACCCCTTCAGCATCGTAGAAATGCAACCTTTCGTGGAATAGCGACCTTGCCACGTCACTTGGATTGCTGGAATGCTCGCCGAAATATTCGTAAATTCTTACAACATATTCCCATGGATCGTCTCCGGATCTACGAGGTTCCATTTCAGCTGCCTTGAATTTCCCAGCAGAATAAAATGCATATATTGTAGTGTTTTCCCAAGTATTACCACCATAAGCATACCCAACGAACTGCGAGACAACGCGCACCATAGTTGTCCAATCACTACCCCCTCCCCTTACGTCGGCACCATACTGAGACAGATCCAAGCCATGGTTATTGATGATAAAGCCCCTGAACGCGCGCTCAAATAGGCTAGTTAACCGTCGGCCGAGATCATCATCACTCGAATCCCCATCGCCATTGCCGTCCACGTAGACACATTTTTGAATGTGGGTGCCTGTCGGCGTAACGCAAACCCTCGCCAACCCCAACGGATCCCCAAAATTCACCGGATCCCCGCCCACATAAGCGTAGAGGTTCATCCCCCCGTTCACCCCGATGGGATCCGTCTGCATGAAGCGTCCAAGTTCGGGGTTATACGCCCGGTTCTTGTAGTGGTAGAGGCCGGTTTCGGGGAGCCAGACCTGGCCGGTATAGCCGAAGCGGCCGGCATTGCCCGGCGCCGGAGCGCCGTATTCGTCATAGCTGTTGATCTGGATCGCCGCGCCCGACCAGTCGGTGACGGCGACAATAGACCCCCGCTCGTCCGCCAGCAGCCATTGCCGCGTCGACACCGCCGTGCCGGCATATTGCACCAGCGGCTCGTCCGCGCCGGGGCCGTGCACCCCGGAACAGGTCCGGGGCAGGCGACGCGCGCCGTCAGCGTGCCCGTGCTGTCATACTCCGCGATCAGGTCGAGACCGTCATACTGCATCTCGCGCAGGGTGATGCCCGTACCCGAGGTCTCCTGCAGGCGCCCGGCCGGATCATAGGCCAGATCGATCGACGTCCCCACACCGCTCAGCCGGTTATAATGATCGTATTCATAGGTCTGGCCCTGATGATCCCGGGTCATGTTTCCCCGGCCGTCATAGAGCGGCGCCGTCGACTGGCCCGTCACCGAGAGCAACTGGTTGAGACCGTTATAGCTCGTCGTCTCATCGAAATTGACGAAATCGGTCCAGGCATAGCCGGTATTGCTGTCCGTCCGGCTGGTGATCTGACCGGCCGGATTGTGGCTGAAGCTCAGCGTGCGGTCGTCGGACGTGCCGGACTTCCCCTCTCCCATACCGATACCAAACCGCGCCACTCCTTCGCCACCAGCCTGACACCCCCTACCCCCGCAATCGTCCCGCGATGCGCAGGGCGTTTTGCTCGATCAGGTCAGCGGCCTGTTCGGCATATCCGGCACTCCTGCCCGCAAGCGCCACAACATGGTTCGTGGCTGCGACGCGGTGCGCCACGAGGGCGTCGACGATCTCCTGGACCCGCAGGCGGACATCGCCGGCGCGGTAGCCGCCGGCCCTGGCGATGGCGGTCCAGTGATCCGCGGTGATATCGGCGGGCTTTCGCTTCCTGCCGGCGATATTCTGCGCGAAGTATTGCGCCACATCGGGCCAGGGCAGGACGCTGGAGACATCGTAGAGCGGCGCCAGCTGCGGATCGCCGCCGATGGGCAGGAGGACCGAGTAGTTCTTGGCGTGCGCGTCGGTATTGGCGACGAGAATATTGAAGATGAGCTGGTCGAGCAGGGCCAGCGCACCGGCCGGCGGCAGGTGGCGCCCGGTGCCCAGGAGTTGCGGCAGGGACAGGCCGGGACGGGTGCCGCGCTCATACTTGCGCCCCGGCGGGATGCCGTTGGCCTGGGCGAAATCTTCCTGGTGGATCCGTAGCAGCCGCCCTGTGCGGCCCACCCGGCGGTCGTAGCGCAGCACACAGATCGCCTTGCGGGCACCGGCGTGCAGGATGGACGCTTCGGCCGCGGCGATACCGGCGGCACTTGCCAGATGCAGACAATAGGCCTCGTTCTCCACGATGCCGGGCAGGCGTGGATTGTCCGGTTTCACGATCACTGTCGAGGGCGCGCCGTTTCGCGGAATGGCGAGCCTGTCGCCGTCGCCCGGCAAGCGAAGCACCGGCTTGCCCGCGGCGTCCAGCACGGCAAGCGCCGACTTTCTCTGCCCGCCGGCGAGCGAGACACGCACACCGTCTTCGCCCGCCAGGAAGGGGCGTTGTTGCAGATCCTCGAAATGGCGTTCGAGCGCGGCTTCGGGATCGTCGACCTGGTAGAATTCGGTCAGCGGCGTCCAGCACCAGTCCGCCGGCACGGACGGCGTCTCGAAGGAGAGCGCGCCCGCCGTGTCGCCGCCGATCTCGCGCAGCACGGCCAGCGTATCCGTCCGGTCCAGCCCCAAAGAACGGGTCAGGACGAGAAGCTGTTCCTCTTCCGGCAGGAGGTTGGCCAGCCAGGGCGAAATCACCGCTGACGGATGATGTTCCGCCTGAAGCGGCAAGGTCAGCGACAGGGGAAAGGCGTCGCGGGTCGCGCGCCATTTCTGCGCGTAGGCAAAGCTCAGCGCGCCATCATCCGCCACGCCGACATCGCCGACCCGCAGCGTGTCGAACCAGACCGGAACCCGCTGGATCACGTATAGTCTCCGAGATCATAGCCCTCGTCTGCCGCGCGGCCGGGCGTCTCTTCGGATGGCGGCTCGACCAGCTCGCCGGCCGGAATGCGCAAGGCTCCGGCGATCCGGTAGAGGCTGGTCACGCGCAGGTCGCGCTTGCCGGTTTCGATCTGTGACAGGGCAGGCGCACTGATACCGCTGAGACGCGCCAGTTCGTGCAGGCTCAGGCCACGCGCTTCACGGAGCTTGCGAATGCGTCCGCCGAGCTGGACGAGAACATTGTCGTTTCGATCGCTGATGAGACGCTCCGTTTTATCGAATTCGATAAAACATGCCCTGTTCCGGCGTCGGAGGCAAGAATTTTATCGAAAACAGTAAACCCGTCGGGATCTGACCCGGAAACCGGCCAACTTTACCGAAAACGTAAAACCATTTGCCCCGCACCGCCGCACTTCCCCCTCTCCCGCACCGGTGCTAAGTCGCGCTCATTCTCCGCATCAGCCTGACGAGCGAGCCATGACCGACGCCCTGCAATCCGCCATCGAGACCGCCTGGGACAATCGCGACAGCGTGTCCGCCGACACGCAGGGCGAGGTGCGCGAGGCGGTGGAGACGGCGATCGGCCTGCTTGATGCCGGCAAGGCCCGTGTCGCCGAACGCGCCGGCAATGGCGACTGGCAGGTCAATCAATGGCTCAAGAAGGCCGTGCTGCTGGGCTTCCGGCTCAATCCGATGGGTCTGGTCGGGGGCGGCGTCGCCGGCTCGAAATGGTGGGACAAGGTGCCCTCCAAGTTCGAGGGCTGGGACGAGGCCGATTTCGCCGCCGCCGGCTTCCGCGCCGTGCCGCCCTGCGCCGTGCGCCGCGGCGCCTACATCGCACCGGGCACGGTGCTGATGCCCTCCTATGTGAATATCGGGGCGTATGTGGACGAGGGCACGATGGTCGACACCTGGTCGACGGTCGGCTCCTGCGCCCAGATCGGCAAGAATGTCCACATCTCCGGCGGCGTCGGGATCGGCGGTGTGCTGGAACCGCTGCAGGCGGGGCCGGTAATCATCGAGGATGATGTCTTCATCGGCGCGCGCTCGGAAGTGGCCGAGGGCGTGATCGTACGCACCGGTGCCGTGATCTCCATGGGCGTCTTCCTGGGCCAGTCGACCAAGATCGTCGACCGCGCCACCGGCGAGATCACCCGCGGCGAAGTCCCCGAATACGCCGTCGTCGTGCCCGGCACCCTGCCCGACCCCAAGGGCGGCCCCTCGCTCGCCTGCGCCGTCATCGTCAAGCGCGTCGACGCCCAGACGCGGGCCAAGACCGCAATCAACGAGCTGTTGCGGTAGGGGGGCATTTCTTTCTTCCCCACGTCGTGGAGAAGTGGGCCGATGCGCAGCATCGGGTCGAAGGGGCGGCGCGAAGCGCCGGAGGACAGCAGAGCCTCGCTCCGCCATTCCGCCGCGTGCCGCGGCGGCCCCTCTCCCGCTTCGCGGGTCCCCCTCCCCATGAAATGGGGAGGAAAGCGACTTATCTCCCCAGCCAGGCCTCCACGCCTTTCGCAGCGGCTATCCCCGTTGCGAAGCTGGCCTGCAGGAGGTAGCCGCCGGTCGGGGCATCCCAGTCCAGCATCTCGCCGGCGGCGAAAACGCCGGGCTTTGCCGTCAGCATGAAATCCTCCCCCACGGCGTCCCGTGTTATACCGCCCACCGAGGAAATCGCGCGATCGAGACCGCGCTGGGCGGTGACGGTCAGCGGCACGGCCTTGATCAGCGCCGCGAGTGCGGCCGGATCGGACGGCAGATCCGCCACCGCGTCGCGCAGGAGGGAGATGGCGGCTGGCGGCAGTCCGGCCTTGCGCAGACGGTTGGCAAGCGACTGGCCCTTTTTCGCCCGCGCCAGGGTCGCCGCCAGCGCCCCGGCGGTCTGGTTGGGGCGCAGGTCGAGATGCAGCGTCACCGGTCCTTGCGCCAGCGCCTCGCGGACCGGCGCGGCGAGCGCATAGACCGCCCCGCCTTCCAGCCCGTAGCGGGCGATCACCGCCTCGCCGGCGACACGCTCCTCACCCAGGGTGAGCGCGATCGTCTTCAGCGGCGTGCCGGCGAAACGCGCCTTGGTAATGTCACTGAATGTCACCTCCATGCCGCAGTTGGAGGGCATGAACGGGGCTGTTGTGATGCCCTCGCGTGACAATATGTCCGCCCAATATCCGTCCGATCCCAGCCGCGGCCAGCTCGCCCCGCCCAGCGCCAGAAGCGTCGCGTCGGCGCGGTGCGTGACCGGTCCGTCCGGCGTATCGAACACCAGCGCACCCTCTTCGTCCCAGCCGGTCCAGCAATGTCTCACATGCAGGACAACACCCTGATCGTCCAGCCGTTTCCGCCAGGCTCTCAGCAGCGGCGACGCCTTCATCGCCTCGGGAAATACCCGGCCCGACGAGCCGGTAAACACCGCCTGCCCCAGCCCCTCGCACCAGGCCCGCAACGCCGCCGGATCATGCTTGAGAATGACCGGCCCCAGCCAGTCCGCCGCTTCGCGATACCGGCCCAGAAACGCCGGCAGGGGTTCGGAATGGGTGAGGTTGAGACCGCCGCGCCCCGCCATCAGAAATTTGCGCCCCGGCGTCGGCATTTTCTCGAAGATATCCACGCCAAACCCCGCCGCGGAGAGATGTTCCGCAGCGATCAAACCGGCCGGCCCGGCTCCGATAATGGCTATGGATCTGGAAGCGCTCATGGGTCTCTGGTAGCGCGGTTTCTTCCCCACGTCAGTGGGGAAGTGGGCCGATGCGCAGCATCGGGTCGAAGGGGCCGGCGCGCCAGCGCCGGAAGGGTTTCACAGGGCAGGATACGATTGCCGCGTGCCGCGGCACCCCTCCCCCGCTTCGCGGGTCCCCCTCCCCATGAAATGGGGAGGAAATCAACGTTCCCGCGCCGCGACCATCGCGCGTACCCGTTCGACGGGCAGCGCCCGCACCACGGCGTCGGAGCCGACAACCGGATACTCGATATCCTCGGCCATCAGGAGGGCGTTATAAATGGCTTCCTCGGTGGCCTCGATCGCGGCCTGGAAGAGCGGCGACATCTGGCTGTTGGGCAGGTCGGCCACCGCCGCAACATCCGAGCGGCGCTCCGGCGTGCGGCGCACATCGGGATGGGTGGAGAAGGCAATGGCATAATCGCCCGACCCGTTGGTGATCGACGCGCCGGTGCGCGCCAGGCCAGCGAATGTGCGCCGGGCGAGACGTTCCAGATTGCGGTCGGACAGGGGCGCATCGGTGGCAAGCACGATCATGATTGAGCCATCAGCGCGATCGTCCGCAACATGGTCCGAGAGATAGTACTGGCCCAGTTCCTCACCCACGGGCAGGCCGTCCATCTGCAGGATGCCGCCATAATTGGTCTGCACCAGAACGCCCAGCGTCCAGCCGCCCAGACTGTCCGGCAGGTGGCGCGAGGACGTGCCGATCCCGCCCTTCCAGCCAAAGGTCACCGTGCCATTACCGGCACCGGCATTGCCTTCGGCGACAGGCCCGTCCGAAGCGCTCTCGATCGCCTCAACCGCATGTTCCGGCATGATAATCCGGGCGCGGATATCGTTGAGCCGGCTGTCATTGGTCTCGCCGACTACCATGTTGAGCGAACGGATGCTTTCATGCCCCGGCCGGGCCAGCGACCAGTCGAGTATCCCGTCCGCCGCCCGCGGCACGGCCAGCGTATTGGTCAGCACGATCGGCGTCTCGATCTCGCCCAGCTCACGGATCTGGGTCGCGCCCATCAGCTTGCCATAGCCATTGCCGACTGCGAGGGCGGCCGGCACCTTGTCGGCATAGAGGTCACCGCCATGCGGCAGGATCGCCGTAACGCCGGTGCGGATCAAGGCCTCCGGATCAGTGAGTGTCACCTGGCCGACCAGGACCCCCTCGACATCCGTGATCGCATTGAGCGGACCGGGCGACAGCACGCCCGGCGCGATACCGATCTCGCGGGCCCGCACCTGGTCCGGGCCGCGCTCCTGGGCGCCTGCTGCCGCTGTCGTCACCACTATCGCCATTGCCAATCCTGCCAGCCTTGCCGCACCGGTCATGACGGCGCCTCCCTGATCTGCCGCCGCTTTTATATCAGTCCCTGCGCTGACGTGCCGCTACCCGTTGCGGCTCGAATCTGATGGGATGGGCCGGTTCGAACAAGAAGGGGCGCGCCATGAGCGAGGATACCACCAAGACCCGTCCGCCCGTCGCCGACCCGGCGGCGCCTTACGGCTCGGCAAACAATCCGTCGGAATTCGACGTGCTGAACAAGCTGGGCAAGGACGAGCCCTATTTCATCATCCGCGGCGGCGATCCGCTGTCCGACGCGCTGGTCGAGCTGCACGCCTATATCGGCGCGGGCCAGTCCGGTGCGGCGCACGACACGCTGGAACGCATTCTCGCCCTCACCTCGCAACACCCGCCCCGTCCGGTCGGCTCGCCGAAATACCGCGAAACCTTCAAGATCTCGGTCTCGATGGAACGCTATCGCGAGACGCACGGACGCTCGCACTAGCGCGCAGGCCACCCGTCATGAGCGACACTGTCACGATCCGCCGGGCCGCCCCGGCGGACTTCGCGGTATTGGGCGAGATCATGTTCGACGCCGTCCACAATGCGCCCAGCCGCTACACGCCGCAGCAGCGCCAGGCCTGGGTGCCGGAACCGCGCCGCGGCGACGACTGGAATGCGCGCCTGGCCGGGCAGGTGATCTTCATCGCCGAACAGGACGGTCACGCCGCCGGCTTCATGTCGCTGGCGCCGCCCGACTATGTCGACTTCGCCTATATCCGCCCCGGCTTCCAGGGTTCGGGCCTGTTCCGGCGGCTCTACACCGCGATCGAGGAAGTGGCGCTCGAGGAAGGCCAGACCCGCCTCACCGTCCATGCCAGCCTGATGGCCCAGCCGGCCTTTTCGGCGATGGGGTTCCAGGTCACACAGCGCGAAACGGTCGAGGTCCGCGGCGAACAGCTCGACCGGTTCGCGATGGAAAAGCCGCTCAAACGCTAGAAGCGCGACCCGTCCTTGCGGCGGAAACAGTCCGGGTTGGTGTAGCGCCCCGGCTTCGCCTCCAGATCGATATCGGGATAGAAGGCCGCGTCGGCGTCCGAACGCCCGCCGGCGACCAGGAAGACGCAATCGGCACCCGAACGGTTCTGCAGGCAGTGTCCGTTCTCGACGCCGGCCGGGAAGCCCGCGCAATCGCCGGCGTGCAGCACGGTTTCGCCCTCATCGGTGACCAGGACCGCCTCGCCTTCCATCATCATGACAAACTCGTCCTCATGCGTGTGCCAGTGGCGCTGGGAGGACCAGGCTCCCGGTTCGAGGCGCACGAGATTGACGCCGAAGCCGGTCAGCCCGGCCGCAGCGCCGAGACGGCGGAAATGGCGGCCCGACACGGCGCCGGCATATTCGGCGGGATAGCCCGTACCTGTGGCCTCTTCGATATCCTCGATCGCAAATTTCACCATGATCACCCTCTCCGATCCGGCATCGCACCCAGCACGTTCGATATAGGCGCCGCCGGCGATATTGGCGACAGGTACGCCAACCCTGCGGCCGCCTCCTTGGACCGCACCCGAACGCCCTTATAAGCAATACAAGGGCGTTCGAGCGTTAACGACGGCCTTTCCCACCCTGGCTGTGCGCCGTCGCTCCGTCATGTAACCAGTCGCCCGACTGTCCCCGGGGATAAGACGCGCCAAGAGCGCATTCCGGAATCCGCCAACGAGATCTCGTAGAGATAACGAACTCCTGTGAAGATAACGAACTCCCGTAGAGATGACGTATTCCCATGAATATATTGTCCCTGCACAGGCGCCCCGATCCCCTCCCGGTCGCACATCAAGCGAACCCTGCGCATCCGGCATCACGGGGAGCATTGACACCATTCCTTCTAATCCTTCTAGTTACTTACAAGTCCAGCCCCGGAGGCCTTATGTCGGCGCAAAATACCATCGAGCTGGACCTGGAGTGTTACAAAGCACTGGAATCTCACCGGCAATCACTGGACGAGAGCGCACTGGACATTCTGCGCCGCATCCTTCTAAGCGCTGACAGTCCTTATAAGGCGCACCCTGCCGAACCTGCGGAACGGAGTGCGCCGGCCGGAGGCGAGGAAGGGAATGTCGACGGTGGCGCACCGGATCGTACGAGCCCGACTTCGCTGCTCGATCGGACGGGCTCGACCTTGGCGCCGGATCGCATGCGCCCGACTCCGCCGCCCGATCGTACGATCCCGACTTTGCCGCCGGATCGCATGAACCCGACTGTGCCGCTCGATCGGACGGACTCGGTCTTGCCGCGGGACCTTGCGCGCCCAGCTTCAGCGCTCGATCGCACGAGCCCGACCTTGCCGCCCGCTTACTTGAGTTCGGCCCTGCCGCCCGACTGGCAGGACCCGCATGACGGGACGGAAAGGCGAACCGGCAACTATCTCGTCCAGCTCGGAGAAAAGGCCTGCTTCGCCCCCAGCCAGAAAGCCGCCTACCGGCTGGGGTTGATCTGGCTGGAGAAAACCCGCCCGGGCCTGCTGGCTGCGCTCGCGCGTGCCGGGACACGAAACCGGCGGATCGTGGCGCATTCCCCGGACGCCCTCTATCCGCGATCGCCGGCGCTGGCCAAACATGCTGAAAAGCTGGTCGATGACTGGTATGTCGATGTGAACCTCTCGAAGGAACAAAAGCTTTCGCGTCTCAAGACCGCCTGCCGGCATGCCGGCCTGATGTTCGGCAAGGATCTTATTGTTGACCTCTGACCCCGGCTTCGACCTCGCCAATCCAATCCCGATCGCCCAGGCGCTGATCCGGCGCCCGTCGATCACGCCGACCGATGCCGGTGCGCTGGACGTGCTGCAGGGCATGCTGGAGGCGATGGGGTTTGCCTGCCGGCGTTATCCTTTCGGCGAAGTCGACAATCTTTACGCCCGCCTCGGCTCAGCCTCGCCCTGTTTCCTGTTTGCCGGACATACCGATGTCGTGCCGCCCGGCGACGAGGCCGGCTGGCAGCGCGGCCCGTTTGCGGCCGAGCAGGCCGACGGGGTTCTTTGGGGACGCGGCGCGGCCGACATGAAGGGCGCGATCGCCGCCATGGTCGCCGCGGTGCGCCGCCATCTCGACACGGCGGGCACGCCGCACGGCTCCATTGCCTTCCTGATCACGGGCGACGAGGAAGGTCCGGCGATCAATGGCACCAAGGCCGTGCTGAAGGCGCTGGAAGCCGAGGGCGAGACCTTCGACCATTGCCTCGTCGGCGAGCCCACCAATCCCAATGCGCTGGGCGACACGATCAAGTCGGGCCGACGCGGGTCGCTGAATTGCGAGATCACCGTCACCGGCCGCCAGGGGCATGTGGCCTATCCGGAACGGGCCGAAAACCCGATCCCGCCCCTGCTCGACCTGCTGGCGCGGCTGCGTGCGCGGACGCTGGACAGCGGCGTGCCGCACTTCCAGCCCTCCAATCTGGAAATCACCACGGTGGATGTCGGCAATCCGACCACCAATGTCATCCCCGCAACCGCCCGGGCCCGCTTCAATATCCGCTTCAATATCGCCCATACCGGCGCCGGTCTGAGCCGCTGGATCGAGGATGAGGCGGCCGGCGTGAACCTGCATTTCGACGGGCAGATCAAGACCGACATCCATGTCACTGGCGAAGCCTTCCTCACACCGGCCGGTGCCTTCACCAGCCTGCTGCAGGATTGCGTGGAAGCGGAAACCGGGCGCCGCCCCGCCCTGACCACCGGCGGCGGAACCTCCGATGCCCGCTTCATCCAGGCCTATGCGCCCGTCGCCGAATTCGGCCTCGTCGGCGCGACCATGCACCAGGTCAATGAGCGCGTGCCCGTCAGCGATATCGAGAGCCTGACGCGGATCTATGCGCTTGTCCTGGATCGTTATTTCAGGGAAACGCCGGAATGATGCGCTTCGTCGCCGAAGCCTGGGTGGCGGTCCGGGCCAGCTGGCGCATCTTCACCTTCCGGCCGGACTGGAAGTCCGGCTTCGATATCTCGATGGCCGGCTTCTGGCGCTCCTTCGGCGCCATCCTGTTCGCCGTGCCGATGATCGCCATGATCCACGTTTCGGGCGAGGCCATCGGCCGCGATCTCAGCTGGAGGGATGAATTCCTGATCCAGGGCGTGTCCTGGGTGCTGTTCCCGGTCGCGGCCGCCCTCGCAGCGCAGGTCACCGGTGCCCGCGCCGGTTTCGTCCGCTGGATCATCGTCCACAACTGGGCGGTCCTCTGGCTCTATGCCTATCTTTTCGTGCTGTGGACGCTGTTCACTGCGGGCATCCTGCCGGTCGAGCTGATGAGTATCGGGATCTTCATCTATCCCTATCTGCGCGTTCTCGCGCACTGGCGTATCGCCTATGTTTCGCTGGGCCTTCCGACCATTACGTCGGCACTCGCAGCCGCCGTTCCCATCCTGGCGACCGAAATCGCGGTGAGGATCTACTTCACCAGCGTGATCGCGCCTCAAGCGTCCGGCGGATAGTCCACCGCGACGAGGTAGAGACCGTCCGGCGGCGCGACCGGTCCGCAGCGGCTGCGATCGGCGGCGTCCAGCGCCGCCCTGAAATCCTGCACACTCCACTTGCCCGTGCCGACCTCGACCAGCGAACCCACCATGGAGCGCACCTGGCGGTGCAGGAAGGAGCGCGCCGAACAGGTCAGCTGGACCTCCTCGCCATAGCGCGAGACCTGCACCGCATCGAGCGTCTTCACCGGGCTTTCCGCCTGGCACTGGGCATCGCGGAAAGTCGTGAAATCATGCTGTCCCAGCAGCGCCCGGGCCGCGTGATGCATCGCATCGGCGTCGAGCCGTTTCGGCACCCGCCAGACCTGGCCGCGATCAAGCGTGAGCGGCGGACGGCGGTCGATCATGCGGTAGAGATAATGCCGGCTCGTCGCCGAGAAACGGGCGTGGAATTCGTCATCGACACGTTCGGCTTCCAGCACCGCCACCGGGTCCGGCTTGAGGTGATAATTCAGCGCATCGCGGACCTTGTCGGCGGACAGATCCTTCACGAGATCGAGATGCGCGACCTGGCCCAGCGCATGTACGCCGCTATCGGTCCGGCCGGCGCCATAGACCAGAACCGGCGCGCCATCCAGCCGTTCCGCGGCGCGCTCGAGCGAGGCCTGGACCGAGGGGGCATTGTCCTGGCGCTGCCAGCCGGCAAAGGGCGTGCCGTCATACTCGATGGTGATCTTGTAGCGCGGCATCAGGCGAGCACCGTGCCGGGCTCGACGCTGTTGCCCCGCAGGAAGTCGGTAGCATCCATGGCGCCCTTGCCCGCCCGCTGCAGGCGGGTGAGACGCAGCGCGCCCTCACCGCACGCGATCAGGAGATTGCCGTCGAGCACCTCGCCCGGCGCGCCTGAACCTGCCTCGGCCTTCGCCATCAGCACCTTCACCCGCACGGCCTCCTTGCCGGTATCCAGTTCGAACCAGGCGCCCGGGAAGGGCGAGAGGCCACGCACATGATTGGCCAGTTCACCGGCCGGGCGTGTCCAGTCGATCCGCGCCTCCTCGGAGGAGATCTTCTTCGCATAGGTGACGCCCTCCTCCGATTGCGGCACGGCTTCCAGGCTGTCGCGTTCAAGCGCCGACAGGGCGCGCGGCCACATCAGCGCGCCCGTCTCCATCAGCTTGTCGTGCAGGCTGGCCGCGGTATCGGCGGGAGCGATGGCGACGGTTTCCGACAGCAGGATCGGGCCGGTATCCAGACCCGCCACCATCTGCTGGATCTGCACGCCGGTCGTCGCATCGCCGGCCATGATGGCGCGCTGGATCGGCGCCGCCCCGCGCCAGCGCGGCAGCAGGGAGGCGTGCAGGTTGAGACAGCCCATGCGCGGTGCATCCAGGGCCGCCTGCGGCAGGATCTGGCCATAGGCGACCACGGCGGCGACATCGAGATCGAGCGAGGCAAATTCCTCGATCACCTGCGGATCGCGGAAACTGTCCGGTGTCGAGACCGGAATGCCCAGCACTTCGGCGAGCTGGTGGACCGGTGTCTTCTGCTCGGCCTGGCCACGGCCGCGCCGGCGCGGCGGCTGGGTGTAGACCCGGGCGACCTCATGGCCGGCGGCGGCGATCTCGGCCAGAGAGCGGGCGGCGAAGTCGGGCGTTCCCATGAAGGCGAGGCGGAGCGTCATTGTCGATCAACATTCATCTGAGGTTGGGCTTGGGGTGTGATATCGTCCCCGGCAATGAAACGCCAAGAGGAAGCGTCACCCATGAAACTCGCCTGGCTTGTCCTGCCCCTGACCGTGCTCGCCGCCTGCGCCGCCACTGAGAGCCCGCCGCCCGGCTATGACGGGCCGGATCCGATTGTCGTCGGTATCGGCGAGATGTGCGGCGGCAATACGCGTCCCCAGCGGATCTGCGGCGGTGCGCCGGAGGCCAGTTACTGCCGTTATGAACAGGCCGCCATGTGCGGTGCCGCCGACGCGCCCGGCACCTGTCAGCCCCGGCCGCAGATGTGCACCCGGGAATACCGCCCGGTCTGCGGCTGTGACGGCCAGACCTACGGCAATGCCTGCACCGCCGCCTCGGCCGGGGTCAGCATTGTCCATGACGGCGAATGCCGGGCGGACTAGCGTTCACGGCGGGACGGGATTTGCTTCAGCCACGCAATAATTTGTGATGGCCGGCGCTCAACGTACCGCTACCCCAATAACGGGTATAATGGTAGATCGCACCCGCGTGCCAATCATGGCACGAGGGTCAAGGACACCATACATGCGCATGCAAATTTCCGCTGCTCTTCTGGGCGGCGCGCTTCTGATGGCCTGCACGGCTTCCGAAGACGTCTCCGCAGCCCAGGACGTTGCCCAGGACGACACGTCTGTCGCAAGCGAAACCGTCACCGAAACCCCGGCCGAAACGGTCGTCGAGGACGCCGGTACGGACCCCATCTCGGCCGACGCAACGGTCGATGCTGAAACCCCGGCCGAAACGGTGGAAGCCGAAGCGGTCTGCACCCAGGACTATGCTCCGGTGTGCGGTGCCGACGGCGAAACCTACGGCAATGCCTGCGAAGCCGGGCTCGCCGGCGTGGACGTGGCCGCCTCTGGCGAATGCCACACCGACGAAGAGCCGCATAACTAAACGTCTCCATACATCGAGAACCTGACGGGCCGGTTTCCCAACGACCGGCCCGTCTTGTTTTCAGGCTTGTTTTTGAGCCTTATTCGAAACCCCAGGGCGGGGGCGGGGCGTCGACCGGCCGGGTCAGATCGAACGCGGCCGCGAAATGCCGCTCCGGACGATCCAGCGCATAGGTGAAGCTGTCGTCAGTCAGCGTGATCGACCAGACATTCTCCATCGAGGCCGGAATACCCTCGCGCTCGAACAGCTCGCGCGAGAAGTCGTCGGCAGGAAACTCCGCCCGGCTGTCGGTCGGCGGCGAGACCGTGTCCCCGCCATACTGGGTCAGCACATCCTCGCTGCCATCCTCATGACGGTGATCGTGCTTGAGACGCAGATGCCCGTCGCCCATGCGCGTGATCACCCAGGTCCGCGACCGGTCCTCCCCGACATGCAGCGGAATGCGGATTTCCGTGTCCGAACACTCCCGTACATGCATGACGAGACGCTGCGACGCCCAGTCGGCATCGCGCGGATCGTCGCTGGCGACATGTCCCTCGAACGCCTGGCCGCAATAGGCGCCGAGACGGTCGAACAGGTCGGCCTGGTCTGCAGGCTGTGAACAGGCCACCAGGGCCAGCGGCACGAGGCCGGTCATCAGGCGTTTCATCGGCAATCTCTCTCCCCAATTACAGATTACCCTGCCCGATCCTTGCCGCAGTGGAAACAATCCTTTTCGGCGGCCGAGGTGGGCCGGGCGGCCGTTCATGCCTATCTTGGGGTCAAGCCAAGGCCCGAGCGGCCGACAAGACAAGGAGCGCATCACCATGACTGCGACCGATACCCTGACCCGCCCGCGCAAGATCACCAAGGTCTCGCGCGGCCTGCCGACCTCCGACGGGGCCGGTGTGAAACTCACCCGCATGCTCGGCCATCGCGGGCTGATGGACCTCGACCCCTTCCTGATGCTCGACCAGATCCGTTCCGACGACAGCGCGGACTATATGGCCGGCTTCCCGAACCATCCCCACCGTGGCTTCGAGACCGTGACGATCATGCTGGACGGCAAGATGCGCCATGGTGACAACAAGGGCCATGCCGGCGTGATCGAGGGCGGCGGCATCCAGTGGATGACGGCCGGCCGCGGCATCGTGCACTCGGAGATTCCCGAGCAGGAGGATGGCCGTCTGTGGGGCTTCCAGCTGTGGGTGAACCTGCCCTCCCACATGAAGATGACCGATCCGGGCTATCAGGAGTTCTCCAGGGACGAAATCCCGGTCGAAACCCGCGACGGGGCAACCTTGCGCGTGCTCGCCGGCAAGAGTGCCTCAGGCGTGGAAGGTCCGGCGAAATCGGTCTCGATCCAGCCGACGCTGATCGACATCGTGCTGGAACCGGGTGCCACGCTGCTGGAGAGCATCGATGCCGACCACACCGCCTTCATCGCGGTCTACAAGGGCATGGTCTCGTCCGGCGAAGGCCGGGTAAGCGATCCCGATCTGGGCGTGCTGGAAGACGGTGACACGATCGAGCTGACCGCCGGGCCCGAAGGCGCCAGCCTGCTGCTGGTGGCCGGCAAGCCGATCAACGAGCCCGTCGCACGCTACGGTCCCTTCGTGATGAATACCGAAGCCGAGCTGCACCAGGCGGTGCGCGACTTCCAGGCGGGCCGCTTCTAGGCGGAACCGATACCGGCCGGACCCGTAGCATGCGCTGCGGGTCCGGTACCCGGCACACACGCAACACCAGGAAAGGAGAACCCGATGGGCCTCCTCGTCGACGGCCAGTGGCAGGACCGCTGGTATGATACGGACAAGACCGGCGGACGCTTCGAACGCTCCGCCTCGCAATTGCGCAACTGGGTGACGCCGGACGGCGAGCCCGGCCCCTCCGGCCGCGGCGGCTTCAAGGCCGAGCCCGGCCGCTATCACCTCTATGTCTCCTATGCCTGCCCCTGGGCGCACCGCACGCTGATCTACCGGGCGCTCAAGGGCCTGGAAGACATGATCTCGGTTTCCGTCGTCGACTGGTTCATGGGCGAGAATGGCTGGACCTTCAAGGATCGCGGCGACGGCATTGTGGGCGACGATCTCTTCGGCAAGGATTTCCTTTACCAGGTCTATCTGGAAAGCGAGCCGGACTATTCCGGCCGCGTCACCGTGCCCGTGCTTTGGGACAAGCAGACCGGCCGCATCGTCTCGAACGAGAGCGCCGAGATCATCCGCATGTTCAATTCCGCCTTCGACGGCGTCGGTGCAGCGGCGGGCGACTGGTATCCGCAGGACAAGCGCGAGGAGATCGACGCGCTGAACGACCGCATCTACGAGACGGTGAATAACGGCGTCTACAAATCCGGCTTTGCGACCACACAGGACGCCTATGAAGAGGCGGTGCGCCCGCTCTTTGAGAGCCTGGACTGGATCGAGGGCATTCTGGCGCAAAAACGCTTCCTGACCGGCGACACACCGACCGAGGCCGACTGGCGTCTACTGCCCACCCTGTTGCGCTTCGACCTCGTCTATCACGGGCATTTCAAGTGCAATATCCGGCGGATCGAGGACTATCCCCACCTGTCCGGCTATATGCGCGAACTCTACCAATGGCCCGGCATCGCCGGCACCTGCAATTTCGACCACGCCAAGAAGCACTACTATGCCAGCCATGAAAGCGTGAACCCGACCGGCATCGTCCCGGTGGGCCCGGCGCTGGATCTGGAACGGCCGCACGGGCGGGACTAATCAGACTATCGGCTTAAGTTCTCGGAGGTACGAGCGGCATTCTGCTAGCACCCTAGCCCGAAAATCTTCATGGCAACTCGCCAAAAGGTCAAAGATCTTCGAAGTGGGCCAGATTTTTCCGCTAGACGACGAGTGGCCGCGATCCCGCGTGAGATGCGACACTTGCTTGTTCGCACGCTTCCACGCGTCTTCTAAGATCGTGCCTCTGTGCTCATCGTTGCCATAAATCCATGGCGTCTCTTCCGAGCAATATTGCGCTGCCCGCATGTCGTCCGCTCGACATCCTCGGAAGTAATAGAACTCAATCAGATTTCGGGAATGGATTGCGAAACATTCGACAAACGCGTTCGTCTCGCCGCTCGGCTCTCGGTTGTGAAGTAGCCACCGCGCAGAAAACCACAACATGTCTACTTCATACTGGTAGTGGCCAAGGTCTTCCGGTTTGGGAGCTGACTTCAAGGGCATCAAGCCGCGTCGCGCGACTTTTCCTTTTCGGCCTTCTTCACCTTCTGCACCGCCCGCTGCCGCTTCAGGCGCGAGAGGTAGTCGATGAAGAGAATGCCTTCCAGGTGGTCCATCTCGTGCTGGATGCACACGGCGAACATGCCCTCGGCGATCTCGTCGCGCTCATTCCCGTCATAGTCGAGATATTGGACGCGAACGCGGTCGGGACGCTCGACCTCGTCGAACACGGCCGGCACCGACAGGCAGCCTTCCTCATAGGGGCGCAGCGTGTCGGACGGGTCGGACAGAACCGGATTGACGAAATAGCGCGGCTGCGGCTCCTCGTCGGCACCGGCCAGGTCCATCACGATCACGCGCTTGGGCACACCGATCTGGATCGCGGCGAGGCCGATGCCGTCAGCCGCGTACATCGAGTCCAGCATGTCGTCCATCAACGCACGGAGCTCGTCATCCACCCGGTCGACCGGTTGGGAGACTTCCTTCAGACGCGGGTCCGGGACGGTAAGAATTTCACGTATAGCCATGTCCCTAAAATAGTCGCAGCGGCTTAACGGTTCAAGAATTCGCCGCTTCTGACGCCGCTTCCGGCGCAGACAGGGCGCGAGGCTCGCCGTCATCCTCGCCCAGGCCCGCAGCATCGAGATATCCGTCGGGCAGGGACTTCTTGGTCGCAGCGCCGAGTTTTTTCAGCATCTCGGTCTGGCGGATGACATTTCCCCGCCCGTCGACCAGCTTGTTCTTGGCGTCGTGCCAGGCGCCCTTGGCCGCATCGATACGCTGGCCCACCTTTTCCAGGTCGCCGACAAACCCCTCGAATTTGTCGTAGAGCGCGCCGGCCCGGCTGGCGATCTCGCGGGCATTCTGGTTCTGGCGGTCAATGGTCCACAGGTTCTGGACCGTACGCATCGCCATCATCAGCGTGGTCGGCGTGGCGATCATGACATCGCGTTCCCAGGCATAAACGGAAATGTCCGGATCGTTCTGCAGCGCCAGCGAGGCGGCGCCCTCCAGCGGCACAAACATCAGGGTGAAGGACACACCCTCGTAGAATTGCGCATAGTCCTTCTCGCCCAGCGCCTTGATGTGGCTGCGCACCGAGGTGAGGTGCTGTTTCAGGGCCGCGCCGCGCTCCTCCTCTTCCTCGGCATTCACGCAGCGCTCGAAGGCGGTGAGCGAAACTTTCGAGTCGATCACCAGGCGCTGCTTTCCGGGCAGTTCAACGACGATATCCGGACGGCGGCGCGCCCCGTCCTCGGTCGTCTCGCTCTGCTGGGTGAAAAATTCATGTCCCTCGCGCAACCCGGCACGCTCGAGGATGGTGGCCAGCACCATCTCGCCCCAATCGCCCTGCACCTTGGACGAAGAGCGCAGCGCATTGGCCAGATTCTTGGCGTCCGCCGACATCTGATGCGCGTCCTTGCGCACCGTCTCCATCAATTGCTTGATTTCGCCCGCATGACCTGAGCGCTCGGTCGCGTCCTTCTCGACCTTCTCGCGGAAATCCTTCAGCTGCTCGCGCAGCGGATTGAGCAAGGTCTGCAGGTTTTCGGTGCTCTGCTTGTTCAGCTCGGCACCCGACGCCTTGAGGATCTCGCTGGCGGTGAGCTTGAATTGTTCACTCAGCCGCTCGCGCGCCTTTTCTAGCTCCGCGAGTTTTTCCTCGTGATGGCGCTGCGTGGCGTCATGGGCGGATTTCAGGCTGGCAAAGTCGGACGCCAGCCGGTCCCGCTCGGCCCGCAATTCCTCCGACTGCTTGAGCAGGCGGTCACGCTCCTCGCGCACGCTTTCCAGACGCGCCAGCTTCTCGCGCGCCTCGACGGCCTCGGCCGTACGCTGCTCTGCCGTCTCGCGCCATTGATCCCGCTCGGCCCGCAGGGTTTCGGCCTGGTCGGCGGCAAACCCGTCCTGCGCCTTCGGCCGGCGCAGGATCAGTACGGCCAGCAACAGGATGACGAGCGCCATCCCGCCGAGCAGGAGCCAGGTTTCCGGAGCGATTTCGGTCAGCATCATGGGGTCGCCTTGTCTTTGCACGTCATTTTGCGTGAGTCGGTCGTGTGCGGCCACAATGCCGGCCGGCCACGACAGAAGCTGTCACCCGCCGAAAGCCCCTACGCTCGCGCAGGAGGGGAAAACGGCCCCGATCCTGCATCCTGACGGGTAATGGATGTGGGAGAGCGTGCATGCGCGTGCTTATCGTTTCAATCGGAGACATGACCGGCGATCTGGTCGCGAAATGGAACGCCTGGGCGGCCCCGCAGGGACGCCTGATCAGCCCCTATTTCCACTATGAATTCACCGCCGCGATTGCGCGCGCCCGCTCCGATGTCCGCATTGCGGTTCTGGAACAGGATGGCGAAACCGCCGGCTTCTTCCCGCACCATGTCGCCCATGACGGCGTCATCCGCCCGGTCGGTGCGCCGATGAGCGATTACCAGGGCGTGATCGCCCGGCCGGACGTGCAGATCCCGCTGGAGCGGATCGTGCGCGCCTGCGGCGGCTCTGCCATGGTGTTCGACAACTGGCATTGCGCCCGGGGCGGCTGTGACCGCGCCCGCCGCAGCCGCGATGGCTCGGTGATGGTCGACCTGACCGGCGGGTCCGACGCCTATTTTGCCGCGCAGCGCGCCGAATACCGCGACCATTTCCGCAAGACCGCCCGGCGCCAGCGCGCAGCCGAGCGCGATATCGGCCCGATACGGGTCGTCATCGGCGATGCCGACGGCAGCGCCTTTGCCCAGCTGGATGCCTGGAAGCAGGCCCAGTACGAGACCACCGGCAAGCTGAACGTGTTCGGCATCGGCTGGGTCCGCGAGGCCCTGAATGATCTGCGCACGCTCGATACCGCGGACTTCTCGGGACTGACCGCCTCGCTCTGGTTCGGCGACCGGCTGGCCGCCGTCGAGTTCGGCCTCAGCGCCGGAGGCGTCTATCATTCCTGGTTCCCGGCCTATGATCCGGACCTGGCCCGCTATTCGCCGGGCCTCCTCCTGCTGCACGGCCTGTTCGAACAGGCCGCGGAACACGGCATCGAACGCCTCGATCTGGGCCGCGGCGGCCTGCACTACAAGAAATACTATGCCAGCTATGAAGTGCCGCTGGACCAGGGCCGCGTCCTGGTACCCGGCCTTGCCTCGACCGCGATCCGCAGCTGGGAGATTGCCGAGAAGGCGGCCGGCCTGATGCCCGGTGCCGTTGCTGAAATGCCGGCCCGCCTGCGCCGCCGCTGGTCCCAGGTCAGCGCCTTCCAGCCCCGGCTGGCGCCGCGCCTGGCAAGCTTCGCCGGATCGATCTCGCTGTAGTCTGCCGCCCGCCCCTTCATTCGCGCATCGCTTCGCCCTAGATTGGTCCGGCAATGAGGGAGACAAGCATGCGCGTTGCTGCCGCCGGGCTCGCCCTTGCCGTCCTGTCCGGACCGGCAATGGCGCAAGACACGATCCACGAGACCGAACAGGCCGATTTCCGCGTCGAGACCGTCGCGACCGGCCTGGAATTCCCCTGGTCCATGGCCTTCCTGCCGGAGGGCGACATGCTGGTCACCGAGCGCGAGGGACGCTTGCGCTATATCGATGACGGCACGCTGCGCGAGGCGCCGGTCGCGGGTCTCCCCGATATCCTCGTCGACAATCAGGGCGGGCTTCTGGGCCTCGCCCTGCATCCGGAATTCGCGCAGAACCGCTGGGTCTATTTTGCGTATTCAGAGGGCTCCTCCCGCGCCAATCACACCGCGCTCGCCCGCGGCCGCCTCAGCGAGGACGGCAGTGCGCTGGAGGACGTGGAACCCCTGTTCCGGGTCAATTTCGACAAGCAGCGCGGCTATCATTTCGGCGGCCGCATCCTGTTCCTGGACGACGGCACCCTGCTGCTCACCCTGGGCGAAGGCGCCCAGTATTTCGAGCAGGCCCAGAACCTGGAGAATCATCTGGGAACCATCGTGCGCCTGAATGATGACGGCTCGGTCCCCTTCGACAATCCCTATGTCAGCGCCAACGGCGCCCTGCCGGAAATCTGGAGCTATGGTCACCGCAATGTGCAGGGCATTGCCCGTAACCCGCAGACCGGGGCCATCTGGGCGCATGAGCACGGCCCCCGCGGCGGCGACGAGATCAATGATATCCGCCCCGGCCTGAATTACGGCTGGCCGGCTATCACCTACGGCATCAACTACAACGGCACGCCGGTGTCCGACGCCCGCGCGGCCGAGGGCATGGAACAGCCGCTGTGGTACTGGGTGCCCTCGATCGCGCCCTCGGGCATGGCCTTCTACGAGGGCACGGCGTTTGCCGAGTGGCAGGGCGATCTGTTCGTCGGCGCCCTCGCCGGCTCGATGCTGGTGCGCTACGAGGTCGAGGGTGACCGGATCATTTCCGAGGAACAGCTTCTGACCGAGCGCGGTGACCGGATCCGCGATGTGCAGGCCGGTCCGGACGGGCATATCTACCTGCTGACGGACGATCTGGAAGGCAGCGTGCTGCGGCTGGACCCGGTCATTCCCTGACCGGGCGCCGCTGCGGCTCAGCCCCGCATGTCGGTCAGTGACCGGCCTTCGGCGATATTGCGCAGCAGATAGACCAGCGGCGTATCGACCGCGGCGACGAACAGCTTCACCACGACCTGGCCGAGGATGAGACTGCCGATCGCAGCCCAGCTCTCGATCCCGCCGAAGGCCACCGTGATGAAGATCGTCGAATTGAGGATCTGCGACACCATGGTCGACAGGTTATTGCGCAGCCACAGCCGGTTGCGGCCCATGTCGCGCTGGCGCAGATGGTGGAAGATCAGCACATCCGCCAGCGCACTCACGAGAAAGGCGACCAGTCCGGCGAAATTGGTGCGGATACCCGAGGAAAAAACGGACACGAACTCTGCCTGGCGCTCGGCCGTCCAGCTCGGCGCGGCCGAGACAAAGCCGGCAATGTCTTCCAGATGCATGGCATAGAGGATGAGCACCGCCATCACGAAGCGCATGGCAACACCGGTCAGCACCACGCACAGCGCGTAGCCGCGGCCCCACACCTCGCTGATCACATCGGTCGCCAGATAGGTCAGGCAGAAGGCGAGCGTGCCGGCCGGAACGAGCACATCGAGCGGACCGAGATGGACAACCTGCACCTTGATCGCCGTCAGCGCGGCCATGACCAGCGAGACCATGAACAGGCCCGTGCAGAAGAACAGCACGAAGGCCTTCCGCGTAACCCGTTCGGGATTCATCCCGCTGTGTGCGTGTGCATTGCCCATGCCGCCCCCGGCCGTCCGGTGGCAGTCTAGGACGATTTGCCGCTTTGCCTAGTCTTGAGGGGAAAGCACGCGCTCAGACCGCCGAGCGGCTGCGGAAGGCGGCCGCCAGCGTACCGTCGTCGAGATAATCGAGTTCACCGCCCACCGGCACACCGCGCGCCAGCGACGTTACGGACACACCGCACGGCTCCAGCTTGTCGGCCAGGTAGTGCGCGGTGGTCTGGCCGTCGACCGTGGCATTGAGCGCCAGGACGATTTCGCTCACCGCCTCGTCGCTCGCCCGTTCGATCAGCTTTGCGATGTTGAGATCGTCCGGCCGCACACCGTCGAGGGCCGACAGGACGCCGCCGAGAACATGATACCGGCCCTTGAAGGCCCCGGCCCGCTCCAGCGCCCAGAGGTCGCCGACCGTCTCGACGACGCAGATTTCCTTCTCCGCCCGGTTCGGCGCAGCGCACACCGCACACGGATCGGTGACATCGAGATTGCCGCAGGTCGAACAGGCGCGGATCTTGTCGGCGGCATCGGCCAGCGCGTCCGCCAGCGGCCGCATCACGGCATCGCGCTTGCCCAGAAGGTGAAGTGCGGCGCGGCGCGCAGAACGCGGCCCCAGCCCCGGCAGCTTGGCCAGCAGGGTGATCAGTCGCTCGATTTCCGGGCCGGCAGAAGCGGTTCGCATCGTCAGCGCCCGGTATCAGAACGGCAGATTCATGCCGGGCGGCAGGTCCAGCCCGCCGGCCGCTTCCTTGAGGACTTCCTGCTGGCGCACCTCGGCCTTGCGCCGGGCATCGGCATGGGCGGCCAGGATCAGGTCTTCCAGGATTTCCGGCTCGTCCGGATCGATCAGGCTCTTGTCGATCGAAACGCGTTTCAGATCGCCCTTGGCGGTCATCGTCATCGCGATCAGACCGGCACCGGCCTCACCGGTCACCTCGGCCTCGTCGAGCCTGGCCTGGGCTTCGGCCATTTTCTGCTGCACGGCCTGCGCCTGTTTCATCAGGCCCATCAGGTCTTTCATGCCCGTCTCTCCGTTGTCTTCTCGTCTGCATCGCCGTCGGCGGCCGGCGCCTCGCGCACGGCGACAATCTCTGCGCCCGGGAAGAGGCGCAAGGCCTCCGCCACAGCCGGGTCCTGCCGGGCGCGCTCCAGTTTTTCCTCGGCCTCGCGCTGACGGCGTTCCGCCCAGGTTTCCCCGCCGCGCACATCATGATCGGCGAGGATGGCCCAGCGGGCGCCCGTCCATTCCTGCAGCCGCTTGGCCAGCCGCTGGGCGAGATCGGGCGGACAGTCCTCGACCGGCTGGAAGGTGAAGGAGCCCGGACGGAAGGCGCCGGGGCGCACATAACGCTCGACATCCGACTGCAGGGCAATGTCGCGCTTCTCGCGCAGCAGCGCGATCAGGGCCTCGAACGTCCGGGGACCGGGCAGTTCGCTATCGGCCTCGGCAGGCGCAACCGGCGCGGCGGGGCGGGCAGCGTGCGCCGGCGCTTGCGGCGCCGGCTCAGGCTTTCCCGGCGCCTCCCCGGCCAAAGAGGCGGACGCAGAGGCAGGCTCAGAGGCAGGCGGGGCGGCCGGTGTTTCGCTGCGCGCAGCGGGCGGATGCCCGGCCAGAATGCGCGCGGCCTCTTCGGGCGGCGGCAGCGAGGCCGCGGCCGCCAGGCGCAGCACCGTCATCTCGGCCGCGGCCAGCGCGTCCGGTGCATTGCGCACATCGTCGAGCCCCGTCAGCAGGATTTTCCAGAGCCGGGTCAGCTGGGCCAGGGACTGTTTTTCCGCCAGTCCGGCAATGCGCTGGACCGTGTCGGCCGCTTCGCCCAGATCGGCGCCGGGGCCGGCTGCCTTCACCCGCGAGAGGGCGTGGACATAGTCGAGCAGGTCGCGCGTGATCACCACCGGATCGCCGCCGGCATCATACAGCGCACCGATCTCTTCCAGCGCGTCCGCCGTCTTGCCCGACAGAGCCTGTTCCAGGAGGTCGAGCACGCGGGCCCGGTCGGCCAGGCCCAGCATGTCGCGCACTTGCGGCGCGGTGACCGGACCGCTCTCCTCGCTGCCCTGCACAATCGCCTGGTCCAGCAGCGACAGCGCGTCGCGCACCGAGCCCTCGGCCGCCCGCGCGATCAGGGACAGGCCCTCGCGATCGACAGACGCGTTTTCAAGGCCGCAAATACGTTCGAGATGATCGGTCAGAACCTCGCGGTCGATCCGCTTGAGATCGAAGCGCTGGCAGCGCGACAACACCGTCACCGGAACCTTGCGGATCTCGGTCGTCGCGAAAATGAACTTGGCGTGCTCGGGCGGTTCCTCGAGCGTCTTCAAAAGCGCGTTGAAGGCCGAGGTCGACAGCATGTGGACCTCGTCGATGATGTAGACTTTGTAGCGCGCGGAGACCGGCGCATAGCGCACACCGTCGAGGATTTCGCGGATATCGTTGACGCCGGTCCGCGAGGCGGCGTCCATCTCCATCACATCGACATGCGCGGACCGCGCAATGGCCTCGCAATGGCGGCCCGGTTCGGACAGCGTCATCGCCGGTCCGTCGGCCGTATCGGTTTCATAATTGAGCGCGCGGGCAATCAGGCGCGCTGTCGTCGTCTTGCCGATGCCGCGCACGCCGGTGAGCATGTAGGCATGGGCGATGCGGCCGGCCGCAAAGGCATTGGTCAGGGTGCGCACCATGGCGTCCTGGCCGATCAGGTCTTCAAACTTTGACGGACGGTATTTGCGGGCCAGGACCTGATAGCCGGGGTCCGGCGCGGTCTGCGGCAGGTCGAGACCCGGCATCAACGCTTCGCCCGCTGCGGTGTCGTCAGCTGGGAGCGGCGTATCGTCCATGAGGGCTCTTCTGGCTGCGGCTGACAGACCCTGTCCCGGGGGCGTCCCCCGAGCCGGGCGGCGCGATTGCGCGTGGAAGACCGGACAGCGACCCGGACGAAACTCGTTACGGCTGCTTCCTTCCGGACCTGACCGGGTTGGCGAGGTGCCCGTCCACCGCCGGCCTTCCGCCCCCTATATCGCCCGCCGGACAGCGTCATGCAAGCCGCGGCCTGCAGCCTTTTTCGCCGCGCTCTCACCCGGCCGGCGCCCCCGGCAGGCTGTCGCAGGACACCGCCTCGCCCAGGCCGAGTTCGGTGAAGGGAAGCACCGCCAGCGGACCCGCCGCACTGCCCAGAAGCCCCGCCAGCACACCCTGCAGCACAGACGGCGCCGCATCGACATCAATGTCGGGATTGCGCAGGGTTCCGTTCACGGCAATTCCACCCAGCAGATTGCCCCAGGAGACATCCTTCGCCTCGGCGGCGACAGCAAGCGCCAGCCGTTCGGTCTCCAGCGAGACCTGGCCGTCGAGCGCAACGACACTGTCATCCGTATCGACCAGCACGTGTTCCGCCTGAAGCCGGCCGCCCCGGGCCCGGAACACGCCGCCCGCGCAGTTCACGGGAATGAAGCCGGGATCGGCCTCGTCTTCCGACAGCCGCAGCAGCAGGATCTCGCCGACATCGAGACCGGCGCCCTCGACAGCGAGATGGCGGATCCGGGTCCCCGGCGCCGCCTGTGCGGTGATCTCGCCATCGGCCGAGGCAAAGGCGCTCCGCAGGTCCGCACCGGTCATGGCCAGCGCGAAGGCGACATGCATCTGGCCACGGGCCAGCCGTCCGTTGCCGATCGAGGCCAGTTCGAAACCCGCCAGCTCGCCGCGGGCCTCCGTACTTACCGTGTCTGTGCGCGCATCGATCGTCGCATAGGCAGTCAGCCGGCCGCGATCCTGCGTCTCGAAGGCCAGCGGCTCGAAAGTCATCACGCCGTCCTCCAGCCGGAAAACGATCTCCATCGCGCTCAGGGGGACGGCTCCGGCCTGCACATTGCGGGCGGTAAAGCGCACCCGGGCGTCGGCGGTGCGCACGCGCGTGGTATCCAGACGCGCATTCGGGATCAGCCGTCCGCTGGACGCATAGGCCCGGTTGGCCGCTTCCTGCTCGTCATTCGCAGTGGTCCGCTCGATGTCCGACGGCGCGCCGATCACCACGCCCAGATCGTCAAGATCGAGATTGTCGGAGGTGAGGTCCGCCGTCAGCCGCGGGCGCGGCCGTCCGAAATCAGCCGACATGGTGCCGGCCAGATCGGAGTCGCCGACCAGCCCGTTGAAGGGGCTGAAGGTCCAGATACCGTCCTCATGCGAGACATCGCCATACAGCGAGAAGGGCGGCGTATCCGGTGCCGACAGACCGAAGACCGCCGCCAGCTCGGCGAAGTTGCGCCCGTGCATCTCCATCTCGCCGGAAAACCCGTCCAGCGACAGGCCTTCAGCCGACCCGTTGAGATGCAGAACCGACCGCCCGCCTGCCGCGGTGAGACGGAAATCTCCGCTGGCGAGATTGCCGCGCGCCTCGGTGATGATCAGCAGTGCAGGCTCCCGCTGCGGCCGCTGGATGCGCAGCCGCAATTGCGTGATGTCAACATCGCGCACATTGGAGAGATAGCCCGGCAGCCCTCCTCCTGCGTCGTCACGGCCCCGCATGCGGTAGGTGAAAGACGCCTCGTCGATGCCGGCGAAGGCGATGAGCTGCCGCCCGGGCAATATCCCGGCCGGGTCGAGATGGAGATCGATCGTCTGCGCCGAGCCTGTCTGCTCGATCGCGAGCTGGCGCAGATGGAGAACCGGCCGCAGTCCGGGACTGACCCAGCCCTCCTGCAGCCGGACGGATCGCCCGGACAGGGCTGTCAGGCGCGCCTCGATGAAGCCGGTCGCACGATCCGGCGACGAGAGGAACCACAATCCACCCGCCACCACGCCCACAAGAGCGGCGGCAACCGCCGCAGCGACAACCAGTATCCGCCTGACTATTCCCACATCACCGAACGCCGCATCGCGCGGCGCGCCTCTGCCTCGTTCTCAATGGAACGTTGCAGCGGCGGGGCGGTTCCCCGTCTGCCCCCTTGCCGTCCTTCAGTGCGCGAACACCGGCTCCGCGCTGTCCAGCCGGGCTGCGGCCGCGAGGACATCGGCATGATGGTCGAGCACGGCGATGAGTTCCTCGCTGCCGCCCGAGGACAGCAGCACGTCACGCCAGTACCCCGTCACCCGCGCCTGGGTCTCCAGCCAGTCGCGCACAGCCATCTGGGCGTGATGGGCGCACAGGGCTGACGATCGTTGCGATTTCGGATCCATTTCGACACCTCCTGCCCCGACAATAATTGCGACTCATTCGCAGATGCAAGTGACAAATTTTCCGATGCCTGCGGCGCGTCGCCACGCTTGCCTTTGCGCGTCTCCCCCGGAAAGGTGATTTCGGGAGAATGCGGATGGAAAAGCTCGAACTGACCTTTCTCGGCGCGGCCGGTACGGTGACCGGGTCGCGGCATCTTCTCAGTTCGGCGGGACGGGACATCCTGCTCGACTGCGGCATGTTCCAGGGCCGGCGCGACATCCGCACCCGCAACTGGTCCGGTTTCGGCATCGACCCCGCGCGGATCGACGCCCTCGCCCTGTCCCACGCCCATCTCGATCATTCCGGCTATATCCCCCGGCTCATCAAGGACGGGTATCGCGGCCCCGTCCTGTGCACCCCGCCGACCTGGGATCTGTGCGAAATCCTGCTGACCGACAGCGGCTATCTCCAGGAGCGCGATGCCGAATACGCCAATCGCAAGCGCTTCTCGCGCCACGATCCGGCCCTGGCGCTCTACACCGAAGAAGACGCCAAGGCCGCGATGGAACAGTTCGACAGTGTCGAATTCGGCGAGACGGTCGAGCCGGTCCCCGGAGCGCGGCTGGTGTTCCGCCGGGCCGGCCACATCCTCGGCGCGGCGACCGTCACGCTCGACTGGCAAGGCCGGCGCGTCGTGTTTTCCGGCGATCTGGGCCGCGAGAACGATCCGCTGCTGCCGGATCCCGACCCTGTCGGCCGCGCCGATTTTCTCCTGCTGGAAACCACCTATGGCGACCGCCTGCACGAACGCCGCGACGTCGCCGACCTGCTGCACGATGTTGTCGAGCGTACCGTCCGGCGCGGCGGCACCGTGATCATTCCCGCCTTTGCGGTCGGCCGCGCCCAATTGCTGACCTGGCATCTGTGGCGGCTGAAATGTGCCGGCCGTCTGGCGTCCATCCCGGTCTATCTGGACAGCCCGATGGCCATTGATGCCAGCGTCCTGCTCAACCGCCATGTCGGCGAACACAGGCTGAGCGCCGCCGATGCCCGCGCCATGGGCCGCATGATCGAATATGTCCGCGATACCGAACGGTCCAAGGCGCTGACCGCCGATCCCATGCCCAAGATCATCATCGCCGCCAGCGGGATGGTGACCGGCGGGCGGGTCCAGCATCACCTCAAGGCCTATGCGCCGCACCGGCGCAACACGATCCTGTTCTCCGGCTTCCAGGCACCCGGCACGCCCGGCGCGGCGATCCTCGCCGGTGCCGACGAGATCCGGCTGCATGGCCGCACCGTTCCGATCGAGGCCGAGGTGGCGGATCTGCCCATGCTGTCGGCCCATGCCGATGCCGACGGGCTGATGAGCTGGCTGCGCCGCTTCGAACAGCCGCCCCGCCGGACCTTTCTCGTGCACGGAGAGCCGCAGGCCTCGCGGGCGCTGCGCGACCGGATCGAGCACGAGCTGGGCTGGGACTGCCACATCCCCGAACACGGCGAACGCGTCGCGCTGTAGCGGGGCAGCGCCCGCACTGTCCGATTGATGCCCGCGCCGCATACGGCTAAGCCTGCAAAGCCGCTGACCGGACATGCCCCCATGAATGACAGAACCCTGCTTGCCGATGCCGCCCCGCTCGTTTTCGCCGGCGCTCCGCTGGACCGCGGTGAAGTCCTCAGACGCGACGAGGCAAAGCTGAATGCGCTGATGGACGGCGATGAGGGCTGGTGGATGGTGCTGCAGGCGGGCGATCCGCTGCTGTCGCCGGAGGGCGCCATCTTCTGGTTCCGCCCGGACGAGCTGGCCGCCCTGCCGGCAACGGGGCCGCGCGTCTTCCTGGGCCATTATCGCGGCTCGCCCTGTTTTGCCGCCCAGCTGGAGACCGATGCGCCGGAGCCGGAGGGCACGATGCGCCTGGACGCCCGGCGCGCCGCCATGGGGCTCTCGTCCGACGAGGCCGCGATCTACGGCTATGCCAAGTCCATCCTGGCCTGGCACGACCGGCACGGCTTCTGCGCCAATTGCGGCCAGCCGACCCGCATGCGCTCGGGCGGCAATCGCCGCAGCTGCGACGGCTGCGGCGCCGAGCATTTCCCGCGCGTCGATCCGGTTGTCATCATGCTCGCCACCGATGGCGAACGCTGTCTTCTGGGCCGGCAGGCGAGCTGGCCGGAAGGCATGTGGTCGGCACTCGCCGGTTTCGTCGAACCGGCCGAGACGCTGGAAGAGGCCTGCGCGCGCGAACTGAAGGAAGAGTCCGGGGTGACTGCCGATATCGCCGCGATCCGCTATGTCATGGCCCAGCCCTGGCCCTTCCCGTCCTCGCTGATGGTGGGCCTGGTCGCGCCGGTTCTGGATGCGTCCGTAACGGTCGACCCCCACGAGCTGGAAGACGCGCGCTGGTTTTCCCGGGCGGATGTGAGCGCGATGCTGGCCGGCACGCACGCGGACGCCGCCATGCCGCCCTCGATCGCGATAGCCCGGCGGCTGGCCGAGCTCTGGGTCGACGGGACGATCTGATTTCCGGCAAAAATCGGGGCCGGAAATCCGGCCCCGCAGGTGTCCGCCGATCGCGCTTCCGTCGGATCAGTCGGCGTGCTGGAGGAGCGGTTTGGACCAGGCCATCGGCGCAAAGCTGTCGTCCAGCTCGGTCTCGGCGATGTGGTTGGTGTAGTTGGACATCGTCTTCAGCGTCACGCCGGTCACCACGTCGAGCACATTGGCCTTGGTGAAGCCGGCGCGCAGGAAGGCGTCGATATCATGGCGCTCCACCAGACCGCGCTCGCGCACCATGGCACGGGTGAACTGGTGCAGGGCTTCGAGCCGCGCATCGCTCTGGATCACCCGTCCTTCGCGGATGGCCACAACGATTTCGCGGTCGAGCCCGGTATTCAGGGCGATCGTCGAATCCGCCGCCATGCAATACCCGCAATTATTCTCGAAATCGGTTGTCAGCAGGACGACATTGCGCTCGATCTGGGTCAGGCCGCTGCGGCCGAAAACCGAATTCAGCGTGGTGTAGGCATCCAGCGCCGAGGGCGAGGCGGCCAGCTCGCCCATGATGTTGGGTATGAAGCCGAGCCGGGCCTTCACAGAACGCAGGATCGGCTTTGAATCGGCGGGTGCGGACGTTTCGTCGAAAATCGTGAACTGGGTCATGGCATCGCCTTTCGCGCAAGGCCCGGCAGACCGCCGCCGGGCGGTGAGGGTCGGAACTGTCAGAACTGGCCTGGGCCCGTTCGGCCCGGGGTGCCGCCCGACCGCCGGGCTCTTGGCCCTCGAAGGCGGTGCGGCGTCACACGCATGGGGCACTTATGGGGCGGTTATGCACCCCTTATGGTGCCATAAAGCAACCATAACACACCCGAACCGAGGCGCCGAGTCCTCCCTCGAACACCGGTCAAAAGAAAACGGGAGCCGCATCGCAGCTCCCGTTCATTTTCATACTATTCTGGAGCCGGCTGTCAGCCGCCGAAACGATGGACATAGGACAGGCCGAAACTGTCGGCCTCGCCGAAATCGTCGTAATCGGTCCGGGTGTAGTCGAAACGGATCGCGCCATTCTCCCACACCTCGTACTGGGCCCCGACACCCCAGGCGATGGCCTGGTCGTCCGTGGAACCGCCATAGGCAAAATTCGCGTCGAATTCGGTGGTCACATAACCCAGGCGGCCGAACACGCTGAAACTGTCAGTGAGGGGCACACGTCCGACGGCAAACGCGCCGACTGAGTATTCCAGGTCCAGCGTCGAGATCGCGGCGATGCACACGGCATCCACCGGGCAGGCATTGGCGTCATCGCCGTCAATGCCGATATCGAGCTGGGCCTCGACGCCGAGATAGCGGTTGAAATCATAGCCGCCGCGAATCGTTGCTGCGCCGAGATCGAAGTTCTCGAGATCGATACGGCTGTAGCCGGCCGACAGGTTGAAACCATTGTCAGCGGTTTGCGCGTGGCCGGCCGCAGCCAGACCCGCCCATGCCAGCACGCACGCACTCAGCACTCTGAACATTTTGTATTTCCTCGCATTTGATGCCCTCGCACGGGGAAATTGCCGCCGACTGCGTGAGCCCGGGCTGAACGCGGCGTTCATCTCGATTACGTGTCCGCAATAAACGAAAAAGGCCGCACCCGGCGGGCGCGGCCTTTCGTTTTCCGGGGCGTTTCCCCGCCTATCTAGCCGCCGAAGCGACGGACGTAGGAAATCCCGTAGGTGTCGGCTTCACCGCCATCGTCATAATCATAGCGGGTATAGTCGAGGCGGACGCCGTTATCGCCGGCAAAGAACCATTCACCGCCAACGCCATAGGCCCAGGCTTCGTCGCTGCCGTCGTAATTCAGACCGGCCACTTCGGCGTCGAACTCGGTCGTGGTGTAGCCGCCGCGCAGGAAGACATTGGCCTGCTCGTTCGACCAGGGGCGCACGATACCGAACCCGCCGAGCGAGTAGTCGAGGCCGACATCGCCGGTGACGCCAGCCACCGTCACGGATTCATCGTTGACGCCGAAATTGGCCTGACCTTCAACGCCGAAAAAGCGATTGAAATCATACCCGCCGCGAACAACGGCCGTGTCGACATCAACGTCCTCGAAATCGAACCGCTCGTAACCGCCGCCCAGGCGGAACTCGCCCTGTTGAGCGGACGTACCGGCAGTGAGCGCAAGAATGGAAAGGGAGGCAAGGGAAAGTGTACGCAGCATTTTTATCAACCTTACTCTGTACGTGGCGTCGTTGCGCCAGTTGCGGGTTCCCAGCCCGTCCCTCAGCTGGGAACGGGCTTCGGGGGTTTCAAGTCGGCCGTCTGCAGACCGTCTGACCGGCACCATGCCCTCCCCGTCATGGCTCGCCTGTCAGGCAATCCCGGCTGCAGCCGGCTCGCCCCGTCACAACGCGCGAACTGCGATTTTTGGCCTTTCCGTTACATGAAAATCCTGCAAGCCTGCGGTCATGCGTCGTGTTAACGCATGCACAAGAACGCGCTGGACTGTTGCCTGTCCGCGCAGCGCGTGCCAAACACGGCCCCGACTTTCGACCTGACTAATTTTGGGGGCGTCCATGGGCGATCTCTTCTGGAACAAGGTGGCCGGTGTCCTGATCGGCGCAGTGCTGGCTGTTATGGCCATTACCGAGCTTGGGCACCTGCTGGTTCCCTCGCACGGCGCGCACGAACTGACCGACGAGAACACCTCGTATCCGGTTGACTGGGCAGCAATCGAATCGGGTGGCGGCGACGCCGAGCCGGTCGAGGAAGGCCCCACCGATTACGGCCTCCTGCTGGCCAATGCAGACATCTCCAACGGCGAGCGTGTCGCGCGCCGCTGTGCCGCCTGCCACACCTTCGAGCAGGGCGGCGCCAACGGCGTCGGCCCGAATCTCTGGGGTGTCGTGGGTGCGGACATCGCGACCCATGCCGGCTTCTCCTACTCCGCTGCCCTGCAAGCTCTGGAAGGTGAATGGACCTACGAGGCCCTGAACCACTTCATCGAAAGCCCGGCCTCCTACGCGCCGGGTACGGCGATGTCCTTCCGCGGCCTCGGCGACGAAGCCCAGCGCTTCGACCTGATCGCCTATCTGCACAGCCTGTCCGATAACCCGCTGCCCTTCCCGGACCCGCTGCCGGAAGAGGGGGAAATGGCAGAAGAAGTCTCCGATATGGCCGAGCAGGCTGGTGAAGCCATGGGCGATGCCGGTGAGGCCGGCGGCGAGGAAAGCGCTGCCGTCGAGACCGAGGGTGACGCGCCGGTCACGGCTGAAGAAGCGCCTGCCGGCGGCGAGGTTTCGCCTTCCGAAGACGAGGAACCGCAAGAGAACGGCGGCCACTAGTCTTCACCGCGGCATCCAGACCAGAAAACCCCGGACCATCGGTCCGGGGTTTTTCTTTGCGCACCGGTTTCCCGGACCGTCAGGCATTCATGGCGCCGAACCTGACGATGGACCGGACAGGATTTTCCTTTTCCCGGATGCGCGCCTCGGCTTCCGAGAAGAGCTCCAGCGTCACGTCCATGAAGCCGGCATTGGCGTGCAGCAGGTGTTCCGAGTCGACCATGATGCCGACATGGCCCGGCCAGAAAACGATATCGCCACGCTCGCGTACCTCGTCACCGGTCACGTCCTGCCAGGCGGCCTTCAGAGCGGCTTCCTGCTGATCCGCGTCCCGCGGCACGTCAATGCCCGTGGCGCGGAGCGCCATCTGAACGAGACCGGAACAATCCAGCCCCAGGCTCTCCTTGCCGCCCCACAGATAGGGTGCCGCGAGAAAGCTTTCGGCCACAGCGACAAAGTCGCCGGCATGGTCGTCGGGAGCGCCGGTATGGGCCTCGACGACCCAGCCCAGCCCCTCCGCCTCGATAAAGCGGCCCTCGCGGGCGCCTGTCGAAACCAGCGCGTTCAGACTGAGCAGATGGCGCGGAGCCGATTTTATGTCCGGCTTAGAAAAGGCGTAGGTGCGCAATGCGGTGATGCGCCGGTCAGGCTGACGGACCGTCGTGGAGAAGCCGGCAAGATCGACCCATCCGACATAGCCGCCGGCGCGGGAAAAGCCCCAGCCCCAGCCATTGCGCGCTTCCAGGACTGCAAAGACTTCGCCGGCCAGCACCTGATCGTCCATGGCGCCGTCGGGCGCAGGCGCCCGGCGGATCGGCGCAGCAGCGATCACGGACTGATAGTCGACGGGTTCCACGAAGCGCGCCGCTTCGACCTGCCCTTTCAGATGGGCGGCGGCGAGATCGGGCCTGGCGGGCGTGAGGCGGGGATCCAGGTGGGACATGTGCGGGTTTCCTCGGCACGGACGGCAACGCGTTCGCCATAATCGTACAGGAAGACGGCGCCTTTGACAGTGCGGTGCACCGAGACGTCGCGCTTGTCGTCACGGTCGCGCTTGCGGCGCACAAAGCCCTGACGTTCAAGAACATCCAGGGCGCGTGTTACGGCGGGCTTCGGCAGGCCGAGCGAGCGCGACAGGTCCCGCACGGCGTGGGGCCCCGGCTGCATGAAGATCGACAGCAGCAGCGCGAACTGGCGGGCCGTGAGGTCCGCCGTTTCGCCCTGCAGCGCGTCCGCCGATACGCGGCGCATCATTTCAAGCGATGTCATCGCCTGGGATGCCATCCGGCACGCTCCCGTTCAGCCTGCGAATCTCCCCGGAGGGATCGCGGCTAATCCTGAAAGCGCTCCTTGAGCATTTGGTAAACGGCGCGCGCGGCGTGCATGTCGCCGCCCTTGGGACGCCCCGGACGCTCCTTCGGATTCCAGGCAAAGATGTCGAAATGCATCCAGGCCGCATCGCCAACGAACCGCCGCAGGAACAGGCCCGCCGTGATCGATCCCGCCATCGGCATGGCGGTCGAGTTCACGATGTCGGAAATCTCGCCGTCGATATCGCCCTCATAACCATCCCACAACGGCATGCGCCAGACCGGGTCAGACACTTTCACCGCGGCCCTGGCCAGATCGGCAGCCAGATCGTCCTGATCGGTATAGAAGGGCGCCACTTCCGGCCCCAGGGCAACACGCGCCGCACCGGTCAGGGTCGCGAAGTCGAGCAGGAGATCAACCTTGTCCTCGGTGGCCCGCGCCAGTGCATCGGCGAGCACAAGCCGGCCTTCGGCGTCGGTATTGTCCACCTCGACGGTGATGCCCTTGCGCGATGTTAGAATATCGCCCGGACGGAAAGCGCCGGCGCCGACGGCATTCTCGACGGCGGGCACCAGAAGGTGCAGCCGTACCGGCAGGCCAGCCGCCATGATCATGCTGGCCAGGCCCATCGCATTGGCCGCGCCACCCATATCCTTCTTCATCAGCCGCATGAACTGGGCCGCCTTCAGGTCCAGGCCACCGCTGTCGAAGCAAACGCCCTTGCCGACAATGGCTACGCGCGGATGTCTCTGCTCGCCCCATTCCAGCTCGAGAAGACGCGGCGCTTCACCCGCAGCCCGGCCGACCGCGTGGATCATCGGATAGTTCTGGGCCAGAAGGTCATCGCCGCGGACAACCCGGACCGTTGCATCGAAGCGCTCGGCCAACGCGCGGAAAGCATTCTCCAGCCCTTCAGGCCCCATCCGGTCGGCTGGCGTATTGACCAGGTCGCGGGTCAGCGTGACCGCACGTACCACCGCCTCGGCTTCAGCAGCGTCGGCACCCTCGGGAAGAACCAGCCGTGCCGGCTCGCGATCAGCCCGCTTGTAGAGCGTGAAGCTGTAACCGCCCAGCGCCCAGGCGGTCGCCGTCAGGGTCGGGTCCCAGCCATCCGGCAAGGCTTCGATCTGCCACTCGCCGCCCGCGAGCGCTTTCGCTGCAGAGCCGATGGCAAAGACATCCTTGCCCGGGCCGATGCCCAGCCAGGCATCGCTGTCTCTGCCGGACGGAAAACGCACGACCTGGCCCGGCTTGCCTTCGAAACCGGCCGCCAGGGGACGCAGCGCCTCCGGCAGGGCTCCGACCATCTCCGCACTGGCCTCCGCCGTTACGAGCCGCAGGGTGAGCGCCGTCCCGCCGGACGCGAATATCGAAGTCATGATCAACCTTTCCCGTGTGCCGCCATGCGGCCGAACTGCGATTAACCCATTCTTGACCGGGCAGGCGCAGATTCAAGAGACGCCCACAGTTGACCGATTCGTATCATGCGACCGATTTACGCCCTTGCCCCGCTCGTCTTCCTTGCCGTGTCGGCCTGCGCCACCACCACGGCGCCGACCGAACAGGAACAGGCCGTCATCGACACGATGAACGCCAACACGATCGTGCCGGCCTCGCAGACCGAACGCGACGCAATCCGCAGCCAGGACCTCCTGACCCAGGCCGCATTCTGGGCCGAAGCCCACGAGCTGAACCCGTCGGACCTGGAAGCGGCCACCGAACTTTCGAACACGCTGCGCCGGCTGGGAAATCACCGGCGCGCAGCAGAAGTTGCACAGCAATCGCTCGCGCTTTATCCGGACAACGCACCGCTATTGTTCGCCTATGGCAGCGCAATGGCCGCAGCCGGACGCGGTGCGGGCGGGATGGAAGCCCTGCGCCGCGCGACACAGATCGATCCCGGCAACTGGCGGTATCTCAACGCCCTCGGCGTCGCGCAGGAGCAGGCCGGCCAGCCGGGCCCGGCCCGTGCCAGCTTCCAGGCTGCGCTCGAGCTACAGCCGGGCAACCCGTCCATCCTGTCGAATATCGCGCTGTCCTACATGGCTGCGGGCGAGACCGAGACCGCGGAGCGGATGTTGCGCGAAGCGATGATCCGTCCGGGCGCCGATCCGACCGTCCGCCAGAATCTCGCCCTCGCCATGGCCCTGCAAGGCCGTTTCGAGGAAGCCGAGACGATGGCGCGCGTCGATGTCTCGCCGCAGATGGCCGAGGCGAATATGGCCTATATCCGCTCGATGCTCACCTCGCGCCGGCGCTACGACGCCGTCCGCGCCGACTAGACTTCAGCCCTCTATATATTCGGCGGCGTAGTCGATCGGGAAGTTGACCGACCGGGCTATGAAGCAATACCGGTGCACCTCCTGGTGCAGCCTGTCGGCGTGCGCCGTATCAGTGCCGGGCGCGACCGAAATGCGAGGCCTCAGGGTAGCCCGAAGGAAGCGCCCTGCGCCCCCGGCTTCCGTCTCGCCGACCCCGTCCGGATTGTCCTCGTATCCGGTCACCACGATCCCCGCCGAACTGGCCAGATGCAGGTACCAGAGCATGTGACATGCCGACAGCGCGCTAAGGAGCATGTCTTCCGGATTGGGCAGACCGGGGTCGCCGCCCAGAAGCGGATCGTTGGAGCAGTGAATGACCGGCTTGCCGGGCGTTTCCACATTCCACGTCCGGTCGTAGCCCTTGTAGGTCCGCGTTCCCTCGCCCCGGTCACCGGTCCAGACGATGCGGGTTGTGTAGACGTGTTCCCGGCTCATGTGATCGTCTCCCTCATTTGTCCCCGGTCCGGCTGTCCGCTAGCGCAAAAAGCCACGCCGGTGCAGATAGGCGAGCGCGCATATCGCCACAAGATGTCCGATGAGATGGATGTAACCGCTCAGATCGTTCGCCATCTGCGGGATCGATGTCATCATCACCCAGTCCGCGATGCCCGGCACCAGGCAGAAGACGAGCAGCGGCAAGGCCAGACGGGCCCGCAGGATCAGGGCGATTAAGGCTGCCATGAAGCTGATACAAGCCGCGACGAACACGGCCTCGTGCAGCAGGGTGGTCTGGCTGTAATATCCGTAGGCATCAAAAGCGATGAAGTCCGACGGCCAGATGTCCAGGCGGACCGCAATATCGACAATGCCCCAGAAAGCGTAGGACAGCGCCTGGCGGCCCACCAGAATGATCGCAGTCACGAAGACGACCCAATCGGCGCGTGTCGACCTGAGAAAATGCGGAATAGACATTGGCTGCCTCTGAGCGCGCTCCTTTTGCGCCTTCACATGTCAGCCGACGCCGAGAGGCGGCGGCGGAGGCGGAGGAGGCGGCCCATCCTCGTTGTCTTCCACACGCTTGAGCGGGAAATCCTTGCGCAGGATCGGCGAGACCAGCGTGTGATCGAAACGGAAGTCTTCCACCATGTCCCGTAGCTCTGTCGGCGCCCGGCCGGTCTTCGAGGCTTCTGTTCCACGATAAAGAGCGTAGAGCTTGAGATAGTTCTTGTCGTCTCGCGACAGCGACGTGTCATCGAGGCGTCCGCATATCGTGACCAGGCGCTGCAGCCCAGCGCGGCGCTTGCCGGCTTTCAGCTCGATCATCGCAGTCGCGAGGCCGACCTTCCAGCCCATATCGGCATAGTGGGTCTTCGGCGCCGCAGACAGCGCCTTGCGGGCAGACTGGACATCGTCAGCCGACAGGGCCTGCATGGCCTCCCCGACGGCGCGGTCGGCAGCGCGGATGTCCTCGCGGATGGCTTCTTCCGTCTTGCGGCCCGAAAACATGGGCTGTGTCCACCTGTGCAGCGTGCGGCGAGTCTATCAGATAGCGCGCCAGAACGAATTTTCACAGGCTGTTAAAGCGGATAATGGCCGGTCCGAGAATGACAACGAACAGAACCGGCAGGAAGAACACGATCATCGGCACGGTCAGCTTGGCCGGCAGCGAGGCGGCCTTTTTCTCGGCGGTCGCCAGACGCATGTCGCGATTTTCCTTCGCCATGACCCGCAGGGCCTGTCCGAGCGGTGTACCATATCGTTCGGCCTGAATCAGGGAGGTACACACAGCGCGCACACCGGGATGGTTTGTCCGCTTGGCGAGGTTCTCGTAGGCAGAGCGCCGATCCTGGAGATAGGACAGCTCCGCCGTTGTCAGGGACAGTTCTTCGGCGAGTTCGATGGACTGGGAACCGACCTCGGTCGACACCTTGTGGAAGGCGGCCTCGATCGACATCCCCGATTCCACACAGATCAGGAGCAGGTCAAGCGCGTCCGGGAAGGCTCCCATGATCGATTGCTGCCGTTTCTGGGCGGCGTTTTTCAGATAGACGTTCGGCGCATAATAGCCCAGTAGACCCAGACCGAAGGCCAGACACCAGCGGGTGATGGTCGGAAGGCCGAAATCATTGATCATGAAGACGTAGGTCGCGGTGCCCGCGAACAGGATGATCGGCGAGGCCAGGCGGAAGAAGTAGAAGGCAACCGCCGGCTTGTTGCCTCGCAGGCCGGCCTGCTGCAGCTTGTCCTGCAGATCGGGATCCTCGAAGGCCTTCTGCAGGTTCAGCGCGTCCACGACCTTGCGCATCAGGCCCTTGGCCTCGGCGCCGCGGATCGAACTGTTGCGGCCGGTCTGCTCCATCGCCTCACGGCTCTTGCGGCGCAATTCCTCACGGCGGTTGCGCACACCCTTGATCCGCTTGTCGAGCGAGTTCGTGTTCATGGCCGGCGCCGCCAGCGTCACGATGGTCGCGAACACGAGGACGGCCGAGATCATCATCACCAGGTTGTCCGGCGAGATCAGGAAGTCACGGATATCGGCAAAATCGAGTCCGAGCATGCCGCCCTCAGATCTTGAAGTTGATCATGCCGCGCATGACCATGATGCCGAGAAACATCCAGAAGGCCCCGCCCAGCAGCATCAGCTGCCCAGTGGGGTGCTGGAACATCTGGCCCATATAGGACGGTGTCGTCGCATAGACGATGCCCAGAACGCCGGGCGGCAGCGAGCCGATGATAAAGGCCGACGACTTGGCTTCGGACGAGAGCGCACTGATCTTCTCGCGCATCATCTTGCGCGACCGCAGCACGGTGGCGAGATTGCCCAGGGTTTCGGCGAGATTGCCGCCGGTCTTCTGCTGGATCACCAGCACTGTGCGGAAGAAGTTCACTTCCGGCAACGGCATGCGCTCGCACATCCGGTCGAGACCGTCCGCCAGCGTCACACCGACAGCGATCCCCTCGACAAGCTTCTCGAACTCCGTGCGGACCGGTTCCGGCGACTCGGTCGCCAGGATTTTCAGACACTCGTTCAGTGGCAGACCGGATTTTACACCGCGCGTAATGACGTCGAGCGAGTTGGCGAATTCGGCGGTAAATTTCTTCTGCCGCCGGCCGCACAGGAAGCCCAGCCACCAGCGCGGCAAACCGAAGCCGCTGATCAACGTGATGGCCGCCAGAACCAGCAGGTTCTGGCCGGTGATGAAAGCGGTCAACGCGCCGGTGAGCGCCGCACCGGCCGAGATCATCCAGAAAACGCTCGGCGAAAAGGACATTCCGGCCTGGCGGATACGCGCCTTGATGGTCAGCGACTTCTTGCGCTGGTCGCGCTGGCGCTGCTCCATGTCCTTCAGGGATTCCTGGACCTGGCGTTTGCGCTGGGCCGCCTGGTCGAGCGCTGCTGTCTGACGCTTGCCCCGCACGAGCTGGCCGTCTCCCACGGCGCGGGTAATGCGCTTTTTCGACTGGGCATCGCCCATCGAACCGACAGCGACCCAGCCGACACCGCCGACAGCCACAAAAGCCGCAACGGCCGCAAGCAGAAAGGCCATGTCCGGATTCATGCGTCAGGCCTCCGCTGCGTCGAGTGCGTTGGCGAGTTCGCGCTCCAGACCGAAATAGCGGGCGCGGTCCCAGAATTTCGGGCGCGCGATGCCGGTCGAGGCGTGCTGGCCGATGATCCGGCCATGTTCGTCCTCACCCTGGATCTCGTACAGGAAGAGGTCCTGTGTGACGATGACATCGCCTTCCATGCCGACCACTTCGGTGATGTGGGTGATCTTCCGCGAGCCATCGCGAAGACGGGCGGCCTGCACGACGACATCGATCGAGCCGACGATCATCTCGCGGATCGTCCGCGTCGGCAGGCTGTAGCCGCCCATGGTGATCATGGATTCGATCCGCGACAGGGCCTCGCGCGGCGAGTTGGCATGCAGCGTGCCCATCGAGCCGTCATGGCCGGTGTTCATCGCCTGCAGAAGGTCGAAGGCTTCCGGGCCACGCACCTCGCCGACGATGATCCGTTCGGGACGCATACGCAGACAGTTCTTCACCAGGTCGCGCATCGTTACCTGTCCCTGGCCTTCCAGGTTCGGCGGGCGCGTTTCCAGGCGCACGACATGCGGCTGCTGCAGCTGCAGTTCCGCGGCGTCCTCACAGGTCACCACGCGCTCATCTTCTTCGATGAAGCCGGTCATACAGTTCAGCAGCGTCGTCTTGCCCGAACCAGTACCGCCAGAGATCAGCACGTTACAGCGGCTGGCGCCGATGATTTCGAGAACCTTGGCGCCTTCCGGCGTGATGGAGGCGAACTCCACCAGATTCTTCATCGTCAGCTTGTCTTTTTTGAACTTACGAATGGTCAGCGTCGGACCGTCCAGCGCCAGCGGCGGGGCGATGACGTTGACACGCGACCCGTCCATCAGGCGCGCATCACAGATCGGCGAGCTTTCATCGACCCGGCGGCCGACCTGGCTGACGATCCGCTGACAGATATTCATCAGCTGGGCGTTGTCGCGAAACCGGATATTGGTTCGCTCCACCTTGCCGTTCACCTCGATGAAGACATCGTCAGCGCCGTTGACCATGATGTCGGCGATATCGTCGCGTGCGAGCAAGGGCTCGAGCGGGCCGAAGCCCAGCACGTCATTACAGATATCCTGGAGCAGCTGTTCCTGCTCCGCGATCGACATGGCGACATTCTTGATCGAGATGATCTCGGTGACGATGTCGCGGATTTCCTCCGCCGCTGTCTCGTTGTCCAGGCGGGCCAGCTGGCCCAGATCGATCGTGTCGATCAGCGCATTGAAGATCGTCGTCTTGATCGCGTAGTACTCTTCCGACCGGCCATTATCTGCGGGCGGACGGGCCCGGGCCGCTGCAGCAGCCATAGCCGCCGGCTTGGACGGTTTGGGGGTCTGGAAGGTCTGTACAGACGGTTTCGGCGCTGCCTTGGCTGCGGACTTGGGCGCAGGCTTGGGCGCAGGAGCAGGCGCACGACGACGTTCGGCGCCCGCATCGCTGCGAGGCGCCTCCTTGACCTCCGCCGGCGGCGGGGTCGGTGTCGTCGGTCGGGTGGTGGGACCTCCGGCGCGCTTGCCGAACATGGCTGACTAGCCTCCGAACATCTTTCCGAACAGGGAACGCGAACGCTGCGGCGCACTCACACGGCCACTGACCAGACCCGCCAGGTGGGTAAAGCCTTCCGCCGCCTTGGACTTGGCATCGAGCTCGGTGATCATCTGGCCGTTATTGGCGGCCTTGCCGAACAGCTGCGGCTCGAACGGCAGGACAAGCGCCGGCTGGGTACCCAGGGCTTCCGCGAAATCCTTCACCGGAATTTCCGGTCGCTTGGGCATGCCGGCCATGTTGATCACGACCTTCGGCGGCTCGTCATTCGGGCGCGCGCTGGTGATCAGGTCGAACAGGTTTTTCGCATTGCGAAGGGAGGCGAGATCCGGTGTCACCGTGACCACGACCTGGTCAGCGCTGAGCAGGGTCTGCTTGACCCAGGGCATCCAGATATGCGGCAGATCGAGTGCCATGAAGGGTGCCTGACGGCGCACCTTGTCCAGCACGATTTCGTACTCGGCCGGCGAGAACTCCCAGTCCTTGTCGAGCGTCGCCGGCGCAGAGAACAGGCTGAGCCGTTCCGTACAGCGCACCAGCAGACGATCGAGCAAGGCATCATCCAGACGATCGGGCTCGGACAGGGCGTCGCCCAGCGTCTGGGCCGGATCCTGGTTGAAGTCCAGGCCCGCCGTTCCGAACGACAGGTCCAGATCAACCAGAACAGCGTCGGTCTGGATGCCTTCGGTCAGGGCCCAGGCACAATTGTGCGCGACGGTCGACGAACCCACGCCGCCCTTCGATCCGATAAAGGCGATCGACTTGCCGGCGAAGGGCTGATCGGGATCGAGGAAGAGCTCCGAGATCGTGCGGATCAGATGCAGCGGCGTCATCGGCGGCACCAGATACTCGCTCACCCCCCGCTTCATCAGCTCGCGATAGAGACCGATATCGTTCGCGGCACCGACGATGATCACCTTGGTGTCCGCATCGCAGACGCCGGCAAGCTCCTCGAGCTGGTCGAACAGGCCCCGTCCGCGCATGCCGCTTTCGACAATCAGCAGGTTCGGCGTCGACTCATCGTGATAGCGTTCGATTGCCGCAGGCAGACCGCCGAGTTCAACCGTGACATGCGCTTTCGCGAGGCGGCGGTCATTTGCGGCATTGTGGACCAGCGCGCCGGTTTCAGGGCGCTCACAGAAGGCGGCAACCGTAATGCGCGGCACGGGCTGGTCGGGGACTTCGCCATCGATCTCGCCATAGAAGGCGCCGCTCGCCCCGACAGGCGCGATCTCGTCGTGCATGTCCTCATACTCGGCCGCGCTCGGATCAAAAGGCGCGCGCGTTGCGGGGCTGGCGGGATAGTCGCCGTCCTCGAACTCGTCCCCGTCTTCCAGGAAGGGATCATCGCCGCCGTCATCATAGGTGGCACCAAACCCGCCCTGGGGCGCATCCATGGCCGGTGCAGGACGCGCCGGAGCCGCCTCACCGAGCAGCATGCGTTCAACGTCCTCGGCCTCCAGGAACGGATCATCCCCGTCATCCATAAGCGGGTCGGCCTTAAGGGCTCTGTTTGCGTCGTTCATCATTCGCGCCTTTCGCCCCCTAGTTTTCGTTGACTTCCGAGACCGCGCCGCTCTCGTGATCGGAACGCTCGCTCGCGGTCGACTCCCCGGCCCGATACGCATCAAGCACCGTCTGCCGCCGGCCCGTATCCGCCACCCCCATGGTTCTCGGCGCCACCAGATCGCGCGGATCGGCGATCATGGCGGCGAGATTGGCTGCCATAGCGCAGCCGAAATTGCTGTGTCCCTGATTGTCGCGCTCGACAGCGAGGTTATCCCAGCTGGTTCCGCATTCAGGCGCGACCGCCGCATAGCGGCGGAACGAGAAGATCACCTGGCCGTCCATTCCGCCCCGGGCGTCATATGCACCGCCTGCGATCTGGCGCCAGTCAATACCCTGCTCGTAGAGAAAGGTCCGCGCTTCGGCGATGGCACCGATCGCGGCGTCCTGGCTGCTGCCGCCCTGTGGATAGCTGATCACGAGAGGGCCGTGGCCACGCGCCTTGTACTCGCTGGCGATCGCCGCCAGCTGGCTGCGTTGTTGCCATGTCAGACCGTTGTCGCGCGGATCGATCACCATCTCGCTGCGGAATGTCTCGGCAACGGCCGTCGCTCGCGGCAGCCCGACATCTGCACTCGGGGTCGATGCGCAAGCCGTCAAAGCGGCAAGCGAAGCCAGGGCTGCGAAACTTGTACGGAACGCCGTCATGACCAACTCCACCTACTCGAACAGATAGCCGACCGGACCGGACCAGGACTGGTCGCCGGTGTCCGAACCGGGTACGGAATAAACCTGGTTGATCCGGTTGAAGAGGAAAGCTGTCGCCTCGTGCGGCGTGCGATAGCCATCGGCCGGGGTATTCAGCTGGTTGGGATTGGCCGGGTCGACCAGATAGGGCGTAACCAGCACGACCAGCTCGGTTTCCTGGTTCTCGAAATCGCGCGAACGGAACAGCGTGCCCAGGACCGGCAGGTTGCGAACGCCCGGGACACCGTCGAGATTCTGTCGCGTCTCTTCCTGGATCAGACCGGCCAGCACGAGGCTCCCGCCGGAGGGAAGCTCCACCGTCGTCTCGGCGCGGTTCACATTCAATGCAGGGATGGTCAGGCCGGGCACGGTACCGATCACTTCACCGGCATCATTCACCACCAGGCTTTCCTGGGCGGTCAGTGCGCCCTGCGTCGTCAGTTCAGAGACCTCTGTCGAAATGCGCAGGCTGATGCGGCCCTCCGAAAGGACCACCGGCGTAAAGCCCAATCCCACACCAAACGGCTTGAATTCGATGATGACATTGCCGTCGCGGTCGCGGCCGACCGGGACCGGGAATTCGCCGCCCGCCAGGAAGTTGGCTGATTCCCCGGTAATTGCGGTCAGATTGGGTTCGGCCAGCGTACGGACCAGACCGACCCGTTCCATCGCCTGCAGGAGAGTGGAGACATCGGTCACGCCGGTCGGGTTGCCGCTGGTCCATTCCAGCAGCGCACCCATTCCGCCCAGGAAGGATCCCACCTGCGAAAATTGTGGCTCTGTCTCGACCTGGAAACCGAATTCGCCGGTATTGCCACCCGCAGTCAGATTGACGCCCAGCTGACGAACGATGGTCCGGCGCATCTCGACGATACGCACCTTCAGCATCACCTGTTCGCGTGCCTGGACCGAGATCATGGAGAGGATATTTTCCGGATCGTCGACCCAGCGCTGTGCGATCCGCAGAGCGGCATCGGCATCCGAAGCGCTCGGCACAGAGCCGGACAGCACAATATGATCATTCATCGCCTCGGCCTGGACGCGCGCATTCGGCAGGAAGCGCTGCAGCGCATCCTGCAACGGCGCGAGGTCACGTTCGACACGCAGGTTGAGATCGAGAATAAGCTGGCCGTCCGCATCGAAGAAAAAGGCATTTGTCTGACCGATGCCCATGCCCATCAAATAGGCCCGGCGCGGCGTGCGCACGACAGCGTCGACCACGTCGGGATTGGTCACCAGCACATCGGCGACGTCCACCGGCAGATGGACCACTGCGGCCTTGGACAGCGGCAGATCCAGGTTCTGCGATACCGGGCCATCGCCGGGCTCGCGGATATAGACCTGCATGGTGTTGCCGCGTTCGGTACCGGGCGCCTGGGCCTGGACCGGAGCGGTAACCGCCATCGCGGCGAGAAGGATCAGGGAGCGGATCATCGCGTCGGTCCTCACTCGTCTCCGGCCAGCGCGATTTGCTGGGCATGGCCGTAACGGATCAGCGTCACCTGGTTCGTGCGTGGTGACAGGCTCTCGGTCATTCCGCCGGCGTCGGCCGCTTCGCCGCCGGTCACGAGGACCGGACCGCCCTCATTGTCGGTCAGGCTGCGCAATACGAGAGTCACCTCACCGCGCGCGACCGCGACGGCGACGGCGCGGGCCTGGTCCGGGGTCAGCTCAAGCGTGGCAGTATCGCCGACAACATTTTCCTCGCCCTCGCCATCGCCGAACATTTCGTCGATGGCCAGAACGCGCGCATTTTCAACGATCGTGCGGGCGACAAAGGCCCGACGGCCGCCGCGGGCGCCCTCTCCGTCATCCTCGAAAGACACGATAACGTCGACGCGGTCATTCGGAAGAATGAAGCCACCGGCACCGCGCTCAGCCGAAATCGGTACGGCGACTGCGCGCATGCCCGGCGACAGGACGGCCGCCATGAAACCGGCATCACCGGGCTGCACCAGGCGGCGTCCGGTAATCGGTTCGCCCTGAGCGATCGGCGCACGAACGACGGAGCCGGCGAAATCCTCGATGCCCTGCCCCTGACCTTCGACGATATAGCCGTTGGAAACGGCCTCTTCGGGCCAGGCCTGCCAGTAGAAGTCAGCCGCCCCGACACGGGCGCCTGTCGCCAGGTCGTTCCGCGCCGCGAGGATGCGAACAGCCGGGCGCTCTTCCTGGATCTGCACGACCTGCGGCGCTTCGGAGCCGGACATGGCCTGCTTTACGAAGAAGGCCACGGCGATCGCTGCGATCGCGGCGGCGGCAAGAATGGCAATACGGACAGCGTTCATGGGACGCTTCGAACCTCTTGGGCGCACGGATACGCCCCACAGGAGAAGCCGAATTCCTCAAAGTCGCGTTAATGCTATCCGGACAATACGTTTGAACTCGGGATTTTTCAGCAGGTGCCGGTCATTCCGGATGATTCGCCTGCACGGCAGGGTTTATCGCGCTCCGATCGTACTGCTTCAGACGGCCGCAAACAGCGCACTTCCCGGCAGGGTCCACAGGGCGCCTGCAGCAATCGCGATTCCATAGGGCACCGGAGCTCCCTCCGCGATTGCGGTCCGGGCGACCCAACCGGCCGGAAGGTCGAAGACCGGAACCATGCGGCGGATACCGATAAGAAGCAGCACCAGAACACCGCCGGCGAGCGCAGTGTGGAAGGCAAAGGCCGCCAGATCCGCCCAGCCCATCCAGAGGGCGGCCGCAGCGATCAGCTTGGCATCACCGCCGCCGATCCAGCCCGGCGCAAAAAGCGCGAACCCGAAGACAAGCGCGACAAATCCAGCGAGGACATGCAGGCCGGCATCGGCCCAGCCCAGTCCGGCCGCTACAGCGATCAGCGGGAAGCCGGCAACAATAGCGCCGCACAGCCAGTTGGGAATTGTAAAGCGGACTGCGTCGGAGAATGCGGCAGCCACCATCAGGCCGGCAAAGGCAAGCAACAGGATCTCGGTCAGCATGGTTCCCTCCTGGACGAGGGCAATGCTGCCGCAAAGGCCTTAATATCGGGTTGGCATCGCAACATGGACGTACAAGTCACGGCCAGACGAGCAAAAAGCAAAGGGCCGCCCTTTCGGGGCGGCCCTTCCACTGCGCGAAGCAGTGTTTGACGTGTCTTAGTTGACCGCGTCGGAGACGGTTTGGAAACCGCCCTGGATGCCCGTGCCGAGCGTGGTCACGGCGCCAATGATGACGACGGCGATAAGGGCGGCAATCAGACCGTACTCGATCGCGGTGGCGCCAGATTCGTCTTTGAAAAAGCGAGAAACGAGTTTCATTTTTTCTACTCCCGTGTAGGTACCTCACCATCAGGAGCCGATCCGTCCCGACCCCTCCTGAACGAGCCCCATCAAACACGAGAACGCTTTCAGTTCAGTAAAAATACGTGCTTAACAAAATCTGTACGGACGCCAATCTTCGCTATAGTTAACATTGAAATAACAATACCGTCGCATTTCAAAAACAAATACGCGCAGTGCCGTTTAGAAAAGATTCAGACGCGCGCGCGAGACTGATGGCCATGTTCAGCCGACCGGGACGGAGTGCCCCTCATGTTCTACAGGACCGCCGCCGCATTCACCTTGGCCTTCGCCTGCACGATGCCGGCCGCAGCCAGCGACCTCTCTGTCGCCGTTGAGCATGCTCAGGTCGTACGTCTTCCCGGAGAAGCGTCTGCCATTGTGGTCGGCAACCCCTCGATCGCCGACGCCCTGGTCCATGACGGACGCACCCTGGTCGTCACCGGCCGCCTGCAGGGCCGCACCAATGTCATCGCGCTCGATCGCGTCGGACGCATTATCTATTCGCGCGAAATCGTGGTGACCAATCCGGTCGAGGGTCAGGTCGCCTATTTCCGCGGCCCCAATCGCTACACGCTCTCCTGCGGCAATGTTTGCGAAAACGTGCCGCGCGTCGGCGACGAGGATGAGCGTTTCAACCAGCTTACCGGTGCCCAGCAGGCCCGGCTCGGAACGGCTGAGGCCGGACTGGGCAGCGGCGGCGGGCAGCCGCAGCAGTAGACGGGGCTCGGAGGGACGTGATGAAACGGCCGGACCTTCAGACCGGGCAAGGGTTTGCCATCCGGCGCACCCATGCCCTTCTGCGGCGCTTCGCCCGCAATCGCTCGGGCGTGGCGGCCGTCGAATTTGCCATGATCGCAGCACCGTTCTTTTTCCTGCTGTTTGCAATGATCGAGATCGCGGCGGTCTTCTTTCTTGGCTCGGTTCTCGAAAACGCAGTTCTTGAAACCGCCCGGGACATCCGCACGGGCCGCGCCCAGTCTTCCGGCATGTCGCAGGCCGCGTTCCGTACCGCTGTATGCGACCGCATTGTGGTGCTGGGCACCTGTGACAATGTCGAGATCGACGTTCGCGTGTTTGAAGACTTCGACAATGTCGACCAGTCCAGTCCGATCCAGGACGGCGCCATCAACACGGATGATTTCGGTTTCGATCCCGGCGATGCGGGCGACATCGTCCTGGTCCGCGTCTTTTATCGCTGGCAGCTGCTGACGCCAGGCTTTTCCGGAGCGCTGGCGAATATGGGCGGAAACCAGCACCTGATCACGGCAGCCACCGTTTTCCGTAACGAGCCTTTCGATGACTAGTTCACCGATCGGCCGCCTGCACCGCTTCTGGCGTGACTGTCGCGGCCTCTCCGCTGTCGAGTTTGCCCTTATCGCACCAGTGATGATCTTGCTCTATCTCGGCGCCGTCGATCTCAGCCTGGTGCTGTCGATCGACCGGAAAGTCACGAGCGCGGCCAGCGCACTCGCTGACCTCGTCGCCCAGGATGACATCATCACCGATGACGAAATGGTCGATATCCTCAATGCCGGTGCCGTTATCCTTTCCCCCTTTGACCCCACACCCATGCAGATCCGCGTCTCGAGCGTCATGATGGACACCGGCGGTGACATCGAGGTGCAATGGTCAGACGCGCGCGGCATGCCGCCATACTCGGAGGGGGCAGGCGTGACAGTGCCCAATGGCGTGCTGCAGCCGAACCGTTCCATCATCATGGTTGAAGTGAATTACGAGCACGAGACGCTGTTCAGCGAGCTCGGCCTGTCGCGCTTCAACCTGAACGAAGCCTTCTATCTGCGGCCGCGGCGCTCGCTCGTCGTGTCACGCGAATAGCGCAGCGATCCGGGGCGGCAATTCCCCGCCGCCCAGCGGCACCCCGTCCAGCGAGGCCACCGGAACGGCACCAATGGCGGCATTGGTGACGAAGACGGCATCGGCCTGGATCAACTCGCCGGGTTCGTAGCTTCCCGTCTCGACGGGAATGGAATCGAGAATCTCTGCCCGCACCGTCCCGGCCAGGACACCGCAGCGCAGGTCCGGCGTGAAAACCTCCTCCCCGCGTGTCCAGAACAGGTTGGCACAATCGCCGCCGGAGAGATTGCCCCGGGTGTCGAGCAGAAGCGCCATGTCGGCGCCGGCACCGCGGGCCTGCCGCCGGGCCTGCAGATTGTCCATATAGCTGAGCGTCTTGTAGCGAGCTGCAATGCTCGCCGGAGAGCGCCGGATTTCGCTCATGGCAAGACGGTATTGCGCAGGCGGCTGAACAAAGGGGGCTGCTATCAGGGCCAGAGAGGGGACCATATCCTCAGGACGATCGAGACCGCGGGGGCCTGGCCCCGCCGTCAGGGTCAGACGAACCACCGCATCCTTCAGCGCATTCTCGGCAACAAGCTCGGCAATGAGGCCGGCAATGCCCTCCGGGTCCTTCGGACCGGGCAGGCCAAGATCGGCACAGCTGCGCGACAGCCTTTCCATGTGACGGTCGAAGCGCAGCACCTGGCCGCGCACAACGCGCATGGTCTCGATCAGCCCGTCACCGAGCAGCGCGCCACGATCATTCAGCGCCCAGGCCTTGCGGGTCTCCCCGATCCAGTCGCCGTCCTTGAATGCGATACCGCTCATTCCGCCTCCACGCCGAAAGCCCGGCGCAGGGCCGAGGCCTTGGTCAGGGTTTCCTCGTATTCTGCCTGCGGATCGCTGTCGGCGACAATGCCGCCACCCGACCGCATGCTGGCCCGCCAGCGTCCATCGACACGCCGCAGGGCTGCGGTGCGGATCATGACGTTGAGATCGAGCGCGGCAGATCCGTCGATCCAGCCGAGCGCGCCGCAATAGGGACCGCGCGGTTCGCCCTCAAGTTCGGATATGATTTCCATCGCCCGGACCTTGGGAGCGCCCGTGATCGAACCCGGCGGGAAGCTGGCGGCCAGAAGGTCGAAGACATCGTGACCACCAGCGAGCTCGCCTTCGATCACAGAGACCAGATGGTGCACATTTGCGTAGCTTTCCAGGTCACATAAGTGTGGCACAACGACACTGCCCGGCCGACATACGCGTGACATATCGTTACGCATCAGATCCACAATCATCAGGTTCTCGGCGCGATCCTTCGCGCTGGCCGACAGCTCGGCGGCGAGCGCGGCGTCGGCGTCCGGATCGGCGGCGCGGCGGCGCGTGCCCTTGATCGGACGCGCCTCGACCCGGCCGTCCCGGACCTTCAGGAAGCGTTCCGGCGAATTGGTCAGCACCACCCGGTCGGCGTCGAGCCGGAGAAAGGCCGCATGCGGCGCCGGACTGTCCGAACACAGGCGGCAGAAGACCGCCCAGGGCGTATCGTCCTCCGCCAGTTCGATATCGAAGGCCTGGGACAGGTTGACCTGGAACACATCGCCGGCATGGACATAATCGCGGGCACGGCGGGCGGCGTCGAGATAGCGCTCGCGGCTCCAGCGGGGCTCCAGCCGGGCACCGGCAACAGAAAAAGCCGGGGCGCGTCCGCCTTCCCCCAGCGCGCCGGCCAGCCGGTCGACCGCCCGGGCGGTTTCGCCCAGCACCCGGCAAGTTCCGGCATCGCGATCGAACTCGGCCCAGGCGGGGTAGCGGGCCATGGCCAGCATCGGCCAGCGCGGATCGAGATGCGGCAGGCGTTCGAAGGCGGCGGCGAGGTCGTAGCCGAGAAGCCCGGCATGCGGACCGCCCCGCGTTCGCGCGGAGTCAGCCAGCGCGTCGAAGCCGGCCCTGCCCTCGCCCTCGAACACGTTGTCCGGGAAGGCGAAAATCCGTGCGCGGCCATTGCGGCCGTCGTGCAGCAACAGGGCGCGCGGCTCGCCGGCGAGCGGCGCGAAGGCCGCCAGCGGGTCCCGCCAGGGCAGGTCGATCGATTGGCCCGTCACGGGATGCGCGCCATGGCCGCTCTCAGGACGTCAGCCAGCGCTCGCGCAGCGCCTGGCGCTCGGCTTCGGTAATCCCGAGCTGGCCGGTCACATAGCTGCCGGTATCGCCCATGGTGCGGAAGGCCTCGGCGAGATAGTCGGCATCCACGCCCAGGAAGACCTGCATGACCTCCGCCGGCATCGCCTGGCCGTACTGGGCCGTGGCGCGTTGCTGGATGAGCGGGATCAGGCTGTCGAAATCCACCGCCTCATTGGTCAGCAGATAGTCCGCCATCACGGTATCCCGGTCGACGCCGAGCTCCTCCAGGATCAGGGCGCAGAATATCCCGGTCCGGTCCTTGCCGGCGGCGCAGTGAACCAGGAAGCCGCCATCCGCCTCGCCCGATGCCAGTGCCCGGTAGCCTTCGCGGTAGACCTCCTGATTGCACGCCTCCATGGGGATGCGGCGATAGGCCGACAGCATGTAGTCACGCACGGCTTCGGGCGTGTGGACGCCCTTGCGCATGAAGGCCAGATGCGGCGGCTCGCCGGCATCGCCCAGATCGGAGGCGATAACCCGGACGGCCATGTCTTCCGGCCAGGCCGAGGGTTCATTGGTGCGTTCGCGTGCCTTGCGCAGATCGGCGACGACGCGGATACCCAGCTTGCGCATGATTTCCAGATCGGCCGCGGTGGCGCGGCTGTGATGGCCGGAGCGGTAGAGCCCTTCGCGCACCTTCGCGCCGCCGGCTGCGTCATAGCCGTGGAAGTGGCGGAAGTTATGGACGCCTTCAAGCGGTGTGATCCGTGTCATGCCATGGAGGTACGCAATCCGCACCGCCGCGGCAAGAGGAGCGTCTAGCCGGCGGGGTGCGGCACTGGACGGGGATGTCCCAAAACGTCGGATCATTGTCCTTTCGCACGAGGCGTCCGGCCGCTAGCGTCGCAGCATGATGGCCGACACGCGACGTATCGTCTTCTTTATCGTGGATGGGTTCCAGCCGCTTGATCTGTTCGGGCCGCTGGAAGCCTTCGCGGCGGCCAATGATCTGTCATGCCCCCGCTACGAGTTGCAGATTGCCGGTTTCACCGCCGGCCCAGCCCTCACCGAGACCGGCACAAAAGTCGTCGTCGATGTGCCGATAGACACGATCGCGACGCTCGACACGCTGGTCCTGGTCGGCGGTACCGGACCACGGCAGCTCACGCTCAACGGTGCGCAAAAGGCCGAATTGCGACGCCTGTCGACTGCCGCCCGGCGCACCGCGGCGGTGTGCACGGGAAGCTTCATTCTCGCCCAGCTGGGCCTGGCCGACGGATGCCGCGTGACCACGCACTGGCGCCACGCGGCCGAGCTTGCGCAGCTGCACGGGAGCCTCACGGTCGATCCCGGCGCGATTTTCACCCGTGACGGGCCGATCTGGTCGTCGGCCGGCATCACCGCGGGCATCGACATGGCGCTCGCGATGATCGCCGAAGATGCGGGCCCTGCGGCATCGGCGGGCGTCGCGCGGCAACTCGTCGTTTACATGCGCCGGCCGGGCAATCAGATGCAGTTCTCCGAGTCACTGCTTGCCCAGTCCGGCACCACCGGCCGGCTGGCAGACGTGATCGCCTGGATTGCCGACAATCTGGCCTCGCCGATTGACGTGGAAAGCCTGGCGGCCCGGGCATCGATGAGCCCGCGCCAGTTCGCACGCGTCTTCCGCAAGGCGACAGGCGCCAGTCCGGCCCAGTTCGTGGAGCGGCTTCGTGTCGATCAGGCACGGGCCCTTCTGGCAGAAAGCCAGGTGCGGATCAGCGATGTCGCCGCGGCGGTCGGATTTCGCAACGTCGACACGTTTCGCCGTGCATTCGAGCGCCGGCTCGCCATTTCTCCATCGACCTACCGGGCGCAGTTCACGCTCGAGGGCGGTAAGGCTCCCTCTGAGCCGTAGGGCCTCGCCGCAAGGTTCGGGACTTTTGAGCGCGCCCGCCACGGAGGCGCCGAATGGATCCAGCACTTTTGTCATAGCAAGGAAGTCATGATGTCACTCACGTCCCGCATCGAAGCGAGACCGGCCCTCCAGTTCGGGAAAAATGTCCGCGAGCGTCTTCTCACAGGGCTGTGCGCGCTGTGCCTGTCGGGCGTCACTGCGGTTCCGGCGGTGGCTCAGCCCGCGCCCTCCGAGGCCCCCGAGCGCGCGCCCTTCACGATTGAGGACCTCTTCGACGTGAGCTCGGTCGGCACGGTGTCGGTGGCTCCGGACGCCGCACACACGGTCTATACGCGCTGGCGGCGTCCCAACATCATTCGAAGCGAACAGGACGGGGGTGCCGCCTCCGAAACCCGGGTCTGGATGCGGGACGGAACGAACCGGCTGGTTCTCGATGAGCGGGTGGGCGCTTACAGCTTCGACTGGATGAGCGACAGTCAATTGACGTTCCGCTCAGGCCGGCTCGAAGACGGCGGGAGCACGATTTTCGGGATCGATGTCAGCGCGCCGCAATCAGAGCCGTTTCCGCTTTTCAACTCGGATTCCGCGATTGATATGTACGACACGAGCCCCGGCGCTTCGGCGCTGTTCTACTCCACGACGGCCCCCGAGACCGAGGGGCAGGACGGCGCGGAGACGGGTTTTCTGGTCAATGTGACCGACCGGCCCGTGCCACCGTCCCATGTTGTCCGCGTGGATTTCGAACGGCCGGACGTCACGGAATCGGTACTGCCGATCGAGGGATATATCTCCGATCTTGTTGCCTCACCGGATGGCCAGCGCCTGGCGGTCAGCCTCGCGCCCAGTCCCTCTTCAGACGACTACATGCTGAACAGTCTCACCATCATCTTCGACGGCGAGACCGGTGCGCGGATCGCGACAGTCCCGACGACGGGCAAGATCGGCGATATCGCTTTCTCCCCGGACGGGCGTTACCTCGCTCTCATGGCGTCTCCGGCACGGTCGGACTCGGCTCCGCACGCGATTGCCGTTTTCGATGTACAAGCGGAAACCTTGCGTTTCCTGACGGACGGGGACGATGCCGACGAGGTCGACTTTTTCTGGTCTGCCGACGACGAACTCACAGTGCTTCAGCATCGCAGCACGCAATCGGGCCTCTTCAACATGACGGTCGAGGGAAACCGGAGCGGCGAGATATCCCATTCCGGATTCGTCGTTCACCGGTTTGACGGAAACCGCCATGGTATCGCTGGCGTGATCAGTGCCCCGCACCACGCCCATGAACTTGCGACCGGGCGGGACATGTCCCGCCGCACCGACGGCAATCCCTGGCTGTCCGACCGGCAACTGGGTAACCAAGACGTCGTCCGGTATCGCGCCCGGGACGGGGTGGAAATCGAAGGAATACTGGTCACGCCGGACGGTGAGCGGCCCGAGACGGGCTGGCCTTTGATCGTTCTGGTGCACGGAGGACCGGAGAGCCACTATTTCAACGCCTGGGCGACGGACTTTGACCGGCCCGTGCAGTTCGGCGCCGGCAGAGGGTATGCTGTCTTTCTGCCCAATTACCGCGGTTCGACCGGACGCGGGGAAGCATTCGCGGCGCTTGATCGCGCCGACGCACCGGCCGCCGAGTTCAACGATATTCTGGACGGGGTCGATTTTCTGGCGAACAGCGGGCTGATCGACCCATCCAGAGTGGGCATTACCGGTCAGTCCCATGGCGGCTACGCTGCTGCCTGGGGCGCAACGGCGCAAACCGGGCATTTCGCGGCCGCCGTTGCCGCAGCACCGGTCACCGACCTCGTCAGCTCGCACGGAACGACGGACATCCCTGAAGAGACAGTGGTGAACCATTACGGCGTGGCGCCCGAAGAAGACTGGGAACTCTATTTGAACCAGAGCCCGGTTTTCCATGCCGCTCAGTCAAGAACGCCGACGCTGATACTGCACGGCGAAAGCGACTCGCGCGTCAATGTCGGCCAGTCGCTGGAACTCTACGGATATCTTCGGCGGGTCGGCCAGTCGCCGGTCCGTCTGGTGACCTATCCCGAGCAAGGGCACCGGTTGAGTCGGTCGGCGGTGCGCTACGATTACGCACTCCGCATGATGCGATGGTTCGACACTTTCGTGATGCCCGGAGACAGGAACGCACAGCTCCCATCGCCCGATCTGGAGGAAATCCAGAACCTGGTGGCCGGCCGCGATTAGATCAGGATCGTTTCCTGCGGAATCGCCCGTGCTCGCTATCACCTGGGGGGCAATCCACGTCCCCCGGCCATCCTTGAATGCCCCGGGTGCCGCTTCGACCTACCCCTGGTCCAGACCGGCCGCGCGCAGTTCGTCGAGCAGACGGCGGTACTGGCTGATCAGGAAGCGTTCCTGTGAGGCCAGCTCGCTGAAACCGATCCGGGTGAAGCGCAGGCTGGCCTCGAGGTCCTGTTCGCGCATCACCTGCGGCCCGGCAAACAACAGCTCGACAATCTGCCGCCAGGTCGCCTCCACGCCGCTGGCCTGCATGCCGTAGACGCGCGCCGTTCCGGCCACGATGGCATAGGGCAGCACGTCCAGCCGCCCGTGCTGCTGGGCGTGTTCCCAGGCAAAACGCGACAGGCCGGGCGCATTGACGCCGCGCGGCATGAGGTCGTCAAACTCGTCAAAAGCAACGCCGCGGACCGGTTCGCCGGCCGCCTCGATCTCGGCGAGGCGCTCGTCGATCCGCTCGACCACACTTTCGTGGTAGTCCACCACCGCTTCGAGCTGGGCGATATTGGTCTCGATCTCGGCGACGACGCGGCCCATCGCCGCTTCCGCCGCACGCCGGTCGGAGACGTCCTCGCGCCATTCATTGACAACGAAACCGAGCACCACCGCAAACACGATAAGCGCGGCCTCGACAACAGCACGGCCAAGCCAGGCCCGGGCAGAAGAAGTCTTCGACATGGAGCGCCCCCTCGCAAACCAGGGGACATGTACCCTGGGTACGTGTCCCCGACCCCGTCTCTTCTTACCGGGACACGTACCGCAGGTACATGTCCCTCTCCTCACCGGAAAGGCGGCTCGTCGAAACTGCGCAGCTTGCGCGAGTGCAGGGCTGCGCCCTCGTCGCGCTTGAGGATCTTGATCGTCTCGAGACCGGCGGCGAGGTGTTCGGAAACCGAGCGCTGGTAGAAGAGATTGGCCGCACCGGGCAGTTTCAGCTCGCCATGCAGCGGCTTGTCGGAGACGCAGAGCAGCGTGCCATAAGGCACCCGCATGCGCAGGCCATTGGCGGCGATGGTGGCCGATTCCATATCCAGCGCGATGGCGCGCGACTGGTTGATGCGGCGCGACTGGGCGGCATAGGTGAGTTCCCAGTTGCGGTCGGCATAGGTGGCCACGGTGCCGGTGCGCAGGCGCGCCTTGAGCGCGTCGCCGCTGTCACCGCTGACATTGGCCACGGCCTCTTCCAGGGCGATCTGGATTTCCGCGATCGGCGGGATGGGGATCTCGATCGGCAGCGCCTCGTCCAGCACCGCGTCATAGCGCAGATAGGCGTGGGCCAGGACATAATCGCCCAGGCGCTGGGAATGGCGCAAGCCCGCGCAATGGCCGATCATCAGCCAGCATTGCGGACGCAGCACGGCCAGGTGATCGGTGATATTCTTGGCGTTCGAGGGGCCGACACCGATATTCACCAGGGTGATGCCGCGGCCACCCGGCGCGATGAGGTGATAGGCCGGCATCTGGAAGCGCCGCCAGGGCGCACCCTCCACCAGGGCGTGGGCATTGGGCGTATCGGCATCGACGCGCACATGCCCGGCCGCCGAGAAAGCCTCGTAGTGATTGTCTTCCTTCAGCTGCCGGATGGCCCAGGCGGTGAAGACGTCGACATAGCGGTGATAATTGGTGAACAGGATGAACTGCTGGGTGTCCTCGTAGGGCGTGCCGGTATAGTGGCGCAGCCGCTGCAGGGAGTAGTCGACCCGCGGCGCCTCGAACAGCGAAAGCGGTTTCACCTCGCCCGGCACCGAGGGGCGGTGGCCATTGGGCAGGTCGTCATCGATCCGCGAGAGGTCGGCATAGGGGAAGTGACGCACCAGCTCGGCCGGCGTCACCGCATTCATGTCCAGATCGTCGGCGCCATCGAGCACGTAGGAGAAGGGAATCTCCACCTGCGAGGGTCCGGTCTCGATGGTGATCTCGTATTGATCCGCCAGCAGGGTGAGCTGTTCGATCAGATAGGCGCGGTAGAGCTTCGGATGCGTGATCGTGGATGCGTAGACGCCGGGATCGGTGAATTTGCCGAAGGCGCGGCTGACCGGCGGCGGCGGACCGTCCGGCAGATAGGTGACCCGCAGTTCGGGATAAACAAAGGCTCCGGACTTGCGGTCCTGGTCCGATGGCGGCTTTCCGCCGGTCAGGAAGCTTCTCAGGGCTGTCTGGAGACGTTCAACGGAAGCCTGGTAGAGCGCATCGAGCTGCTCCACCGCTTCCTCGGGGCTGTTCGCAACCGTAAAGACTGTCATCGCGCACCTCATGCCCCAATTCTTGCGGGGGGTAAATCTCCCAGATCACGAAATATCGGCGACAAGGGGCCAGGCTGCGTTCGCCTGGCAGGCGAAGTTATTCACAAAGCGTTCAGCTCTGGCGTTTCATCGTGGAAGCTGGAACTAGCACGGGGGCGTCGATGTTTCTGGTTTTCAACTTCAAGGATCTGAGCAATGCGGTCCTGACCCTGGTACAGCTGCTCATCCTCGCGATGATTTTCATCGTCTTTCCGTTCTGGTTCCTGCAGACGCTCATCTATCTGGCCACATCGAGCGGCTGGTATCTCGTCGCCGGCCTGGTCCTCCTCGTGGGTGGCTTCTTTTTCGCGCTGATGAAGAAGCAGATGATGCTGGCGACACTGCTGGGCATTGCGGGCCTGGCCATGGCCGTTTGCGTCATGGTGGTCGGCCACAACATGCGCACCAATGCCGTGGAATTCGGCTCGCCGCGCAATGTGCTGTGGGTGGAGAGCCTGGACGCGATCTATCCCTATCCGGTGTGCCGGGATGAGTGCGTCACCTTCCGCCCGATCCTGCCGCAGGCCGTCCGGGCCGTCACGGATGAGGCCAGTCTGGACGAGCGCGCCAGCTACCGTTTCGGCGAGCGGGCGCGCCGCGCAGCGGACTCCGTCGAAATCACGAATTACCGCATCAGCCCGGCCGACCTGTTCGACCGCTATATCGAGGCCGCGCAGGACGAGGGCGACTGGCTCGCCTTCCACGCCGAATGCGTGCTGGGCGACCGGCAATGCGGTGCCGATAGCGACACGGTCGCCGAAGCGGTCCGGGAAGCCCGCAACCGGTATGGCATTGATGTGCCTGGCCGGATCGCCGCCCATCTCGGCATGGCGGACCTGACACCGGAGACCATGGAGAACTCGGCCGAATTCGCGGCCGCCTGTCACGCCGAGGCCCCCTGCCGCAGCGTCATGGCGGGGATCGGCTGGCCCGTCATTATCGGCGCCAGTTCAGGCCGGCCTGTCGTCGTCCACACGCCGCGCCGCCGCGACTAGGACACAGACTCATAATTTCTGAGCCATATCTGGATAGCGGCGAGTTTGACGAGGGCAAGGTAGTTATCGGCGTGTTTTTCGTAGCGCGTTGCGATGGCCCGGAAGTGTTTGATCTTGCTGAA
>JAZAHA010000002.1:0-130205 GCA_036231565.1 Pseudomonadota bacterium
CGGCGTGGCCATCTGCGGGGACACCGGCAAAAAGCTCGACCGGCCCGTGCCTGCAGGTTTCGAGACGGTCCCGCAAGGGATCCGGGTAAATCTCCGCGTGCGGGATGCCTCGGGCATCACCACCAACACTTCAAAATCGGACACGATGTCCGCCGTGCATCCCGCACCCCTCTCATATCTCCAGGGCGCAAGCCCGTGGAGGGTTTTGTGCTGGGTGCCCTCGCCGAACTCCGCTTTCCCCGGATTTATTCCGGGGTCTGGCGGCGTTTCAGGAGGAGGCTCCTCCGGGCCCCGGTACAAGGCCGGGGGAAGTGGAGAGAGAGTGAGGGAGAAAACCGTGTCCTCAGTCCCAGTCTTCCTCGTCCTCGTCGAGATAGGTGGGATCATTGCGGCCGAGGACTTCGGGGATGTCTCCGAAGTCCTCGTCGCTATCGGGTTCGGGCTGCCAGACCTCGTCGGTCTCGACCGACCAAAAGCCTTCGGCCTGCGCCGCGCCTTCGGCCAGCCGGGCGGCCTGTTCCTCGGTTTCGGCCACCACGCCATAGGCGACAAAACACGGGCCGACCGCGTCCTCGGCCTGCAGCATCACATTGAAGCCCTTGAGGGCCATGGTGTTATCCCATCTTCCGCCAGGTCGAGCCTTCCGGCCCGTCATCGACCTGGATCTGCCGCGCATTGAGTTCGTCACGCACCTCGTCGGCGAGCGCCCAGTCCTTGGCCTCGCGCGCCTCCTGGCGCTTGAGGATAAGAGCGTCGATCGCGGTGCGCTCCTCAGGATCGATATCGGTCAGACCGAACCAGGCGTCCGGATCGGCCTGGCCCAGCCCCATCAGGGCACCGGCGGCCAGAAGGCGGCCCTTGGCCTCGGCCTTTTCCTGCGGCGTCTCCGCCTTGTTGGCTTCGCCGGCCAGCGCGAAAAGCTCCGACATCGCCTTGGGCGTATTGATGTCGTCCAGCAGGGCATCGAGGAAAGCCTCGGGCACATCGCTGGGCACGGCTTCAAGATGGCCCAGGCGACGCAGCACGCCATAGATCCGGTCGAGCGAACGGCGGGTCTTGGCCAGGAGATCCGAATTCCAGGTCAGCGGAGCCCGATAATGCGCCGTCAGCAGCGCGCAGCGCAGCACTTCGCCCGGCCAGGATTTCAGGAGGTCGTGGATCAGCGCAACATTGCCCAGCGACTTGGACATCTTGTCCGAGCCCATGTTGAGAAAGCCGTTGTGAAGCCAGTAATTGGCCATCGTCTTGCCGCCATGGGCGCAGGTCGACTGGGCGATCTCGTTCTCATGGTGCGGGAAGACGAGGTCGATGCCGCCGCCATGAATGTCGATCGTTTCGCCAAGATGCGTCTCGCACATGGCCGAGCATTCCAGGTGCCAGCCCGGACGGCCACGGCCCCAGGGGCTGTCCCAGCCGGGTTCGTCATCGGCAGACGGTTTCCACAGCACGAAATCGCACGGGTCCTTCTTGTAGGGCGCGACCTCGACCCGGGCCCCGGCGATCATGTCGTCGAGCGAGCGCTTGGACAGCGCGCCATAGCCCTCGTAGGACTTCACCGAAAACAGGACATGGCCTTCGGCCGCATAGGCATGACCGCCATCGACCAGGCGCTGCATCATGGCGATCATCGGCTGGATGTGATCGGTCGCCTTGGGCTCCAGCGTCGGCGGAACGATGCCCAGCGCATCGAGATCCTCGCGATAGATGCGGGCGAACTTCGTCGCGACGGCATCGATCCCCTCGCCGCTCTCGCGGGCGGCGGCCATGATCTTGTCGTCGATATCGGTGATATTGGCAGCCAGCACGACGCTCTCGCTACCGTAGAGATATCCGAGCACCCGGCGCAGCACATCGAACACGACCGGCGGGCGCGCATTGCCGATATGGGCGTAGCTGTAGACAGTCGGACCGCAGACATACATCGTCACCCGGTCCTGATCGATCGGTTCGAATGCGCGCTTTCGCCGCGCCATCGTATCGTAAAGGGTGAGCGATTTCATGTTCTTGTCTGTTCCGTTTGTGTCAAGGGCGTGAAAAATTCACATCTTCCCTGCGGTCATATCATTGGATTTCACGCAGGGAAGGCCTAAATACCGTCAAGCGCCAAGGCGCGAACACAGAGGATTTCAGGCTCCGGGTGAAAAAATCCGGCTCTGCATCCTCGATCCGGAAACCGGCACTACGGCCCTGTCGTATACGCGCAGGACCGACCCGACAACGAAAGGATCCATGGGGATGGACGCCGTGACACCTGAAGCTGCGCGCCTGGCTGGCGTAAAAAACTCCAAACCGACCCGCGAGGAGGCCGAGGCGGCCGTCCGCACGCTGATCGCCTGGGCGGGCGACGACCCGGCCCGCGAAGGCCTGATCGACACGCCCAAGCGCGTCGTGAAAGCGTGGTCGGAATGGTTCTCCGGCTATGAAGCCGATCCGATGGCCGCCCTCGGCAAGACGTTCGAGGACGTGCAAGGCTATGACGACATGGTCATGCTGACCAATATCGATGTCGAGAGCCATTGCGAACACCACCTCGCGCCGATCCTGGGCGTGGCCCATGTCGCCTACCTGCCGCGCAAGGCTGTGGTCGGCATTTCCAAGATTGCCCGCGTGGTGGAGATCTTCTCCAAGCGCATGCAGACGCAGGAAACCATGACGGCCCAGATCGCCGATGCGCTGACCGAGGCGATGCAGCCGCTGGGCGTGGCCGTCCTGATCGACGCCAAGCACCAGTGCATGACCACCCGCGGTGTACACCACCCGAATGTGTCGACCATCACCACCACCTTCACCGGCGAGTTCAAGACCGACGCCGCCCTGAAGGACCGCTTCATGCGCATGGTCGAACGCGCCTGACGCGAACCACCGGTTCAAGAGAAAAGCCCCGTCCGGCCGGACGGGGCTTTTCTTTTTGGACAGGGTCGGGAAGCCTAGGCCGCGTCCGGCATTTCCAGCGACGACATGTCGATGACGAAGCGATAGCGCACATCGGCTTTTTCCATGCGCTCGAAGGCCGTGTTGATCTCGTCCATCCGGATCATCTCGCATTCCGGCAGGATGTTCATCCGGCCGCAGAAATCGAGGACTTCCTGGGTCTCGGCGATACCCCCGATCAGGGAACCGGCAACCCGGCGCCGGCCCATGATCAGCGGGACCGAAACCAGCTCGTCCAGCGGTCCGACCTGGCCGACGAGGCACAGCGTACCGTCGATATCGAGCAGCGGCATGTAGGGGTTGATGTCATGCTTCACCGGCACGGTGTCGATGATCAGGTCGAAACTGTTGCGCGCCGTCTTCATCGCCGCCCTGTCCGACGAGATCAGGAAGGCATCGGCACCGAGCTCGCGCGCATCGGCTTCCTTGGACGGGCTGCGGCTGATCACGGTGACATGGGCGCCCAGGCCGACGGCCAGCTTGATCGCCATATGGCCCAGCCCGCCCATGCCGACGACGCCGACACGGCTGCCCTTGCCCACATTCCAGGTGCGCAGCGGCGAGTAGGTCGTGATGCCGGCACACAGCAGCGGCGCCACGCGAGACAGGTCGAGCGTTTCCGGCACGCGCAGGACGAAGGCTTCGCGCACGATGACATGTTTGGAATAGCCACCCAGCGTATTGTCGCCGGTGACGCGGTCCGGGCTGTTATAGGTCGCGGTGAACCCGTTGCGGCAGTATTGCTCCTCGTCGTCATGGCAGCGATCGCAATCCTGGCAGCTGTCCACCATGCAGCCGACGGCGACGGTATCGCCGACGGCGAATTTGCTGACACCCGGACCGACCGCCGTCACACGGCCGACAATTTCGTGACCGGGGACATTGGGGTAGACCGTGCCGGCCCAGTCCCCGCGCGCGGTGTGCAGGTCTGAATGGCAGACACCGCAATAGAGAATATCGATCGCCACATCGTCGGCGCGCAGGTCGCGGCGCTCGAATGTGTGAGGCACCAGCGGTGTCTCTGCGCTATGGGCGGCATAGCCAATCGTCTTCATGTCAGCTCTCTTGCAGTGGTTCGTACCGCCCCCGGCAGGGCCCGCTTCACGCGCCGGACGAGGAGTTCCGGCAATATAGGAGAGATGCCCGGCAGATTTAACCCGCAGATCCATCGACAGACCGGCGTCAGGCTGAGGTATCCGCTTCAGACACCCCGCCCCGTTGACGTCCACAAAAATACAACCGCAGTATTTGTTGCGACCGCTTCAGATATTCTGACATGCCCACGAGCTGTATACATGTGGTGAAATTGTAATGGAACATTGTTAGAGCGGTCTCGTTCCCACGCTATTGGGCCATTGAACCCAGATACTGTTCAGCAACCGGGAAGATACTCTCATGATGCACAAGATTTTCACCGCCGCCCTGTCCGCGACTGCGTTGGCCGGCGCCGCCGCCCCCGCATTCGCCCAGGACCCGGCCCAGGCCGGCGCCGAAGCCGGAGCGGCCGAGACCTTCACCCTCACCGATGCGCAGGTCACCGCTTTCGTGGAAGCCGCCAACGGCATCAATGCCCTTGTCCAGGACGTCCAGCCGCGCATGCAGGCCGCTGAAGACCAGGAAGCCCAGGCACAGATCCAGCAGGAGGCCCAGGCCGAGATGGAGACCATTGTCCAGGACGCCGGGCTGACCGTGGTCGAGTACAATTCCATCGCCAATGCCGCCCGCACCGACCAGAGCGTCGCGGCCCGCATCCAGGCGGAAGCCCAGGCGCAGGCCGGCAACTAGATTGCAGACACGCCTGAAAGCGGGAATGAACGGGCGGCCCCTCGGCCGCCCGTTTTCGTATCCGGATCAGGCCGCCGGCTGCAAAAGCCCTTCCGCCTCCAGGGCCGCCAGAACGGCAGGCCGCTGGCGCACGCGGTCCATGTAGGCCATCAGCTTCGACCGGTTGCCCAGGCCGATACCCGTGGGACCGGTCCAGTTGGTGAGGGTGAAGAGATAGGCGTCGGCGATGGTGAATTACTCAAACAGTCTGCCAACGCCTCGTCCACGAGTCGCGCTCTCAGGGCCGCATTTTCGAACCGCGAAACCGGTGCCACTTACGCTGAAAATGCTCTAGCCCAGCCGCTCGACACGCGGAACACTGCCGTTTGACGGACGGCGGATACGCCACTGGCTGTCCAGTCCGGCCCGGTAGTCGCGCTGCAGGATGGTCGACACGGTGACATAGTCCGCCTGTGCCTCACCGGGCGTCAGAGTCAGGCGGATATAGCCATGATCGACCATGTTGCAGTGGGCAACATCGGGATTGGCGTCACGCATCATCTGGCCATAGTCGACACCGGGCGCAGCAAAGCTGGAGAAAGGCGCCGGCGAAGTCACCGAAGAGCCGACAAACTCTGTCCCGACAAGATTGCCCTGCGCATCGGTCAGCTCGTTGGCCCAGAAGGAGTGCACATCGCCGGTCAGCGTGATGACGTCGGTACCGGCCTCGCGAAGGGCTGCAAACAGACGCTCGCGCTCTGCCGGATAGCCATCCCACATGTCGAGATTGAACGGGATTTCGAACCGCGTGCGCATGATGAAATTGCGGGCGAACTCGCTGTCCCGCGTCGCCCACCAGCGCAGCCATCCCGGCATTTCCTCGGCGAAATTCGGGAAATTCACCCGGCTCATGATCACCTGGTTGGCCAGGATGCGCCACGGCTTGCCCGCAGCGACAGAGGCTGCGCAGGCTTCGCGGATGCCAGCGATCTGGGCCGCGCCGATCAGCTCGCGGCCCTCGGCCCCGACAACATCGCGCTTCCACGCATCGACTGCAGCCACGACTTCGGGATCCTCGATATCGGCATCCGAGGCGACCGGGAAAGTGTCGTTCAGGATCTCCTGGTCGCGTGCCGACAGACGGCTCTCGATCAGGCACAGCGTCGCCAGATTGCCGATCTCGTAGACGCCATAGCGATTGCGCAGATCTTCCGGTTCGCGCGAAGGCGTCCAGTCATACCAGGCCCGCAGCGCCGAATCGCGCCGGTCTTCCCAGCGCCCCTCGCCGTCATTGTGGTTCTGGGCGCCGCCGGTCCAGGAATTATTCGCCGTCTCGTGATCGTCCCAGCTCATGATCCAGGGCGCAGCGGCATGCAGCGCCTGCAGGTCCGGGTCTGACTTGTACTGGGCGTGCCGCGCCACATAGTCGGCATGCGACACGATCTCGTGCCGCGGTTCGGGCACGCGGTTCAGCGCCTCGGCATCGCCGGTGGCGTACTGGCCCATCGCGTATTCGTAGATGTAGTCGCCCAGGTGCAGGACGAGGTCGAGCTCGCCATTCTCCGCGGCCTCGCGATAGACGTTGAAATGCCCGGCCGGGAAGTTGGAGCAGGAGAAGACACCGATCCGGAACTGTTCGACCGCGCCCTCGGGCAGGGTCCGGGTGATGCCGACGGGAGAATAGGTCTCATTGAGACGGAAGCGGTAGAAATACCGCTCGCCCGGCTGAAGGCCCGTCGCCAGGACCTTCAGCGTGCCCAGTGCCTGCGGCTGGATATATGTGATCTCTTCGCCCTGCCGGAACACCACGTCGTCAAAAGCTTCGTCGCGCGCAACCTCGACCCCGCGCCAGCCGCCGGCATCGTCGCTCAGTGCAGTCCAGAGCATGATGCTGTTCGTGTCCGGATCCCCCGACGCCACGCCATGCCGGAAATGTCCCTCGGCCCGCGGCTCGAACCGGTCCGGCCGACTTGAACACGCGCTTACGGCCAGGCCCGCACCGGCGGCACCGATAAGAGCGGTACGGCGTGTCAGCTTCATCTTGCTCATGGGCCTTCCCCCGAAACTTCCGCGCGCAGACCGGCGGTGAACACTGATCACTACCGCAAATTCGCGACGGGTTCACTACGCTCATAAACGAAGGTGGCGCACCGGGCTCCCCGCCCGGCGCGCCATCCGCCCAGCCCCCTGGGGGAACTAGAATTCGACGCCGCCGCGGATGCCGTAGAGCATCGGCGAGCCGGCGATGAAGGTCGGCATGCCGAAGCTGCCGCCGGTATTGCCGGCGTCGATCAGGTATTCCTCGTCGGTGAGGTTGGTGCCGTAGAGCTCGACATGGAAGCGTTCGTCGGCATTCTCATAGCGCAGGCGCGCATTGAGCAGGCCATAGGCGTCCTGGTGCAGGATGCCGCCAAAGCGGTCATTGTCGTTGTCGAAGTAGATTTTCGACTGCCAGCTATAGGTCGGCAGAAAGCGCAGCGAGCCCCAGCTTCCGGCCGCCACGTCCCAGTTCAGACCCAGCGCGAGCGTGTGTTCCGGGGCATAGCGGAAGGTATTGTCCGCCAGCTCCAGCGCATTGCCGTTCGAGTCGGTGTCGTCGAAAGTCGCCGAATTATAGGCGTAGCTGGCGAACAGCTCGGCCCGGTCGGCGATGTCGAACTGGCCCTGCAGCTCGGCACCGTACTGGGTGGCATTGCCGGCATTGTCGGTGACGAAGCTGACCGTGCCCGGGTCGAAACGGGTGGTCTGGAAGTTCTCGTATTCCGAATAGAAGACCGAGCCGGACAGCGTGCCGCGTGCAAACGTCCAGAAGGCGCCGGCTTCCACCGAGTCGACGATTTCTGCCGGAGCTTCCGAGAAGAAGGACGGGCTGTCGGTATCGACCGAGATCACGTCCGGGCGGCGGCCGCGAGCATAGCTGATCCAGGTGTTCAGCATGTCGTTGACGGCGTAGGAGGCCGCGAAACGCCAGGTGAAGTCGTCAAACTCGCCGGACTGGCTGACCGTTTCGCCATTCGGCGTGTAAGGCGTCACCAGCGTGTTGGCGAAGGTCACGAAGTTGGGACCGTTGATATTGCGGCCATAGCCCGACGAGGTCTTGTCCTCATAGGTCCAGCGCAGGCCGGCGGTGAGGGTCAGACGGTCGGTCACGGCGTAGGAGGTGTCGGCGAAGATATCGAAGGACGTCGTCTCGCCGGAGTTGGAACCCTCTTCCAGGTAGAAGTCGCGCAGCGGCACCAGCTGTTGCTGTTGCAGCAGGGCAGCCACCGAATAGGGGAAGGGGTTGAGCGGGTTGTCCAGATCGACACCCGGGAAACCGTTGAGCGCGAGAAGGCCTTCCAGCTGCGCCACGGTAGCGCCGAAACCGGCGGCCAGTGTCGGTGCGAGGATCGCCTGGGCCACAGCCTCATTCATGCCGATCGGAATGCGCTGCTCGCCTTCCTCTTGGAAGTAGAGCGCACCGAGCGACCCCGTCCAGGCGCCGCCGGCATCATAGGACAGGCGGAATTCCTGGCTGAACTGCTCGCCGGTCGCGTCCTCGGCGATGACGAGGAAGGGCAGCGCCATACCGTCCGGATCGAAGATCTCGACCGAGTCGAAATCACGCCAGCCGGTGATCGCGTTCAGCGTCCAGGCGCCGGACAGCTGGAAATCGGCCAGGAAGATCAGCTCGCGCACTTCACGGTCCAGCCCCAGCGGTGCACCGCCCTCGAAACCGCCGAACGTGTTCAGCGAGGCCGCGGTGAAGGGATCGGTGTCACCGCCTACAGCCGGCAGCGTGCCGGACTTGAAGGAGGTGCCCGGAGGGGTGTCCTGCTGATAATTGGCGATCAGGTCGAAGGAGAAGACATCGTTCGGCGTGCCTGACAGCACCAGGCGGACGGCCTGAGTGTCGCGGCCCTGCAGGTCGCCGCCCTCGGTGTTCTCGATATAGCCGTCGCGTTCGCGCGACACGCCGGCGATGCGCAGACCATAACCGTCGGCGAGACGGAAATTATAGTGGCCGCGCGCCTCGACCTGGCCCTCATTGCCGAAGCCCATCTCGAACGCGCCGGACATTTCGTCCTCGGCCTTGTTCTGGATGATGTTGATACCGCCGATCAGCGCGCCACGGCCGAACAAGGTCGGCTGCGGGCCCTTGGCCACCTCGATGCGCTCGATGTCGAACAGCTCGATATAGGAGCCGCGCGAACGCGTGATCGATACACCGTCGCGGAACACGGCCACGCGGGTTTCCGAGGTCGCTTCGCCGCTGTCCGTCGTGATGCCGCGGATCGAGTAGCCTGTATTGTTCGGCGACTGTTCCTGCACGATCAGACCCGGCGTGAAAGCGGCCAGGTCCTCGAAATCGGCAATGGCGAGATCCTCGAGCAGTGCCTCGTCGAAAGCGCTGACATTGATCGGCACGTCGGCGACAGACTGTTCGCGGAACTGGGTGGTGACGGTGATCACCTCGACCGTGGTTTCGTCCTGGGCAATCGCTGCAGGTGCGAAAGACAGGGGCGCAGCAATCGCCGCGGCCGCCATCAGGCGCGCTTTCAACGTCATGGCTAAGTCCTTGCAGTTACGCAACCCCCTCGGTCGCGATCCGATACGCCTGTCTATGAAGTGGCCGTGACGCTTTGCCGACGAAGCCGTGACAGGTAGATGACGCGCTGCAGCATTCAGCCGCGCGTTGCATTCCTGCATCGCCTGGAGGACGATCCGCCCATGACCGGAACAGACCAGATCACCGAACTCACTGCCGACGCCGATGCCGCAGGCGAACGCCTCGACCGCTGGCTGGCCGGCCAGATCGAGGCCCTGTCACGCTCGCGCCTGAAAGCCTTGATCGAACAGGGTCAGCTGCGCGTTGACGGGACCGTGCTGAACGACCCGTCCGCCAAGATCGCCGCCGGGGCGGTTTATGCCCTGGAAATTCCGGCGCCACGCGCCGCCGACCCCGTGCCCGAGAAAATGGATCTCGACGTGCTGCATGAGGATGACGACCTGATCGTCCTGCTCAAGCCCGCCGGTCTGGCCGTCCATCCGGCCGCTGGCAACTGGACCGGCACGCTGGTGCACGGCCTCCTGCATCACTGCGCCGGCTCGCTGTCCGGCATTGGCGGAGTGGAGCGTCCGGGCATCGTGCACCGGTTGGACAAGGATACGTCCGGCGTGATGGTCGTCGCCAAGTCCAATGCAGCCCATCAGGGCCTTGCCGCGCAGTTCGCTGCCCACACGGTCGAGCGCGCCTATATCGCCTTCACCCGCAATGCGCCCTCGCCCAAGGCCGGCCGGATCGAGACCCGCATCGCCCGCGCGCCGCAGGACCGCAAGAAATTTGTCGTGCCCCGGGCCCCGCACAGCGAAGCCGGCAAGCATGCGATCACGAATTACGCCACGCTCGCCCGCTACGGCCAGGCGCCGGGCGCCGCGATCGGCACCGGGCTGGCCGCCAAGGTGGAATGCCGCCTGGAAACCGGCCGCACACACCAGATCCGGGTCCACATGGCCCATATCGGCTGTCCGCTGCTGGGCGATCCGGTCTATGGCAACAAGCGCGGCAATATCCTGGCGATCTCGGACAATGGGCGCGAGCTGAAGGATTTCCGGCGTCAGGCCCTGCATGCGGCCATTCTGGGCTTCGAACACCCGGTGACCGGCGAAGACATGCGCTTTGAAAGCGAGTTGCCGAAAGACATGGAACGGCTGGAGAAGTTTCTCGAGCGGCTCTGACCGCAGAAGTGTTCAGGAGGAGATGATGGCCGAAATGCTGATGACGCGCGGTGTTGGCGGCTCCGACGCCGCGACCGAACTCTCGCGCCTGAGCGACATGCTGGGGCATTGCAGGCCGATCCCCGAGGCGAGCTTCCGCCGGCGGCTGGACGGGCTGCGCGAGCGGATGCGGGATGCCGGGATCGACGCGATCTGGCTGAATGCCGGCTCGAATCTCACCTACTATACCGGGCTGCGCTGGCCGGCGACGGAACGGCTGGTCGGCGCCCTCGTCAGCGCGGAAGGCGGTCTTACCTATGTCGGCCCGGCTTTCGAGACCGGCACGCTGGAAAGCTATCTGCGTCTCGACGCGCCGCTGGCCGTCTGGGAGGAGCATGAAGATCCCTATGCCCTCGTCGCATCGCTTGGCCGGTCAGGCGCAACACTCGCCCTGTCACCCGATACGCCGCTGATCACCGCCAACGCCCTCAACGGCGCCTGGAACGGCCCGGCAGCCAATGCGGCCGGGATCGTCCTGGGCGCCCGTGCCCGCAAGGACGCGGACGAGCTGGCGCTGATGCAGGCCACGAAGACGGCAACGATCGAGGTCCACAAGGCCGCCGCGCGCATCCTGCGCGCCGGCATCTCGACCGGCGAGGTGACCGAGTTCATCCATGCCGCCCACAAGAAGACCGGCGCCCCCGGCGGCTCGACCTTCTGCATCGTGCTGTTCGGACCGGACACCGCCTTCCCGCACGGGGTGGCGCGGCCGAAAGCGCTGGATGAGGGCGACATGGTGCTGATCGATACCGGCTGTGCCATACATGGCTATCAGTCCGACATCACCCGCACCTATGTCTTCGGAGCGCCGACGGACCGGCAGCGTGATATCTGGGACGCCGAGAAGGCCTGTCAGCTGGCCGCCTTCGACGCCGCCCGGATCGGCACGCCCTGTGCCGACGTCGACGCGGCCGCACGCGCCGAGGCCGAACGCCGCGGCCTGGGCCCGGGCTATGCCCTGCCCGGCATCCCGCACCGCACCGGCCACGGCATCGGGCTGGACATTCACGAAGACCCCTATCTTGTCGGCGGCGACACGACGCCGCTGGCGCCGGGCATGTGTTTCTCGAACGAACCGATGATCTGCGTGCCCGGCGAATTCGGGATCCGGCTGGAAGACCATTTCTACATGACCGAAGACGGGCCGCGCTGGTTCACTGAGCCGTCGAAGTCGATCGACGATCCCTTCGGTTGAGACCGCTCAGCCGGCGCCGGAACCGCTGGTCGCCTTCAGCCCGATAATGCCGATCAGGATCAGTGCCAGAAAGACGATACGGGCCAGCGTTGCCGGTTCCTTGAAGACCAGTATGCCGAGCGTCGCAACGCCCAGCGCGCCGATCCCCGTCCATACGGCATAGGCCGTGCCGGCAGGCAATTGCTTCATCGCCAGGAAGAGCAGCGTCATCGATCCGATCAGCGCCAGCACGACGCCGCCCTGCTGCCACCAGGGCGCGTCACGGCCGACATATTTGAATCCCAGCGCCCAGACCATTTCCAGGATTCCGCCGAGCACGAGCAGGGTCCACGGACCGAACAGCGCCATCATCACGAACGCCCCTTGCGGATTGCGGCCTGGACCTTGAGCGCCTGCACCGTCATGCGCACATCGTGAACGCGGACCATCGCCGCACCGGCTTGCGCCGCTCGCAGGGCCGCAGCCAGTGAGCCGCCCAGCCGTTCCATCTCGGCGGCGCCTTCATCAATCGCCGCGATGAAGCGCTTGCGCGAGGCGCCGAACAGGACCGGATAGCCAAGGCCGATCACCTCATCGAGGTCGTGCATGAGCGCCAGATTGTGATCCAGTGACTTGCCGAAACCGATGCCCGGATCGAGCCAGATACTGTCCGCGCTCACCCCCGCCGCCATCGCAATATCGGCGCGCCCGGTCAGGAAATCGCAGACCTCGGAGACGACATCGTCATATTGCGGGTCTTTCTGCATGTCCTGCGGCGTGCCGGACATATGCATCAGGATCACCGGCACGCCCAGTTCGGCTGCCGTTTCCACCGCGCCCTCATAGCGTAGCGCCATGACATCATTCCAGATATCCGCACCGGCCTCGATCGCAGCACGCGCGACGGCCGGTTTGAACGTGTCGATGGATATGCGCGCCGCCGTCTCTTCACGCAGTGCCTTGATAACCGGAATGACGCGCCGCAACTCCTCGGCCTCGGGCACCGGATCGGCGCCCGGCCGGGTCGATTCGCCACCGATATCGATCACATCGGCGCCGTTCTTCAGCATTTCCAGGGCGCGGCTTACTGCAGCATCCTGGTCGATCCACTGCCCGCCATCGGAAAAACTGTCTGGCGTGACATTGAGCACGCCCATGACAAAGGGGATGTCAGAATTTCGGCGGGTGCGGAACTTCGGCATGACCGCTAGCTAGTCCCCGCCGTCAGGCTTGGCAAGCGGACTGATTGGTCAGCTATTCATTTCCGGGCACGCATCGCCGCCGGCGTTGGCATTGGAGTGGTGATCAGCGCCACCGGGCCGCAGCCAACGCTGCCAGAAGGGCCGCTGATCGACCCACACATCGAAGCGCCAGTAATTCTCGGAATTCACGACCGCATCACCCGCAATGCCGGCGGTGGAAAGACTCCACTCCCCTGCAGGCACACTCAGCGGCGCCGAGATTTGTGCATGCCATTCGCCGCCCTCGCCGGGGACAAGACTGAGCAAGGCAGGCGCGGCAGGCACTTCGCCGCTCACGATGGTGACGAAGTCAGCGAGGATCGGGTCCCTGAGCTCATCGAGTATCGGATCGAGCATTTCTCCACCGGCCGGGACGTTGAAATCCTCCGGCACGAGACCCGCGTGGAGGATGAGCGGGCCGGATGCCGGTAGCTCAACATGTCGCTCAATGCTCAGCCCAGCGGCGTTGTGGGCCCCGCAGTCTGCAGCGCTCATGTTTATCTTGATCAGCGCACGACCAGGCTCGGCCGCAGGCGCGCGCCGACTGGCACCCGCCACAAGCGAGACCGCGAGAACGGCTGCAACGGCGATAATCGCCTGCCTTTGAGTACCCATGAACCCCTCCACAAGAAGCACGAAACGCGCAACCTTACGTCGAGATTGTGAAAAATGGAACCCTGACCCGTGAGAACGGCCGCGCCCTACTCCGCCGGGACGCTGTCGTCCTTCTTCTTCATCTTGTCGAACATCTCCCACACGCCGTTATCGCCGTGCCAGGCGCCCTTGGTGGCGCCCTTGGAGTATTCGGTGGCGCGGGCCTCGAAGAAGTTGGCGTGCTCGACGCCGTTGAGGATTTCCGTCAGCCACGGGATCGGGTGTTCCTTGACGCCATAGATCGTCGGCAGTTTGAGCTGCTTCATGCGCCAGTCGGCGATGTAGCGAATGTACTGCTTGATATCCTCGGGGGTCATGCCTTCCACCTCGCCGGCCTCGAAGGCCAGCTCGATGAACTTGTCTTCCAGCGTCACGACCGTCTTGCAGCAATCGGCAATATCGTCCTTCACGCCCTGGGTCAGAGCACCGGTCTCGGCCGCGAACGTGTGGAAGAGGCGCATCATGCCTTCACAGTGCAACGACTCATCGCGCACCGACCAGGAGACGATCTGCCCCATCCCCTTCATCTTGTTGAAGCGCGGGAAATTCATCAGCATGGCGAAGGAGGCGAACAGCTGCAGTCCCTCGGTGAAGCCGCCGAACACGGCCATCGAGGTGAGGATGTCGCGCTCGGTGTCGCAGCCGAACTGGCCGAGATAGTCATGCTTCGCCGCCATCTCCTGGTATTCCATGAAGGCAGAGAATTCGCTGTCCGGCATGCCGATGGTTTCCAGCAGCAGCGCATAGGCCGCGATGTGGATCGTCTCCATGTTGGAGAAGGCGGCCAGCATCATGCGCACTTCAACCGGTTTGAAGAGCGGCATGTAGTTTTCCATGTAGTTGGCGCCGACCTCGACGTCCGACTGGGTGAAGAAGCGGAAGATCTGCGTAAGCAGGTTGCGCTCCTTGTCCGTCAGCTTGGTCGCCCAATCCTTGCAGTCCTCGCCGAGCGGAACTTCTTCCGGCATCCAGTGAACCTGCTGCTGACGCTGCCAGAAATCATAGGCCCACGGATAGCGGAACGGCTTGTAGGTCAGGCTCGGGCTCAGAAGAGTCGGCGCTTTCTCGGCAGACAGGGTCATGGTCGCAGCTCCCATGGGGCGGAACGGAATCGGATCGAACACAAGATATTGTGCCTATCCTTTCCAAAACGTCTACAGATTGATGCGCTCTGGACGGAAGGCGGCTGTGGAGAGTGCGCGATTCGCCTGTAATTCGCCATGCCTGGCTCACGCGGGTGCGGCGCTGTGTCCAGCCCGGAAACGACCTACCAGGTCCAGTTCACCGTGACGGCACCGAACTCCTCGGTCTCATCGAAACTGGTGACGCCGGCGACGTGCTTGTATTCGCGGCGTACATAGGCCAGCGACAGATCCACCTCGCCCAGCCGCACCGCGACACCGGCCTGGGCATCGCCCACGACCTGCCGCTGGGCGAGCTGCATGGCGTTGGAGAAGTCCACGCCCTTGGACGGATCGTACATAAGGGCCCGCCGGTCGGCGCCCGCGAAAACATACCAGCGCGGCCGTTCGCCTTCGCCCCCGCGCAGATACTGGCCGACCCGGACCTCTGCGCCGGCCCCGGCCGCAGAGCCCTCCGGACCGACGCTCAGGCCGGCTCTGGGCGTAAAGGACACATCGAGCTCCTCGCCCTGCCCCTGGGTCTCGAAGCGTCGCTCATAATTGACCGCCACCGTCGCTTCGCGCTCGCCGCGGTCGATCACGACCGGCGAATACCCGTCTCCGCGCGGCGAGAAGAGACGCTGCGCCCGTTCGTCGCCGGCCGGATCGACAATCGCCACTTCCAGCGTGCCGGCCTCGCCCAGATCGACGCGGGCGCCCTGCTGCGATGTCAGCGAGGCAAGCGGCACGCCGCTGAAGGGGTCGTCATTCATTGAGAGTGCCGACAGGGCGACACGGGCAGCCGCCGGCGACAGCGGCCGGACCTCGCCCTCGGCGCGAAACTGATCCTGGATCATGCGGGACGACGACGCCCACTCGCTCGCCGCATCGCCCGGCTCGATGAGCACATAGGCCATACCGCCCAGCGCAATCGCGCCGGCTGTCACAAGCTCGGCTGTCCGCCCCAGTCTCATCATTCATCCCCTCTGCGCCCAGACTAGCAATCGGCGCGCGAAGCGCATGCCGATTCACTCCTGACGCGAGGAAAGGTTAAACCGCGCACGTGACGCGGTCCATCACAAGACCATGACACAGCGCAATATCGCGGGCGCGTTCATTGACGGGAGTAATAAGTGGCGGCCCCGGGCAGGGACGAAATGAGAAAGGGGACAGCGAAGCGCCATCCCCTTTCCGGGGCCGGTCTCTCCCCCTCGAAGGACCGGCCGGTATGTCGCGTTCGCCTACTGGCAGGCGAGACACTCTTCGTAATCCGTCGGCGCGGCGGCTTCCATAGATTTTTCTGTTTCCGACTTCTTCTCGGAGCCGGCATAGGCCGCCCGCTGCACCGATTTGGAGCGACAGTAGTAAAGCGACTTCACGCCCTTTTCCCAAGCCGACCAGTGCAGCATGTGCAAGTCCCACTTATCGATATCGCCCGGCAGGAAGATATTGAGCGACTGCGACTGGCACACGAAGGGCGTGCGATCGGCGGCATGCTCGATCACCCAGCGCTGGTCGATCTCAAACGCCGTGCGGAACAGCGCCTTCTCGTGCTCGTCCAGCCCGTCGAGATGTTGCACGGAACCTTCATGCTCGAGGATAGAGGCCCAGACAGCCGGCGTGTTGAGGCCCTTGGTTTCCAGCACTTCTTCCAGCTTCGGGTTCTTCACCGTCGTCGACCCGGACAGGGTCTTGTGGGTGTAGACATTGGCCGGGATCGGCTCGATGCCGGCAGAGACACCGCCGCAAATGATCGAGATCGACGCGGTCGGCGCAATCGCCAGCTTGTGCGAGAAGCGCGCCTTCACACCGGACGCCTCGGCATCCGGACAGGCGCCGCGCTCTTCGGCCAGCTTCACGGAGGCCGCATCAGCCGCCGTGCGGATATGCTTGAACAGCTTCATATTCCACGACTTGGCCATCGCGGATTCAAACGGCGCGTTCATCTGCTGCAGGAAGGTATGGAAGCCCATCAGGCCGAGCCCCACCGAACGTTCCTGGATCGCGGAATAGACGGCGCGATCCATTTCGGCCGGCGCGCGGTCGATGAAATCCTGCAGGACATTGTCGAGGAAGCGGTAGATATCCTCGATAAAGTCCGGATCGTCCTTCCACTCCAGATATTTCGCCGCATTGAGCGAGGAGAGGCAGCACACCGCCGTACGCTCCTTGCCTTTGTGGTCGAAACCGGTGGGCAGCATGATTTCGGCGCACAGATTGGACTGGCGCACTTTCAGGCCCAGCTTGCGCTGGTGCGCCGGCAGGGCGTTGTTCACCGTGTCGGAGAAGATGATGTAGGGTTCGCCGGTCTGCAGGCGCAGCTCGATGATCTTCTGCCACAGCTTGCGGGCATTGACCGTCTTCACCACCTCGCCGGACTTCGGCGACTTCAGCTCGAACTCCTCGTCATTGGCGACGGCGTTCATGAAGGCGTCGGAGATGTTGAGGCCGTGGTGCAAGTTCAGGGACTTGCGGTTGAAGTCGCCCGACGGCTTGCGGATCTCGAGGAATTCCTCGATTTCCGGATGGTGGACGTCGAGATAGACCGCGGCCGAACCACGGCGCAGCGAGCCCTGGGAAATCGCCAGGGTCAGGCTGTCCATCACGCGGATGAAGGGAATGATGCCCGAGGTCTGGCCGTTCTTGCCGATCTTCTCGCCGATCGAGCGCACGCTGCCCCAATAGGTGCCGATGCCGCCGCCATTGGAGGCGAGCCAGACATTCTCGGTCCAGGTGCCGACGATCTCGTCCAGCGAATCTCCAACGGAGTTCAGGAAGCAGGAGATCGGCAGGCCGCGATCGGCGCCGCCATTGGACAGGACCGGCGTCGCCGGCATGAACCACAGGCGCGAGATATAGTCATAAAGACGCTGCGCGTGCTCCCCATCATCGGCATAGGCCGTCGCGACACGCGCAAACATGTCCTGATAGGACTCCCCCGGCAACAGGTAACGGTCTTCCAGCGTCTTCTTGCCGAACTCGGTCAGCAGCTCATCGCGCGACCGGTCGATCTTGACACTTTCAACCAGACGCAGATGTGCGCCGGCCGAGGATTTGGGCTTGCCGCGGCGCGCCGGACGCGTCTTGGCAACATCGGTTTCCATCTGGCGATTTGTGGCCGTATCCAGTGGCGACATGATGGCATTACTCCCCAAGCCCGAGGCAAAAAAGTCCTGTCGCGCGGTAGACAGCGCCGCGCAGCGAACGAACCCGAAAGGTCGAAAGAAACTCTGTATAGTGTGTCGCTGTGTCCAGCCGACCCAACATATAGTGGATCAACGAGAAGGGCCGGTCAACGCCCAGAATGGTCCGCGGGCGGATTTTTTGGTTAACAAATCCTGAATGCGCAGCGGGGCCCGTCACACCCGATTAAACCGGATGAGAGGGCCCCGCAACAGGGTTAAATCCCGTTAATACAGGCAATCAGGACAGGTTCAGCAGTTCCGGGTCGCCGCCCTGCGCGGCGATATTGATCGTGACCGTCCGCTCGCCGGCAAACCGGTGCAGATAGTGCGGACCGCCGGCCTTGGGACCCGTGCCTGACAGGCCTTCTCCGCCGAAGGGCTGCACGCCCACAACGGCGCCGACCATGTTCCGGTTCACATAGACATTGCCCGCCGGAACGATGGACTGAATTTGCCTGTGGAAAGATGCCAGGCGCGAGTGGATGCCCAGGGTGAGGCCGTAACCCTTCGCCGCCAGCTCGCGTGCGATGGCCGCTACATCACGGCGCTTGTAGCGCACGACGTGCAGAATCGGGCCGAACACTTCACGGTCCAGCATGTCGAGCGAGGGCAGCTCCACCAGAGCCGGTCCGAAGAAGAAGCCACGCTCCGACAATTCGGCATCATCGATCTTCTTGATCACCTTCGCCGCCGCTTCCATGCGCTCCATATGGCGCAGCAGCAGCTCGCGCTGCTCATTGTCGATCACCGGGCCGACATCGGTCGCCGGATCCATGGGATCGCCGAGCTGCAGCTCATCCATCGCACCGGACAGCGACTCGATCAGTTCGTCCGCGGTATCTTCCGGCACGAAGATCACGCGCAGCGCCGAACAGCGCTGCCCTGCAGAGCCGAAGGCCGACATGATGGCATCGTCGACGACCTGCTCACGCAGCGCAGTGGTGTCGACAAACATGCCGTTGAGCCCGCCGGTCTCCGCGATCAGCGGCGCAATCGCGGTTTCCCGCGCGGCCAGCGACCGGTTGATCGCCCGCGCGACTTCCGTCGAGCCTGTGAAGGCCACGCCTTGGGTGCGCGGATCATTGGTCAGGGCCGCACCGATAATCTCACCCGTACCGGGCAGGAAGTGCAGCACACTGGCCGGCAGCCCCGCCTTCTGGAACATGCGGACGGCCTCGAAGGCGACAAGCGGGGTCTGTTCCGCCGGCTTGGCGATAACGGCATTGCCCGCGGCCAGAGCCGCTGCGACCTGGCCGACGAAGATTGCCAGCGGGAAATTCCACGGGCTGATACAGACGAAGACACCCCGGCCCTTCAGGCCCAGATGGTTGGTCTCGCCGGCCGGTCCGGGCAAGCGGACATCCGAATCGAACTCGCGCTCGGCCTGGGCAGCGTAATAGCGGCAGAAGTCGACCGCCTCGCGGACTTCGGCGATGCCGTCATTGAGTGTCTTGCCCGCCTCGCGCGCCATCAGCACGATGAGGCGTTCCATGTCCGCTTCCAGCGCATCGGCCATGGCGCGCAGGATCGCGCCGCGCGCCTTGCCGCCCCGCGCATCCCAGGCCGGCTGGGCAGCGATGGCGATTTCAAAGGCGGCATTCACATCGTCGACCGAAGCGTCCACCGCCGTGCCGACATACTCGCCCGAATCGACCGGTGACATGATCTGGTGGGCGGCACCGTCGAGCAGCTTGCCATTGACCAGCGGCGCAGCCGTTATCGGCTCGGACTTTTCGAAATCCCGGAAGGCCTTTGCCAGGCTGGCGCGGACCCGCGCCTGGGCCAGATCCAGCCCCTTGGAATTCGGACGTTCCTCGCCGTAAAGATCGCCGGGCAGAGGGATGCGCGCGTGACGGTCGATCGTGTCGGCGTCACGGAACGGACCGCGTGCCACGTCTTCAACCGGCACGTCCGGATCGAGGAAGGAATGCACGAAGGACGTGTTGGCCCCGTTTTCCAGCAGTCGGCGCACAAGATAGGGCAGCAGGTCTTCATGGCTGCCGACCGGTGCATAGATGCGCACCGGACGCTCTTCGTGAAGCTTGGCTGCAGCGGCATAGAGCGCTTCGCCCATGCCGTGCAGGCGCTGGAACTCGTAATGCTCCACACCGGCCTGCTGCGCCATTTCACGTACGGCACACAGAGAGTGGGCGTTGTGGGTGGCGAACTGGGAATAGATCTGCTCCGGCGCGGTCAGCATGACCCGCGCGCAGGCGAGATAGTTCAGGTCGGTCGCCGGCTTGGTGGTCCACACCGGGAAGTCCGGCCAGCCCATCTGGTGGGAAAACTTGATCTCGGTGTCCCAGTAGGCGCCCTTCACCAGGCGCACAAGGAAACGGCGTTGGGTTTCGCGGCCCAGTTCGATCAGGCGCTCGATCACGAAGCGCGCGCGCTTCTGATAGGCCTGCACCGCCAGCCCCAGCCCCTGCCAGCCGGCCAGATCCGGCTCCCGCGCCAGCCGCTCGAGCAGTTTCAGCGAGACGACCAAGCGATCCGCTTCCTCGGCGTCGAGGCAGAAGCCGATATCGTAGGATTTGGCCAGCTTGGCCTGTTCGAGCAGTTTCGGATAGAGCTCGGCCATCACCCGCTCTTCCTTCACCGCCAGGTATTTCGGATGCAGCGCCGAGAGCTTCACGGACACACCGTGTTCCAGCTCGACCGGCTTGTCGCCCCGCACCTTGCCGACCGCATCGATCGCGTCGACGTAGCGCTTGTGATAGCGCTCGGCATCGGCGGCGGTGCGGGCGCCCTCGCCCAGCATGTCGAACGAGCACAGGGCACCCTCGCCCTTCTTCGCCCGCTTGATACCTTCGGAAATGCTGCGGCCCAGCACAAACTGCTCGCCCATGATCCCCATGGCACGGAACACCGCCGCCCGGATCACCGGCTCGCCCAGTCGCGCGGTCATCTTGCGCCAGTAATCGCCGGGGTTCTGGCGTGCGTCCGGGTCCACGTCGATGATCGAACCCGTCAGCATCAGCCCCAGCGTCGACGCATTGACCAGCCAGTTTTCGGAGCGGCCCATATGCTCGGCCCAGGCGCCGCCGGAAATCTTTTCCGCGATCAGCCGGTCGGCCGTCGGCGCATCCGGCACACGCAGCAGCGCCTCGGCCAGGCACATCAGGGCGAGCCCTTCCTTGTTGGACAGGCCGAACTCCTGCAGGAAGCTGTCCATCAAGCCGCGCGAACGCGTGGTCGCACGCGCCGTCTTCACCAGCTCGATGGCACCGTCATGAACGCGCTTGCGAGCGTCGGCATCCAGGCCCGTTTCATCCGCGAGACGCTTCACGGCAGCGCTCTCGTCGGCGAACTTCACCGAATCCAAATCATCCCAGCGCAGGGCTTCACGGGTCTGGACATTCATAACTGAAACTCCCACTCCAGCAAGTGAACGGCCCGGACAATGGTCCGGTCTTTTCGTCGGGGCAAGACAAGTGTGCGGGTCATTTGTGTTCGCGTACGGCTAATTTATAACCGCGAAACACCGGACAGCCCGTAACTTCGCCCAAACATTGCGTGATCTTGGTTCGCGACCCGCGAGCGGACAATTTCCTGTCCGCATTCCGGTCGGCGGCGGCAGGGTATTTTGCGCAGCTATGCGCCCACCGGACGCAGCCCGCGCGGCGGATAACCGCTTTCTTTCCTTCAAGCCAGCGGTTTCGCCAGTATGCTAATGGCTGACATGCCGGACCGGTTCCGCTAAACGCGGCTGGACCCCGGTTGAACCGGCCACACTATCGGCCCGAAAGCGGCCCGGAAAACGGATCGAGATGACCGACAACAGCCAGCCCCTCGAAGAAGAAACCGCTCAAACCGGCACACAGGTGCAGACCGCGGCGGACGATACCGAAGAACGCCCCCAGCGGATCATGCTGGTCACCGATGCCTGGGAACCGCAGATGAACGGCGTCGTGCGCACCCTGTCACGGACGGTCGATGAATGCCGCGCCATGGGGCACCAGATCGAGGTGATCCATCCGGGCCTCGGCTACAAGACCTTCCCGCTGCCCACCTATCCGGAGATCCAGCTCGCCATCAATGCGCGCGGCGACATCGCCCGGCGCTTCAAGGAGTTCGAGCCGGAAGCGATCCATATCGCGACCGAAGGCCCGCTGGGCCAGGCGGCGCGCGGGATCTGCAAGAAGTGGGGCCTGCCCTTCACGACAAGCTACCACACGAAATTCCCGGAATACGTCCACGCCCGCTTCCCGTTCATCCCGCTCTCGGCGGGCTATGCCTTCATGCGCTGGTTCCACAACGCATCGGGCCGCATCATGGTGACAACACCGTCAATGCGCGACGATCTCGCGGCCCGCGGCTTCAAGAACCTCACCGCCTGGGCGCGTGGGGTCGATATCGAACTGTTCAACCCGGACAAGCGCCGCGTGAACGGCGAGGATGTCTATGAAGGCCTGGAGCGTCCGATCTGGGTGAATGTCGGCCGGATCGCGGTCGAGAAGAATATCGAGACCTTCCTCAAGCTCGATCTGCCCGGCACCAAAGTCGTTGTCGGCGACGGCCCGCAGCGCGAGGAACTGAAGCAGAAATTCCCCGGCGCGGTCTTCCCGGGTTCGAAATTCGGTGACGAGCTGGCGCGCTATTTCGCCGATGCCGACGTCTTCGTCTTCCCGTCCTGGACCGACACGTTCGGGCTTGTGAATCTAGAGGCCATGGCCTGCGGCACACCGGTCGCAGCTTTCCCGGCGCATGGACCGAAGGACATAATCCCCGGCTCCGGTGGCGGCTTCATCAATGACGACCTGCGCCAGGCCTGCCTGGATTGTCTGGAGATCGACCGTGCCGCGCCCCGGACCCACGCCGAAAAACATTCCTGGAAACAGTGCGCCATCGACTTTGTCGAAAACCTGACACCGCACCCCAAGCCGGAACGCCGCCGCTTCTGGCGCCGCCTGCGACGCCAGAAGTCGCTGTACTGAGGCAGCCCCCGGACCAGTAAAAGAAAAGCGCCGGCTTTGCCGGCGCTTTTTTTGGGGTGATCGATATGGCGGACGGTCAGTCCGGCGCCTGCGTCATCGCTTCCAGCGATTGCGCCTGGTTGGCGATCGCATCGCGATCTTCATCAGCCAGCGGGATCAGGCCGCGGTCGGTCAGATAACCGAACTCGCCCCAAGCCGCGTCCGAGGTAAACTCGGCGACATAGTCGGCCAGGCCCGGCACGATCGCAGCGTGCTGGTTCTTCACGTAGAAGAAGAGCGAACGGGAGACCGGATAGGTGCCGTCAGAGATCGCGTCGAACTCCGGCGCCACACCGTCGATCGTCACGCCGTAGAGACGGTCGTAATTCTGGTCGAGGAAGGAATAGCCGAACACGCCGAATGCGTCGGGCGTGTTGACCAGCGTCTGGACGATGGCGTTGTCATTCTCGCCCGCATCGATCCAGCGGCCGTCTTCGCGGATACGGCCGGCAATGGTTTCGAAGCGGTCGTGATCGGCATCGGCGAGGTCCGACATGCAATCGATGCCGGCGGCACCGGCCTGCATGGCCAGTTCCACGAAGGCGTCGCGCGTGCCGGAGGTCGGCGGCGGGCCGAACACCTCGATCCGCTGACGCGGCAAGGACGGGTCGATGTCCGACCAGCGCTCGTTCGGGTTGGCGACAAAGGACGAGCACGTGTCGTCGGCCGGAACCTCAGCCGCCAGCGCCAGCCAGAGCTGGGTCAATGTCAGGTCGAGATCGGCGACCTCGTCATTCGCCGACCCCATGACGATACCGTCATAGCCGATCCGCACCTCGGTGATCTCGCGCACGCCATTGTTCTGGCAGCGCTCGAACTCGGAGGCATGCATGCGGCGCGAGGAATTCACGATGTCCGGATGCTCGGCACCGACACCGGCGCAGAACAGGCGGAAACCACCACCGGAACCGGTCGATTCAACCACCGGCGTGGAGAACTGGGTCTTGGCGCCGAAGCTCTCGGCCACCGCCGTTGAGAACGGGAAGACCGTCGAGGAACCGACAATGCGGATCTGCTCGCGCTGCTGGATGGCATAGGCGCCGGCCGTGCCGACAGCGGCCGCCAGGAGCGCCGCGGTGAGTTTGTTGAACGCTGACATGGGTGGGGATCCCCCGTGGTTGGCTTTTCGCGGTTTCGCCTAGCGCCGAATTGGGACGAAACCAAGTCCTATCCGATGAGCAGCACCATCCGGCTAGACTAGGCGCTTGCGCAGCAATTGCGACAAGAGGTCGATGGCGCTGACGGCGATGACGATGACGATGACGATGGCAGCCGTGCGCTGGTAGTCGAAGGCGCGGACGGCTTCAAACAGGATCTGGCCGATACCGCCGGCACCGATCAGGCCCAGCACCGTCGCCGAGCGCGCATTGGATTCGAACCGGTAGAGACCAAACGACGTCCACAGCGGCGCAACCTGCGGAATGACCGCCCAGATCACCTCGTGCAGCGGCACGGCGCCCGTGGCACGCACGCCCTCGACCGGACCGTCATCGACCGCCTCGACGGCCTCCGAGAACAGTTTGGCGAGGACGCCGGTCGTGTGCACGGCAAGCGCCATCACACCTGCGAGTGGTCCCAGACCGACAGCGGCGATAAAGACCAGCGCGATGATCAGCTCGTTGATCGAGCGGAACACGTCCATCAGGCGGCGCACCGGCTGTACGATCCAGGCCGGCGCCACATTGCGGGCCGAGAGCAGGCCGAACGGGATCGCGGCGAAGACGGCGATGAATGTGCCCCAGATCGCGATCTGCACGGTGATGATCATCTGCGGCACGGCTTCGCTGAAGCCATGGGTCAGGTTCTGCCAGTAGCTGGCGCGCGAGGCCGGCGAAAGATCTTCCGGGAAGAAGCCGGCAATGAACTCGCCCATGTCTCCGGCATTCTCGACCAGCAGGTAGGACCGGTCCATGTCGGCGCTGTCGAAGCTCCAGACGAGGATGATCACCACGCCCGCCGCGATCACCGCATTGGCGACGCGTTCCGTCAGCGGCACCCGCGGCCCGGGGCCACGCGGGGCCGACGCCCACAGAAGCAGGGTCAGCAGCACCAGGGCCAGCACCAGCATCACACCGGAGGCCATCCAGTTGATCTGCGAGCCCGTAGCCGTCTCGGCCGGGCCGGCCGCCGCAAGACCTTCCACGGCGCTCGCCTGGCTGATCAGACCGGTATTGCCGGCCTCGACTTCGGCAAGGCGCTGTTCAAGCTCGGCCACGCGCGCTTCGCGTTCGGCCTCGGTCATGTCCGGATCGTTCCGGGCCTCCGTCAGGTCGCGCACGATCTCCAGCTGAACGATGGGATCGAGATGGGCGTTCGAGGACGGCAGGAAGAGACCGAAATAGAGCGGGTTCAGCACATCGCGCGCCGCGGCAATCTCTTCCGGCGTGCCCATGCGGCCGTAATTCATGAAGAAGTATTGCAGGCGCTGCTTGGCTTCCTCGTCCAGGTCCGCACGCCAGATGATCGGGTCGGTCTGGATCGCCGGCGAGGTCCACACGACGCGGATGCGGCTGGCGATATCCGGACGGGTCCGCGCCAGCAGCGTCATATTGGTCGTGTTGTTGGTCGCCACATCGACCAGACCGTTTGCCACGGCGAGCGCATTGGCTTCGTGATTGGCGTTGCGCACCGAATTGAAGCACTCGCCCGGATCAATGCCGCGCGGCGCGAAGATAAACGCCGACGGGACGAGATAGCCGGAGGTCGAGTTCGGATCGCCCATGCCGAAATCGATCGAGCCGTCGCAGGTCAGTACATCCTCGACCGACTGGATCGGGCTGTCGACCGGCACGATAAGCACCGAGTTATAGCCCTCTGATCCATCCGGATAGGTCGCCTTGGCAAAGACCTGACCACCGCCCAGGCGGACGGCCTGCAAACCGGAGAAATTGGAGAACCACGCCACCTGGATCGAGCCATAGCGCATGGCCTGAATCATGCCGGCATAGTCGGAGGCGTAGAAGGGCTCGACGTCATAGCCGGTCCATTCCTCCATCGCCGCGATGAAAGGCCGCCAGTTGGATTCGAGGTTGGATGAGCTTTCCGTGGCAATGATGCCGAAATTCAGTGTACGCCGCTCACCGTTCTCAGGATCGGCACCGGATGCCGTATCTGGTCCGGCCTGCGGGGCGGAGCAGGCCGACAGGCCGAGAACAAGGCTGACAAGTGTGATCCGGACGAGGATCTGGCAGAGCGCGCGGATCATTCCTCGCCTCCATAGAAGGCGGTTTCGAACTCGGGACCGTAAATCTCGATCAGCTTTTCGCGATCGAGGCCACCGGACGGGCCATCATAGACAATACGGCCCTTGTTGAGCGCGACCGTACGATCGCAATAGCGCTGGGCATAATCGACCTGGTGGAGCGTCACGACGACGGTCAGGCCATCGCTCTGGTTCAGCTCGCGCAGCAATTCCATCACCTTGCGTGCCGAGACCGGATCGAGCGAAGCAATGGGTTCGTCGGCGAAAAGCACCTCGGCACCCTGCACCAGCGCGCGGGCAATTGCGCCGCGCTGTTGCTGGCCGCCGGACAGGTTGGACGCACGCCGGGCCGCAAACTCTTCCATGCCGACGCGCTCCAGCGCGTCCATGGCAGCCTGCTTCACCGAATTGGGGAACATCCCCAGCGCACCACGCCAGACCGGCAGACGCCCCAGGGCGCCCAACATGACATTGCCGAACAGCGACAGACGCCCGACCAGATTGAACTGCTGGAAGATAAAGCCCAGCCGCGCACGGTTCTTGCGGACCCGCGAGGCAATCTTGCCGCGTGACTGCATCGTCTGGCCCAGCACAGCGACCGGCCCGGACGTGCCGTCCGCCGGCTGCAACGCCGCAGCGACGCGCAGGAGCGTGGACTTGCCCGACCCGGATGGCCCGATCAGAGCCACCATTTCACCTGGTTCAACCGCAAGGCTGACATCGTCGAGCGCTCGGGTCTCGCCGAATGTCATACGGACATTTTCGGCTTTGAGCGCCGGCACGGCGTCTGTCATCTTGAAAACACCCCTTGTACGCCACGCCCTTGTGGCGCAGTCGCATGACACTTTTGTGACAGGAGCAGCATGTTTCTCACCCACGCCGCAACCCTGATTCTCATCATTGCGCTTAGCGCCCTGTTCTGGATCGACTTTCGTACATACCGCCTGCCCGACGCAATAACATTGCCGCTGATTGCAATCGGTCTGGCACTCAACGCCTTCGTGTTTTCCACGCCGTGGGTTTCGCTGATCGGGGCCGTAGCAGGCTATCTCGCCTTTGTCGCCGTGGAGACCGGCTTCCGCCGGATCACCGGCCGCAACGGGCTGGGCCGCGGCGATGCCAAGCTGATCGCGGCGGGCGGTGCCTGGTGCGGCGGCTGGCTGCTGCCCGCCATTGTCCTCGTGGGCACAGGCAGTGCACTCCTGTTTGTACTGGGCAAAGCGATTGTGCAGCGGCGCCTGCCGGGACGCGACGAAGCCTTCGCCTTCGGACCCTGGCTGGCTGTCGGGATTGCCGCGGGCTGGATCTACCGCGCCTACGGGCCCGGCCTCTATCCGGTGCTGTGAGACAGCTGGCTTTAACATTGTCATCCCGGACGCATGCCCGGCCTTGAGCCGGGCGGAGATCCGGGACCCATAATCCCGGTGCTCACCGGGCTGCCTTCAATATCGAGCCCGCTTTCGGCAGAGAACGAGCGTATGGGTCCGGCTCCGCGACCCGCTTTCGCGGGCCATCCGGCCGGGATGACAAGGGAAGCGACCGCCCTCACCCCTCCGCCACCGTGCGGCAGGCATAATGCCCGATCAAAGGCACGACCCGCGTCTGACCATTGGGCTGCAGCACCCGCATCACCACCCGCTCGATCCGCTGGCCTGCCGGCAAGGGCTCGCCGACCCGGCCGGTGAGGCGGATGTCCAGCCCACGGACCGGATCGACATAGTCCCGGCGATAGGTCTCACCTGCCACATAGGGCGCCTCGCGCGGCGGCGTGTAGAAGCCATGCTCGGCACCATTGGCGAAGACGCGGGCAAAGCCCTCTGTCTCGTTCTCGAAGGCGACAAAGCGATGCGCCGGATCGGCGGTCCAGAAAAAGGTGGCACAGGCACCGGCTTCCAGCGTCTGGGGTGGCAGCGCGCCGGCCGTGTCACCGGCCGCGGCCGGCGCCGGATCGGGCCGCACCTGGCTCAGCGCGGGCGGCCTCTGCAATTGCGTGGAAGCGCCACCAGCCGTTGCCGTACAGGCTGAGAGGAGCAGGCCGGCCGCGAGAAGAAGAAGTCCGTCAGCGGTTCGCACCATAAACTCCCCGTCCCTGCGCCTGCCAGGTCTCGCCCTCGGCCTCGAAACCGGCCAGCGCCAGCGCTTCGGCCAGGTCAGGACGCACCGTACCGACCGAGACCTGCCAGTCATAGCCCTCGACGCGAAGCCGGGCGCTGCCCTCAACCGTCATGTCGGCACTCCCGCCGGAAAAGACGAGTTCGAGATCGTCGCCATTGCAGGCGAGCACACCGTCCAGGGCCGGTGCTTCGATATTGTAGGGCACAGCAAGAGCCGCCAGCACATCCGACCGCGCCGAACCGGTGGCGCCTTCGCAACGCCCGTCGGTCAGACCGAGCTGGGCGATACGGACAAAGACCGGCGCACGCGGGTCCAGCCCGGTGCCGCCCGGCTCCGTAAGACGGCCCAACGGAATCGTCAGGGAGACGTTTTCCAGTTGTACCTGGCCCCGCGCGAGGATCGCATGTCCGTCACCGGACAGACCGCTGTCCGCCACGCGCCACTCCACCGCCACACGTCCGGTCAGAAGCGCCAGCGGCGACACCGACACGGCCGTCTCGCGCACGCGGTCACCGCCGAGGCGCAGACCATAGACGCGCCCGTTCCAGACCGTGCCGAACACATCGTCATAGCCCAGCCGCTCGGCACCGCCGACGGCAATCGCCACGGCCTTCAGCGGCAGAAGCACGACCAGCCAGACCGTCAGCAGCGACAGCACAAGGAGAATACGCCCGATCATCGGCCGCCTCCCTGACGGCGCAGAACGAAGGATGCCTCAACAACGCCTTCACCCGCCCGGTCCATTGTGGAGGAGGCCACCTGGATGCCGAAGCCGGTCTCCAGTTCGACCAGCCAGGCCATCACGGCGCGGCTGTCGGCGCGGTCGATATTCACCGTCAGCGAGCCGTCATCCGCCGGCACCATGCGCGCCAGGGAAATCTCGTGGCGCAGCGCCGTCGCACCGGCGACCGCCCGCAGCGAGCGGCCGGTATCGGTCTCCTCGCGCGCGTCCGCTGCCAGCTGGCGATAGGTGCGGGCATCGTCCTGGATCGAGCGGTAGAGCCGCATCGCCGCGGCATAATCGTCGCGGGCACGATCGTTGAAGCCGATCAGCGGCTGCACGACCAGCACACTGACCGCCAGCGCGAGGACCAGGCCGCCGGCGACCCCGAGCAGGACCTGCTCGCGCAGGCTGCGGCCACCCCAGACCTGTTCGAACATGCGGGTCACAGCATTCATCGCAGCCTCACCGTAAACTCGCCCTGGATGGCCTGACCGCTCTCGCGCGCACCACCATCCTCAAGCGCAATACCCAGCGTGCCGGCGCGGGCGTTGAGTGCGTCGAAATCGGCAAAATCGCTATAGATCGCCGAGACAGACAGTTCGGACCGGGCCTGGTCGAACCGGACATGATCGATCCGCACCCGCTCATTGCCCGACGTCAGCTCGCCCAGTGCCGCCATCAGCTGCAGGTAGGACGAGGCCTCCCCGCCACCGAGGCCCGACAGGCGCGCCGCGAGCAGACGCTCGGCTTCGGCCGGAATGACCCGCCGGGTCACGTCCGGCACAGCGGCGCGGAACTCGGCGATACTTGCCGCGTCGAAACGCTCGGCCTGCAGGCGATAATAGACGCCCTCGCCTGCCATCAGCGCACAGAAGGCCACCAGCAGCCCCGCCGCCAGCGCCACCGGTCTGCGGATCGGTCCCAGCAGACCGCGCCAGTCGACCGTCGCCTTCAGCCGGTCGCCCAGTAGCGGCGGCAGCGCCGCAATGAATTCCGCCGGCAGGGCGCTGGCCCTGAGATCGAGATCGCCGCGCGGCACCTGGCGGAAATTCTCGCCCGCCAGGCCCAGCGAGGCCGAGACGGCGACCGTGCCGCCGCCCGCCCCCTCGACCAGCGGACCGATCACCGGGCCGAAGAGTTTGGGATCCATGGCACCGCCGGCCGCCTCACCGGGCTTGCGCGTATCGGCGCCATAGAGCCAGAGAATGCTGTCGCCGCGGTCGAACAGGGTCAGCGCCACATCGCGCTCGGCGGCGGCGATACAATCGGGCATCACCCAGGCCGGGCGCACGATCGCCTCGCCGATCCGTGTCGCCCATTGCGCGACGCGGTCGCGGTCGGCCGCCATCACCCAGCGACGGCCGTCTTCGGCGCGGGCGCCAGGCACGATCTCGGTCGAGGCGAGCGATGAGGCCAGCGCCTCCTCGATCATGTAGGGCGCCGCCTGGCGGGCCTCGCGCTCACCGCGCGCGGGCAGATCGATCAGGCCGAGGAAGACATCTTCCGACGGCACCAGGATCAGGGTCCGGCTGACGCCGTGTGTGTCCGGCAGGTCCAGCGGCTCGCCGGGTCCGGCGGCACCGGACGCGCGGCGCACCTGGCCGGCGCGATCGATGATGGACCAGTGCAGCCTGTCCTGCCCGTCCAGACTGAGGATCAGGTCCTGGCTCATGAAACGCTTCCGTAATTCTGCGAGAGACGGCGCACCTGCCCGCCTCCCAGACTCTGCACCAGACCGTTCAGCGCAAAGCGCTGTCCGGCATGGGCGACATGGATCTCGATCTCGAAATAGCGGGTCTCGATGCCGACGCGTTCGCGCACCGTGGCGTCCGGATCGAGCTCGCGCACCGCGTCCAGCGCCCAGAACGCCTCTTCACTCTCAAACCCCGAGGCCGGCCGGTTCAGAAGCAGCCCCTCGATGGCCGAACGCGACAGCCCGCCTTCGAAGGCCACCGCAAGCAGCGGCCACTGGGCGGCGGTCAGCGTGTTGATATTGAGCGCCAGGGCCTCACCGGTCGGCCGCACACAGACCAGCGGCCGCAGGCGTTCATAGATGTCCGGCGTCATCGCTTCCAGCGCCAGCAGCTCGGCCCGTTCGGCCATCGGCGCATTGGCGGTGCGATATCCCGGATAAAGCTCATCCTCGCCACCCGAAGCGACCGGACGCATATCGCTGTCGATCCAGTCGGCCGCCTGCGCGGCGATGCGCACGGCACGGGCGGCCGGGATCTCCACCGCGCGCATCAGCTGTTCGAAACGCTGTATCCGGGCGGTATCAGCCTGCCGCTCGCCCGATGCGCCGGCCGGAGCCAGGCTGTTGAGGTTGAAACAATTGTTTCCGTCGCGCACCCGGCCTGTCAGGGCGCCCTGCTCGATCGGGAAAGTGCGCGGTCCGTTCAGCCAGTCGGCATCCGGCCGCAGGGCCTGGCGGGGATCGTCCATCGCCCGCGCGATCAGGCCTTCGGTGAACTCGCGCGCACCGATCGCATACCAGTAGGCCTGGTCGCGCACATCCATATTGGCCGAGCGGCGCATGGCAAAGCGCAGATCGCCCGCCAGCGCCATGGCGAGGCTCGCCATCACCGCCACCAGCAGCAAGGCCGAAGCCAGCGAGGCGCCGCGCTCGCGATGGCTGTCGAGAACCGGCCGGCTCATGGCTGCGCCTCCGGTGTCAGAAGCACATGCTCCATCGCCCCCAGCGGCGGCAGGCCATAGCGCAGGCGCACGGCGGCCGGCATCGCGCCCTGGCCGGCCTCCGACAGGAAGACCCGGTTCTGCCAGACCGCGCCGACGAGAAACTCGATGGAGAAATCCTCGCCGCCCGCGATCAGCACCTGGTCGGTGATCCGGGTCGCTTCACCGGGATCGGGATAGTCGCGCACCCGGCGGACGAGATCGCCACCGCGTATCAGATAGGTGACATGAACTAGCGAGCTGCGCGGCCGGATCAGGCCCGGATTGGCGCGGCCATGCCGCGTGAACACCATCAGCACCCGCTCTGTCGCATCGGTCTCATAGTCGGCCAGCCCCGTTGCCGCGCCGGCCAGTATCCAGGGATCGCGATAGCCGGCTTCGTCGCGCACGGCGCGACGGGCGATCTGGCCCAGGTCCTCGCGCAGGAGGGTGCGGGCACGGTCAATCATCGCGGTCCGCTCGAGCACGTCCGAATTGATCTCCCGCGCCCCCACGCTCGACGCCATCAGCGCGACCGAGATCGTGCCGATCACCGCAAAGACGAAGACCGAGACGAGGATCTCGACGAGGGAGAAGCCGGCCTCGCGCGCCGGTGCGGCCGCACTCATTGCGCCCTCCGGAACGTGTCGAGCTCGGCGCCGAGATGCCCGCTCTGCGCCTCGCGCACTTCCAGGTGCAGGCGGACGAGACCGGCATCGTCGGTCGCGCTGACCGCCAGCGACCAGTCATAATCCACCCCGGCAATCGCATACTCACCCGAACCGGATTGCGGCGGGCCGGGACGCAGGATCTGGCTGTTGAGAATGTTCTCGGCTGCCGTCATCGCCAGCGCCCGCTCCTGCACGGCGGCGGTGTTGCGCGTCGTCGCCTGGGTCATGTTCATCAGGGCGAGCCCCGCCACCGAGAGGACGGCGAGCGCCATCATCATCTCGATCAGCGTGAACCCGCTTTCAGGACTGGAGACCGGCGCGCGCATGGATCAGCCCCGCGCCGTGCGTTCGATCCGGCCGGCAGCCTGCCAGTCCAGTTCGATCTCGGCCCCGTCATCGGCGGACAGGCGCAGGCGGAAAGGTTCGGTCATGCCGGCCGGGTCGAACCAGATCGCCGGGTAGAGCGCGGCCCGGGCTGCCGCCTCGGGCGCCACCGGCCGCGTCTCCTCGACCCGCAGGCGCAGCGCGTCTTCAAACCGGTATTCCGTCAGTGTGGGATGGTCGCGCACCGGCCACCAGCGTCCGTCGACCAGGCGGTAGAAGGCATAACCTTCGCCAGCCCCCTCGACCGCCAGCCCCACCGGCGCACCGGACGCAATCGCCTCGGCCTCGGCCTGGTTGAGCCTGGCCGCGAGACGGTTTGCCTCGCGCTCGATCGCCGGCCCGCCCGGCGTGATCGACAGCGTCACCGCAAAGGCGACAATCGCCAGGATCGAGATTCCCACCAGGATCTCGATCAGCGACAGGCCGGCTTCACGGCCGGGCGTATGGGCGGGCGTGGCCGTCATCAGCCCTGCCAGTTACCGATATCGGCGTCGAGCTCCTCGCCGCCTTCGCGGCCGTCCCGGCCCAGCGACCAGATGTCCAGCATGCCGTGCTGGCCCGGATAGGCGTACTGGTAGGGATTGCCCCAGGGATCGTCCGGCAGGCGGCGCACATAGCCGCCCTCGCGATAATTCTCTGCCCCGCGCGGCGCCTCGACCAGCGCCTGCAGCCCGTCCTCGGTCGAGGGATATTCGCGCATGTCGAGCCGGTAGGCATCGAGCGCCTGTTCCAGCGTGGCGATATCGGTGCGCGCCTTCTGCACCATCGCCTGGTCCTGCGCGGGCAGGACGTTGATCACCACGATCGTGGCCAGGAGGCCCAGAATGGTGATCGAGATCATGATCTCCAGCAGGGAGAAACCGGCCTCGCGGTCTTCCTGCGTGTCGTCAGTCGTGTGAAGGGCCGGACGGGTCTGCATCGACGTCTCCCTAGCCAAGAGCCAAAGTGTTGAGTTGAAGGATGGGCAGCAGGATCGACAGCACGATCATCACCACCACCACACCCAGGACGAGAATGATGCCGGGTTCCAGAAGGTTGAGGCCAACCGTGATAGCCCCGTCGATTTCCTGGTCCATCTGGTCGGCGGAACGGCGGAACATTTCCCCCAGCGCACCGGAGCGTTCGCCGGCCGCGACCATGAACAGCATCAGGGCGGGGAAGCGGCCGCGCGTGGAGAGCGCGTCCGACAGGCCTCGCCCGCTTTCCACATCGGTGACGACCTGGCCGATCCGCTTGCGCACGGCGAGATTGCCGCTCGCGCGCGCTGCGGCCCGCAGGGCATCCGGCAGGACGGCGCCGCTTTCGATCAGGATGCCCATCGTACGGGCAAACCGCGCCGCCTCGGCCTTGCGCAGGAAACCGCCCAGCAGGGGCAGTCCCACCAAGAACCCGTCGAACGCAGTGCGAACCGGCGCCTGGCGCAGTGCCAGTGCGCCGCCGGCGATCAGCACGACGAAACCGGCGGCAATGAAGGGCCAGCCGGCCTGAAGCGCACCCGACAGGCCGATCATGATCCGCGTCAGGAGCGGCAGCGCCATGCCCATACCGGTGAATTGTTCGGCGATGCGGGGCACGACGAAGGTCATCAGCATCGTCACCACGCCCATGGCGACCACGGTCAGCACCGCCGGATAGACCAGTGCGCCGGTGATCCGGTTGCGCACGGCCTGTTCCTTCTCCAGATAATCGGCCAGCCGTTCGAGCACATGGCCCAGACCGCCCGCGCCTTCGCCCGCTGCGATCATGGCGCGATAGACGGCGGGGAAGGATTTGGGGAAACCGTCCATCGCGACCGACAGACGATCCCCTTCGGAGACACGCGCGCGCACCGCCATCAGCACGCGCTGCATGTTGTGACGGCCACCCTGGCGGGCCAGCAGGCCCAGGGATTCGGCGATCGGCATGCCGGCCCCGATCAGGCTGGCCAGCTGGCGCGTGACCAGCATGAGTTCGCGGCTGGACAGATCCTGCCGGCGCAGCCGGCCCATCAGAGAGGTCGGATCGCCTGCGGCCGCAGCTGCGCGCCGGCCATCCGCAGACCGCACGGAGAGCGGCGCCATCGACCGGCCGCGCAGTTCGCGCCGGGCGGCCAGCTCGCTGTCCGCGGTGATCAGGCCTTTCGACTTCTTGCCGCGGGCATCCAGCGCTTCATACTCAAACGCCGGCATGTCGCTCGCCCTCCTCGCGGCTGACGCGCAAGACTTCGGACAGGCTGGTCGTGCCGGCCAGGACCAGATCGACACCGTTCTGGAACAGCGTCTTGCGGCGGGTGAAGGCGTGGGCCGCCATCTCGCTCTCACGGGCATCGTCGTGGATCTGCTTGCGCAGCGTGTCGTCGACAACGACGATCTCGTAGACCCCGGTCCGGCCATCATAGCCGGTCTGCTTGCAGTGCGAGCACCCCGCCGGACGGTGCAGCGTCACATCGCTGTGGCCTGCCAGACCCAGCAGCTCCAGCTCGGCCGCGTCCGGCGTGTAGGCCTCGCGGCAATGCGTACACAGGCGGCGGACCAGGCGCTGGGCGATGATCGCCGACAGGGTCGAAGCCAGCAGATAGCTCTCCACGCCCATATCGCGCAGGCGGGCAATCGCAGCGACGGCGGAATTCGTGTGCACGGTGGACAGGACGAGATGGCCGGTCAGGCTGGCCTGCACGGCGATCTGGGCCGTCTCGACATCGCGGATCTCGCCGACCATGACGATGTCCGGGTCCTGGCGCAGGATGGCACGCAGGCCGGCGGCAAACGTCATGCCGACCTTGGCATTGACCTGGGTCTGGCCGATCCCGTCGATGGCGTATTCCACCGGATCCTCGACGGTGAGGATGTTGCGCGTTTCCTCGTTGAGGAGGTTGAGCCCCGCATAGAGCGTGGTCGTCTTGCCCGCGCCGGTCGGACCGGTGACCAGGATGATGCCGTTGGGCTGGGCCAGCGCCTTCTTCATGTCGGCCAGCATCGCCTGGGGCATGCCCAGATCGTCCAGCCGGAAGCGGGCCTGGGAATTGTCCAGCAGGCGCAGCACGACACGCTCGCCATGACGCGACGGCAGGGTGGAGACCCGCACATCGATCGACTTGCCGCCCAGGGCAATCGTCAGGCGGCCATCCTGCGGCACGCGCTTTTCGGCAATATCCAGCCGCGCCATCACCTTGATCCGGCTGACCAGCGGCGGGGCGAGGCGCGGCGAGACGGAGACCGTTTCGTGCAGCACGCCATCGACGCGGTAGCGGATGGAGACGCGGTCCTCGAAGGGTTCGACATGGATGTCCGACGCGGCCGTGCGCACGGCCTCGGCGATCATGCCGTTGATCAGCCGGATGATCGGCGCGTCGGACGCGCTGTCCAGCAGATCCTCGGTCTTGGGGATCTCGTCGATCAGTTGGGACAGGCTTTCGCCGTCTGCCGCATCGGCATCCGCACTATCGGCGCCCAGACCGGCATAGGCATAGATGTCCGACAGGGCCTGATCGAACCGGCCGGCATCGCACTCGACGACCGGATGCGTGGCGCCGACCACGCGCCGCACTTCCAGCAAGGCCCGGCGATCACCGCCCTGACGCAACAGGAAGGCCGGCTCGGCACCGGGCCGGTAGGCGACGCCCTTCTGGCGGGCGAAGGCATAGGTGACCGGGCTGGCCTCGCGGGCCGGGCTGGTATCCGTCTCACTCGCCATCGTCGGCGCCGCCCCGCGGCATGTCGACCATCATCATCTCGACGATGGATTCCAGCGAACTCGCACCCTGCGGATCGTTGGCGACCTGCTGGCTGCGGATATAGCCGTAGCGATTGTCGGTCACCGCACGCATGTCCGCCTCGTCGCGGATGATGGTCGGGCGGATGAAGATCATGAGATTGGTGCGGCGGCGCTCGGTGCCCTCGGAGCGGAAGAGACGGCCCACGCCGGGCACACGGGACAGGCCCGGCACGCCGCTCACCGAATCCTCGTCCTCCTGCTGGATCAGACCGCCCAGCACGATGATCTCGCCATTATCGGCCAGCACCGTCGTCTGTATCTCGCGCTTGTTGGTGATCAGGTCGGTCGTGTCGTCATTGACGGTGCCCGCGACCGAGGAAACTTCCTGCTCGATCAGCAGGCGGATCGTATTGCCCTCTGTGATCTGCGGACGCACATGCAGGCGCACGCCGACTTCCTGGCGCTGCACCGTGCGGAACGGGTTGGAATTGTCGTCGCCCAGCACTTCGCCGGTGGTGACGGGGATTTCCTGTCCGGACAGGAAGGAGGCTTCCTCATTGTCCATCGCCAGGATGGACGGCGTCGCCAGGACGTTGGAATTGCGGTCGCTTTCCACTGCATTCAGCACAAGCCCGAACAGGGTGCCGTCACCATTCTGGCCGCCGAAGCCGATCGTGCCGCCCGTAGCGCCGAGCAGCGAGTTGAGCGCCGCCTGGCGCAGATCGTCATTGAAGTCGCTATCGTCATCGCCGGGCGAAGTGATTGCCCCGGTCAGCGCCAGCAGGTCCGGCGTGTTCGACCCGAAGCGAGTCATCGCCAGGGGCGCATCGCCCTCGCCGCCGGCCAGCAGCATCTGCACGCCCAGCTCGTCGGCGACCGTGTCGGACATCTCCACCACGATACCCTCGACCAGCACTTGCGGACGGCGGATATCGAGCTGGCGGATCACCAGTTCCAGCTCGCGCTGGATGTCCGGATCGGCATTGACGACCACGGCATTGGTCGGCGCGTGATAGGAGACGGACGGACGACGGGCCATGGTCTCGTCATCGGCCATGGTCTCGACCACCTGCTGCAGGATGGGCAGCAGGTCCTCGCCATCGGCATGGCTGAGATAGATCACCCGGAAGCCCTGATTGGACCGGCTGACGCCATCCACCCGCCGGATCAGCGACATCATCTCGGCCACGGCGTCGCGATTGCCGCGCAGCACGATCGTGTTGGAGGCCGGGATCGGCGCGACAGTGACGCCGAACGCCATATCGTCTTCGCCGGACGTGTTGCGGGTGCGGATCGTCTCGATGATGCGCGCCATCTCGCCGGCCGACACATTGGACAGCTCGACCATCTCGACCACCGAAGTATCACGATCCAGATCGCGCAGGACCTGGCGGATGCGCGACACGTTTTCCGCATAATCGACGATGACCAGCGCATTGCCGCCCTCGGCCGCATTGACGAAACCGTTCGGGCTGACCATCGGCCGCACGACCGTCAGCGCGTCGCGCGTACCGGCATGGGTCAGGCGAACCACGGCGGTGACATACTGGTCACCGCGCAGATTGGAATTGACCGGGCTGGAGGTGCGTGCACCGGCCTGTTCGGGAATGATCTGGTAGGCGCCCGAAGCCGTCGGCACGACAGCAAAGCCGTGCACCCGCATCGTCGACAGGAAGACCTGGAAATACTGGTCCGGCGTCAGCGGCGCCTGCGAGGTGATGGTCACCCGGCCGCGCACATTGGGATCGACGATGAAGGTATAGCCGGTCACCGACGACACATCGTCGATCACGGCCTGGATCTCGGCCTGGTTGAAATTGACCACACTGCCCTGGCCGCCGGACTGGGCAGAGACGGCAGCCGGCGCCATCGCAGACAGAACGAGCGCCAGGAGGCCCGCAATCAGTCGGTTCACGAAATCGGTCATCACGGCAGGTCCACTTGAAGGGTCAGGGGCAGGCCGCCCCGATTGATCGACAGGGTGAAACCGTCCTCTTCGCGCAGACGGCGGAAGAGAGCGGGAAGATCGGAAATATCGGCGGCGGAGCGGCCATCGACGGCCGTGATCACATCGCCATTGCGCAGGCCGGTCGCCGACAGGAGGGCCGGGCTGGCCTCGCTGACGCGATAGCCGGTCAGGCGATGGCCCTCGCGCACCGGCTCGGCGCGGAACAGGCCGGCGACGGACCGGCCGCCAGCGCTGGATGCGGCAGCTGCGCGGGGTGTGTCCTCGTCACGCAGGAAGAGCGACTCGGCGATGCCGCGGCGGCGGATCAGCACATGATCGACATGCACTTCCTCAAGCGTCACACCGTCTAGAATTTCGGCGCCGACGGCAAAGAAGCTCTGGCGGCCGCCGGGGATCTGGATGATGGCGCCGCCGCTGTCCGGCGTCGCGCCGCGGCGTATGCCGCGCAGGCTGAGATCGAGGCTGGTTTCCTGGATCGCCGCCGCAATGGGCGCCGCATCGACAGGACCGGCACGCCGGTCGGCGAACAGGTCGGTTTCAGCCAGTTGCGTGAGGTCGGCCTGGTAGGCCGGCGCGCCGCCGAAGCGCGGACCGGCATCGGCCGGATCCTGCTGGAAATCGGTCGCACTGGCGCCGAAGGCGATGAGCCAGATCAGGCGCGCGGCGATATAGGTCAGACCGGCGAGCAGGAGGAGTTCGGCCAGGGCGAGCACGGTCGCGAGACTGCGCGGAAGGCGCGTTCGCCCTCCCCGTCCGGCCGGCAGTGATTGCGACTGATGCGTCACGATGATCGCCTGTCCCTTCGGTCGCCATCCGCTTCGAACCGGCGTCCGGCGCCCGCCTTGGACATGCCGTATCGAAGCTTCGGATATCCGCTCCCCGATACACGTGGCGTACGTCAGTTTTACGACGTTTCGGGATTAATCGTCGGATGAATGCAGACGGGCGGACCCGAAGGCCCGCCCGTCCGAATGCGTGTTACCAGCTGCGGCTGATGGAAATCGAGAACTCCGTGCCGACATCATAGGTGTCGACCGGCAGTTCGACCCCGCCCGCGGACTGGGTGGCTTCGTAGTCATCGCCAAGGATGTTGCGGATCGAGAACCCGAAGTCCCAGTCATTGCCGCGCAGATCGAGCGTGCGGCTGTAGACGAGATCAAGCGAGTTCGGGACCTGCTCGATGATCGCCGGATTGCCGGTGTTCAGATCGGCCACGGCCCGGGTGCGCTCTCCGGTGTAGTTGAAGAGCAGGGCGCCGCGTGCCCGGCCATCGAAGGTTTCGAAGCCGAGCTGGACGTTGAACAGGTGTTCCGACTGACCTTGCAGGGCCCGGCCGTCATCGATGAAGCCCGCCGCGTCCAGCACGTTCGCAGACGGCTGACCGAAGGCACCCTGGGCGATCGTCACCGTCCCGTCAGCCGACACTTCCGACTGGATGTAGGTGTAGTTCGTCTTGATGAACCATTCGCGGTCATTGAAGAACGGACGATCGAAGCGGTTGGAGAGATCGAAGACTTTCTCGAACTCGAATTCCGCACCGGTCAGGGTCGCTTCAGGCGCATTGATGAAGGAGGTGCCCAGGCTGTCGCCCGTCGGCAGGATGTACTCCTCGATCGGGTTTTCCAGGATCTTGTGGAACACACCGACGGTCACGAATTCCTCGCGGCCGAAATAGTATTCCAGACGCGCATCGTAGGACTCGATCTCGGTGTTCACGAGATACGGGTTGCCCTGGAAGCGCTGGTCGGTATCGGTGTTGAAGAATTCGGCGAAGGCCAGTTCGCGGAACTGCGGCCGTGCGATCGACTGGGAATAGCCGGTGCGCAGCTGCAGATTGTCGGCGAAGGTCCAGGTCAGCGTTACCGCCGGCAGGACGTAGTCTTCCTCGATCCGCGTTTCCAGCAGGCCGCTGTCGCCGGCATTGGCCGGGAAAGCGAAGGTGTCGACCTTCTGGACGCCGTCTTCGAAGCGGGCACCCACCGCAGCGCGAACGAAATCGTTCACCGCGACATCGGCACCGGCATAGTAGGCGCGGACATTCATCCGGCCCTCATAGGCTTCCGGGAAGGACAGACCGCCGGTCTCCACCAGGCGCAGACGCTCGTCGACGATGTTCTGCGGGGCGAAGATGTAGTCGATCCGGCTGAAGCGCAGATCGGACGGCAGACCCACACCGCCCTGCTCGAAGGAGAAGGTACGGGTGTAGGCTTCACGCTCGCGGCTGGTCACCGACATACCGGCTTTCAGCTCGACATCGCGATCGAACACCGTCAGCGGCAGGGCGAGATCGAAGCCTGCGTCCTGGGTGTTGTCCTCGATTTCCGAGAAGGACGTGCGGTTGTCGGCAACATTGCCGCCATACTGCAGGCCCGCACCGGAATACTCGTAGCGGTATTCACGCTGGTACGGCGCGTCGCGCGTGGCGGTCGCGTCCGAGATCCGCCAGTCCAGGGCGAGATCGCCCAAGAAGGAGAAGACGTGCTCGCCGGACAGCTGGTTGAACAGCACCTGGCGTTCGAACCATTCCAGGCTGTCGGTCAGGAAGACGCCGTTGCCACCCGCGTTGAACTCGGTCTGGGTCCGGGCTTCCTTGGACGTCGAGCGCAGGGCCATCGTCAGGAAGTTGATCTCGTGGTCATTGTACCAGTCGATGCCGACCGACAGCATGCCGGACACGTCGATGACGTTCTCGGTGCCCATATAGTTGTCGGAGGCATCTTCCGGCGCAGCGACGTCGGAGAAGTCTTCATTGGCCGGACCGTTGATGTAACGGGCCGAGGAACCGGACACACCACCACGGCCACGGATACCTTCGCGCGTCACCCACTCGTTTGAGTAGGAGCCGGCGGCGGTGAGGCCGAGCGAGAAACCGTCGAAGTCGAAACGGTCGCCGGCGCTGAAGTCGATGGAGCCATTGGCGTCCGTATCGACCGTCTGCAGCACCCAGAGTTCCGAATTGACCAGCGAGCGGCCGATGGCCTGCTGCTGCGCGGCCGGCAGGTTGTTGCCGACGCGGGTCGTTTCGAAGATCGCGGCCAGCTCGGCCGGCAGATCGCGCATGCCGTCGTCATAACCCAGCCAGTCCGTGTCGGAACCGTCATAGGTCAGGCCGTTATTGCCCGTCGTGACCGTGTCGAAGCTGCCGCCGATGCCGATCGTCAGGAAACGGTCGTCCGGCAGGGTAGCGGTTTCGACGCCGATCACACCGCCGCCGAACTCGCCCGGGAATTCCGGAGAGAAGGTCTTCTGGACCAGCACGTTCGAGAGAACATTGGTCGGGAAGATGTCGAGCGGCGCCGCGCGACGGAAAGGCTCCGGAGACGGCATCGGAGAGCCGTTCAGGAGCGTGTTGGAGTAGCGTTCGTTGAGGCCGCGGACGACGACAAACTTGCCGCCCGTGGTCGACAGGCCGGTGACACGGACCAGGGCCGCAGCCAGGTCGCTATCGCCGGTGGTTTCAAGGTCGTCGATCGACAGGGCCGCCGACACTTCCGAGGTGACGCGGCGGTCATCCGGAATGTACTGGAAGCGGACTTCGATGACGTCTTCAGGTTCGGAGGACGGAGCGTCCTGCGCAAGGGCGGCGACCGGAACCAGCGTGGTTGACGCCAGCAACGCAGCCGAGAGCGCATATCGTGTGGTTTGCATCTTCATCACCATGAGACTGCGATTAAACGATGCTGCGGGCCCCGGGTGCTCTCACACCCGGGACCCGCGGCGTCTGCGTTACTGCTGCGCCGGAACGAAGGTCCAGCCCTGGTACCAGGTGTCGCTGGCGTCCTCGACGGCACCGACATAGCCGGCCGGCTCGAACCAGGTGTCGATGGCGTTGACGTCGGTGGAGGTCAGAGCCGCCTCGGCCGAACCCGGAACCACGCCCGTACCACCGCTGAAGAAGGCAAAGCCCGTCAGCGAGTTGGTGTATTCGGCGTTGTTCGGCTGCGCGAGGAACCAGTCCGACAGGTCGAGCGGGTCGCCCGAGCTCTCGTCGAAATTGTTCACGCAGTCCAGCGCGACCGACTGGATTTCCAGCGAGTCGGTGCTGGCGCCGATGCGGGCGAAGGTGGCGTCCTGGTCGACGTCGATACAGTCATCACCGAAGTTCACGACGAGACCGTTGTAGAGCTGGCCGGCCGTACCTTCACGGATCAGCATGCCCTGGTCACTGTCGTTTGAACCGGAACCGTTGCGGTTACCGATCAGGGTGAAGTTGGAGATCATCGGGTTGGAGCGCGGCTCGAGATTGTTCGCCGTGTCGTTGCCGCCGCGGTTGTCGAACTCGAAGCCCTGATCGCCCGAGGCACCCTGGACGACGATGACGTACTGGGCGCGGCCGCGCCAGCCATCGGTATAGTCCATCGAGTCGTCGTCATTGCCGGTCAGCACCAGGTGGCGCAGATCGACAGCACCGCCGAACATTTCCACGCCGTCGTCCGAGTTGTTGTGGACCTGGACGTAGTCGACGAACGTCCCCGAACCGACGCCCTGGAAGGCGATGCCGTTCAGCTCGTCCTCATTGTTCACCTTGAAGCCGGCGAAGCGGACTTGCGTGTAGGTGATGGAGCCGGAGGTGTCGTCGGCCGTGGCGCCGCCGAACAGGCCCGAAGAGCCTTCGCCGGACTTCTCACAGTCGACCGTGCCGCCGGTGGCGGTGGCGTCGGTACAGGCATTGATCGGCGCGCGGCCGTTCAGCACCAGACCGCCCCACTGACCCTTGGTGTTCACACCGGCCGTGCCTTCAACATCCGTGCGGGCGGTGAAGATCACGGGCGAGGACGCCGTACCGTTCGAACGCAGCTGGGAACCGCGGGTCACGACGATGTAGTCGGAGCCCGACGAACCGAACACTGTCACGCCCGGATCGACCGTCAGCGTGGCTTCGATGCCGGACGGCAGCGGGCTGGCCGGATCGGGGCCGCGGTCGACGCCGACGAAGACCGGACCGATCAGCTCGTACATGTTGCCGCGGGTCAGGCGCAGGTCGGAGGTGATGTTGCCGGTGATCTGGCAGACACGGGCACCGTCGATGGTCTCGGCGGATTCCGTCGTGCCCTCCGGACAACCGGCATCTTCAAACAGGTTGTAGGTCCAGCCCGAGGCCCAGTTGGACGCAGCGATCTCATCATCGGCGAAAGCGCCGATGTAATCGACATCTTCAAACCAGCTGTCGGCACCGTTCACGTCGAACGCCGTCACGGCCTGTTCGGCCGGGCCGGAGAACACGCCGTTCAGCGTGTTGTTGATCACGGCATTGTTCGGACGGGACAGGAACCAGTCCGACAGGTCCACCGGATCGCCGGTGCTTTCGTCGAAATTGTTCACGCAGTCCAGAACCACCGACTGGATGTCCAGCGGATCGGTCGCCGCGCCGATACGGGCGAAGGTGGCGTCCTGGTCGATGTCGATACAGTCGTCGCCGAAATCGGCCACGATACCGTTGTAGAGACGGCCCGCCGTACCTTCACGGATCAGCATGCCCTGGTCACTGTCGTTCGAGCCGGACCCGTTGCGGTTACCGATCAGGGTGAAGTTGGAGATCATCGGGTTGGAGCGCGGCTCGAGATTGTTCGCCGTGTCGTTGCCGCCGCGGTTGTCGAACTCGAAGCCCTGGTCGCCTGACGGACCCTGGCGGACCAGCACGAACTGGGCGCGCCCGCGCCAGCCATCGGTGTAGTCCATCGAGTCGTCGTCATTGCCGGTCAGCACCAGGTGGCGCAGATCGACCGTGCCGCCGAACATCTCGACACCGTCGTCCGAGTTGTTGTGGACCTGGACGTAGTCGACCTGGGTGCCCGAACCGACGCCCTGGAAGGCGATGCCGTTCAGCTCGTCCTCATTGTTCACCTTGAAGCCGGCAAAGCGGACCTGGACGTAGTTCAGGATGCCCGAGCTGTCGGCTGCGTCGGCGCCGCCGAACAAGCCCGAGGAGCCTTCGCCGGACTTTTCGCAATCGGCCGAACCGCCGACCGCCGTGGCGTCGGTACACGCGTTGATCGGCGCGCGGCCGTTCAGCACGAGGCCGCCCCACAGGCCCTTGTCATTCTCGCCGACCGAACCTTCAACATCCGTGCGCGAGGTGAAGATCACCGGCGCGTCGGCTGTGCCCTGCGCTTCGATGCGCGAGCCACGTGTCACGACGATATAGTCGGAACCGGCCGCACCGAACAGCGTGGCACCGGCGCCGATCGAGAGGGTGGCGCGCGCGCCGCTGCCGCCGGTGGCACCGTCATCGGTACCCACGAAGACCGGGCCGGTGATAATCACGCCGGCATTCGGGGCAATCGTCGTGTTGGTCGTGATATTGCCGGTGATCTCACAGGCATTGATGGTGATGTCGCCATTGGTGACGGACGCTTCGCGGATCGAGCCCGTACCGCAGCCGCCGGCCGGGACCAGATCGATCGTCTGGCCGGCGGGCGGCGGGTTGCCGCCGCCGCCCGGGGGCGTGCCCGGGTTTTCAGCGCCCGGAGAGGAGATGGACGTATCCGCGCACGCTGCAAAGAACGCGCAGGACGTGGTCACAAGCAGGAGCTTGCGGAAATTGTGCTTCACCGACATGGAAGACCCCCAAGAGGAATGAATCTCGACCACGGTGGCACCGGCGTATCCGGCCCAGCCGCTTGGGGCGGGGATAAACATCAGCATTGTAACGGCTGAATGACAGATCGCGGCGGCGCAGCCTGCAGATCGGCCCCGCCGCGTCACCAAGGGTGGGGATTCACCATGCGCAGACCCACTAGATGCTGGCCATGCAAGGGATTTCACGCCGGTGGCAAATCCGCCACATTCGAAGAATTCGAAATTGAATTTTTTGCGACAACCCGCAGTATGACACTTGTTTGACGGAATTCACGCCCTCAACAACTGGAATCTCCCAAGTCGAGATTTCGTCAATATTGATTTCTATACGGATAACCTGGCGTGGAGGTTGCACTTCCGACGCCAAGCCGCAACACTGAGGTCTCGTTCAGCAACCGAAGGGGCCTCGAAATGACCCCCGACATGACAAAGTGCGTCCGAGCTAAAATTCGTGCTTTACACAGCCCGTATTTGACTTTATCCGCGCTTCTCCCGGCGGAGGCGACGATGCCGGATTGGGTTAACTGCCAACAGGGGGTCACGTGAATTGCACACGTACCATACGCCCCTGGACCTGGTCCGCTCACGGCACGTAGAAAGCCCGGTCGTCTGCGCACGTCCGGATCGCGTTGCACAAGCGAGCCACTGGTTCCAGGAAAACTTTCCGGGCGAAGTCCTCTACGCGGTGAAGGCGAATCCCAGCCCGTGGATTCTCGACGTGCTGTATGCCAACGGCACGCGCTTCTTCGACGTCGCTTCGATTCCCGAGATTCAGCTCGTCCGCGAACGGTGCCCCGAGGCCCGCATGGCCTTCCTGCACCCGGTGAAAAGCCGCGAGTCGATCCGGCGCGCCTATTATGAATTCGGCGTGCGCATCTTCGCTCTCGATTGCGAGGCGGAGATGGTCAAGATTGTCGAGGAGACGAACCACGCCGACGACCTGATCCTGATCGTGCGCCTGGCCGTGTCGAATGACGGTGCGATGTTCTCGCTCGCCGGCAAGTTCGGTGTGCCCGCCTATGAGGCGTCCGACCTGATCCGCAAGGCGCGGGCCCACGCTTTCGAGCTCGGTGTGAGCTTCCATGTCGGCAGCCAGTGCATGCAGCCCTCCGCCTATCGCTCGGCCATGATGGAAGCCTCGCGCCTGATCGTTCAGGCCGGCGTGACGGTCGACATCGTCGACGTCGGCGGCGGCTTCCCCTCGATCTATCCGGGCATGACCCCGCCGCCGATGGACGACTATATCTCGTCCATCGAGGACGCGTTCGAGGAGATGATGGTGCTGGAGAATGCCGACCTGTGGTGCGAGCCGGGCCGTGCCCTGGTCGCCGAGGCCGAAAGCGTTCTCACGCGGGTCGAACTGGTCAAGGGCGACGCCCTCTATCTCAATGACGGCGCCTATGGCCGCCTGTTCGACGCGGCGCACGCCAAATGGCCCTTCCCGGTCCGTGTGCACCGCCGCAAGGGCAGCACGTCCGGCGATGCCGATAGCGAGACCGCATCCTTCCGCCTCTACGGCCCGACCTGCGATTCGATGGATGCCATTTCCGGCCCCTTCGACCTGCCGGCCGACATTGCCGAGGGCGACATTATCGAGGTCGGCATGCTCGGCGCCTACGGCACCGCGCTGGCGACGAATTTCAACGGGTTTGGCGCCATCGAATACATAACGGTTGAGGACATGCCCTGGCCGTCTATGTTCGAAGCTCAACCCGACAAGGCCGACGACAGCGAAGCGACGGTCATTTCCTTCGCCCGCGCCCGCCGGCGCCGCCCCAAACTCAGGAGACGCGCATGACCGATATGTCGAACCGGAAGGCAGAGCTGCTCGCCAACCCGATCCATCATATCGACATCACGGAATTCGACGGCCGCGAGCTGATCGACAGCTGGGAGAAGATGTCCTTCACCTCGCGCGATGCTGCGCGTGCCGCCCGCATCCTGCAGGCCGCCGTGGCCGATCCGGACTGTTCGGTGATCCTCACCCTGGCCGGTTCCACGTCCGCAGGCGGCTGCATGCATGTCTGGCGTGACATGGTGCGTCACAACATGGTCGACGCCATCGTCTCGACCGGCGCCTCCATCGTCGACATGGACTTCTTCGAGGCCCTGGGCTTCAAACACTACCAGGCCCGCGAGATCCCGGACGACCGCGAACTGCGCGATCTCTATATCGACCGGATCTACGACACCTATATCGACGAGGAAGAACTGCAGGCGTGCGATCACGTCACGCAGGAAATCGCCGACATGCTCGAGCCGGGACCGCGCTCCTCGCGCTCCTACATCAAGGCGATGGGCAAGTGGCTGTCCGAGGGCAATGCCAAGAAACAGGGCTCGCTCGTGCAGGAATGCTATGAGCAGGGCGTGCCGATCTTCTGCCCGGCCTTCTCCGACTGCTCCGCCGGCTTCGGCCTGGTGAAGCACCAGGTGGAACGCATGAAGGCGAACAAGCCCTACCTGTCGATCGACAGCGTGGCCGACTTCCGCGAGCTGACCGAGATCAAGATCAAGGCCGGCACCACCGGCCTGTTCATGGTCGGCGGCGGCGTGCCGAAGAATTTCGCCCAAGACACGGTCGTGTGCGCGGAAATCCTCGGCGAGGAAGTGCCCATGCACGCCTATGCCGTCCAGATCACCGTCGCCGACGTCCGCGACGGCGCCTGCTCCTCCTCCACCCTCAAGGAAGCCTGTTCCTGGGGCAAGGTGGACGTGGCCCTGGAACAGATGGTCTACGCCGAAGCGAGCACCGTGGCCCCGGTCATCGTCTCCGACGTCTACCACCGCCGCGCCTGGGAAAACCGCCCGCGCCACCGCTATGGCGACATGTTCAAGGACTAGGGTCCAAGGGCATTGAAGGAATGAAAGAGCCCCGGTGTGCTGCGCCGGGGCTTTTTTTTGTTCTCCCCCTGTCACCGCGGTGTTCGCTCAACCGGGATGACAATGAAGTGCGTGAAAGCGCAAAGCCTGAACACCCCTTCTCCCCCACTGGGGAGAAGGGGGGCGGAGCCCGGATGAGGGGCGGCCGCGGCAGCGGCCCGCTTGAAGCCTCCGGCACGCCTGCCGCGATTGCGTCTCGCGCCCTGGATCCTGACTTTCGTCAGGATGACGGTTGAGAGGCGGTGGATATCGTTTTCCTCTCCCGCTTTTCCCGGAAGCGCGGCAGCGCTGTCCGGGACCGACGGGGGACTCATCGCTTGATATGAGCTTCGGCTGGTCCCGGCTCTGCGGCCCGCCTTTGCGGGCCATCCGGCCGGGAAAAATGGCACTTGTCCCCGCCCACGCACCTCTTTCTTCCCCATTTCATGGGGAAGTGGGCCCTCCGTAGCCTTGGCGAAGGAGGGGTCGAAGGGGTCGCGGCCGCAGGCCGCGCAGGGCTTTGGAAACTGGCCCCACCATTCCGCCGCGTGCCGCGGCGGCCCCTCCCCCGCTTTCGCGGGTCCCCCTCCCCATGGGATGGGGAGGAAAGGCTTGCGCGGCCGTGCGTCCTCTCTACCCTGCCGCGAATGCGTGAAACCGACTATCCGAGCGTTGTTGCGAAGGACATGGGCTGTTCCAAGGAACCTGATGGCTATTTCCGGGTGGCATCATCAGTCTCATACTCCGGCACAGCACTCATTCTGTTACAGCGCAACTTGATTCCGGACGACGCATTCAGCAGCGACAGGCACTACAAGCTGCTGATGGCCACGCAGCAACAGGTCAAAGAGGTTCGCTTCACGGCGCCCATGACCGATGTATCGCTACTGGACGTATTTTCGGATGGGCGGGTTCTCCTTGTCGCCTCGCGCACCAGCTCTTCTGACGACTTGAACGCCTGTGTTGTCGACCCAGAGACAGACGATTGCCGGTTCATGCACCTTGGGGACGGTATCGGGCATTGCCAGATCGACGACGCCGACATGATCTGGATCGCATACTTCGATGAAGGCATTTACGGGAATGTCGCGCTCGGAGCTGGCGGACTGGTATGCTTCACGCCGGATGGGGATGCTGTGTGGGCTGCTCAGCCCAATGGGCAGTCAATCACGATAGACGATTGCGAAGCGCTCAATATTTCATCTGAAGGAGCCTATTTTTATTACTACGCGGATTACGCGCTAGCCAAAGTGGTCGATGATGCCCCCAATTTAATCGACCATGTGAGCGTGCATGGCAGCCTTGCCTTCGCTGTGGACAGGAACCAGATTGCCTTCTCATCGGGCTACGACGATCCGAAAAACCTTTGCCATGGATATCGCTGTACGCAATCCGGCCTGTCGTATACGCGGTCGGTCGAAGTGGTCCGGCCCGACGGCTCGTCAGTCGCCGCTTCAAGCGTAATCGGAAGAGGCAAACATCTACATTTCATCGACGAGAATGGCTGGTTTCGAGTTGACGCGGAAACCATTGCGTCGATCTGATCAAGCGGGCCGAGCCCTGGTGTCGCTGCCCTCGCCCTCCTCCCGGAGCTTTGCTAGCGTGCTTTCGGCACAAAGGGGGGACACACACATGTACGGTCTGATCGGCAAGTTCATTGCGGCGGAGGGGCAGCGCGATGCGCTGATCGATATCCTGCTGGAGGGCATGGCCAGCATGCCGGGCTGTTTCAGCTATGTCGTCGCACGCGATCCGCAGGACGCCAGTGCCATCTGGGTCACCGAAGTCTGGGACAATGCCGAGAGCCACCGCGCCTCGCTGGACCTGCCCTCGGTGCAGCAGGCGATTGCGCGCGGCCGGCCATTGATCGCCGGCATGGAGCGGATCGCCGAGACCGCGCCCGCAGGCGGGCACGGTCTGGCCAAGGAACCGCTTTAGTCCACGGCCCCGGGGCCGCACCCCGTTACGGCGGTGCTTCCAGTTTGCGGCATGGGCAGCCCGCCCCTATCTTTCCTGTTACTGGAAAGACGAGGAGGCCGCCGCATGAATATCGGAAGCGCTGCCAGGGCCGCCGGACTGCCCGTGAAAACCGTGCGCTATTATGCCGATATCGGCCTGGTTGACGCGCCGGACCGGACGGAGTCCGGCTACCGGCTGTATGATCGGGCATCGGTCCGCAAGCTGGCCTTTGTGCGCCGCGCCCGCGATTTCGGCTTCTCGATCGAGGAATGCCGCGGATTGCTCAGCCTGTACGAGGACAAGAGCCGCTCAAGCGCCGATGTCCGCGCCATTGCGGCGGCGCATCTCGAGGAGATCGAGGAGAAGCAGCGCCAGCTGGCCGCCCTGCGTGACGAACTGGCGCATCTGGTCACGGCCTGCCGCGGCGACGACCGGCCGGACTGTCCGATCCTCGACCGGCTGGCCTGAAGCGTTTTCAGCAAAAGCGGGAACCGGTTTTGCGGTTCGAAAATGCGACCGCCAAGAACCCGGCATTTTCAGCAGAAGCGGGAACCCGGCACCCCGGGGATATCCGGCGACTTATCCCCGCCCCCTCAGCCTCGCCTATACTGCCTCCACGGTCCGGTGACGCCGGTGCACAGGCGGGCAGGACCGGGTGGCGCTGACGCGGGAAGCGATCGTCCCGCGGCTTAATCCGCTTCACCGGGTTGCAGACGATCCTCCGGGACTTCGCGTGCCCATATTAAGTACCAGATACCCCCGGCGGGTCGTCTGCAATGCCCGAACCTCCGGCGCCCGGCGCGTGCGGAGCTGTTGGCGCGACATCTCCCATTCAGGCAAGAAAAAGCCCGGACCCTTGCGGGTCCGGGCTTTCCATTCTGCGTTCACACAGGGGCGCGATCAGGCGCCCTGCGGTTCCGGTCCGGTTTCCGGACCTTCATCGGCATCCGTCGTCGGCACCGCGCTGGTCGGCGCGCTGGGCGGCGGGGTCGGATCGTCTTCCGGGCGGCTCGGCGGCTTGCCGTTCAGCAGGTCGATGATCTCGGCACCGGAAAGGGTCTCGTATTCCAGCAGGCCTTCGGACAGGGTCTCCCAGTCCTTGCGCTTCTCGGTCAGGATGCGGCGCGCCTCATCCATGCCGGCCTGGACCAGACCGCGAACCTCTTCCTCGATCTTGCGGGCCGTGGTGCCGGAGACAGACTTGCTCTGCACCAGCTGCTGGCCCAGGAAGACCTCGCCCTGATTGTCGGCATAGTCGATCGGGCCCAGCTCGTCGGAGAAGCCCCACTGGGTCACCATGGCCTTGGCCAGACGGGTCGCCTGCTGGATGTCGGACGCCGCACCGGACGTCACCTTCTCCTTGCCGAACTTCATTTCCTCGGCGACGCGGCCGCCCATCATGATGGCGAGACGCGAGGTCATCTCCTCGTGCGTCATCGACATCTTGTCGCCTTCCGGCAGCTGCATGACCATGCCCAGCGCACGGCCGCGCGGAATGATCGTCGCCTTGTGGACCGGGTCGGCCGCCGGCACGTTCAGCGCCACGATGGCGTGACCGGACTCGTGATAGGCGGTGAGCTGCTTTTCCTTCTCGGACATGACCATGGAGCGGCGTTCCGGCCCCATCATGACCTTGTCCTTGGCGTCCTCGAACTCCTGCATGGAGACAAGGCGCTTGTTGCGGCGGGCCGCCAGCAGCGCGGCCTCGTTCACCAGATTGGCGAGGTCGGCACCGGAGAAGCCCGGCGTACCGCGCGCGATGACCTTGGGATCCACATCGGAGGCCAGCGGCACGTCGCGCATGTGGACTTTCACGATCTTCTCGCGGCCCGTGATGTCCGGATTGGGCACCACGACCTGGCGGTCGAAACGGCCGGGACGCAGCAGCGCCGGGTCCAGCACGTCCGGACGGTTGGTTGCGGCGATGAGGATGATGCCCTCATTCGACTCGAACCCGTCCATCTCGACGAGGAGCTGGTTCAGCGTCTGCTCGCGCTCGTCATTGCCGCCGCCCAGGCCGGCACCGCGCGAACGGCCGACCGCATCGATCTCGTCGATGAAGATGATGCAGGGCGCATTCTTCTTGGCCTGTTCGAACATGTCGCGCACGCGGGACGCACCGACACCGACGAACATTTCCACGAAGTCCGAACCGGAAATGGTGAAGAAGGGCACATTGGCTTCGCCGGCCACCGCGCGGGCGAGCAGCGTCTTACCGGTACCCGGAGGGCCCACCAGCAGCGCGCCTTTGGGAATCTTGCCGCCCAGGCGCTGGAATTTCGACGGGTCCTTCAGGTATTCGACGACTTCCTGCAGCTCGTCCTTCGCCTCGTCGACACCGGCGACATCGTCGAAGGTCTTGCGGCCGTGATGCTCGGTCAGAAGGCGCGCCTTGGACTTGCCGAATCCCATGGCACCGCCGCGTCCGCCGCCCTGCATCTGGCGCATGAAGAAGATCCACACCCCGATCAGCAGCAGGAAGGGGAACCAGTTGATCAGCATGGTCACCAGGAAATTGCCGTCCTGGTTCTCTTCCTGAACGCGGATATCGACGTCGTTCTCGCGCAGGATGCGGACAGTGTCATTGTCCTGCGGCGGCAGGGTGGCGATGATCGTCTGGCCGGTCGCGGTCTGCGCCCGGATCGTGTCGCCCTGGATGGTCGCCTGGGAAATCTCGTCGCGTTCCACACGGTTGAGGAATTGCGAATAGGTGACCTCGCTGGAAGGCGTCGCGGGGCCGGAGGAATTCTGCAGCAGCTGGAACAGCGCCAGCAGCAGCACGAAGACCAGGGCCCAGATCGCGAGATTTCTCATTTGCATGCGTCAGTTCCGTTCAAGTTTCGGCCGTACACGACCGATATGTGGGCATTGCGGAGCCATCTTGCCAGCCGGAGCCGCAGTGTGAAAGCGCGTTCGGGCAAGAGCCTAAAGGCGAACTTGCCCCGATGCCGCGTCATTTTGTATCAAACCATACCGCCGGAGCGGCCGATACAAGCCGGGTGCAAAATCTGTGCGCCTGCAGCGGCTCGATCCGAACTCGATCATCCTGGCGGCCCGCAACCCCTGCCAGGGCGACGACGTTACGCTTCCCGTGCCCGCCTTCACGCACGGCCAGAAGCCCGGGCCGCGCAAAGCCGGGAACAGCAGCCAGTATATCACCCCGATCAAGGCCATCATATGTCCGGCCCAGCGGCCCGGCGGTCAGGCCGGAACTCAGGCCTGTAATGGCGAAGCGGCCGTCCCAGACACCGTCGGTATCGCGGCTGCCGATGCCCGGACGGTCCACCCGTCCTGTAACGGCACCGGGGTCGCGCACCAGCCAGGTGCACCCCTGCCAGGGCGCCAGCATCACCCCGCCCGCTGTTGCCCGTTTTCCCGCGGCCAGCGCCGGTGAGAGACGGTCGATGGCCCGCCGGCCCGGCAGGCTTTCGCGCCCCGAGACCGCGAGAACCGCCGCTTCCATCACGGCATGGCGGATCACCGGCGCCGCCGCGTTCAGAGCGCTGGCATCGATCCTCATCCCGCCCCAGGGCAGGATTTCGCAGGCCTGCGAGGCGAGCCGGGCTGCCGCTCGCTGTTCGGCATCGCGCAGGGCGGACAAATCTCCCGCCAGCCGCACCAGCCGGGAGATGTCGAGACCGGCGGCCTCCAATGCCTTGAGACGCTGGCGGATGCGCACGCGGGTGTAGCGGGTGTCGACATTGGAGGGATCGTCGACCCAGCGCTCACCCAGGTCTGCAAGCCACGTCCTCAGCGCCTGCCGGCGCGTTGCCAGCAGGGGACGGCACAGAAGGACGTCCCGGCCTTCCGGCCAGACCGGAGAGGCTCCGAGCGGACGCATGGCCGCAGCCCCGCGCCAGCCACCGCCGGCGGCCAGCCGCATGGCAAGGGTTTCGATCTGGTCATCGAGCGTGTGAGCAAGGAGAAGCCCCCTGGCCCCGATATCCCGGCAGGCCCCCGCCAGAAGATGATGGCGGGCCTGACGCGCGGCCTCCTGGAGACCGCTGGCCGGCTCGGGTCCGGTCCAGACGAGACACTGTGCCGCATGCCCCAGCGCTTCGGCACGGCGCATCACGAAAGCCGCCTCGTCGGCGCTTTCGCGGCGCAGGCCATGATCGACCGTCAGGACGTGCAGGGTGCGTCCGGCCTGTCCCGCCCAGCGGCTCGCCGCCAGCAGGAGGGCCAGCGAGTCACTGCCGCCGGAACAGGCAATCGCGACGGGCCCGGGCGGTGCATGCCGGTCGAGCCAGTCGCCAGCCGCAGCCGCCGGATCGCCCGCCACGCTGTATCAGCAGCCGGCGCGAACCGCCTCGCGGGAGGCCCGGGCGCGCGAAGCCGCAGATGCGTCGGGGAACTGGCTGTCAAACCGCTCCAGCGTGCCGCAGGCATCCGCCCGCCGGCCCATGCCGTTGAGCGAGGCGGCGAGGCGCACCAGGGCGTCGGGCGCCTTCTCGCCATTCGGCTCGGTCCGCAGCGCGGCGATATAGGCGTCGGCTGCGCCGGTGAAGTCAGAGCGCACGAAAAAGGTCTCGCCCAGCCAGTACCAGGCCTCGCCGGTGCGGGCGTGATCGGGATAGGCGTTCACGAACTGCTCGAAATCGACCTGGGCACCACCGAAATCGCCTTCCAGCAATTTGTCGCGGGCACCGCCATAGAGCATTTCCGGATCCGGCGCGGCAGGCGCACGTGTATCGCCGGACGGCTCGCCGGCCGGACGTCGCGACGGCGCCCCCAGCACCCCCGTCGCTTCGGCACGGGCTTCGGCATAGGGGTCGTCGGGGTCGACCACGGCGATGTCGCGGCCACGGTCATCCGCCTCGTCCAGTCCTTCACTCATCCAGGCGACGGCATCCTCATCAAGGTCGCCGCGCCCCACACCTCCGGCACCGGCAGTGTCCGGCTCACCGTCCATACCGTCATACCCGCCCGGCGCGCGGCTGCGGCGGTCGAGCTGGGTCTGCAAGGTTTCAACCTGGCTGCGCAATTGCCGGTTCTCGAAGCTGAGACGTTCGGTTTCGCTGGTCAGCTCGCGCATCTGGTAGTCCAGCTCGTCGAGCCGGCGCAGCAGCGTTTCGGCGACCGGGTCGCCCGCCATCGACGAGCTCTCGACCTCGGCGATCCTGGCTTCAACGGCATCAAGCCGTTCGGCCAGTTCACGGCGGGACTGGGAATGGGCGGGAGCCGCAACCAGGAGAGCGGCAGACAGGGCGGACAGGCAGAGTGTCTTGATCATGGGAGGCACCATAATGACGAGCGCGGCAAAATTACGGCGTCCGGGCGGTCTGGCGCCCCCGGACAAGCAGACGCCCGCGACATCATCTGCCGCGGGCGCCCGAATGCTTGCGGTCAGCGCGTCACCTAGTTGGTGTAGCTGCTGCCGACGATCGAGGTGGTCGCATTGCGGTTGATCGCCCAGCACCGTTCATTCGACTGCGTGCAGGTCGGACGCTCCTTGCCGTAGGAGGTCGTGGAAATGCGGGACGGATCGACACCCTGGCTGACGAGATAGGCGCGTGCCGCGTTGGCGCGACGGGCGCCGAGGGCCAGATTGTACTCGCGCGTGCCGCGCTCGTCGCAATTGCCGGCAATCAGGATGCGGGCATCCGGATAGCTGGCAAGCCAGGCAGCCTGGCGGCGCAGGGTCTCGCGGCCTTCAGCCGAAAGATCATTGCGGTCCAGGTCGAAGAAGACGCGGTCGCCCGCGGTCTGGACGAAATGCTCTGTCGTGCCCGGGATCGGGCCGGCAGGCTGATTGGCCCCGGTATCGGCCGGCTCGACCGAACGCGGCGGCTCGACCGGCGTGGTATCTTCCGCCGGCGGGGTCGATGCGCAAGCGGTCGCGAAGGCGCCGAGCGCTGCAATGGCAAGCAGTTTGATTTTCATGATGTTACACCCTCATCCGGCCAGCCCCGAAATGAGCACTGGCCTACTCTCTTCACGACACGCGTGACACGGTTTGCGCCTGCGGCTCCCCCAACTGGCGCCGCTCGGCGAAGACGTTAAGCGGAAACCGATTACTCGATCAAGGGCGACCACGCCGGGTCGGAGGCCATTCCGCCCGTTGCCAGCCGCCGCAGATTGAATCCCGCCAGATCGATACTCCAGATTTCGTAACGCGTACCGTCCGAGCGCGGTTCCCCGCGCGTGAACAGCAGGACACGCCCGTTCGGCGACCAGGCCGGCGTATCGACGAAATACCCTTCGAACAGGATGCGCTCGATGCCCGAACCGTCGGCGCGCACAACCCCCAGCGAGAACTGACCGCCATTCTGCTTGGTGAAGGCGATCAGATCGCCGCGCGGCGACCAGACCGGTGTCGTGTAGATGCCGTCCCCGAAGGTGATGCGCTGCACGTCCGTGCCGTTGACATTCATCGTGTAGAGCTGGGACCCGCCGCCGCGCGATGAGGAGAACACGATCCGCTCGCCATCCGGCGCAAAGGACGGTTCCACATCGTCCGCCGGGTGCTGGGTCAGCTGGGTCAGATTGCGCGTGCGCAGATCAAACAGGTGGACATCGTGGCCCGACCGCCCCTGGATCGAGACGGCGAGCCGTTCGCCGTCCGGCGAGAAGCGGGCCGACAGGCTCTGACCGTCCGGATTGATACCGGCCTGGCGCATGGCCGAGGAGAACAGCGCCTCCTGGCGGCCGGTCTCCAGATCGTAGAGATAGGTCGTTGCCTGGCCGTCCAGGAAGGAGACGTAGGTGATTTCCTGCGAGTTCGGCGAATAGTTCGGCAGCAACGCCATGTAGGAGCGGTCGGTCAGGAATGACGGGTTGGCGCCGTCCTGGTCCATCCAGGCCAGCTGGCGCAGAGGCTCGCCATCGGACCCGCGGCCTTCTGAGACATAGACGATGCGCGTGTTGAAATAGCCTTCCTCACCGGTCAGGCGCTCATAGACCTCGTCCGCGACGCGGTGCGCCACGCGGCGCCAGTTCTCCGGCGCCGTGCGGTATTGCAGGCCCAGCAGCTGTTCTTCCAGACGCGTGTCCCAGAGCCGGAAGGCGACAACGAGCCGGCCATCCTCCTGGATCGTCACACTGCCGACCAGAAGCGCCGACGCGTCGATCACCCGCCAGTCGGAAAAGCGCGGGCGCAGATCGATATCCTCGATATCCTCGATATAGGCCGCCTGATCGACCGGCGCGAACAGACCCGAAGAGGCCAGGTCATTCGTCACCACGCGGGTGATATCCGCACCGCGCGCAGCGGCCTCATCGCTCGAGCCGACAAAATCGGGCAGCGCGATCGGCAAGGGATCGAGATTGCCGCGGGTCACATCGACGCGCAGCGGCTCCTGGGCCACGGCCAGTCCCGCGAACGCCAGGCTGGCGAGAGCGGCGGTGAAGACGGCGATTAGTCGGCTCATGCGGCGAAACTCCAGTCTGATCGATCAGCGGCTGTATAAGGACGGCGCGAAATTGACCTCAATTTGACGCCATTGCGAATAATGCTCCGGAGGCAACGGATAGGGCGCACATTGGTTCGCGGCCCGCAAGGCCCGTTCGCCCGCGACGCGGAGATAGGGGTTGGGCGAATTGAGCACCCGCGCCTGGTCGACCAGGCGCGGCGGGCTCGTCAGTTCGCCATTGCGGTCGAGGCTGAACACGATCCGCACGGCCAGTTCGTCCGGATCGGGCGCGTCGAGCGAGTTGCGCCAGCACCGCGCCAGATGGCTCTGCAGCATGTCCTGCAACGTCGCCGTCATCTGTTCGCCATCGCCGGCGGAGCGGCGGCGTTCTCCGGTGTCGGGCGTGCCCTGGTCGCGGCTCTGGGCGACCTGGCGCTCGATATTGCCCAGCATGTCTTCCAGAGACGGCTCGGCCGGACGCTGCGGCTCACGGCGCACGGGTTCCGGCTCGGGCTGCGGCTCGGGTTCCGGTTCAGGCTCGACCGGCGTGTCCTCGACCGGTGCAGGTTCGGGCTCCGGCTCGGCTTCGGCCTCGGGTTGCGGGGCGATGGGTTCCGGTTCGGGTTCAGGCTCCGGTTCCGGCTCGGGCGCCGGCGGCGGTGTTTCGATCGCGTCCTCGACGGTCTCTTCTTCCGCCGGCTCCTCCTCGACGGGTTCCGGCTCCGGAGCCGCCGCGCGCACATTGGTCACATCGGAAACCGTGACCAGTTCGATCGGCACGATCGGCGTGTTCTCGAACACCTGTGCGGCCCGGGGCAGATAGACCAGCCCCGCCGCCAGAATGCCGGCATGTACGAGAAGGGAGAGAACAAGACCTCGCACGGATGGCTCCGCTACCGCTCGATCGGGTCCGTCACCAGGCCCAGATTGGTGAAGCCGGCCGCGTTGATATTCGCCATCACGCGCGCCACTTCGCCATAAGCCGCACCATTGTCGGCACGGATATAGATGCGGCTCTCATAGCCTGTGCCCGCAATGGCGCGCAGACGCGGCGCCAGTTCGGCCAGTTCGACTTCGGTTTCCTGCAGGAAGATACCGCCCTCAGCCGTGATGGTGATGGTCAGCGGCTCCTCGCCGGACGGCAGGTTGCGCGCTTCGGTTTCAGGCAGGTCGACCGGTACACCGACGGTCAGCAGCGGTGCCGTGATCATGAAGACGATCAGCAGGACCAGCATCACGTCAACGAAGGGTGTGACGTTGATTTCCGCCTTGGGTTTCCAGCGGGCCCGGCCGCGACCGGATCCGCCGCTGTCGAGAGAGACGGCCATGGACTAGTCCCCATCCCGCTCGGCCAGCGCCGACAGCTCGTCGACAAATCCGTCCAGCCGGGCGCCATACTTGGCGAGATTGGCGGACAGGGCGTTGAAGAAGATCACGGCCGGCACAGCCGCCAGCAGGCCCAGCGCGGTGGCGAACAGGGCCTCGGCGATACCGGGCGCAACCACGGCCAGATTGGTGTCCTGCGAGGCGGCAATCGAGCGGAAGGCATTCATGATGCCCCAGACCGTACCAAACAGGCCGATGAAGGGCGCCGCCGAGGCGATGGTCGCCAGGATGCCCAGCCCGCCTTCGGTATTCGTCATCTGCCGCCCGGCTTCGGCACCTGCCGCCTTGGACACGCGGCCGCCGGCATTGTCGCCATTCCATTCACGCAGACCCGCTGCGAAGACGCGGGAGAAGGGCTCCCTGGGGTTCTTGGCAAACTGGTCGGTCAGCGCGTCCAGCGAGCGGCCAGCCCAGAATTCGCGCTCGAAATGGCGCGCCTTGGCGTGAAGGCCGCGCAGGTAAAAGGCCTTGTCGATCGCAATGGCCCAGGACCAGACAGACATGAAGGCCAGAATGCCCATCACGCTTTTGACCACCCAGTCGGCGCGCATGAAGAGCGCATAAAAGCTGAACCCTTCGACGGCCTGCGCAACCTCGACGACACTCGATTCCATGAACCTACCCTCTGGATCGGCCGGCCAATTCCGACGCGGCCACACTAAACCGGCATGACACCATGCACATTGAGTGCCTGACGGCTAGCCGGTCCTGCGATCCGGCCCGCTATGCACAGCGAATAAGGCAAATTTCGGGAGGGATAACACATCCGCGCAGCGATCAGGACTCGTCGTTATGGGCCACGGTGTGCGAAGCGACCGGCTGGATCGCATCCCAGTGTTCCACAATCACCCCGTCGGCCAGGCGGAACAGGTCGCAGGCCCGGAAATTCTGCCCGTTTTCGTCGAAGCACGAGAAGACCGCGACGAAATCCCCTTCCGCGACCAGGTCGTCTATCCCGTGATAGCGTACCCCGTTGCGCGGACCGCGCCGCGCTATGAGCTGGTCCAACCGTTCACGTTCTCCACTCGGGCCGGTGCGCAGAAGATCGAATGCCACGCGGTCAATAAAGGGCTCGAGCCTTGCCCGGCCCGCCCCCGACATCACGGCTGCGATAAACCCGCGCACCTGGGCCCGGCTGGTCTCCGTATTGCCACGCGGTCCGTTCGGGATGGCATAGGCCGCCATCGACGATACGATCCGCTCCTCACAAACCGGACTTACGGAAATCTGCCGGCGCACCGACATCAGACCGCTGTCATCGGTCCGTATCAGGCTCATCGTCAGCCAAGCCTCTGCACCGCCTTCCGGCTCATGCACGGCTTTCACGAAAGTATCGGGACCGTCCTGCAGGACACGGGTGACGGAAAAGCCGAAATTGGGTGGGCGACCAGACATGTCTGCCTGCTTGTCCTGTCCTTCGTCCAACCGTCACCCCCTTTTCCTGAAGGGTAACCATCTATGCTGCTTTGCGGCAAGCCCCTGCCCGAATGAAGGAATTCAAACCGCCGGCCGGTCCGTGTCTGACGGGATGACGAACGGCGCCCAGCGGTTTGCCATGGACCGCGGCGGCCGCTTGGCCCGGCCTGTCCCGTCGATGCAGACAGCCTGCACCTTCGCACTGGCGATCATTTCCGCCCCCCGGCGAATGCTCTGGTCGATCATCAGGCGCGCACCCTTCTGCGGCCGGTAGACCGTTTCGACGACAAGAATGTCATCAACCCGTGCCGCTTTTTCGAATTCGATATTCATCCGCCTTACGGCGAAAGCGAGCGGCTCATCGGCAGCGGCAAGTTCTGAATGGTGAATGCCGATCGCACGAAGACTTTCCGTTCGCCCTCTCTCGAAGAAGTGCAGATACCGGGCGTGATAGACGATGCCGGAAAAATCGGTGTCCTCGTAGTAAACACGCACCGGCAGCCGATGGATTCGATCAGGTCCGAAATTTCCGGACGCAGGCATGAGGTCTGTCATCGTTAATCCATTTTCAGCGTCCGGCCGCCAGAATGCGGAACGGGACGGGAGAGAAAAAGTCGGCAGGGGGGCCGGACGTCATGAAAAAGCTGTGGGAACTGGCCTGGCCGCCGGTCCGCGGAGGCGACATCCTGCTCGCCGCGCGCGAGCGAATGCTGAATGTCATGGCAATCACAGTCGCTCTGCTCGGTGGTTTTTCGGGCACTCAGAATCTTCTCCAGACGTTCGATGTCTATCCCGCGCAAGCCCTGTCCGGCGTCATAATTCCGGCCAGCGCACTCCTGATTCCCTTCATCGCGCGCAACGCCAAGCTGGTCAAACCCGCCGGGATCGCGCTGTGTGCTGCATTGTACTGCATGGTCACCAGCATGACGGCCACGATCGGCGGCATGTATCACCCCGCCGCATTCTACTTCGTCGCCATGCCGATCCCCGCGGCCTTCCTGATCGGCTATCGCTCCGGGTTCGCCGTCGCGGTGCTCTGCTGCGTGACCATGCTGGCGCTCTATGGCTTCCGCGACGTGATCGAGAACCCCTATACCGCGCATATTTCCGACTATCAGATCGGCTGGAACACCAACGTGCTTTTTGTCCTCACACTGGGCGTCGGCATAGCGACGTCAGTGTTCCAGCACGAACTGGAGGGCGCCGGACGCGCCCTGGATCGGGCGCGACAACGCGCCAACGCCGCCAGTCGCGCCAAGTCGGACTTCCTGGCCGGCATGAGTCACGAAATCCGCACGCCCATGAACGCGGTACTCGGTATGGCGCAGGCCCTGGAGCAGGCGGATATTCCCGACGCGCACAAGCGGCAGGCTGAAACGCTCGCCCGGTCGGGCCGGCTTTTGCTGCGCCTGGTCAATGATGTACTGGACCTGTCCAAGATCGAAGCCGGCAAGCTGGAGATCGAGGCCACCCGCTTCAATCTCGCCGACGTCGCCGGAACGGTGGAAGCCCTCTATGGCCCGGCGGCCCGGGATAAGCGGATCGGCTTCTCTATCGCGCTCAGTGACGGCGCCCGGGAGGACCTTGTCGGCGACCCGGTACGGATCAGCCAGATCCTGAACAATCTCGTGTCCAATGCCATCAAGTTCACCGCCGAGGGCGAGGTGCGTGTCGAAATCGACTGCAAACGCGTTGCCGGCAGGCAGGACCGGGATATCGGGATCACCGTGCGCGATACCGGTATCGGCATTGCCGCAACGGAGGTCGAGCGCCTCTTCCAGCCCTTCACCCAGGCCGACCCCGGCACCGCGCGCACCTTCGGGGGCACGGGGCTCGGGCTGGCGATCTGCCGGCGCCTGTGCGAGCTGATGGCTGGCGAGATCGGCGTTGACAGCACGCCGGGCTCGGGATCGACCTTCAGTGTCCGGCTGCGTGTCGCCCCGGCTGATGCCGCGACACCCCTGCCCGATTGCGGCTGCCCGCCGGCCTTGTGCGACGCCGCATTGCGTGGCCGGCGCCTGCGCGTACTCGCCGCCGACGACAATCAGACCAACCGTATGGTGCTGAAAGCCTTGCTGGCCGATGTCACCGGGGCTCTCGTGCTGGTGGAGGACGGACAGCAGGCGCTCGACACTCTCGAAAGTGGCAGCTTCGATCTTGTCCTGATGGATTCCCAGATGCCCGTTCTCGACGGGATAACCGCAACCCGGCGGCTGCGGGAGCGGGAAGCGGCCGCAGGACACGCGCCGATACCGGTCTACGCCGTGACGGCCAACGTGATGCAGGCCCATGTCGATGAGTATATCTCCGCAGGCATGACCGGCGTGATCGCAAAGCCCATTTCGCGGGAAGCCCTGCTGGACGTCCTGGACCGGCACTCTCATGATCGCGCAATGCCGGTGCCGACCAAACACACGGCCTGACAGGGCTGCAATCTATTTGCCGAACAGGCCCGTCTGACCGGTATTGCCGCTTTGAGGCGGCGCCAGTCCCAGATGTTCCCAGGCACGCGCCGCGGCCAGACGCCCGCGCGGCGTGCGCTGGATGAAGCCCTGCTGGATCAGGAAGGGTTCGACCACGTCCTCCAGCGCGTCGCGCGCTTCGGCCAGCGCAGCGGCGAGTGTCTCGACCCCGACGGGGCCTCCGCCAAAGCTCTCCGTGAGCGCCTTGAGATAACGGCGGTCCAGGCTGTCCAGCCCCAGCGCATCGACTTCCAGACGCCCCAGGGCGCGATCGGCGACAGGCGCGGATATCTCGGTTGCCCCTTCCGCCTCGGCGAAGTCCCGAACCCGGCGCAGCAGCCGGCCGGCGACACGCGGCGTGCCGCGGGCGCGGCGCGCGATCTCGCGGGCCCCGTCCGGCGTCGCATCGATACCGAACTTGCTGGCCGCCCGGGAAACGATGAAGCCGAGTTCGGCCTCATCATAGAATTCCAACCGGACAGGCACACCGAACCGGTCACGCAGCGGCGTCGCCAGCAGGCCGGCCCGCGTGGTGGCGCCGACCAGTGTGAAGGGCGGCAGCTCGATCCGGACCGTGCGGGCTGAAGGCCCCTCGCCGATCACCAGATCGAGGCAGAAATCCTCCATCGCGGGATACAGGATCTCCTCGACCGCGGGGGCGAGCCGGTGAATCTCGTCGATGAAGAGAACGTCGCGCGGTTCCAGATTGGTCAGGATGGCGGCCAGATCGCCAGCCTTGGCGATCACAGGACCCGAGGTCGCGCGGAAGCCGACGCCCATTTCCCGTGCCACGATCTGGGCCAGCGTCGTCTTGCCGAGACCGGGCGGGCCTGACAGCAGAACGTGATCCAGCGCCTCCTCGCGGCGGCGAGCCGCTTCGACGAAGACCTTGAGATTGGCGATCGCCGCCTTCTGGCCCACGAAGTCGGAAAAGCTGAGCGGGCGCAGCGCACGGTCGCGCCCGTCGCCGGACTGCTGTTCCCGGCCGACCAGGCGCTCGTCATCATCGCTGTCAGGCATCTCGCTCATGAGACCGGGTCTAGACCGATCCGCGCGCCGGAGAAAGCCGCCCGCATCACGGCGCCAGCTCCTTCAGCGACAGGCGTATGACATCGTTGAGCGGCGTATCGTCGCCCTTGTCCCGCAGCACGGTGGCCACCGCCTGCCGGGCAAGGCTTTCGTGGTATCCCAGATTGGTCAGGGCCGAGACCGCGTCTTCCCGCGAGGCACCGCCCGCCGGCTTCTCCGGTTTGCGCGTCACGGTCTCGCCCGAACCGGTATCCGCAGAATGCGGCGCCAGTCCGATCGAGAAGCTGCGCCCCTGGGGCGGTGCCTTGTCCTTCAACTCGGTCGCAATCCGCGTCGCCAGTTTCGGCCCGACACCCTTGGCGCGGGCGAAGGTCGACTTGTCGCCAAGCGCGGCGGCATTGGCGATCTCGGAGACCGGAACCGTATCGAGGATCGCGAAAGCCGCCTTGGCCCCGACCCCCTGGATATTCTGCAGGTGGACAAACCAGGCCCGCTCGATGTCCTCGAGGAAGCCGAACAGGCGGAAAGCGTCCTCGCGGACATGGGTTTCGATATGCAGCGTGACCTGCTGGCCCGGTTCCAGACGGGCGAGCGTGCGGGAGGCACAGCCGACGAGATAGCCGACACCATTGACGTCGATCACGGCCTCATCGGACCCGACGGCTTCGACAATCCCCTTGAGCATGCCGATCATGCTGCACTCCCGATGCTGGCGGCCTTGCGATGGTGAGCGTGACAGATGGCAATCGCCAGCGCGTCAGCCGCGTCGGCCTTCGCTTTTGTACCGGGCAAGAGCACGCCGACCATCGCCGCAACCTGGTCCTTTCCGGCCCCGCCCGTGCCGACAACACTTTTCTTGACGAGTCGCGCTGCGTATTCACTGACAGGCAGTCCGGCACGCGCAGGCGCCAGCAAGGCGGCGGCACGGGCATGACCCAGCTTGAGTGCCGATGACGCGTTGGCGGCCATGAATGCCTCCTCGATCGCGGATTCATCCGGCCGATATTCGGCCACAAGATCTGTCACAGCCTGGAAGATGTGGTCGAGCCGCATGGAAAGTGCTGCGTCGGTCGGCGGCGTGACGACGCCATGCGCAACCGCGCTGAGCCGTGTCCCGTCTGCACGGATGATGCCCCACCCCATCCGGCGCAATCCGGGATCGATACCGAGAATAGTGACCGCTGCAGACATTCTGCCCCCTGTTTGCACCAGACTTAGCACCATCCGGCAAACCGGAACAAGCCGTGAACGCAAGCCGGCCAGGGCGCGAATGCGACGCAGAATACACCGAGAGTGAAAATCAATAGCAATTACTTTGCAACACACTCTCAAAAACATCCGTAATGAACTGTTTTAAAAGACAAATTATTTAGCTCATTTCGTTTGACCGCGTCCGCCTGGCGGGGGAAGATTGCGCAAGCCTGTCGCGAGTGCAGGGCAGTCTGCATGGCGATTGCGACACTGATGAACAGAAGGCGCGAACTGCAGCCTTTACTTGGCAGGCATTGCGTTTCGCCAGCACTCATCAGATCCGCGCAAGCGGTCAGAGGGACAGAACGGCCTCCGGGGAGGGGGCTTAGCAAGGCAGGGGAGCCGACATGGCGAAAAAAGGTAAGCTGAGCCGCCGCTCGTTCCTGGCGCGCGTAGCGGGCGCCGCAGCGATGACAGGGGCCGCGTCGATCGTGACGGGTGGCGCACAAGCCCAGAACTACACCGGGCGAACCGACAGCGACACGGGAAGCTATGCCGACCGTGCCGGTTATGGCCGTACCGGGCTGACCGACAGCGATACCGGCCCGAATGCGGACCGCGCAGGTTATGGCCGTGGCGGCTCACGCACGACAGGCATCACGGACAGCGATACCGGCGCCTATGCCGACCAGGCTGGCAATGGCCGCGGTTCTTCCGGCAACAGCTGGACCGACGCCGACAGCGGTTCCTGCGCCGACCCGGGCGGACGCGGGCGCGGGCCGGTACGTAACGGCACGACCGACAGCGATACCGGCTCCTGCGCTGATTCGGTGGGCCGCGGCCGGCCCGGCTACTGACCGGGAGGAGGCGAAGCATGGCCAAGCGCGGTAAACTCAGCCGGCGCTCGTTCCTGACCCGGGTTGCCGGCGCGGCGGTTTCCGTCGGCGCCGTCGGAACGGTGACAGGCTGCGCCACGACCGGCTATTCCGACAGCGATCCCTATGATCCCGTTGGCGGCGGACGCGGCTATCGGGGCGGTGGCATCACCGACAGCGACACAGGCCGATATGCCGACCCTGCGGGCCAGGGGCGTGGCGGTGGCATCACGGATCGCGACACCGGCCGCTATGCGGATCCGGTCGGGCGAGGTCGTGGCAGTGGCGTTACCGACAGCGATACCGGCACCTATGCTGACCCTCCGGGTGCCGGACGCGGCAACACGGGCGTGACCGACAGCGACACCGGCACCTATGCCGACCCTGTCGGCCGGGGCCGCGGCAATTATGGGTCGGGAATCACGGACAGCGACTCGGGGCGTTATGCCGACCCGCCGGGCAATGGCCGCGGCGGACGTTACAATTCCGGCTGCACCGACAGCGACACCGGCAATTATGCCGACCCGGTCGGCAATGGCCGCTATTGCTGATCCCTGACGTTTCGACTGCCTCTCCTCCACGCTTTCGCTACACACGCGGAGTCCCATTGCCATGTCCCGCCCTGCCTGGCTGAACGACCCGATCGGCAGCCTCATTGCTCCGTTCGACGCGGAAACCTTTTTTCGTGACTATCATGAGCGCAAGGCGCTGATCGTCCACCGGGACGATCCGGCGCGCTATGAAGGCCTGCTCACGATCGACCGCATCGATGCGATTGTCGCCTCGCGCGACCTTCGTGCGGGGTCTCTGGACATGGCGCGCTCGGAACCGCCTGTGCGGCCGGAGGACTTCACCTTCGAGACCGGCCATATCGATCCGGGCGGCGTGGCCGACCAGTATCGCCGCGGCGCGACGATCATTCTGCCTCAGCTTCACATGAATGACCCGGTCCTCGGCGAATTCTGCCGGGCGATGGAGGCGCTGCTCTCCTGCCATGTGCAGACCAATATCTACCTCACGCCACCGCACAATCAGGGTTTCCGTACCCACTACGACGATCACGACGTCTTCGTGCTTCAGGTCTCCGGCGAGAAATACTGGCGGCTCTATGACACCCCCGTCGAGAACCCCTATCGTGGCGAAGGCTTCCGTCCGGACGACCACAAGGTCGGGGAACCGGTGGAGGAGTTCGTCCTTAAGGCCGGCGAATGCGCCTATGTCCCGCGCGGTCTGATGCACGACGCCTCGACCCACGGCGACGAACCCTCCCTGCACATCACCCTCGGACTGATCGTGAAGACCTGGGCCGATCTCATGCTCGAAGCGGTGTCCGAAGTGGCACTGCGGCATCCGGATTTCCGGCGCTCCCTGCCCGTCGGCTATGCCCGTCCGGACTTCGACCGCACCGAAGCCCAGTCGCATTTCGCGAGCCTGGCAGAAACCCTGTCGCGCGAAGCCAGGCTGGACGAGGCGATGGACCTGTTTGCCGACAGTTTCATCCGGTCCCGCATGCCGGATGTCCGCAGCACGATTTCGGGGTTCAATGCTCCCTCCGAGCCGAGACAGACCTTCCGGCTTCGCCCCTTAGTGCCTTGGCGGCTCGCCGGCGACGGCGATGATGTCGTGATCGTGACGGCGGGTGGAGAGGTCCGCTTCCCGGCCGCGGCCGAGCCCGGCCTGCACATCCTGCTCGATGGCGGAACGGTTTCACTGGCGACGTTCACCGATCTGGAGCCGGACGCCGCGCGCGACACGCTGGGCAAGCTGCACGCCTTCGGTCTGATCGTTCCGGACGAGGCCTGATACCTCAGGTCATAATTCAGTACCGGAGTTCGCCTTGCAGGGGATACAGCTCTAACTCTACATGCGGCCCCTGCGCACGGACCGCGACTGTCGGCACGTGCGATTCCTGTGACGAACCGGCGAGCGCATGCGTCTGAAACTGACCCTCATCCTGTTCGGCTGCCTGGCCGCGTTTACCCTGTTGTGGTCGATGTGGCCTTCGCCCATCAGCCCGACCTACTGGGACGAACCGGTTGCGCCGGAGATGACAGGCGCTCTGGAGCCCGATGGCGCACTGGCCGATGCCGTCGCCATCGATGTCGGCGCGGCGGGTAGCGGCGAAGGGGTCGCCCTCTCCGATACCGGCGAGATCTTCTTCGGCACAGTCGACGGTCGGGTGATGCGCCTGTCTTTCCACAACGACACGGGCGAACCGCGCATCGAGGAGGTCGCCCAGGTGTGCGAGACGCTGATCCTCGGTCTCGACTGGATCGCTCCGGATCTGTTGGGCGTTGCAGCGATCTCCGGTCTCTATGCGCTGAACGTCGACACTGGCCACTACACACTGGTCAGCTCGGGTGCACCGGCACATCCCTTCGGTTATGTGAACGATCTGGCCGCGGCGGCGGACGGGCGGATATTCTTTACCGACTCCTCCACCCGGTGGGGCCATGGCAGCAATCGGGACGGCTATCTCCACGACATGATGGAGAACCGTCCAAGTGGTGCGCTCTATGTCTGGGATCCGGCCACCCACCAGACCCGGCTGGTGCGAAGCAGACTGCATTACCCCAACGGAATCGAGCTTGCCGCTGATGGCCGCTCGGTCCTGGTAGCAGAGACCTTCCGCTACCGGATCGTGAGGATCTGGATCGACGGGCCGGACGCCGGCAGCAAGGATATCTTCGCCGACAATCTGCCCGGTCTGCCGGACGGGCTGGCGACAGACAGCCAGGGCCGTCTGCTCGTCACCATGCCATCGCCGCGCGTACCGCTTCTCGGCTTCCTGCATCGTCATCCGCGCATCACGCAATTGCTGATGAAAGTGCCGGAATGGCTTCGCCCCGGTGCAAGCTCTCCCCGCGCCTTCATTCTCGCGCTTGACGCTGAAACCGGAGAGGCGCTGGACAGCTGGCACGATCCCGAGGGGCGCCTGGGCTATCTGTCCAACACGGTCGAGGCGCCGGACGGGGATTTCTGGATCGGCACGACGGATCGTGGCCACCTGGTCCGGTTCTCACCGGACCGTCCGGACACCGCCGGCGATACCGGCGCACCGGTATCGCTCGACGACTGACCGCTGCCCAGTCGCAAAAGCCGCTAGCCCCGCACCAGGCCCCGCGCAGCCGCTGCAATCGCGTCGGCCGTGATACCGAAGTGCTCGTACAGCGTCTCGGCCGGCGCACTGGCGCCAAATCCGTTCATGCCGACGAACGCCCCGCCACGGCCGATCACGGCATCCCAGCCATAGCGCAGCGCTGCTTCTGCCGCGACACAGGGAACGCCCTGCGGCAGAACCGCGTCCTGATAGCCGGCATCCTGGGCCAGGAAGCGCTCGACACAGGGCGCGGACACCACACGTGCAGCGATACCCTCGCCGGCCAGCGTTGCGGCCGCGTCGACGGCCAGCGACACTTCCGATCCCGTCGCGATCAGCAGCACGTCAGGTGCGCCATCGCTGTCGACCAGGGTATAGGCGCCGCGCGCCGACAGATTCTCGGCACCATCGTCCGAGCGCAGATGCGGGAGTTTCTGGCGCGACAGGGCCAGCACGGTCGGACCGTCGAGACGGGTCAGCGCGGCTTCCCAGGCCTCGGCGGTTTCCAGCGCATCGCAGGGGCGGAAGACCTCGACATTGGGAATGGCCCGCAGCGCAGCCAGCGTCTCTACCGGCTGGTGGGTCGGCCCGTCCTCGCCCAGACCGATCGAGTCGTGGGTCATCACATAGATGACCGGCTGCTGCATCAGTGCCGACATGCGGATCGACGGGCGGCAGTAATCGGAGAACACCAGGAAGGTCGCCACGTGCGGACGGAAGCCGCCATGCAGCGACATGCCGTTGGCGCAGGCTGCCATGCCGTGTTCGCGCACACCGAAATGGATGTACTGGCCGGCATAATCGCCCGCCTTCACCACACCGACATCCGGCGTCTTGGTGAGGTTGGATCCGGTGAGGTCGGCTGAACCGCCCACCAGGCCGGGCCAGTCGCCGATAATGGCGCCGAGGGCCTGGCCGGACGAGGCACGCGTGGCCAGGGCCGGCTTGTCTTCGGCCACCTTCCGGCGCCATGCGGCCAAAGCGGCCAGCTCGGCTTCGCCCGGTTCACCGGACAGCTGGGCCACGAAGGCATCGGCCTGGTCGTGGTCGGCCAGGCGGTCGCGCCAGGCAGCGTGGGCATCCGGCGAACCAGCGGCGCGCCAGGCCTCCAGGATGTCGGACGGGATTTCGAAGGCCGGGTGATCCCAGCCCAGCGCCTTGCGCGTACCGGCGATCTCGTCCGGCCCCAGCGGCGAACCGTGGCTGCCGGCCGTGCCCGCCTTGGTCGGCGCGCCATAACCGATCGTCGTGCGGCAGGCGATCAGAACGGGCTTGTCGCTCGTCTTCGCCGCCTCGAGCGCCGCGTCAATCGCCTCCATGTCGTGACCGTCAATGCGCGAGACGGCCCAGTTGGCTGCCTCGAAGCGCTTGAGGACATCGGTCGACTCGGAAAGCTGCGTCGGGCCGTCGATCGAAATCTCGTTATCGTCCCACAAGACGCAAAGACGGTTCAGCCCGAGATGGCCGGCCAGCGAAATCGCCTCATGGCTGATGCCTTCCTGCAGGTCGCCGTCCGAGGCGATAACCCAGGTGCGGTGATCGACAAGATCGTCGCCGTAGCGGGCATTCATCATGCGCTCGGCCAGCGCCATGCCGACCGACATGGAGATGCCCTGCCCCAGCGGCCCGGTCGTCGCCTCGACACCGGGGGTGTGACCGTATTCCGGGTGACCGGCAGTCAGCGAGTCGAGCTGACGGAACTGCTTGATCTGATCCATCGTCATGTCCTCGAACCCGGTCAGGTGGAGGAGCGAATAAATCAGCATCGAGCCATGGCCTGCGGAGAGCACGAACCGGTCGCGATCGGCCCAGGCCGGTGCCGCAGGATCGAACTTCATGTGGCGCGACCAGAGAACGGTCGCCACGTCGGCCATGCCCATCGGCATGCCGGGGTGGCCCGAATTGGCCGCCTGGACGGCATCCATGGACAGGGCACGGATGGCGTTCGCCATCGCCGTGAGCGAGGTTCCGTTCGGTGCTTTCATGCGGCGATCTCCACTGGTCGGCCGGTCGGACACCGGCGCGCGATCGCCGGCACTAGTCCTGTATCAGACCCGTACGGGCAAGAAGGGCACGAGTCGAGGCGTCATACTCGGATATCTCGCCGTCCAAAATCCCCTTGGTCAGAACTTTTCCCAGCTCGACGCCCCACTGATCGAAGGGATTGATCTGGTACATTACGCTCTCGACGAAAACCTTGTGCTCATGCAAGGCGATAAGAGCGCCGAGCGTGCGGGCTGACAGATCATCGAGCAAAAGCGTGTTGGATGGACGTCCACCGGGCATGGACTTGTGCGCCGCCAGCAAGGGCTCGTCCTTCGGATCGACCTGCCGGCCATCGAGCAATGCCGCCCCCTGGGCCGCCATGTTGGCTGCCAGTGCCCGCTCACGCGGATCGTCGCTGGCGAAATGCCGGGCAATACCGATGAAGTCGACGGGCACGACATCCTTGCCCTGATGCAGCCACTGGAAGAAGGAGTGCTGGATTTCGGTACCGTTGCCGCCCCAGACAAGCGCCCCGCCGGGCGTCGGCCCCGGGCGATTGTCCAGCGTCACGGACTTGCCGAGCGATTCCATTTCCAATTGCTGGAAATAGTCAGCCAGCTTGCCAAGGCGCGCCGAATAGGCTGCGACACAGCGGCTGGGATAGCCCAGTGCCACCCGGTTCCATACATCGATCAGCCCTTTGAGAACCGGAAGGTTCTCCTCCAGCGGCGCAACGGCAAAGTGCGCATCCATGTCTCGGGCTCCGGCCCTGAAATCCTCGAACAGGTCCGGACCCAGGCCGATCTCCAGCGCCAGTCCGACAGCGCTCCATACCGAATAACGTCCGCCCACCCAGTCGGGAAAATCGAACACATGCTCCGGCGCGATGCCGAACGCCCGCGCCTTGTCCGGCGCTGCAGAAGCGGCGACAAAATGGGCACCCGCCCGCTCGGATCCGACATGTCCTTCCAGCCAGTCGCGGGCGGCCTCGGCCGACATCAGCGTTTCCTGGGTCGAGAAGGACTTCGACGCGACCACGAACAGGATGGCTTCCGGATCGGCACCCGACACGGCGTGTTTCAGATCGCTCGGATCGAGCGAGGCGACAAAGCGCAATTCAGGCCCGTCACCGGCAAGGTCCGAGAGGGCATCCGCCACCAGCCTGGGTCCCAGATCCGATCCGCCGATACCGATATTGACGACACGGGCGACCGGCTTGCCCGCAGGTGCATACTCGCCGGACCGGACAGTCTGTGCGAACGCGCGCGTCTGGGCCTGGGTACGGTTGACCAGCTCCGCTTCGGGAGTACCGGATATCCTTGCCCCATTCCGATAGGCCATATGCAGGGCCGGGCGGTCCTCGGTCGGGTTCACCACCGCCCCTGAAAGAAGCCTGTCGCGTCGCTCTTCCAACCCCGCTTCGCGCGCCGCCCTGAACAGCGCGTTGAGCGCCTGCTCGTCGAGCCGCTGCTTCGACGCATCGAGTTCAATTCCGGCAGCCTTCGCCAAAAGCCGGTTCGAACGGGTCTCACCGCTGTCGGCAAGCGTACGGAGCGAGGCTTTGCCGAGGCGTTCGGCATGCGCGGCAATGTCGGAGGTCAGCACCATCAATATCCCGTCTTTCCGTCAGATCGAGACCGTAAAGTTAGCGCTCCCATATGACAATATGGACCGCGCTCAGAGATGGCGCTCGACTTCCGCCAGCGCACCAACGAGGTGATAGAGCGTCGAGGCTGGCATGCCCGTTGCCAGATTTTCGCCGTCTGCACCCCGCCTGTCGATCCAGCCGCCCGGAACCACATCGTCGAGATGCCAGCAAACCAGCGCGCGGCAGGCCTGGTCGAGCTCGCCGCGGCTGCCCGCGACAGCGGCCGCGCGCACCCATTCGGTCTGCATCCAGGTGCGCGACCGGGCATCGATGATATCGCCTTGCGCTGTCATGCCGGCCATCAGCAAGCCCGTCTGCGCACTACGCCCCCGATCCATGGCCCGCCGGTAAAGCACTGGTCCGGCCGGGTCCGCGTCGCGGCCCAGAAGCCGGCCATGCTCGGCCAGCAGCCAGGTCCATTCGCACCAGTGCCCCGGCTCGACATGCGCGCCCTTTTCGCCGTGTGGCCGCCAGTCCGGTCCGAAAAACTCCCGCAGGAGTCCGGTGTCCGACACAAAAAAATGCCGGTCGAAAAGCCCCTTGATCGCATCGATCCGCGGCACGAGATCTGCCTCGCCCGTAAGTTCGTAGAGCGACAGCAGGGCCTCGAAGAGGTGCATGTGCGGGTTTTGCCGGCGAGGCAGAAGCGGCGCGCCGATCGCTTCGCGGTAGCCGCCGTGATCGGCCGGCATGTAGGTGTCGAGAAAGGCCAGTGTCTCGTGTGCCATGTCGAGGAAGCGCACGGCACCGGTTGCTTTCCAGACCCAGGCCGCCGCCAGGATGATGAAGGCATGATCGTAGAAATCGCGCCGGCTGTCGGCGACGCGGCCATCATCATGGACCAGATGCACCCAGCCCGGCTGGCCGTCGGGCGACCGGGCAATCCGTGCCAGCCGGTCCAGGCCGGCTTCGGCCAGGTCGGTCCGATCGAGCCAGCCCTCGCAGGCGGCGCGCGCAAAAACATAGGCCTGGCGGGCCTGGGCCCGCACGCGCCGGATATCGCCGGTTATGCCGGCCCCGTCCATGTCGAGTGTTTCGAAGAAGCCGCCATTGTGCCGGTCCCAGCCGCGCCCTGCCCAGAATGGCAGAGCCTGGCTGCGGCCCCAATCAGCAAAGCGGCGTGCATGCTCCATGGATGTCCCCGGCAAACTGCCCCCGAAAGGAGGTCCTATCAGCCCAGGACGGCCATGTCCTCGTCGGAAACGTCGAAATTGGCATAGACGTTCTGGACGTCGTCGCAATCTTCCAGCGCTTCCATCATCTTCATCAGCGTCGCGACCTTGTCGCCAGTCACCTCGATAAGGTTCTGCGGCTTCCAGATCAGCTTTGCCGAAGACGGATCGTCAAACGTGCCCGACAGGGCGGTCACGACGTCCATAAGGTCCTCGCGGGCCGTGTAGATGATGTGTTCGCCTTCCTCGTCCTCGTCTCCGGCTTCGGATGTCACATCTTCAGCGCCGGCCTCGATGGCGGCTTCCATCATTTCGTCCTCGTCCGCCTTGGAAAGCGGATAGCGGATCTCGCCGACATTATCGAACATGAAGGCAACCGAACCGGTCTCGCCCATATTGCCGCCATTCTTGGCAAAGGCGGTACGCACCTCCGCGGCCGCCCGGTTGCGATTGTCGGTGGACACTTCCACGATCACGCCGACCCCGGCCGGGCCGAAGCCTTCATAGCGGATGTCCTCGTAGGCCTCGCTGTCGCCGCCGGACGCCTTGTCGATGGCGCGCTGGATATTGTCCTTGGGCATCGACTGGCCCTTGGCGTTGGCGATAGCCAGACGCAGACGGGGATTGGCGTCAGGGTCCGGGCCGCCCATTTTCGCAGCGATCGAGATTTCCTTCGACAGACGCGAAAACAGTTTGGAGCGCAGCTTGTCCTGGCGCCCCTTGCGGTGCTGGATATTGGCCCATTTGGAGTGTCCGGCCATGGTGACAATCCCTCTTCCTGCGGATTTGAGGGACACTGCATACTCAGATTGAGCAGCGATGGCCACTGCTCACGACACAAGAAGCCGGCGCCTGCCCGAGCCGAATTGCCCGTCAGAGCAGGTCTGCCCGCCCCTCGGCCTGCAGCGCCTCTACAATCGACTTTACCGACTGGCCGGCTTCCCGGTGCGTCACCAGAACAGCGTCAGCGGTTTCCACCACCACAAGGTTGTCGACACCGACCACGCCGATCTTGCGGCCGGTCGACAGAACATAGCTGCCGCGTGTATCGACGAGTTCGACATCGCCCCGCGTTACGTTTCCCGCCGCGTCGCGCTCGGCGATATCCCACAGCGCGCCCCAGGCCCCGACATCCGACCAGCCGATATCCGCCGGTACGACCGCCGCATTCTCCGTGCGCTCCATGACGGCATAGTCAAAGGAGATGGACGGACAGGCGGAAAACGCCGCAGCGTCGAGCCGCAGTGTCGACGGATCGCCGGCAGCAGCCTCGACGGCGGCCTGGCTGGCCGTCAGCACGTCCGGGCAATGCCGCGACATTTCGGCCGCAAGGTGACCTGCGCCGAACAGGAAGATACCGGCATTCCAGTAATACCCTCCGTCGGCCAGGAAGCCCTTGGCACGCTCCAGGTCGGGCTTCTCCGTGAAGGCCCGCACGCGATAGCCGCCCGCCAGCGCCTCGCCCCGGCGGATATAGCCATAGCCGGTTTCCGGACGCTCGGGCTGGATACCAAAGGTGATGATGTGGCCGTTCTCGGCAAGTCCGGCTCCGGTTGCGACTGCCGTCCTGAAGCCGGCGGCATCGCGAATGTGATGATCGGCCGGCAGCAGCAGGATCAGCGCGTCCTCGCCATGTTCGCGGCGGACAAGTTCGGCAGCCACGGCTGCGACCGGGGCCGTATTCCGCCCTGCCGGCTCCACCACCAGACGCACAGCGCCAGCATCCATCGCTTCAAGCTGCGACCGGGCCAGATCGCACTGCCGCTCGTTGAGCACGACGATGGGCGGTTCGAAATGAAAGCACTCACCCGCGCCGCTGACACGGCGGACGGTTTCCTGCAGCATCGTCCGCTCGGAGACCAATGCGTGAAGCTGCTTGGGATGCGCGGTGCGCGAGAGCGGCCAGAGCCGCGTACCGGAACCGCCGGACATGATCACTGGTACGATACGGGTCACGCGCTCCCCCGGAGTTTCCTGCAGGCGCATCATCCCCCGCGAACGCTCCAGATCAAGACCTTATCTCAGGACAGCGCCTGGCCCGGCCAAAGGCTCACAGATAATAGCGTTGCTTGCGGAACCCGGTGTCCACAGCCGGCGGGAAGTCGTGAACCGACAGATAGGCGAGGAAGCGGCCGAGCAGGTCGGCATTGTCCGTCTGGACCACGCGGATATAGGCCCCGTCATCCTCAAGCCGGGTCGTGAAGACACACGCCTCATCATCACCCTGTGCGGCCTCCTTGTCGCACAGACGGAGGAAATCCGTCATGTGCCGGTCGAACACATAGGCGTCCTGCGCGCGTTCGAAGCGGATCGTCTGCTTGAACATGAATTCCCCTGCACTCACTGACCTGACTAGCAACACACGCAAGAATCATTCCCCCGATTGCGAACGCATGCCGGCCCAAAGCGATCCACCTTGTGCGCAGTGCGGTCCGCCTGAACGGCGCGCGCCTGGCCGGCACCGGACATCATCGCAGGCAGGCCGCGACAATCCGGTCTCGTCACGCTAGCGAAGGCGGGGAGACGATCAAGCGAGGCGAGCGGCTGGAAATGGAAGAAACCGCCGCCACGCATCATTTTTGTCACATCAATCGGGAATATATTCCGAAAGCTGACCACCAATCCGCACAGGCTCGCACCTCACGGCCAGCCCGGTCGCATCGTCCGTCTCGACGAAGACGCCGCACAGGGTCGCCTCTCCGGTCGCCGGCTCGAAACGGCCGGAGCGCATGCGCGTGGTGAAACGGCGCAGAGGCTCTTCCTTGTCCATGCCGATGACGCTGTCATAGTCGCCGCACATACCGGCATCGGTCTGGTAGGCCGTCCCCCCCGGCAGAATGCGTGTGTCCGAAGTCGGGACATGCGTATGAGTACCGACCACCAGGCTGGCCCGGCCGTCGCAGAACACGCCCATGGCCATTTTCTCGCTCGTCGCCTCACCGTGGAAATCCAGCAGTACCGCGTCTGCGACCACGCCCATCGGCGCGGCGGCCAGCTCCCGTTCAACCGCCGCAAACGGGTCGTCCAGCGTCTCCATGAAGAGATTGCCCATGGCGTTGATCACCAGGATGCGGCGGCCATCGGGCAGGTCGTAGAGATTGGCGCCGGCGCCCGGCGTCGAGCCCACCGGGTAATTGGCCGGGCGCAAAAGACGCGGCTCCCGCTCGATATAGCTCAGCGCCTCGCGCTGGTCCCAGGCGTGATTGCCCAGCGTTATGACATCGGCGCCCAGGTCGAACAGCTGATTGCAGATCCGCTCGGTTATACCGAAACCTGCCGCCGCGTTCTCGGCATTGATGACCACGAAATCGAGCGCCAGGCGCTTGCGCAGATCGGGCAGATGATCTTCGACAGCCCTGCGGCCGGTCTTTCCGACGATATCTCCGAAAAAGGCGAGGCGCATGGACAGTCTCCGGCAGCTGAGGTTGGCGGATATGGCCCAAACGCCCGTCAATGTCCAAGCATACGCTGAAACTGACGGATCAGGCCGCGCTTTCCTTACCCGGTGCATAGTCCAGGATGGGCGCCAGCATCCGCTCGCATTCCTCGACCGTCCAGCCCTTGCGCCCGGCGTAGTCCTCGACCTGGTCGCGCTCGATCCGGCCGACAGCGAAATAATGACTGTCCGGATGAGACAGATAGATGCCGGAAACCGACGAGGCCGGCGTCATCGCGAAGGAGTTGGTCAGGCCGATGCCGGCATTCTCCGGCGCATCAAGGAGCTTGAAGAGCGTGACCTTCTCGGTGTGATCGGGCTGAGACGGGTAGCCCGGCGCGGGGCGGATACCGGCATAGGCTTCCTCGATCAATTCGCGATTGGAGTGGGCCTCGTCCGGCGCGTAGCCCCAATGGTGCTTGCGAACCTCTTCGTGCAGCCATTCCGCCGCCGCTTCGGCGAGACGGTCGGACAGCGCCTTGAACATGATGGCGTTGTAGTCATCCTTCGCTTTCTCGAAGGCCGCAAGCACGTCGGGATTGTCGCCGGCGGTGACGGCGAAGCCGCCGATCCAGTCCTCTTTGCCCTCGGGCGCGAGGAAGTCGAACTGGCTGAGATGCGGCCGGTCATTCGACTTCGCAGCCTGCTGGCGCAGCCCGTAGAAGCGCTCAAGCACGGTCTTGCGGTCATCATCCGCATACAGCACCGCATCGTCACCGTCGCGATTGGCCGGCCAGAAACCGCACACCGCGCGCGGTTTGAGCAAACCCTCATCCACGATCTGCTCGAGCATCGCCTGGGCGTCATCGAACAGAGACCGGGCCGCCTCGCCCCGATTGGGGTCGTCGAAGATCGCCGGATAGCTGCCCTTCATCTCCCAGGTGAAGAAAAAGGGTGTCCAGTCGATATAGTCGACCAGCGTCGCGACATCCGGCGCGAAAGTTTTCACCCCGGTCCAGTTCGGGCGGGGCGGTGTGTATTGCGACCAGTCGCAATCCCAGCCTTTGCGGCGCGCCTCGGCGAGCGGCACGCGCTTCTTTGAGGAACGGGCCGCCAGGCGGCGCTCGCGGATCCTGGCGAGATCGGCCCGCACATCGCGGGCATAGTCGTCGCGACCATCGGAGAGGAGTTTTGACACCACGCCGACCGCGCGGCTGGCATCGAGAACGTGAACCACGGGCGCGACCGAGATCGCCGGATCGATCTTCACCGCCGTGTGGGCCGGCGAGGTTGTTGCCCCACCGATCAGGAGGGGAATATCGATCTGCTTGCGCTCCATCTCGGAGGCCACGAACACCATCTCGTCGAGCGAGGGCGTGATCAGTCCGGACAGGCCGATCACGTCGGCCTTCTCCTTGCGGGCGGTCTCCAGGATTTTCTCGCAGGGCACCATCACGCCCAGATCGATCACGTCATAGCCGTTACACTGCAGCACGACGCCGACGATATTCTTGCCGATGTCGTGGACATCGCCCTTTACCGTCGCGAGCACGATGCGACCATTGGACGACTGCTCTTCACCCGCCGCCTCTTTCTCCTCCTCCATGAAGGGGATGAGGTGGGCCACGGCCTGCTTCATCACGCGCGCCGACTTCACCACCTGGGGCAGGAACATCTTGCCGTCGCCGAACAGGTCGCCGACGACATTCATCCCGTCCATCAACGGACCCTCGATCACATGCAGGGGGCGATCGAACTGCAGGCGCGCTTCTTCGGTATCCTCGACGATGAACTCGTTGATCCCGTGCACGAGGGCATGCCGGATACGGTCGCCCACCGCAGCTTCGCGCCAGGAAAGATCACGCTCCTTGCCAGCGCCGCCGCCCTGCCCGCGATATCGTTCGGCCGCTTCCAGCAGCCGGTCCGTGGAATCGTCGCGGCGGTTGAGGATGACATCCTCGACCAGCTCGCGCAGCTCGGGATCGATATCGTCGTAGATATCGAGCTGACCGGCGTTGACGATGCCCATATCCATCCCCGCCTTGATGGCGTGATAGAGGAAGACCGAGTGCATGGCCCGGCGGACCGGCTCATTGCCACGGAAAGAGAATGAGATATTCGACAGCCCGCCGGAGACGTGACAGCCGGGCAGGTTCTCGCGGATGCGCTTGGTCGCCTCGATGAAATCGACCGCGTAATTATTGTGCTCGTCGATCCCCGTCGCCACCGCGAAGATATTGGGGTCGAAAATGATGTCCTCGGGCGGAAAGCCGATCTCATCGACAAGGATCTTGTAGGCCCGCTCGCAGATCCCGTACTTGCGGTCGGCAGTATCGGCCTGACCGGTCTCGTCGAAAGCCATGACCACGACGGCAGCGCCATAGGCCAGACACTTCTCGGCGTGTTCGCGAAACTGGCCCTCGCCCTCTTTCAGGCTGATCGAGTTGACAATGGCCTTGCCCTGCACGTTCTGCAGCCCGGCCTCGATCACCTCCCATTTCGAACTGTCGATCATCACCGGCACGCGAGCCACATCGGGCTCGCCGGCAATCATGCGCAGGAAAGTCGTCATCGCCTCGACACTGTCGAGCAGGCCCTCGTCCATATTGACGTCGATCACCTGGGCGCCGTTCTCGACCTGCTGACGGGCGACGGACACAGCCTCCGCGTAATCCCCTTCCGTGATCAGCTTGCGGAAGCGCGCGGAGCCAGTGACGTTCGTCCTCTCGCCGACATTGACGAAGGTGGGTACAGCAACAGCCATGGAATAATTGCCTTCAGGCGGAAAGTTCGAAGGGTTCGAGGCCGGACAGGCGCATGGCCCGCTCGCGTTTGGCCGGGCGGCGCGGCTTGGCGCCCTTCACGGCATCGGCGATAGCCCGGATATGCTCCGGCGTCGTGCCGCAGCACCCGCCCAGGATATTGACCAGGCCCGACTGCGCCCACTCGCCGACGAAACCCGATGTCTCGTCCGGGGTTTCGTCATACTCGCCCATGTCGTTGGGCAGGCCGGCATTGGGATAGGTGATGATGCGGGTGTCTGCGACCCGGGCGATCTCGGCGATATAGGGCCGCATCTCCTCGGCTCCCAGCGCACAGTTCAGACCGACAGCCCAGGGACGCGCATGGCGCACGGAGTACCAGAAGGCCTCGGCCGTCTGCCCGGACAGGGTGCGTCCCGACCGGTCGGTAATCGTCCCGGAAATCATGATCGGCCGGTCAATACCGGTCTCGGCCTTGAGATCGAGCAGCGCCTTGATGGCGGCCTTGGCATTGAGCGTGTCGAACACGGTCTCGATCAGGAAGAAGTCGACATGCTCGGCCATGGCCGCAGCCTGTTCGTGATAGGCCTTGCGGATGGTTTCGAAGTCGATGTCGCGGAATCCGGGGTCGTTCACATCCGGCGAAATTGACAGCGTCTTGTTGGTCGGCCCGATAGCCCCGGCCACGCCGCGCGGCGTGCCGGTTTCCGCCTCGATCTCGTCGGCGGCCTCACGGGCCAGGCGCGCACCTTCCCGCGCGATCTCCGGCGCGAGGTCCTGCATGCCGTAATCGGCCTGGGCGATGGAGGTGGCGGAAAACGTGTTGGTCTCCACGATGTCCGACCCGGCCTCGAAATAGGCCTTGTGGATCGCCTTCACTGCTTCGGGCGTGGTGAGATTGAGGATGTCGTTATTGCCCTTGATCGCCGACGGCCAGTCGGCAAAGCGCTCGCCGCGATAGCCCTCTTCATCCAGTTTGAGATCCTGGATTTGGGTGCCCATCGCACCGTCGAGGATCAGGACACGCTCGCGCCCCAGCGCGGCAAGCGCTTCAACCCGTTCGCCCGTCTTCATCACGCAACCCCCACCGGTTCGCGCTGATCGGCCTTCACGCCGAGCAGCTGACAGGTGGAAAGCGCCAATTCCGCCCGGTTGAGCGTGTAGAAGTGGAAATTGTCGACACCGCCCGCCTGCAGCTTGCTGCACAACTTGGCGGCGACATGGGCCGTCACCAGCTTGCGCGTGCCGGCGTCTTCATCGAGCCCTTCATAGGCCTCGTGCAGCCAGACCGGAAGGCTGGCACCGCACAGCCCCGCCATCCGCTTGAGACCGTTGAAATTGGCCTGCAGCATGATGCCCGGCACGATCGGGATGGTGATACCGGCTCGCTCGGCGCGGTCGCGGAAGCGGAAATACACGTCCGGCTCGAAGAAGAACTGGGTGATGGCGCGCGTGGCACCGTTGTCGATCTTCTTCTTCAGCAGGTCGATATCGTAGTCGAAATCGGGGCTCTCCGGGTGCTTTTCCGGATAGCAGCCGACGGAAATCTCGAAGTCGCCGATCTTGCGGATTCCGCGCGCGAGTTCCGCGGCGTTGGCATAGCCGCCCGGATGGGGCGTATAGGCCTCGCCAATACCGTCCGGCGGATCGCCGCGCAGGGCGACAATGTGCCGGATACCGGCCGACCAGTAGTCGCGGATCACATCATCGATCTCCTCGCGCGTCGCCGAAACACAGGTCAGGTGCGCAGCGGGCCGGATCCCCGTCTCGCGCACGATACGGCGCACGGTCCGGTGCGTCCGGTCGCGCGTCGAACCGCCGGCACCATAGGTCACCGACACGAAATTCGGCGACAGGGGCTCAAGCCGGGAAATCGACTCCCAGAGCGTCTCTTCCATCGCCTCGGTCTTGGGCGGGAAGAATTCGAAGGACACGTTCAGTCCGTTCCGTGGCTGTATCGTACTGCCGTCCGCACTCATGGATCACCTTCAGCTGGCCTGCCGGCACGCGGCCGGTTTTGCAGGGCATGTCGAATTCGCTTGCGTCATTCTATAGCGCATTAACATGGCGACATAAAGATATCTTTATGTGCAATGGATTGAAAGGGGGTGACTGCAGCGAGACGGCCGGACATGTTTTCACCAAGAGGCTTGCATCCGCTGCGCGTATCTGTTCTACCCCACGCGATATAAAGCGATCTTTATATGAGGATATGCGCAGTGAGCAGACCGTCCTATATCTTTACCTCCGAGAGCGTTTCCGAGGGCCATCCCGACAAGGTGTGCGACCGTGTCTCCGACACGATCGTCGACCTTTTCCTGTCCAAGGACCCTGAAGCGCGCGTGGCGTGCGAGACCCTGACCACGACGAACCAGATCGTCCTGGCCGGCGAGGTCCGCTGTGCGGCGGAGATCGACAATGACGAAATCGAGCAGGCCGCCCGCGAGGCGATCCGCGATATCGGCTACGAGCAGGAAGGCTTCCACTGGAAGCACGCCAACTTCCAGAATTTCCTGCACGAGCAATCCGCCCACATCGCCCAGGGCGTGGATGCGGGCGACGACAAGGATGAAGGCGCTGGAGACCAGGGCATCATGTTCGGCTATGCTTCGGACGAAACGCCGGAGCTGATGCCCGCCCCGATCCTGTACTCCCACAAGATCCTCAAGCGGATGGCCGAGCTGCGCAAAAGCGGCGAACGGCCGGAGTTCGAGCCGGACGCCAAGTCCCAGGTGACGATGCGCTATGAGAACGGTGTTCCCGCAGGTATCACCTCGGTCGTCGTCTCGACCCAGCACCAGGCCAATCTCAACCAGGCCCAGGTGCGCGAGCTGGTCCGTCCGGTCGTCGAAGAAGTCCTGCCCGACGGCTGGCTGCCGCCGGAAGACGAATTCTACGTCAACCCGACCGGGACCTTCGTGATCGGCGGTCCGGACGGCGATGCCGGCCTGACCGGCCGCAAGATCATCGTCGACACCTATGGCGGCGCGGCGCCGCACGGCGGCGGCGCTTTCTCGGGCAAGGATCCGACCAAGGTCGACCGCTCGGCCGCCTATGCCTGCCGCTACCTGGCCAAGAATGTCGTCGCCGCCGGCCTGGCCAAGCGCTGCACCATCCAGGTGTCCTATGCGATCGGCGTCTCCAAACCGCTTTCGCTCTATGTCGACTGCCATGGCACTGGCCAGGTCGACGAAGTGAAGCTGGAAAACACGCTGCGCCAGCTGGTGGACCTGTCGCCCCGCGGCATCCGCACCCACCTGCAGCTGAACCGGCCGATCTATGCCCGCACCGCGGCCTATGGCCATTTCGGCCGCAAGCCGGCCGAAGACGGAGGCTTCTCCTGGGAGAAGACCGACCTGGTGGACGCGCTGCGCGGGCTCGCCTAGATCGTCCCAAACCTATATGACGGGGCCGGCCGCAGCAGCTATGCGCCGGCCCCGGTATTTCCGGCGCTCGTCCAGCGCCCCGTCAGAAACCCGAAACACGAAGAGGACCTGAAGGTCATGACTGCTGTTGCGGATAAATCCCAGTTCGCCGCCGACCACCCCTACGTCATCAAGGACATCTCCCTGGCACAATGGGGCCGGACCGAGATCGAGATGGCCGAGATCGAGATGCCGGGCCTGATGTCCCTGCGCGAGGAGTTCGGCAAGGCCCAGCCCCTGAAAGGCGCGCGCATCGCCGGCTCGCTGCACATGACGATCCAGACCGCGGTTCTCATTGAGACCCTGGTCGCGCTTGGCGCCGAAGTGCGCTGGGCATCGTGCAATATCTTCTCCACCCAGGACCATGCCGCGGCGGCCATCGCCGAGCAGAAAATCCCGGTCTTCGCCTACAAGGGCGAGACGCTGGAAGAGTACTGGGACTATGCCGACGCCATCTTCCATTGGCCGAACGGCGAAACCGCCAACATGATCCTGGACGATGGCGGCGATGCCACCATGTATCTGATCCTCGGCGAAAAGGCCGAGGCCGATCATTCCCTGCTCGATCACCCGAAGTCGGAAGAAGAGACCGCGCTCTTCGCCCAGATCCGCAAGCGCTTTGAAGCCACGCCGGGCTGGTTCACCAAGGCCAAGAACGCCATCCAGGGCGTCTCCGAAGAGACGACGACCGGCGTGATGCGTCTCTACCAGATGGCCAAGCGTGGCGAGCTGCCCTTCCCCGCAATCAACGTCAATGACAGCGTCACCAAGTCGAAATTCGACAACCGCTATGGCTGCCGCGAAAGCCTGGTGGACGCCATCCGCCGCGGCACCGATGTGATGATGGCCGGCAAGAAGGCCGTCGTCTGCGGCTATGGCGATGTCGGCAAGGGCTCGGCCGAGTCCCTGCGCGGCGCCGGCGCCCGTGTCTACGTCACCGAAATCGATCCGATCTGCGCCCTGCAGGCCTGCATGGACGGTTTCGAGGTTGTGCGCCTGGACGATGTCGTCGGCGAGATGGACATCTTCGTCACCGCGACGGGCAATAAGGACATCATCACCGTCGACCACATGCGCGCCATGAAGGACATGGCGATCGTCTGCAATATCGGCCACTTCGACAACGAGATTCAGGTCGAGAGCCTGAAGAACTTCCAGTGGACGAATGTGAAGCCGCAGGTCGATCTCGTGCAGTTCCCGGACGGCAACCGCATCATCCTTCTGTCCGAAGGCCGCCTGGTGAATCTGGGCAATGCGACCGGCCATCCCTCCTTCGTGATGTCGTCCTCCTTCACCAACCAGACGCTCGCCCAGATCGAGCTCTGGACGAAGGGCGACGAGTACAAGAACGAGGTCTACATCCTGCCCAAGCACCTGGACGAGAAGGTGGCCCGCCTGCACCTCGACAAGCTCGGCGCCAAGCTGACCGAACTCTCCAGCGACCAGGCCGATTATATCGGCGTGCCGCAAGCCGGCCCGTTCAAGGCGGAACATTACCGCTACTAGGCGACGTCCGGACTTTGAAGAATGCGGAGCGCCCTGCCTTTCTGGCGGGGCGTTTCCTTTTGTGCTCAGGCGAAGGCCTGCCAGCCTTCGTCGGTGATCAGCGCATCGAGACGCTGGTCATGATCCTCGCAAGGCAGGCGATCCACGCATTGTTCGGGATATGCCAGCCCGACGACACGCACCTCGCCGGCTTTGCGCAGCCGGGCCAGCGTGCGGTCGTAATAACCCGCCCCGAAGCCGAGGCGTACACCCTGGCGATCCACACCGACCAGCGGCACAAGAACCAGATCGGGGACGGCTTCAGGTGCCCGGTCCGTAGGCTCCTTCACGCCGAAGGCCCGGGCTTCCAGCGTGTCGCCGGCGCGCCAGCACCGGAAGACCAGTGGCCGGTCCCGCCCCTGGACGACAGGCAGGCAGAGTTGGGCGCCTGCAGCGGCGAATGATGCCATCAGCGGCCCCGGATCGATCTCGTGCGGCAGCGGATGATACCCCGCCACGACCATGCCGGCGCGCGGCCGCCAGTTGGGTGCAAAATGATCAACCAGCCGTTCGCCGGCCTCCGGCCGGGCGGCCGATGCGGCAATGCGGTCGGCGATCAGGCGGCGCCTCAGGACGGATTTTGCGTCAGTCGTTTCAGTCATGACCCTGGCGGACAGCGGGTGTGACGGCTCCACTTGCGCCGGTGGTGCGTGTGTATCCCCACGGACCCGACAATTCAGGTGGGCGCCGCGTGAAAGGGACCACGGTCCCGAACAGAGGCAGCTCCCTCGTGGAGATGTACGGTCAGCGGGATAAACGCTCCTGTCGCACGCAGCAGATAACCGTCACGGTTTCTATGTGGCGTTTTCCGGCCTCAGTCTCAAGCGCGCGCATCTGCGAGGTGTGCAGCAGCGGCGCCGTCTTCCTCGCCCGGAGCAGCCGGCGGCTCACCCTCCAGATCGGTGGCAAAGGCCTCCAGGCGCTCGGCCACATCAATCAGGCAGCTCACCATGCGCTGGCGTTCTTCGGCCTGCAGGCTGGCTGCGCCATGGCGTTCGTGGCGCAGACGCTCGATATGGCTTTCCAGCGCCTCGATCCGCCGCTCGAAATCCTTGTGCTCGTCAATCAGCATCAGGGCCGCCATCAACAGAAGCCGGACATCGCCGATCTGGCCAACCTGTTCGACTATCCCGCCGACGCGCTGGTCAAGCTGTCCGGCGAGCTCGCGCAGATAGGCTTCCTGGCCGTCTTCGCAGCCGATGGTGAACTCACGGCCATTGAGTGTCACAGTGACCTTCGACATGCCGCCTACTCCTCACCTGCCAGACCGCGCAGGTCCTCGATCGCCCGGTCGAGCGCATCGGACGCTTCCTGGGCGGCCTGATGCAGCGCGGCTTCGCGGCCGCGCGCCTCGTCCAGGGCTTCGGCCAGCCGCGCCCGGTCGTCATCGGCATTGCGGGCCTGGTCGGCCGCCGTCTCGGCGCGCTCGACGCGCGCGCGCATACGGCCGGCCACACGCTCGACACGCGTCATCGCGCCATCCAGCCGGGCCACGGCCTCCTTGAGCGGATCTGAGGGCAATTCCGGACGCACGTTCATACGCCCAGAATCGGCTGCGTCGGTAAAAAGTTCAAGTGACCTCTCAAGTCTTCCGCCGGATACACTGGCGTTGGCGGCAGATGTCATCACCGAAACGCGGCCATTTTGAGTCCGTGTCAGGCCATCCGCGGGCAGGGTGGCGCGATTGACCTTCTCCGCACGACGGGCCAAACAGTCGCACCGGTAACGCGATCACGGGATGCGCGATGTTCTCCTTGCCTGACTGGGCCTTTTACCCGATCGCCGCCCTCGTCACGGGCGGCATGGTCGCCGGCGCCCTCGCTTTCGGCGATTCCACCAAGCGAACCCCGGAGCAGATTCAGGCGGAAGGCCTGGTCTATGAAGGCGATACGCTGAACGCGATCGGTACAGGCAACGGGCTGGAAGCGACCTTCCTGACCGAGGGGCAGACCGCTTTCGTGCGCATCGCGGCATCGCGCGGACCGCTGGATGGCATGCAGTCGGCCGGCGCTTTTTTTGCGTTGGCCCCCCATGAGCTCGAAGCCTTGCAAGGCCGACGCCTGCGCCTGACCTTCCGTGTACGCGCTGCCAGCGACCAGCCGGCCGAAGGCGTACGCTTCAACGTCTTCCTGCCCGGCATCGGCCAGGACGGATGGGAACGCTACACTGTCAGTGACGACTATCAGGACATCACTTTTGACGTCTCCCCTCCCACCTGCGTCTGGGATCACGGTTATATCGGCATCTGGCCGGACTGGGACCTCGAGCGCAATACGATCGATCTCGAACGGGTCGATGTCACCGCGCTCGAAAGCTTGGAATGCTGATCTATACGCGCTTGTAAGGCCTGACATCCGTCGAACGGGCGACAAGGCGCCAGGGATTCCAGGCCATGGCCCGGGCAATCGCCCAACTGCCAACTTTCGCTTCGGCCTGGACACTCCGGCGGGACAATCGCAGCTCCCGCCATCCTGATATGGCGTCCTTGATCGCACGCCCGAAAACACCAGCCTGACCGAAGCGCGCGGAGGACACCCACATTGCAAGCGTCGCGCTGACGTGAAGCGGCAAGAGTACGATCAGCAAGCAGTCAGGCGTATTCTTCAGAAAAACCCACGTCCTGTTCCGCACTCCGTAATAGGTGGCAAACTCCGAGCGCCGCCCGGACGAGGCATAGCCCATATGATCGACGGCTGCCTCACGCAGCTGGATGGCCCGGTGGCCCAGCAGGCGGGCGCGAAACGCGAGATCAACGTCTTCATTGTAGCAGAAGAAGCTTTCGTCGAAGCCGTTCAGCGCCTCGAAAACGTCACGCCGGACCATGGCAGCGGCACCACAGGGCCCGAACACTTCGCCCTCCTCCGGCAGAAGGGAGACGGGGCGCATATAGGCCGCCCGATAAGCCAGCCCGGCAGCATGATAAACGTCGCCGGCCCCGTCGAGCAGATCCGGCCGTTCGGCGCTATACTGGGTCGACCCGAACAGGGCGATATCCGGATAGCGCTCGATCGCGACTGCGAGCTGCTCGATCCAGTCGGGCCGCGCGAAGGCGTCGGGATTGAGAAAGACCACCCAGCGCCCCGAGCTTTTCTCGACCAGGCGGTTATTGCCGGCGGCAAAGCCCAGATTGGTGCCGGACTCGATAAAGGTCACCCAAGCCGGCAAGTCTTCTGCCGTCACCCGCTCGCCCTCGGGCGACCCGTTTTCCAGGACCAGAACCTCGCCCGGCCTGACGGTCTGGGCTTCGAGCGCAGCGAGGCAGCGGCCGATCGTGTCACGGCTGCGATAGGCGACAATATGTACGCAAATGTCCGGCGCTTGCGTCACATCCTGCTCCAGTCCTGCTCCGGCCCACCCCGGAAACCCTGCATACAGGCTTGGCGCGGCAGGGCAATTCCCCTATGCCCCAAAGCACTCTTCTTTACGCCGTTTCTCACCAGGTTATGCCGACGATGTCTCTGCCCGCCGACCGCAATGCGCTTGCCTTCGAATTCGCCCGCATCTGCAGCCTTGCGGCAGTGAAGGTGATGGAGGTCTATAACAGCGATTTCGATACACGCGGCAAGGCCGACCGCTCGCCGGTGACGGATGCGGACGAGCTGGCCGAAGCCATTATCCTGGAAGAGCTGGCAAAGTGTGTACCGGATGTGCCGGTGCTCGCCGAGGAGAGCTTCAGTGCCGGTCTGCGCCCGGATACGGGTCGCGCCTTCATCCTGGTCGACCCCGTCGACGGCACCAAGGAATTCATCAACAAGAACGGCGAGTTCACGATCAATATAGCGCTGGTCGAGGACCGCACCCCGACCGCGGGCTGCGTCTATGCGCCGGCGCGCGAGCGCATTTTCGTCGGCGGTAAAACCGCCTGGGCCGGCGCGCTGAAACCCGGCCAGCCGGTCAGCCGCGACAGTCTCGAGCCGATCGCCACGCGGCCCGCCCCCGAAGGCGGCAAGACGGCCGTCATGAGCCGCTCACACTCTGACGAGAAGACCATCGCCTTTGCCGACAGTGTCGGGGTCACCGAAAAGGTTTCGGCGGGAAGCTCTCTGAAATTCTGCCTGGTGGCGGAGGGTTCGGCCGATGTCTATCCGCGCTTCGGCCCCACCTGTGAATGGGATACCGGCGCGGGGCACGCCGTGCTGAAAGCAGCCGGAGGCGATGTATTGACGCCGGACGGCGCCCCCTTCCTCTACGGCAAGTCGGACACCGATTATCTCAATGGTGCCTTTGTCGCCTGGGGCCGGCCGGACTCTTTGACGCAGGGCTGATCTCGGTTACCTCATTTTTACGCTCACGGCGCAAAAGATCGGGCCAGACCGGAACACCCGGAACTCCGCACAGCAGCCAGGGCGTCTTAGCCGTGACCCTTTCGATCAAAGGCCGTTTCGTCGTGATGGTGGTCACCGCAGGTGCCATCATGATGGGCGGTACCGCCTTCGCCTTCTACGCCTTCCGTCAGGCCATGCTCGGCCAGCTCGGCTCACCCGAGGCTGCCCAGGCCTTTGTCTCCGGTGATATCGCCGCACATATCGACGCGCTGATTGCCGACCAGATGCTGGTGATCGGCCTGACCTGCGCGCCTGTCGGTCTGGCCTTCCTCGGCCTGGCCATCTGGCTGGCCCTGGGCGTTGCGCGCCCGCTGGGGCGTTTGCAGACGGGGCTGGACCGGCTGCGCAGCGGCGATCTCGATATCGAGATCGACGGGGCCGACCGCGGGGACGAGATCGGCGCCATCGCCCGCTCGGTGATCGAATTCCGCACCAATCTGGCCGACCGTGCCCGTGAAGAGGCCGAACGGCAATACGCCCAGCAGACGGAGATCGCGCGCGAACGCGAAGCCCTGATGCGCCAGGTTGCCGAGGATTTCGAACGCTCGGTCCTTACCGTCGTGAACACGCTGACCGATGCAGCGGGCACGGTCGGGCGGCATTCCGGTGACCTGCAGACAGCCGTGGAACAGTCCCTCGCCTCCCTGCAGGAAGTGCGCACGGCGTCCGGCGAATCGCGCACCCAGGTCGAAACGGTCTCCCGCTCGGCGGATGCACTATCCCTGTCGGTGGCCGACATCAACACCAATGCCGACCAGGCCGCCGAGATCGCCGCGACGGCGGTCGCCGAGGCTCGCAAGACCGACGAGATCGTCGGCCGCCTGTCCGAGACAGGCCGCACGATCGGCGAGATTGTCGAGCTGATCAGCCAGATCGCCAGCCAGACCAATCTTCTCGCTCTCAATGCCACCATCGAGGCCGCCCGTGCTGGCGAGGCCGGCAAGGGCTTCGCCGTCGTGGCGAGTGAAGTGAAGGCCCTGGCCGAACAGACCACGAAAGCCACCGAAGACATCACGGCCCAGGTGGCCTCGGTGCAGGACGTCGCCCGTCAGTCGGAAACCGCGATCCGCAATATCGCCGCAACGATCGACCGCATCAGCGCCCTGTCCGGAACGATCCGCCAGGCCGTCGAGGACCAGTCCAGCGCCACCCATCAGATCGATGACAGCGCCCGGATCGCCAGCACCAGCTCCGAGCGCGTCGCGGAGAATGTCGCGCGGCTGGACACGGCCATGACATCGAGCCGGAATGCGACCGCCGGAATGCAGCGCGCCTCGAGCGACCTCACCTCCGCCTCCGGCGAGCTGCACGTCCAGGTCACCCAGTTCCTTGAAAGCATACGGTCAGCCTAGGCCAAACCCGGCTTATTGCTTGCGCAGGAAGACTTTCGAGACGGCGCGATAGCCTCGCCCCTCGAAGAAGCTGTGGGCGCTATCATTGGCAATGCCGCTTTCCAGCATGATCCGGTCGGCATTGTTTTCACGGCAGAGTGCCTCGGCCGCCTCGAGCAGCCGGGACCCCAGCCCACGCCCCCGCCCGTCTTCACCGACCAGCAGGTCCTCGATCGTGGCAATGCGGTTGCCGGCAACGCTTTCGATTGCAACTGCGCACAATCCCGCAATCGTATCCCCCTGGCACGCAACCAGCACGAAACCGCCTCCGTCGAGACAAGCCGCAAAGTCTCTGGCCAGGACGGTATCCAGATCATCTGCCCAGCGCTTTCCGTCCGGACTGCGGCCGGACAGGATCTCCCCGTGCGAGATATAGGCCGGCATCGGCCGCAGCTGTGCGGCCGCCCATGCGGCGGCCCCGGCAATTCCGGCGGACTCGAGCGGGCGGATATCCATATCAGGCATTGTCGAGCCACTTTCTGACCGTGCGGCATTTCATCTGCTTCGCCGCAGCCTCGAAAAAGTATTTCCGGCGTTCCTCGAAGGTAATGGAGAGGTCCGGAACGGTGCGGAAATAGGTGTCGAATATACCCCGCATGTCCGGTGAATAGTGCAGCCGGTAGTCCGGCCAATTGCGCCGGAACCAGCCCATCTCAGAAACCTCGAGAAACCAGGACACCCAGGTCCCGAAAATCATCGGATCGAGATTGCCCCGGCTGCGCAGCCGCACGGCAATTTCGAACAGGTTCAGGATCTGGAGGAAGTAGTTGTTGGCGACGACGGTCTCCTCGTCGTCCAGGTCGACTGGCCTGTCCTCGGGCTCGTTGAAGATCCGGGCCAGAACGGCGCGATGCTCCGCTTCGAAGCGGAAGATGTTCAGCGCCTCGGTCTCCAGATTGATATAGGTCGAACGCCGGGTCTCCCGCGCATTCCACAACACGCCGATGATCAGCGCAGCAAAGGCCGCGATGTCCAGCGTCCCGAGTATCGGTGGCAACCAGTCCGGCATGATCCCTCCCGTGTCTGCACTCTGCAGAATATCCGCCCGCAGCCCGCGAGACACACCTTTCCTCAGCCCGCCCACGGCCAATTTGCATAACTATCCTGCAAAGCCATGCCCGAGAAATTCCGTGACCTTTCTGCGCGCTCCGGTTATGCGGGCGGCCACAGACAGGAAACCGGCATGCTCGAACTTTTCACCTCCGCCCTGGTCACCTTTTTCGTGGCCATCGACCCGCCCGGCGTGGCGCCGATCTTTGCGGCGCTGACCGATGGCGCGCCGAAATCGCACCGCCGTTCGATGGCCATCCGCTCGGTGGTGATTGCCTCGGGCGTGCTGCTGGGCTTCGCCCTAGGCGGTGCCTGGCTGCTGAACGCCATGCATATCTCGCTGGACGCTTTCCGCGCCGCCGGCGGCGTTCTGCTGTTCCTGATGGCGCTGGAAATGATCTTCGAGAAGCGCACCGAACGCCGCGAGGAGCGCGCCGAGGAAATCATCGGCGAACACGATACGCACCCGGAAAAGTGGGACGACATCTCGGTCTTCCCGATGGCCATCCCGATGCTGGCCGGCCCCGGCGCCATCGCCACGATGATGCTCTTCATGTCCGACGCCACCAGCCTGACCGAGCAGGGCGTTGTGCTCGCGGCCGTGGCGATCATTCTGGTCTTCTGCCTGGTCGTTTTCCTGATGATCGGCCCGGTAATGAAGCTGATCGGCGAGTCGATGGCCGCCATGATCACCCGGATCCTCGGCGTCATCCTCGCTGCGCTGGCCGCACAATTCATCTTTGACGGGATCAAGGGCGCCCTGATGGGCGGATAGCCGCCCCGCCCGGCTTGAACGGCAATGCCGAAGCCATTATCTCCGAAACCTGACTTTTGGAGACTTTATGTCCATCAGCCAAGAGGCCCGGTAGGGCCCGGTCAAGACCGACCGGGCCTGATCGATCAACGCTGCCGCATGCGTGAGCTGCGGCCGGCGTCTTCGTGTGCCTTTTTCAAGCTGACATCACTATGGACATTTCCAAACCCGAGCAGCGGGTCCTGCACCTGCTCGCCCAGGGCGGCCGTATCGATTTCGAGAAGGATGAACGCGGCCGCATCATCGATATCACCACCGTCACGCGCGACGGATGGGCGTGGAGCGGCTGCTCCCTCGCCCTCTTCGCCAAGCTGCGGCGCCGGCGCTATATCGCGTCACACAGCAGCGGCCCCTACCGGATCACCCGGCTGGGTCTGAAGCGCGTCCGGTCACAACCCGACAACCGGTAGCAGACCGCCGTCGGCCTCATCAGATGCCGACGGCGGAAACCGATCATTAGCCAAGATCTGCCATGATGATGCCCAGAAAGACCGCGACACGGTCTCTTGAGGGGGGACTGGAGGAGTAGATGGCATTTCGCCTGATCGTGCTGCTCACGGCAGCCACCCTGTCATCGGCCGGTTTTACCGCCGCCGCCTGGAGCCTGACCCGCGGTCAGACCGATCAGGCGATCGCGTTCGGCTGGCCGGCCATTGCGGTCGCCATCACCGTTGCCATCCTTGTTCCCCTGGGCAAACGCCCGGGTGCAGACAGCTAGAGCATTTTCAGCAAAAGTGGGGACCGGTTTTGCGGTCCGAAAATGCGTCCAAAAAAGCTAGACCTTCGGCGAAAAGAACGGCGCGTAGAGGTCCGGGCGGCGATCGCGGAAGAACCCCCAGGCTGCGCGGTGACGCTGCAGGAAATCCAGGTCATAGGTCGATGAGACCACGCCGGTCTCGTTGCGGCCCAGCTCTTCCAGCTTTTCACCGGTATGATCGGTCACAAAGGACGAGCCATAGAAGACCTGGCCACCCTCATTACCGATCCGGTTGGCGGCGATCACGGGAATGACGTTCGAAACGGCATGCCCCTGCATCGCGCGCTGCCAGCGAATGGCCGTGTCGAGGCTGTCATCATGCGGCTCCGAACCGATCGCGGTCGGGTAGAGCAGCACCTCTGCTCCCAGCATGGTCATGCAGCGCGCCGCTTCCGGGAACCACTGGTCCCAGCAGATGCCCACACCGACCTTGCCGGCCTTCGTATCCCAGACCTTGAAACCGGTATCGCCCGGGCGGAAGTAGAACTTCTCCATATAGCCGGGACCGTCGGGAATATGGCTCTTGCGGTAGATGCCCAGCGCCTTGCCATCGGCATCCAGCATGACGAGCGAATTGTAGTAGTGCGGCCCTTCGCGCTCATAGATCGAGACAGGGATCACCACGCCCAGTTCGGCAGCCAGCGGCGCCAGCGCCGTCACGCAGGGATGCTCCATCGCCGGCCAGGCCGTTGCGAAGAAGCGCTCGTCCTGGACCTTGCAGAAATAGGGTCCCTGGAAGAGTTCCGGCGGCAGCACGACCTGGGCGCCGCGGCCGGCCGCCTCGCGCACGAGTTCTTTCACGGTCGCGATATTGGCGTCCATGTCCTCGCCGAATGCCGCCTGCAGGGCGGCCACCGAAATCGTACGGGCCATCCCGTCAGTCCTCCATAACCTCTTCGATCCAGTCGCCCGGCCCGTCGCCGGTGCGCAGATCCATCACGGTCGGCCACAGCCACCAGGCGGGCCGGTTGTCCGAATTCCACAGCGCCACAAAGGCGAAACCGGTCTCCGGTTCGAGCACGATCTGGGCGCCATAGCCGGACAGATAGCCCGAATGCAGCACCAGCGTGCGGTCGCCCCATTCATAGATGCGCCAGCCGAGCCCGTAGGCCGTGCTGTCGACCCGATCGCGCAGCCGGCCCAGACGGCGCGTCTCGCGCAGCGTGTCGGTCAGCGGGCTGTGGATGCGCACCCGCACGGTCTCGTCCAGCCCCGGCAATGTTCCCAGCTGCACCTGCGCCCAGGCGATCAGATCGTTCAGCGACAGGTTCAGGCCGGACGCCGACGGGATGGAATCATAAGGGGTGCTCGGATTGCCCGGGGTATTCACCGTGCGCCGCCAGCCGCTGTGCGGCCGCGCCCAGGAGGGTGACGCTTCGAGCGCCGCCGTTCCGACCGAAGCGGCCGGCAACCCCAGAGGCTCGATCACATAGTCGCGCAGGGCCGTGTTGAAATCGGTCCCGGTGGCATCCTCCACAACGCTTTCCAGCGCCGAGAAGGCGACATTCTGATAGGTGTAGCAATCGCCGACCGGGCACAGGAGATCGACCCCGGCAAGGCGCATGCGAATGCGGTCCGGCGCCTGTCCGGCTTCAAGGTCCAGATCATAGGCATTGGGCGGCAGGCCGGTGCGGTGGCTGGCGATTTCCTCCAGCGTCGGCTGGCGATCGCCGCGCAGCTGCAACACATCGACCGGCACCGGCGCGCTCATATCGACCAGGCCCTGCGCCTCGAGCACGCCCAGCAAGGTGCCGGTGAAGGTCTTGGACACCGAGGCGGCGCGGAACATCGTCTCCGCAGTCACGGTCTCGCCGGAGCCGGCAGCCGTTTCGCCATGGGTATAGATGAAGACCGGTTCGCCGTGCTCGATCACGGCCGCCACAAGGCCGACCACACGCTGGTCTCCCGCGGCCTCGTCCAGCCTTTCGCGCAGGGCGCCGAGATAGGGATAGTCTTCCCGCTCGGTCGGGCTGGCGCTGTCATGGCCGGCAGCAGCCGCCGGCACCGTCGAGACGAGCACAAGGCCCAGGGCAGTCAGTACGCTTCGCATCAATCCTCACACTCCGGGCTGATGGCATGTGACACAATGGAAAGCCCCTCCGCCCGAAAGTATGGCACGCGCTGACGATCCGACAACGGTGTGATGCGGAAACAGCGGGCGCAGTGCTGCAATGGCCGCGGCGGCACTGGCTGTACCATAGGTCGGCATGACCACATTGCGCGGTCCGATCACCCAGTTCATGTGGCTGGCGGGCACGGTCTCGCCATCGCCCAGATCCACCCGCCCCGGCGAGGGGATGGTGTAGACTTTCAGCCGCCGGCCCTTGGCATCGGTCATGCGCGAGAGCTGCTGCGCGATCGCGGACAGCACACCCGTCTGCGGATCGTCCTCGCCCCAGGGCGACTGGCACACCACCACGCCGGGCCGGGCGAAACGGACGATATTGTCGATATGGCCGTCGGTGTGGTCGGCGACGAGGCCCTCGTCGATCCACAACACTTTCTTCACGCCGAGCGCGTGCTTGAGGACGTCCTCGACCTCGGCTTCGGACCGGCCGGGATTGCGATTGGCGTTCAGCAGGCACTGCCGCGTGGTGATCAGCGTCCCCTCGCCGTCGAACTCCAGCGCGCCGCCTTCGGCGGTCAGGTCGACCCGCCGCTCCGCCGCCCCGGCGAGCCGGGCGATGGCACCGCCGACCGTCGTGTCGCCCGGCAGCTCGTACTTGCCGCCCCAGCCGTTGAAGCGGAAGCGCACGGCGATGTCCTGGCCGTGGTCGCGCAGAAAGACGGGACCGGTGTCGCGGGCCCAGACATCGCCGAAGGGTTCGCGCACCACCGTGGCCCGGCGGCCCATCGCCTGGCGCGCGGACGCCTCGGCCCGGGCCGTCGCCGCCAGCACGACAAGCTCCAGCCGTTCGCCCCGGGCCGACGGTTCGGCGAGCGCAGCCAGGAAGGTGCCGAACTCGGCCTGGGCCGGTTCGAGATCCGCCTCCCAGAGGTCGGCGGCCGAGGGCCAGCAGGTGAAGATACGCCGGACAGGCGCGGTCTCGTGCGGCAGCTGGATCGGATCGGGAAAGGCGTGGGTCGTCATGCCCGCGCCTCTATCACGCCGCGCGGACCGACGCGAGACACAAAAGAAGAAGGGCGGCCCTTGGGGCCGCCCTTCCACAGGGTCCGGATATCCGGAGGTCTGGCTTAGAATTCGTAGCGCAGGCCGACGCGGATCGAGTAGACCGAGCGGCCGAGGTTCTGGTTCACGGAACCGTCGGCATAGCTGTTCAGGTAGTTGTAGCGGTACACGCAGTCACCGGCCGACAGGCAGGTGGTACGCGGATCGTCACCACGCAGGGCGGTGGCACCGTCCACACCGTTCATCGCGACGTCGGCGGCGGAGACAACGTCAGCCGTCACCACACCGGCCTGGCCGTAGGAGACGGAGTTGTACTCGGTGCCCCATTCGTCGTTCAGCAGGTTGGCGACGTTGAAGATGTCGACCACCAGGTTCAGACGGTTCTCACCGACGAACTGTTCCATCGACTGATTGAAGAACGGCAGTTCCTGCTGGATGCGCAGGTCCCACTGCTGGCTCCAGGGCGAGGTCTCGGAGTTCTCCTCGAAGATCTGGCCGCGGGTGATGCCCCGGCTGTCGATGATCTGGTTGAAACCATCGAGATCGAAGGAGGACGCGTAGACGACGCGGCTGTCGGAGGTTTCCGGGATGTACAGCAGGTCACTGTCATACGGGCTCTCGAACTGGCCGGCGCGGCCGAACAGGGCGTTCGAGGAGCTGACGTTGAAGGTGTAGCTGAACGGGGTGCCCGAGGTGAACTCGCCGACCAGGTCGAGGCGGGTCGTCAGGTCGCCGAAGAAGTCGTGCTCGTACCAGAAGGCCGTCACGAAGCGGTCTTCGACCTGGTAGGAACCGATCGACGGGCGGACATTGTTCCGGTCGAACGTGGTCTGCGTCCGCCAGGACGAGATGCCGCGCGAGGACGTGTCCTGCAGGGCCGACTGAACGTCCTGGTAGGCGTAGCTGACGTTGAAGCCGAGGCCGTTCTCGAATTCCTTCGACAGGGCCAGGGAGAACACGTGGCTTTCGCCGCCGTCGACATTCGTCAGCATGGTCAGGTTGGCTTCACCCAGGTCCTGCAGGTCCGGATAGATCGTGCGGCCATCCGGCGCCGTGCCGAGGGCGTAGCCGAGCTCGAGCTGAGCCAGGTTCTGCCAGGCGAAGGCGTTTTCGGACTTCGAGTACAGGTACTGAGCCGTGAACAGGTAGTCATTGCCCAGGTTCAGACCGCCCAGATTGATGTCGAACTCCTGGTCGACACGCAGCGAGGCGCGCCAGTCGGCCGGGATCTCGAAGCTCGGGTCGATGATGTCGATGACGGACGGCGCGTTGTTGCCGACATAGTCGATCAGCGACTGCGGGACGTCGAGGGTCGTCTGGGTACCGAAGGTGGAGGCGTAGACCACCGGCGCCTGGAAGGCGTTGGAGATCCAGACCTGCGGCGAACCGCCGGAGAACAGGCCGAAGCCACCGGTCACCGTCGTGCGGTCGAAGGCATCCCAGCGGAAGCCCACGCGCGGCATGATGATGTCCTTGCCGTCGAGGTTCGCCGTGGTGTCGCGACCGTACAGGGCAGCGATCGTCGGATCGTTGTACGGCTCGTCATCCTGCATGAAGGTTTCGTAGCGGATGCCGAAGTTCAGCGAGAAGTCGTCACGCAGCTGCCAGGTGTCCTCGGCGAAGGCCGTGAAGCGGTCATAGCCCCAGCCGGCCGCACCGTCTTCGACATTGTTGGTGCTGACGTTGCGGTAGACCACCGACGCCGTCTGGTTCAGCAGGTCCTGCGGGCTGTAGAAGGTGAACTCGCCGTTCGAGGCGTAGACGAACAGGTTGTACAGGTCGAACTGCTCGTATTCACCGCCGAAGGTGAAGATGTGGTCGTTCCAGGCATAGTCGGCCTGGCCGAACACGATCAGACGGCTGTCGTCATACTCGTTGGCGTGACGGTAGATGTCGCAACCGGCGACGAGGTCCGGGATCTGGCCGCCCGCGGAGACGAGGCCGTCCAGCGGCGTGCCGGCGAGATCGGCCGGGGTCCAGTCGTCGAAGGAGAGCTGCGGCTGGTCGTTGCCGGCATTACAGTTCTGGCCGCGAACGAATTCCGTGTTCGAGATACGGAAGGTCGTGGAGAGGTTTTCGCTCCAGTCCGAGAACAGCTGGAAGGTCATCGCTTCGACTTCCAGCGGCACGTCGTAATAGGCCGTGTCGTAGCTGGACGACCCGGTCGAGACGTCGGATTCCTCGGTCGACTGGTAGGTGAAGGACGCGCGGTGATCGGCGTTGATGTTCCAGTCGAGCTTGGCCAGCAGGCGCTCGGAGGTCGACGGCGTGGCGTTCGAGATCGGGCGGGTGCCGATGTCGTAGCCGTAGGTGTTCTGGACCATGTCGTGCAGCGTGGTCCAGAAGGCCGGGTCGATACCGTTATTGGCGTCGGTCGTGCCGTAGAAGTCGGAGTTGGCCGACTCGTATTCGTCGTAGGAGACCAGGAAGAACAGCTTGTCTTCGATGATCGGGCCGGAGACGGAGATGCCGTACTCTTCTTCGGTGAACGGCGTCTGGTTGACCAGCTGACCGTCGGTCACGTTGCCGCGGAAGTCTTCGTCGGCGCGATAGTAGAAAGCCGCACCGTCGAACTCGTTGGTGCCCGAGCGGGTGACGACGTTGATCAGGCCGCCCTGGAAGTTACCCGAGGTGACCGTGTAGTCGGCGGCCACGACCGAGGCGGACTCGACGATGTCGATATTGATTGGCGAACGGCTGGTCGCATAGGAGTTCGAACCCAGGCCGAAATTGTCCTGCTGCAGCGAACCGTCGATGGAGACGGCGTTGAAGCGCGGGGACTGGCCGGCGATCGACATGAAGCTTTCGCCCGACTGGGAGACCAGCGGGTCGAGGCGCAGCGTGTCGATCAGGTCGCGGTTCAGCGACGGCGCATTGGACACGTCGCGCGCGGAGTAGGTCGAACCCACGCCGTTGTTCAGGTCCAGCGTGTTGATGGCCTGGCCGGTGACGGTGATGACGTCTTCGGTGCCGGAGCTGAGGCGGATGGTCAGCGGAGCCTGCGAGCCCGGCTGGATCATCAGGTCTTCAATGACGTCGCCTTCGAAGCCCGGGGCCGAGACGTAGATGCGGTACGGACCGCCGACGCGCAGGCCGCTTTCGAAGAAGGAGCCCGTCGACGTGGTCGTCGCGGAACCTGCGGTACCGGAGGGCAGGTGCATGATGGTGACGGACGCGCCGGACACCGGAGCACCGTTTTCGTCAACGACGGTGCCGCGCAGCTGCGCAGAGGTCACCTGGGCGTGGACGGCAGCCGGAGCGGCGGCCAGCAGGGCGAGCGTCGCCGCGCTGTAGGAAAGCTTTTTCATAAAAGACATGGAGCATGTCCCCCAATAGATGATCAGATGGGGGCACGGCCCCCGGTACGAAGCACGCGCCTCGTACGCCGGCCGTGAAAACTTTCCAAGACGTATATGAGAAGCTTTTGTGACACTCCGGCCCATTAACCCTGGCTGTCGACCGTACGCCGCAGCGCAACAATCGCAAAATATGTGTGTGCAGCCGCACAAAACCTCAAAATCCGGGATGTGAGCGGGTTTGATACCCGGAATTTTCTCCACTTGGGGCCTTTACCGACCCGTGCGAAAAGCGCATAGGCTGCGGCCAAAATGTTACACTTTTCAGCAGCGGAAGCGGGACGTCCGAATGACTGATTCCACCCTCGCCGAATCTTCGCGGACGAGTCCCTGGCTACACGCAACGATTGGCCTCATTGCCGGCATTGCGTTGATGCGTATCGTAGCACTTTCGATTTCACCGGTTGCGCTCTACGCGGACGAGACCCAGTACTGGATCTGGTCCCGCGAGTTCGACTGGGGGTATTTCTCAAAACCGCCGATGATCGCCTGGCTGATCGCCGCATCGACCAGCCTCCTCGGTGACAGCGACTTCGCTGTCCGCCTCCCCGCGCCCCTGCTGCACTCGGTAACGGCGGCTTTCCTTTTTGCCAGCGCACGAAGGCTGGCGGACACCCGGAGCGGTTTCTGGGCGGCAGCCGTCTATCTCACCCTGCCCTCGATCTGGTTATCCGGCGTCGTCATCTCGACCGATGCACTCTTGCTCTGCGCGTGGTCAGCCGGCCTCTACGCCCTGCTGCGGCTCCGGGATAGCGGAGACTGGGTTTCCGCGGCAGGTCTGGGCCTCGCCATCGGCCTCGGCTTCCTGTCCAAATACGCAATGATCTACTTCGTCGTCGGCACGGCCATCGGCATTGTGATCGACGCGCCGCTGCGCCGGGCGCTGCTGAGCCTGAAAGGTGCCATCGCCGCACTCATCGCGCTCGCCTGCCTGGCCCCCAATCTCGCCTGGAATGCAGCAAACGATTTCGCCACCGTCACGCATACCGCGGCCAATGCAAACTGGGGCGGCGACCTGTTTCACCCTGCAGAAATGGCCGAATTCCTCGTCGAGCAGACCGCTGTCTTCGGCCCGCTCCTGTTTCCGGTCCTGATCGGCCTGCTGATCGCCGGTGCGCTGAAGTTCCGTGACATCGCACCCGAACGCCGCCTGCTCGCCGCCTTTATCGTGCCCGCGATTCTCGCCGTCTCGATCCAGGCCTTCATCAGCCGCGCCCATGCCAACTGGGCGGCCGGTGCCTATGTCGCCGCAACGCTCCTGGTCACCCTGTTCCTGCTGAACGGGCCGGGCTGGCGCCGCTGGGTGCTGATCGGTTCGATTGCCCTGCACAGTGTTGTCGGTATCGGCTTTGCCATGATGGCCACCAGCCCGGCTCTGGTGGAGATGGCCGGCCTGGACAATGCGACCAAGCGTATCCGTGCCTGGCCGGAAACCGCGGCGGCCATCGCCGAAGCCGCCGCCGCGGACGACTATGCCTTCATCGTGTTCGATGACCGCAATGTCTTCCACCAGACCCAACGCTATGCACCCTCGCTGCAGGGGCAGCTGCGGATGTGGCTGCGCTATTCCGGGCCGGTGAACCATGCCGAGGATATCTGGCCGCTGCCGGAGACGATCGACGGCCCCGTGCTGATCGTCTCCCACCGCCCGCTGGAAGTACCGCGCCTGCGCGAGGACTTCCGGACGTTCGAACCCGTCGGCGAACTGGCCATTCCGCTCGATGGCGGCCGCACGCGCGACTTCACCCTCTGGCGGGCCGAAGGGCATGTCCGGGTCGAGCGCGATGCTGCATATGAAGACCGCTGGCAGGCGATCGACGCCGAAGCGGGCGTCGTGCGCGGCTACTCCAACGACGACGGGTAAGGCCCCTGTCCTTCCCCTTGATGGGGAAGGGGGACCGCGCCGAAGGCGTGGTGGATGGGGTGGCGGCGAGGCCCTCGCGACTACGCAATCAGACAGCCGGCACCGGGATTCACCCCTTCCGAGCCAGCGCTACGCGCTGGCCCACCTTCCCCATCGAGGGGAAGGACGACAAACCTCCGGGACTGTCTGTCCCCGCTAGCCGCGCAGCCCCTCGAGCCCCAGCGCCAGGGTGAGATTCTGCATCGCCTGGGTGGCAGCGCCCTTGAGAAGATTGTCCAGCGCGCTGACGATCACGGCGTGGCGGCCGCTCTCATCCACCGCGAATCCGCCGACCACCGCGCCGGGATTGCCGGCGCCATCGCGCACTTCCGGTATGCGCTCGACGACCTCGATCAGAGGTTCGTCGGCATAGGCATCACGAAAACATCCGATCAGCGTGTCGCGATCCATCGGCTCGGCCAGCTGGAGATGCACCGTCGCCACAATGCCGCGGAAGAACTGGGCGACATGCGGGGTGAAGCGGACGCTCTCGCCGAGATGCAGGCTCATCTCGCCCTCATGGATATGCCCCATCAGGGCATAGGGCATCAGATTGTCGGCCAGCGCATCCGGATCATTCTTGCGCGATGGCGTGGTACCGGCGCCGGAATAGCCCGACACGCCGAACACATGCGCCGGACCGGCCAGGCGGCCCCGCAGCGGCGCGATCGCCAGCTGGCCGGCGGTGGCATAGCACCCCGGATTGGCGATGCGGCGGGCATGGCGGATCGCCTCGCGGCCATGGATTTCCGGCAGGCCGTAAACCCAGGCATTGTCAAACCGGTAGTCGGCCGACAGGTCGACAATCACGGTTCCGGCCGGAATGGCCGCGACGAACGGCGCAGAGGCCCCGTTCGGCAGCGCCAGGATCACGGCATCGACGGGCCGCGCGGCGACATCCTCCGGCGACAGGGCTTCAAAGGCGAGATCGCCGCCGATTTCCGGCGCTATGTCGGCCACGGGCTTGCCGGCAAACTCGCGCGAACTGGCATAGGCCAGAACCATGTCGTCGCGGCTGCCGATCAGGCGCAGCAATTCCCGGCCGGTATGCCCGCGTGCGCCGATCAGTCCGATCCGGGCGGTCATTTCGGCGCCTCGAGCGTGGGCGGCAGGGAAAACGCCTTTTGCACCACAGCGTCAATACCGGTCAGGCTGACATCGTCACCGCGCCAGAACACGGTCCACTCGCCCTGGCGGACGGCACCGTCGCATTCGTCGAAATAGAAGCCATTGACCGGATTGCTGGTGCGCGACCGCCAGATCAGGCGCGGCGCGTACTCGACCAGCCGGTGCCAGACAGCCCGGCCCAGCCCCTCACCGCGCGCATCGTCGAGCACGGCGAACTTGTCCAGATAGACCCAGTCGTCCAGCCGTGTCGTCAGCGCGGCAGCGCGATAGCTGTCGGTCACGAAGGCCTGGTCGAGAACCAGGCTGTCCCAGTAGCCGGCAATCGGCGGACGGCCGAACGCCTTGGTCACCAGGCTGTCCAGCTTGGCGATATCGAGTTCGTGCTTCGACGCGGCCGCCTTGATGCGTTCGCCGCGGCGGATCAGCGTACCGGAACCAGCATGGGTGAAGAGCTCACGCGCCAACTCCGCCGGGCGCGTGATCGAGACCGAGGATGACAATGGCAGGTCGTCGAGCAGGCGCTTGATCTCCTCGAGCTTCAGACGCATGCCGCCATTGACCCAGTCGGCTTCCATCAGCTCGGCGAAATCGGTCGCCAGGTTGATGGAGGACAGGATATCGCCCTCCTCGTCGAGCAGCCCGCCTGTCCCGGTGAGGAAGACGACCTTGTAAGGCTGCAGCGCATGCACCAGGGCACGCACGGCGGTATCGGCATTGACGTTGACGAGACACCCGTCAGCCGTCTCCCCCAGACAGGCCAGGATCGAGGCCTGACCGGCCCGGGCCGCAGCCGCCACCAGGTCCAGCCGGACCCGGCTCGGCTCGCCGACCCGCCCGAGGGTCTTCTCGTCGACCAGCTCGGCCTCGAACACACCGCGCGGGATAGCTGCCGCCCGTCCGCCGGCGGCGCGGATCGCATCCACCAGGGCGAGATTGGCTTCCGTCAACGTATCGCGAATGATTGGAATGGCCGGCTCGCGCGTGACGCGCAGGCCGTTGACCCGTTCGGTGGCAATGCCGGCCACATCCAACGCCGCATCCAGCTGTGGCCCGCCGCCATGCACCACGACCGGCGTCAGGCCGACCGTCTGCAGGAATGCCAGCGCCGAGGCGAGCCCTTCCAGATCATCCTGGATGACCGCGCCACCGACCTTGATGACGGCAAAGCGTTCCTGGTCGACCCCGGAGAAACGATGCAGGTATTCGCGGATCTCCTTGCCGTCACGCATGTGCGACAACAGCTGGACGATCGTTTGGCGGACCGGAGGCTGGGCCGCATCCTTGCCGCTCATTCCGCCCCCCCTTGCAGGGCGAGGGCTTCCATCACGGCCTTCTGGACGTGCAAGCGGTTTTCCGCTTCGTCGATCCCCATGAAGGCGTCACTGTCCACGACGGCATCGGCGATCTTCACATTGCGGCGCATGGGCAGGCAGTGCGAAACGACGGCATTATTGGTCAGCGCCATCTTTTCCGGCGTGATCATGAAACCGGCACCCTTCGCCCGGAACGGCGCTTCCTCGCCCCAATTGCCGTAGAAGGGCAGCGCCCCCCAGCTCTTGGCATACACGACATCGGCGCCGGAATAGGCGGCTTCGACATCGGTGGTCAGCGTGACCGAACCGCCGCCTTCAGCCGTGAAGCGTTCCGCGGCCGACATGTAGCGCTCGTCGAGACGATAGACTTCATCCGGCACAAGGATGCGGACATTGGCGCCGAACTTCGACGCGATCAGCAGCGAGGAATTGGCCACGGCCGTATTCAGCGGTTTCGGATGCGGCACCCAGGTCAAAAGATAATTCTTGCCCGCCACCGGACCGGAGCGCTCCTGCAGGGCCAGCATGTGGGCCAGCTCCTGACAGGGGTGAACAATGGTCTCCATATTGATGACCGGCACCGTCGCATGCTTCGCAAAGGCGGAGATCATCGGATCCTCGCGCTCGCTGTTCCAGTCCTTGAATTCCGGGAAGCAGCGGATGGCGATCAGATCGACATAGCGCGACAGCACGCGCGCAGCCTCGCGGACATGCTCTTCCTCGGCTCCGTCCATGATGGCGCCGTCGCCGAACTCCATCGGCCAGGTCGCGCCCTTTGCGTCCAGCACGATGGCATGGCCGCCCAGCTGGTGTGCGCCGATATCGAAACTCGATCGCGTTCGCAGCGAGGGATTGAAAAACACCAGCGCAATCGACTTGCCCTCCAGCGATCGGCTCTTCACGCCCGACTTGAAGGCAGCCGCTCGGTCGAGCAGGCCCTGAAGTTCGTTGCGGGACCAATCTTCGGTGGACAGGAAATGGCGCATCTAACGTCCTCGTTTCGCCTTCGGTGACAGGAGTCCCGGGCTGTTCAGGGTCCGGGCGGCGTCATGTGTACACATCAATGCCGCAAGTGCACGGGGAAATTCCGCATCCAGGATCGCGGATACCGCCAATATGGCAATTCCCGGCGGATTGTGGAACAAGCCGGGAAAGCCGAGGGAGCTGCGCCACATGTCCGTTCTCGCCATCATTCCCGCCCGCTACGGGTCGACCCGCTTTCCCGGAAAACCGCTGGCGAAGATCGCCGGCCGGATGATGATCGAACGGGTCTGGCGGATCGCCGCGGCCGCCGACGGGGTCGACCGCGTCGTGGTCGCGACCGATGACGAGCGCATCCTGGACGCCGTGACCGCTGCCGGCGGCGAAGCCGTGATGACGGACCCCGCCTGCCGCAACGGAACCGAACGCGCGCTCGACGCCATGCGCCGCCTCGACAGCGATGCCGAGATCGTCATCAACGTGCAGGGCGACGCGCCGCTGATCCCGCCCTGGGTGATCGGCGGTGTCGCCGAGACACTGCGGGCGGATCCCTCACTTCAAATGGCCACACCTGCCATCGAACTGCCCGCGGAGACCGAGGCCCGGATGCGCGCCGACAAGGCGAAGGGCTCGGCCTCGGGCACGACCGTCGTCTTCAACAAGGCGATGGACGCGATGTATTTTTCCAAGGCCGTCATCCCCTTCCGGCGCAAGCCCGCAGAAGGCGCACCGACCTATCAGCATATCGGTCTCTACGGCTATCGCCGCGACACGCTGGAGAAACTGGTGGCACTGGAGCCCACGCCTTTCGAACTCACCGAGAGCCTCGAACAATTGCGCGCCCTGGAGAACGGCATCCCGATCCGCGTCGTGCTGACCGACTATCGCGGCCGCTCGGCCTGGTCGGTCGATGCACCGGAAGACGCCCTGCGCGTGGAAGAGATCATCGCCCGCGAGGGGGAGCTGGTGGCATGACGAAAATCCTGCTCGCCCGCCACGGCAATACATTCGGCCCCGGCGACACGCCGGTCTGGGTCGGCGCGAAGGAAGACCTGCCGCTGGTCGAGAGCGGCGAGGCCCAGGCGCGGGCGCTGGGTGAAGCCCTGGCGGCTGCCGGACTGACACCGGGCCGCATCGTCTGCGGGCCGCTGAAGCGCACGCGGCGCGCCGCGGAAATCGTCGCCGGACTGACCGGCTTTGCCGGCACGCCCGAAATCGACGAACGCCTGAAGGAGATCGACTACGGCGCCTGGGGCGGCAAGTCGAATGACGAGATCGTCGCCGCCTTCGGCCAGGAAGCGCTGGACTGCTGGGACAAGCATCACCGCCGCCCGGAGGGCGCCGACTGGTCGCCGGACGAGGCAACGCTGAAGGCCAATGCGCTCGCGGCCATGCGCGATGCGGCACAAACACCCCTCACCCTCGTCGTCACATCAAACGGTGTGTTGCGCTACATGCATGCCGCGCTGAGCGGTGCCGACAGCAATGCGAAGGTGAAGACCGGCCATGTCTGCGCCGCCGATATCGAGGGCACGGCCGGCGCCCGGCTGTTCTGGAATGAAAAGCCGGATGCCACCCTGCTCGCACAGACTTTCGGCTAGTCGACGCGATCGAGGAAGGTACTGATCTCGGCCCAGGCTTCCGGCTCAGTCATGAAGGGGGCGTGGCCGACATCGGGCACTTCCACCACGCCCAGATCGGGCTTGCGCCGGCGCATCTCGGCCACCGTTTCCGGTGAGAGAAGATCACTGATCCCGCCGCGCACGACGAGGACCGGAATGGTGCGGAAGGGTTCCCAGAACTCCCAGAGCTCGGGCAGCGGACCATCATCGCCGCCCAGCATGGACAAGATCGCGCCGTCATAATCGAGCTCGACCGCACCGTTCTCGCCGTCAATCCATGTCTTCTTTGCAAAATCGAGCCAGAAGGCTTCGTCATCCGCCCGCGCCGGGAAAGCGGCCAGATTGCTGTCGCGCGTGCGCGCCGCCGCCTCGTCCCAGCTGGCCGCGGGATCGCGGCTGGACGTGTTCAGCTTGATCCGGTCCAGCCCCTCTTTCGACACCACCGGTCCGACGTCGTTGATCACCGCCGCGGCGATGCGCTGCGGCTGGACGCCGGCAACGACGAAGGTCATCAGACCGCCCATCGAGGTGCCCACAAAGACCGCGCGGGCAATCCCCAGCGCATCAAGCAGGCCCAGCATGTCGGCGGCATAGACCGGCGGCTGGTAGCGCTCGACCTGCGGGTCCGAATCGGAGCGGCCGCGGCCACGCTGGGAGGCGACGATCACCCGCCGCCCCTTCGCCGCGATCTTCGGCGCGAGATCCTCGAAATCCTTCACATTGCGCGTCAGCCCGTGCAGGCACAGCACCGGCACGCCGGTCTCTGCCCCCTCGGCCGGGTAGTCGCGATAATGGTTGCGCAACCCGTCGGCATTGGTGAAGAAATGGTCTGTGAACATGTCGCCCGGCATCAGTTGGGTTCAGCCTCGGTCGGCGGTTCCGCTTCCGGTACCGGCACGGTCTCGCCCTCGCCTTCCCAGTCGCGGGCCAGATAACGCGAGGCCCAGAACATGAAGAAGGCAGCCACCAGATAGAGGCTGGCACCGATCAGGATCGAGATCCGCAGCGAACCGTCCCCGAAGGTCGGCTGCAGCGCGGTCGACAGCCGGCCCAGCACGTAGACGCCGCCGCCAATACCCAGAAGATTGTTGATCAGCAGGAAGACAGAAGACGCGCTGGTACGCATGTGCGGCGGCACCAGGTGCTGGAAGGCCGAGAGAACCGGTCCCAGCCAGGCGAGGCCCAGCGCCGTCGGGATGAACAGCAGCGCGACCGCCATCGTCGCCGACGGCGACAGCACGCCGGCCCAGTAGAGCGGCGCACACAGCAGAAAGGCGACGGCGGGAACCGTGGCGAAGGCCGAGCGCTTGCGCTTGCCCATCCAGTCGCCCATCACGCCGCCCAGGAAGATGCCCAGGCTGCCGGCCACGAACAGCACCCCGCCGAACAGCCAGCCCGTCTCCGTGAGCGACAGCTGGAAGCTGCGGGCGAAGAAGGAGGGGAGCCAGAAGAAGACGCCATAGCCCATCATCGACGAGGCCGAGGCGCCCATGATCATCAGCCAGAAGCTCGGCTTGCGCAGGGCCAGCATCATGAATTCGCGGAAGGTCGCGAAGAAGAAGCCGATCAGGGCCCCGGCGATGGCGCGGCCGATCAGCCAAGCGATTGCTGCCGTGCCGACGGGGGCTCCGCCGGTCAGGGCCGGCACCAGCCAGGCAACCAGACCCGGCAGGACCATCAGGACAGACAGGCCCAGCGCCAGCGGCAGTCCTTTCGACTGGCGGCCGATCCACTGCCCGCCGAACCAGCCGCACACGGCGGCGACGCCTGCGGTCACGGCGAGGAGGCTGACCGACTGCACCGGCGTCGCACCGAACACGACCGTATTGAAGATGGAGAGCAGGCTGGGCAGGGCGAGCAGCGCCGCTCCGGCAATTGACAGGATGCGGATGCGGTCGGCCGGATAGACACCGACTGTTTCCTGCGGCGCCTCGACTTTCGCGGCCACGGCCGGCGCGTCGTATTGACCGCGCTTGGGCTCGCGCACGACGAGTTTGAAGATCGGTGCCAGAACGATGCCGGCAATACCAACAATGAAGAAGGCGGAACGCCAATCCAGCGCGTCGGAAATACCGCCGCCAGCAATCTGCGAACCGGCAATGACGCCAAAGGCGCTGCCCACGGGAATGCCGAGCGAATAGATCGCCAGCGCCCGGGCGCGCTTGGAGGGCGGGTAGTAGTCGGCAATGATCGTGTAGGCCGGCGCGACACCGCCCGCCTCGCCCACGCCCACGCCGACACGCGCCAGGAAGAGCTGCATGAAGTTCTGGGCGAAGCCGCTGAGCGCCGTGAAACCGCTCCAGATCGTGAGCGCCGCAGTCATGATCCAGGTCCGGTTGAAGCGGTCGGCAAACCAGGCAATCGGCACGCCCAGCGTGGAATAGAGGAGTGCGAAAGCGATACCGCCGAGAAGGCCGAGCTGTTCGTCCGTCAGGCCCAGGTCTTCCTTGATCGGGATAGCCAGGATGGAAATGATCTGGCGGTCCAGGAAGTTGAACGCATAAACCAGGAACAGCAGCACCATGACCAGGCTGCGATAGCCTGCTCCGGGCAAGTTGCTGCCTTGCGCAGCACCTGCATTCGTATCCGCCATGATCTCTCCCCTCAGGCGTACCGGTCTTTCGACCCACTCTTCTTGTGTGTGGTCAACACCAAACATGAATGGTCATTCAGGTTTGGTCAAACCCCATTTCCGTGTGATCTCAGTGACGCCACCCCTTGTGCGCGACGAGCACGAATGCAGGATGTGCCACAGTTTTGCGCCAAAGCCCAAGGCCCAGTTGGCCGCAACATGGGGGAGAACCATGAGAAGACTAGTTTTGAGCACTCTGGCAAGCGGGCTCCTGCTCGCCGCCTGCACCCCGGCAGACGACGCGGACACGGACGCCGCGCCGGCACCGGAGACGACCACCGAGACGACTGACGCGGGCCATTCCGCGCCGGCGGATGATACCGGAGTTTCCAGCGCCGCGATCGCTGAAGCCGATATGCGCCGCATGATCTCGACCCTCGCGGACGATGAGTTCGAGGGCCGCGCGCCGGCCACGCCGGGCGGGATCGCCGCCAGCCAGTGGATCGCCGACGAGATGGCCCGGATCGGCCTCGAGCCGGGCTACGAGGGCAGCTATTTCCAGCCGGTGCCGCTGCTGGAAGTCACGCTGGACGAGAGCACGTCCAGCTTCGACATTGCCCACAATGGCGAGCCGCTCGGCCTGACCACGAATGAAGACGTGGTCTTCTGGACCAAGCGCGCCGCCGACGAGGTCTCGCTCGACAGCTCGGACCTGGTCTTTGTCGGCTATGGCGTCGTCGCGCCGGAATATGGCTGGAACGACTATGAGGGCGTCGATGTCGAGGGCAAGACGGTCGTCATGCTGGTCAACGACCCCGGCTATGCCGATCCCGATTCCGGCCTCTTCAACGGTAATGCCATGACCTATTACGGCCGCTGGACCTACAAGTATGAGGAAGCGGCCCGCCAGGGCGCGGCCGGCGTCATCCTGATCCACCAGACCGCCCCGGCCTCCTATGGCTGGAACGTGGTTTCGGGTTCCTGGACCGGCGCCCAGCTGGACCTCGCCCGCGAACCGGGCGAAGGCACATTTGCTGCCGTCGAGAGCTGGGTCACCGAGGATGTGGCCCGCCAGCTGTTCGAACTGTCCGGTCTCGACTTCGACACCCTGACCGCTGCCGCCTCACAGGCGGACTTCGAGGCCGTGCCGATGGAAGGCCTGACCGCCTCCGCGACGCTGCACAATTCCACCCGCACACTCGACTCGCGCAATGTCGTCGGCGTGGTTCCGGGCACGACGCGGCCGGACGAGTACGTCATCTACACCGCGCACTGGGACCATATCGGTATCCGCGACGTGGCTGAGGGCGAGGACGGCATCTATAACGGCGCCGTCGACAATGCGACAGGCACCGCCGCCATCCTCGAGATCGGCGAAGCCTTCATGGCCAATCCGCCGGAGCGCTCGGTGATGATCCTGGCCGTCACGGCCGAGGAATCGGGCCTGCTCGGCTCGGCTTATTACGGCGAGAACCCGATCGTGCCCTTCAGCCAGACTGTCGGCGGGATCAATATCGACGCCATGCTGCCCACCGGCCGCTCGCGCGACATCATCGTCGTCGGCCACGGCGCCTCGGAGCTGGAAGACGTTCTGGAGAGCGTCGCCTCGGAGCAGGACCGCTACATCGTCCCGGATCCCAATCCGGAAGCCGGCTATTTCTACCGCTCCGACCATATCTCGCTCGCCAAGCACGGCGTGCCGATGCTGTATGCCGATGGCGGCGAAGATCTGCGCGAGGGCGGCACGGAAGCCGGCCAGGCCGCGGGCGAGGACTATCGCGCAAACCGCTATCACGGCCCCGCCGACGAATACTCCGCCGACTGGCCGATGGACGGCATGATCGAGAATGTCGAGCTGTTCTACGAGGTCGGTTCACGCCTCGCCAATTCGGACAACTGGCCGAACTGGTATGAGGGCAACGAGTTCCGCGCCCTGCGCGACGAGCAGCGCGGCGAATAGCGCTGGCGCAAGCCTGACAGGAAAGGGGCGGCTCCGGCGGAGCCGCCCCTTTTTCATGTCCGATATCCGATACCGCGATCAGAAGGTCCGGCGGAAGACGATCTTCTCGCCGCGCTCTTCCAGCCGCGAGGTGTAGCGGGACTCGTCGAGTACGGCGCCGGAATGGATGCAATAGACGGTGCGCGCTTCGGAGATGCGCGGCCAATGCAGGAAGTCGCACAGGCGCGACTGCATGCCGGCGGAGACGTTGATCTCCATCGAACCGAGACTCTGGGCGTAGGCCAGATTGCTCTGGAACATGCCCTCCTCGCGGATCCGTTCCAGTGCGGACATGAAGTCGCCGCCGACGAAGTCGCGGATATTGCGTCCCTCGATCTCGTGACGAGCCATACCGAACAGCTCGAGCGCACCGCGCGAGATCGCCTTCACCATACCCATCGAATCCGTCACGAACTCGACCGACGGGTTCAGCGTGATGAGATCGACCCAAGTGGGTGCCGGTGCCACGACAAAGGCGTCCTGGACCAGTTCCGCCATGCGGCGCTTGACCCGTTCGGGTGGATCGCTGTCGCCATTCTCCCAGCGCGAGATCATCGCCTGCGTAACGCCCAGATCCGCTGCCAATGCAGCCTGCTTCAGCCTTTTGGACATCCGGAAATTCCGGATCACCGACGGCCAGTTCACCTTGCTGGACGACACAGACAGTTTGATATCCTGTACCAATTCGGCCCCCCCTTCAGGGCTCAGGGTGCCGGGTGGAGCGCGACCTTCCCGGCCAGCTCGCGGCACAAGTTTTCATATTCGACTTCGTCGATCGGGGCGCCGGACAGCATCCAGCGGATCGCCCCGTCCTCGCCCGTGTGCGGCCAGTGCAATCCTTCGATACACAGGCTACTCACCTGTCCCTCGCGATCGACGAAGGTATATCGATCCGCACTTTCGACGCTTTCGAGCCTGCCGTCAAAGAATCCCGACGCACCAAGTGTTTGGAGCAGGTCGGGCAAGTCGCCGAGGAACAGGTCCTCCAGCCTGACACCTTCAACCTCGGCACGGTCACGCCCCAGCATACGTAGCAGCCCGGCGCTCGCTGTCTCGATCAAGCCTGCCCGATCAATCACCGACGCAATACCGGGCTGGGCGGCGGTATGACTGCGCCAGTCGATGAGCGGCGCCGAGACCTCGCCGGTCTCGAACAGGCCCATGATACGCGCACGCATTTCGGCGCTCGGGGTCACCATGCCGGATTCCCAGCGGGACACCATCGCCTGGGTGACCCCCAGGTCGGCGGCAAGGGCCGCCTGCTTGATGTTGTGGGTAAAGCGGAAGCGACGCAGCCGCGCCCGCCAGAGATCCGGCGGCTCGGCGGCAACGGCTCTTTGCGCCCGCCTCGGCATCTCAGATACCCTTGCGGATCACGCGCGGGCCACCCAACCGCAGGCGCACATCGTCGAAAACGGCCTGGGTCACTTCGGCCGCGGACAGCAGCCAGACGATACGCGGACCGGGCAGGAAGGTGGGCCGGTGCAGGCCGTGCACGAGTCGTGTCACCGGGCCTCCCCTGCCCTGCGGCAGGAATTCGATTCGGTCCATGCTTTCTGCGGACGCGACGCGCCCCTCGAAAAAGCCACTGGCCTCAAAAGTATCGAACAGGTCGACAAGATCTCCTTGGAACGCCTCGGCAAGATAGCGACCCTCGACCGCATGACGTTCGCAGCCGAGCGCCCTGGCGAGGCCGCGGCTGGTCCGCTCGATCCGCCCACGCACATCGATCACGGCGACGAGGGAGGGGTGCCGCCCGATCCGTTCCATCCAGGCCGCGCGCGAGACCGATGTGTGGGACGACCAGTATAGTTCGAAAATGCGTTCCTGGATGCGTGGACTGGGGAGCGCCATCCCGCTTTCCCAGCGCGACACCATGGTCTGGGTGACATTGAGATCGTGGGCCAGCGCGGCCTGCTTCAGTCCCTTTGACAAGCGATAATGGCGGATCACTGACGGCCAGTGAATGGCCTGGGTCTCGATCGCTCGGCTCATCGAATTCATGTGCGCATCTCCGTTCTGGACGGGGCGCCGGCCACGAGGGGCAGCGGTTATATTTTATAACCCTAAATCGATCAGATGTGAAGGTGGATGCTTAACGCCACTTTCTGGACGCAACCCCGAGCATACATCACGACAGTTTTGTGAAATTGTCACCCGGTTGCCGTTTGCCGATTGATCCGCCGATAGGGAACTTGCTACCTGCCCCCCCGCACTTCCCGGAAGAAAGGTAGTCCGTCATGGCTGATCTCACGCTTGCAGCCTGGGCCTTCTCGATTGTCGGCTTTCTGATCGCCTCCTACTCGATCGTCGCCAACGACGCGATCCAGACGCTGGGCACCTTTCTGTCCTCCAATGCCAAGCGCCCCTGGTGGATCCTCTGGCTCTACGCCTGCTCGATCCTCACAGCGGTGATGCTCTGGGGCTATTTTGGCGGCAATCAGGATATCGCCTTCGACCGGCTGAACGAGCTGCCCTATCCCGAAGGCGGCGTGAAATGGTGGCATGCCATCCCGCCCCTCTTCCTGCTGATCCTGACACGCTACGGCGTGCCGGTCTCCACGACCTTCCTCGTCCTGACTATCTTCGCCCTCACCGGCGGTGCCGAGACGGAAGGCGTGCTGCCGAAAATGCTGACCAAGTCGGCGCTCGGCTACATTGTCGCGATCGGCGCGGCCTTTGCGGTCTATCTCGTCATCTCGCGCGTCTTCGAACGCTGGGTGCACCGTACCCACAGCGAGCCGCACCAGCCCTACTGGTTCGTGCTTCAGTGGCTGTCCACCGCCTTCCTGTGGTCGCAATGGCTGATGCAGGACCTGGCCAATATCTTCGTCTTCCTGCCGCGCACGACCGAGCTCGTGCCGGTCATGGAAAACGGCGCGCCGCTGCTGCAGGACGGCGTCGCCGTAATGCAGACCCAGGTCAGTTTCTCGCCGATGCTGCTGATCTTTGCCACCCTGGTCATGCTGGCGCTGCACGCGATCATCTTCGCGACGCGCGGCGGCGAGATCCAGAAGATCGTCCTGAGCAAGACCAATACGACCGACGTGCGCGCCGCCACGCTGGTCGACTTCATCTACGGCGTGATCCTGTATTTCTTCAAGGAACTGAACGACATCCCGATGAGCACCACTTGGGTGTTCCTGGGCATGCTGGCCGGCCGCGAAATCGCGATCTCCTATATCGCCGGCCTGCGCTCACACATGGACGCCCTGCGGGACGTCCTCTCCGACATCCTGCGCGCCTTTGTGGGCCTCGTGATCAGTGTCGTCCTGGCCATCCTGCTGCCGGCCATCGCACGCGGCGAATTCGGCCTCCTGATGTCTGATCTGCCGGGCTATGTCGGACGCGCCCTCGGCTTCTGACGTCCTGTCACGCGTATAGTTCATCAAATATGAGTGCCGTCCCGCGGCAGGCTTCCCTAAGACCGTAATAATCTTGGGGGCTGAAAGTGACTGCGGGAATGGACTGGGCATCACGTGTTCGCACTGTGCGGCAAAGGCTGCACCTGAAGCAGGTCGCCCTGGCTCAACTGATCGGGGTGAGCCAGACATACATATCGCGGCTCGAAGCTGGCAGTGTCTTGCCGCCCGACGATATCATCGAAGCGCTTCAACGTCTGAGCGAGGATCCACGCACTCGCAGCCCATTCGACGATCTGCTGGCGTTGGTGCGTTTCAGCCCCTTCGCCTGTTTCGTGGCGCGCCCGCTTCCGGTCGAAGGCCGTCTGCCTGTCGAGGCCGCCAGCGTATCCATGCGCGAAAACCACCTCGGCACCGATTGCTTTGACCTGGCAGACAATGCCGGGCTTGAGGAAATCCTTGCGCACGCGATGGCAATCCATGACGCCGGGCTTTGCGAAGGCCGGGTCCTAGCTGCAACGGCGCCGTGGACAGCCCCGAACGGCGAGACCGTGACGCTGCACTATGTGCCGCTGCGCGACGGGGCGGGCGGCTGCTTCATCCATGCCAGCCTGGCCGCGCATGACGGTTCGGACCGGCTGCGCATCACGCCGGCCGACCACCTCTCCGCCACCGGCTGACGCTACTCAGCGATAGCGCTTCTGCAGGGCGGCCAGTGCACCCGCGCCCGGGTTCAGCTGGTCGTAGGGCAGCGTGTTGAGCGGTGTGTCCGGCAGCCGGTTGGCGGCATGCATGTCGGCCATGTCCTCATTGAGATAGAGCAGGCCGGTGCGGATCTCGCCATCGCTGCCGCCCAGCATCAACGTCTCGATCGCCTGGGCGCGGTCGCGCGGATCATAGTCGCTGTCGGTCTTGCGCAGCAGCAGTTCGCCGCCATCATGCATGGTCACCCGCATCGCACCGTCATCGGCATACTCGCCGGTGATCTCTTCGGCATGGGCCACGAAATCCGTGTGCACCAGCGGGTGATAGTATTTGTAGGTATGGGCATAGCTCTTGGTCGAGCCGGCATGGTCATTGAAGGTCACGCAGGGCGAAATCACATCGATCAGGGCAAAGCCCTTGTGCATCAGCCCGGCCTTGATCAGCGGCACCAGTTGCGACTTGTCGCCGGAGAAGGCCCGCGCCACGAAGCCGGCCCCCAGGGTCAGCGCCTGCACGCACGGATCGATCGGCGTCTGCTCGTTCGGCACGCCCTTCTTCGACTTGGAGCCATAATCCGCCGAAGCCGAGAACTGCCCCTTGGTCAGCCCGTACACGCCGTTGTTTTCCAGCACGTAGAGCATGTTGAGATTGCGGCGGATCGCGTGGGCAAACTGGCCGAAGCCGATCGACAGCGAATCCCCGTCACCGGAGATGCCGATATAGTGCAGCTTGCCGTTCACGGCATTGGCGCCGGTCGCCACTGACGGCATACGGCCGTGCACGCAATTGATGCCGTGCGACTGGCCCATGAAATAGGCCGTCGTCTTGGACGAACAGCCGATGCCCGAGACCTTCGCGGCGCTTTCCGGCGCCAGGTCCAGCTCCCAGAAGGCCTGCACCAGGGCTGCCGTGACCGAGTCATGGCCGCAGCCGGCGCACAGGGTCGACATCACGCCTTCGTAATTGCGCACCGACAGGCCCAGCTTGTTCTTGGGCAGATGCTTGTCGATGAAGGGTTTCGGCATGGAGGTCATGCGGAATCTCCCACGGTTTCGAGGTGCGCGGTAATGCCCTCGACGATGAATTTCGGATTGGCGGCCATGCCGGCATAGTCGAGCACCGGAATGAGGCGCGTCTTGTCGGCCGAGGTCTCGTTGATCAGCAGGGTGCGCAATTGCGCGTCGCGATTCTGCTCGACGACGAAGACCTCGTCATAGCCGGCGATGAAGTCGTCGACCTCCTGGCTGAAGGGGAAGCCGCGTACCCGCAGATAGTCCAGATGCACGCCGTCGGCGGCCATCCGGTCCATCGCCTCGCGCACTGCGCCGTCACAGCCGCCGACCGAGACAATCGCCCGCCGCGCAGGCTTGCCGCACTTGATGATGACCGGCGCCGGCACGGCGGCCGCAGCGTTCTTCCACTTCTGGGTCAGCCGGTCGAGCACTTCCTTGTACTCGCCCGAATCCTCGGTATAGCCACCCTTCCAGTTATGCCCGGAACCGCGGGTGAAATAGGCGCCCTTGGGATGCACACCCGGCAGGGTGCGGTACGGAATGGCATCGCCGTCGCGATCTTCATAGCGGTAGAATTTCTCGATGGCCTCGAGCTCGTCCTTGCCCAGCACCTTGCCGCGATCGGGCTGGTAGCTGTCATCCCAGGTGAGTTCCGGGATCATCCAGTCATTCATGCCGATATCCAGGTCGGTCATGAAGAAGACCGGCGTCTGGAAACGTTCGGCCAGATCGAAGGACTGCACCGCCATCTCGAAGCATTCCTTCGGATTGGCGGGGAAGACGAGGATATGCTTGGTGTCGCCATGGCTGGCATAGGCCGCCAGGGTGAGATCGCACTGCTGGGTGCGCGTCGGCAGGCCGGTCGAAGGGCCCGCCCGCTGCACGTCGAACAGCACTACCGGCACCTCGCCATAATAGGCAAAGCCGATGAACTCGCTCATCAGCGAGATGCCCGGCCCGGAGGTGGGGGTGAAGGCCCGTGCGCCATTCCAGCCGGCACCGATCGCCATGCCGATCGAGGCCAGCTCGTCCTCGGCCTGGATGATGCAGAACTTCTTCTCGCCGGTCTCCTTGTCGACGCGGAATTTCTCGCAGAACGCCTTGAACCCGTCCATCAGCGAGGTCGAGGGCGTGATCGGATACCAGGCGCCGAAGGTCGCCCCGGCATAGACACAGCCCAGCGCGGCGGCCGTATTGCCGTCGATCAGGATATGCCCGACCGTCTCGTCCATCGCTTCCACGCGCAGCGGCAACGGGTCGGGATAGTGCTCGCGCACATAATTCAGCCCCAGCTCGATGGCTTTCATGTTGGCATCGATGAGATGCGCCTTGGTGCCGAACATCTCGGTCACCAGGCCGCGGATCACCTCGACATCGATTCCGGTCAACCCCGCCACGGCGCCGACATAGGCCATGTTCTTCATCAGCACGCGGGTGCGCGCATTGTCGAACTGCTCGTTGCACATGCGCGCCAGCGGCACGCCGATGGCGGTGATATCCGTGCGGCCGTGCAGGTCCGGACGCGGCCAGGTCGAATCGTACAGCAGGAAGCCGCCCGGCGAGACCTCGGCGAGATCGCGGGCATAGGTTTCCGCATTCATCGCGACGACGAAATCCGCCGTGCCCGAGCGCGCGAAATAACTGTCCCTGGTGACGCGGATCTCATACCAGGTCGGCAGGCCCTGGATGTTGGACGGGAAGAGGTTCTTGCCGACCACGGGCACGCCCATGCGGAAGATCGCCTTCATCAGCAGCCCGTTGGCCGAAGCCGAACCGGTGCCGTTCACATTGCCGATCTTGATCACGAAGTCGTTCACACGCACTTCGCTCGGCGTTTCCACGACGTCCTTCATTCCGCCGCCACCTTTCCGGCTTCATTGTCGACATGCGGAATGAAAATATCCGCATCCTGCATGTCCCACGCGGCGGTGGGGCAGCGTTCGGCGCACAGTCCGCAGTGCAGGCAGAGATTCTCGTCCTTCACCATCACCCGGCCGGTATCCTTCAGCGGCTCGGAAACATAGAGCGCCTGCTCCTTGTTGGCCGCCGGCACTTTCATCCCCTGGCGCAGGGCCTCTTCCTCGCCATTGGGCAGGATCGACAGGCAGTCGACCGGACAGATGTCCAGGCAGGCATCGCATTCCTTGCACAGCGGCGCCTCGAACACGGTCTGCACGTCGCAGTTCAGACAGCGCTGCACCTCGGTCGCGATCCGCTCGGCGTCGAAGCCCAGCTCGACCTCGGTCTTGCGGTTGGACAGGCGCTGCTTCAGCTCGACCAGCGGCATATCGCGGCGATGAGCACCGGTATAGGCGTTGGAATACATCCACTCGTTCACGCCCATCTTGGCGGACTGGAGATTCACCCCTCGCGGCATGCGCTCGGTGATCGCCTCGTCCTGGCAGTACTTGTGGATGGAGATGGCGGCCTGGTGGCCGTGCTCGACCGCCCAGATGATGTTCTTCGGACCGAAGGCGCTGTCGCCGCCGAAGAAGACACCCGGCCGGGTCGACTGGTGCGTCGTCTCGTCGACGACCGGCACGCCCCATTTGTCGAACTCGATACCCAGATCGCGCTCGATCCAGGGGAAGGCGTTTTCCTGGCCGATGGCGAGGATCACGTCGTCGCAGGGGATCACCTTGGTGCCCGCCTTGCGCGTCTCGGTGATATTGCCGTCATCGTCGAGCTCATATTCCATCAGCTCGAATTCCATGCCCACGAGCTTGCCGTTCTCGACGACGAAGCGCTTGGGGGAATGATTGACGACGATCTCGACATTCTCGTCCTCGGCATCCTCCAGCTCCCAGGGGGAGGCCTTGAAGAATTGCCGCGGCTTGCGGGCCATCACCTTCACATCGTCCGCGCCCAGGCGCAGCGAGGTGCGGCAGCAATCCATCGCGGTATTGCCGACACCGATGATCAGGACGCGCTTGCCGATCTTGTCGATATGCTCGAAGGCGACGCTTTCCAGCCAGTCGATACCGATATGGATATTGGCATCGGCCTCCTGCCGTCCCTCGATATCGAGGTCCTTGCCCTTGGGCGCGCCGGAACCAACGAAGACCGCGTCATAGCCGCCTTCCATCAGGGCGCGCAGGCTTTCCACCCGGCTGTTCAGCTTCAGCTCGACACCCATGTTCAGGATGTAGCCGATCTCCTCGTCCAGCACTTCTTCCGGCAGGCGGAAAGCGGGAATATTGGCGATCATCAGCCCGCCGGGCCGGTGATGCGCCTCGAAGATCGTGCATTCATAGCCCAGCGGCGCGAGATCATTGGCCACGGTCAGCGAGGCGGGACCTGCGCCGATCAGGGCGATCTTCTTGCCATTCGTCTTGTCCGGCTTTTGCGGCAGGAGATGGCTCACCTCGTCGCGATGATCCGCGGCGACGCGCTTCAGGCGGCAGATCGCGACCGGTTCCTCCTCCACCCGGCCGCGCCGGCAGGCCGGCTCGCAGGGCCGGTCGCACACCCGGCCCAGAATGCCGGGGAACACGTTGGAGCGGCGATTGACGAGATAGGCCCCGGTGAAGTCACCTTGGGCGATCAGACGGATGTATTCGGGAACCGGCGTATGTGCCGGACAGGCCCACTGGCAATCCACGACCTTGTGAAAATAGTCGGGATCGCGCGTATCGGTCGGTTGCATTCTCCTCACCCCGGGCGATAGCCCGTAACCTGTTGGCGCATGTGGTCCTTGCCGGCCACTTGTTAGGCGCATTCTCACATGGTCACGGCCGCGCCGGTCAAGCGAATTCCCCTTGCATCACAGCGGATTTGAACGGGTTTGTTTGTTTATGAGAGTGAGTTGCACGGCGGGAACGCTTGCACCACCCGGGCGTTGTGTTGACGACGTAGGGAGACGACATGAGCAAACCTGTCATCATCATTACCTATGCCCGCAGCCTGATGGCGCTGACCGTGGCGCAGTCCGTGCGGCCGCTCGCCGGCCGGCTGATCGGCGTCGACAGCGTCGACTGGACGGTGCTGGGCTTCTCCGGTTTGTGCGATGAAACACGCTGCATTCCCGACCCGAACGAAACGCCGGACGACTATGTCGAGGCGCTCGCCGCACTGAGCCGGGAATGCCTGGAAGAGACCGGCGGGCCCGTGCTGGTCATGCCGGTCTTCGAGGATACGCCCCTGCTGGCGGCGCGCCGTGACGCCTTCCCCCGCGGCGTCACCATCGCCGCCCCCTCGGCCGAAGCGATCGCGCAGGTTCACCCCAAGGACCGGCTCGCCCGGTCAGCGGAAGACTGGGGCGTACCGGCACCGAAGACACAGGTGCTGACCGATCCTGCTGCCGCTCAAAGCGCGGAGGTCGAAGACGCCCTGCCGGCCATCCTCAAACCGGCGGAGGGCTGCGGCGGTCGCGGCATATCCCTGGTCGAGGACACAGAAATGCTCGAACAGGAGCTGGACGACCGGGAGGGCACGACCCTCGTCCAGACCCCCGCGCCGGGAGAAGACTATTGCGTCACGGCCATGGCCGATGGCGAGACCGTGTTCGCCTTGTCCGCCTACCGCAATCTGGAGCAATTCCCGCCGCAGAGCGGCGCCGGCGCCCTGCGCGAAACCGTCGATGCCGCCCCGTTCCGCAGCGCCATGGAGACCATTGCCCGCGGCGCCGGATGGACCGGGACGCTGCAGGCCGACTTCCGCTGGACCGGCAAGCCCGGCGACACGCCGCAGCTGATCGAGATCAATGCCAGGCTCTGGGCCGGCATCACGCATTCGGTGAATTCCGGCGTGGACTACCCGCTCCTGCTGGCAAAACAGGCGCTGGGCGAAACGCTGCCCGAAGCCGGTGAACCGGAGATCGGCTATCGCTCCAAACTTCCCCTGCTCTGGCTTGCCGGCCTGACCGGCAAAAGCCTGGAGGAAGCAGAATACTTCGCCCAGATCGAGGACAACTGGCGCGAACTGAAAGAGGCCGATGCCAGCCTCCCCGAACGGATCGGCCAGCTCTGGCTGGACATGACGGATTTCGAGACCCTGAAGGAGGATGTCGAGGCGGCCATCGAACGCTCCAGGCGCGGCGGCGACGCCGATGCCGATGTCGGCCCGTCCGAAGCCGGCAGCACCGCCCTGGGCAGTCTCTTTATCCTGTCCCACCTCTTGCGCTATGGCAGCCTGCCCGCCGAAGTGAAGCATGACTGACACCGCCAGAAGCGGAAAACCCCTGATCGGATACACGGTCGGCACGCGGGGCGATCACGGCATCGCCTTTCTGCTGCGCCTGGCGATCCGCCTGGGCGGCGGGCGCGCCACCCGCCTGACCCGCATGCCCGGCGACCGGGCCGGACCGGAACCCGACGGCCTGCTGCTGGGCGGCGGGCTGGACATCCACCCGGAGCATTATGACGGCGATCCGGAACTCCTGACCGATCACGACCCCGAGCGCGACCGCCTGGAATGGGCCTGGCTGGACCGGGCCGATCAAGCCCCCCTGCCCGTCATGGGCATATGCCGCGGCCTGCAGATGATGAATGTCCACGCCGGCGGCGACCTGCATCAAAGGCTCGACCCCGACCTTGTCGCCACCCTGCCCAACGGTCCGCTGGGCTATCTCATGTTCCGCAAGCCGATCCGCATCGAGGCAGAATCCCACCTCGCCCGGGCGACCGGCGCAACCGCGCTCGAGGTCAACAGCCTGCACCGCCAGGCCGTGCGCAATCCCGCGCCCGGCTTTCATGTCACCGCCCGCGAACGCGCCAGCGACGGCACCCAGGCCATCGAAGCTGACACGCCCGCCCTGCGCCTGGGCGTGCAATACCACCCCGAACTCCTCCTCCACACATCGGACGCCCGCGCCCTCTTCCGCTATTTCGTGGACGCGTGCCGGGGCGGGTAGACCTGTATCGGAGAATGCGCGCTAACGCGCTCTGCGCTGCCAATGCAGCGCCCCCCTCAGTCCGCTGACGCGGACAGCTCCCCCGCAGGCGGGGCGAGCCCTGAACAAGACTTCCCCTGCAACGCGGGGGAAGTGCCGAGCGCAGCGAGGCGATGGGGGTAAGTGAGAAACTACAACTCATCCACCGAGTGCTCGTGCACCCGCGCTTCGCCTCTCAGCCACGCAATGAAGGCCTCCGCATCCGCGCTCAATGGCCGGTTGCGGGCCGTGACGATGTGGTAGGCGGAGCGCACGGGTGAGGTCCCGTCGGCGAAGAGGGCGACCAGGCGGCCGGAGGCCAGATCGTTCTGGGCCAGGGCGCGTTTGGCCAGGGCCACGCCGCGACCGGCCACGGCGGCATCGATCACCAGAGCGGACTGGTTGAAGCGCACACCGCCCGCCGTATCGACCCCACGGATATTGCGGGCCTTCAGCCAGGACGGCCAGTCGGCGCCATCAACCTCGCTTTCCGGCGAGGCGTCGTGCAGCAGGGTGTGACCGTCCAGATCGCGCGGCGTTGCCAGGCGCGGCCCGTCGCGCAGCAGATCGGGCGAGCACACCGGCAGGACTTCCTCGGGCAGGAGGGTTTCCTCGTTCAGCGTCATGTCGCCGCCAGGCCCGTAGCGTATGCCCAGATCGGCGGCCCCGGCCGACAGGTCGACCCGTTCCGAGGTTGCCGCGATCCACACTTCCACGCCCGGCTGGGCCTCCTGGAAACGGTGCAGGCGCGGCGCCAGCCACTTGCCGGCAAAGGAGGGCGCGACCGACACGGTCAGCGCGCGGCGCTGCACGGGCTGGCGCATCAGCGAGACGGCGCGCTCCAGCGTCTCGAAGGCGTCGGAGGCGACATTCGCCGCCGCGCGCCCGGCCTCGGTGAGGGAGAGGCCCCGCCCCTCGCGGACGAAAAGCGGGGTCCCGACATGCTCTTCCAGCGAGCGGATCTGCTGGGAAATCGCGCCCGGCGTCACCGCCAGCTCGTCGGCGGCGCGGGCGAAACTTTCCAGGCGCGCGGCGGCCTCGAAGGCACGCAGCGCGTTGAGCGGGGGAAGGCGGGAGGATCGTGCCATGGCTTCAGTTTAGTTTTTCTAATCCGAAATGCCAAGAAACGTCGTTTGAAACCGCTGCATCGAATAGAAATATTGCACTCGTCGCGCCACGAAGGCGCAGGATCGGATGAGTGAACATGCAGGTCTTTCCAGCCTCCATTCCCCTAGATGGGCGCACGGTGATTGTCGTCGGACGTGGACCGATGGCCGAACCGAAGGTCCGCCTGTTCGCTGCCTCCCCTGCCCGGTTACTGTGGTTCACCGGAAACACGGACGATCCTGTTCCCGCGGATATCGCCCAATATGCGCGGATCGAACGCCGCATGCCGACGCGGCGGGACCTTCGTGGCGCGACTTTGCTTTTCATCGCCGGCAGCGACGGCATCCCTGTCGACGCGCTGGCCCGCACCGGCCGCCGTCTGGGCATTCCGGTGAATATCGTCGACAGCCCGTCGGCCTCCGATTTCCAGACCCCCGCCATTGTCGACCGGGACGTCATTGTCGTCGCCATCGCGTCGGGCGGTGCCGCGCCGGTCCTGTCCGTGGATATCCGCGCTGCGGTGGAACAGGTCCTGCCCGCGCGCATCGGCACGCTGGCGGACCTCGCCCGCGAGCTGCGCGGCACGGTGAAGTCGGTGCTGTCGAAATTCGACGACCGCCGCGCGTTCTGGGAACGCGCCCTGCGCGGCAAGGCCCGCGATCTGGCGCTCTCGGGCGACAAGGCCGGTGCCCGTCGCGAAATGCTGCGCGAGCTGAACGGTGAACGCGCCGAACGCCGCGGCATCGTCCACCTGGTCGGCGCCGGTCCCGGCGATCCCGATCTTCTCACCCTCAAGGCCGCCCGCCTGCTGCGCGAAGCCGATGTCATCGTGCACGACCGCCTCGTCTCCGAGGGCGTGATGGCACTGGCGCGCCGAGACGCGCTGCGCATCGATGTCGGCAAGACCAAGGGCCATCACCCTGTGCCGCAGGACGAGATCGGCGAAATCCTGGTGCGCGAGGCCCGCAAGGGCCAGCGCGTCGTGCGCCTCAAGGGCGGCGACCCCTTCATTTTCGGCCGCGGCGGCGAGGAACTCGACGTGGTGCGCGCCGCCGGTATCGCCGCTGAAGTCACGCCCGGCATCACCGCCGCCATGGCCTGCGCCGCCTCGGCCGGCGTGCCGCTGACCCATCGCGATCATGCCCAGTCCGTCACCTTCGCGTCCGGCGTGGTGAAAAAGAACGGGCCCGACGCCGACTACCGCGCCCTTTCGGCCCCCAATTCCACCGCCGTCTTCTATATGGGTGTCGGCGCTGCGCCGGAGATCGAACGCAAGATGATCGCCGCCGGCCGGGCACCGGCCACGCCCGTCGCCCTGATCGAGAACGGCACGCACGACACCGAACGCCGCGTCTTCGGCACGCTGGGCGGCCTCGCCGCACTGGTCGAGCGCGAAGGCATTGCCGGCCCCACCGTCATCATCGTCGGCGAAAGCGCCGGCACGGCCGCGGCCCAGGCTGCGGCTCAAGCCTCCCTGGAGAACTACGCATGAAAGCGATCACCGCAAACCGCCTGACCGACGGCCGCGTGATCTACCGCACGGCCGAGGGGCAATGGTCCAGCCGCCTGGACGAGGCCGAACATCTGGACGGCGACGCCGCCGAGGCCCGCCTGGCCCAGGCCGAGGCCGAGTTCGGCATCGCCGTCGGCCCCTATCTCATCGACATCGAGGACGAACGCCCCGGCGGCCAGAAATGGCGCCGCGAGGCGATCCGCCTGACCGGCCCGACGACCGGTTCCACCCACGAGCCTGCCTGATCCCATGTACAAGTACGACGCCTACGACCATGCCCTGGTGCGCGAACGGATCGAGGAATTCCGCGACCAGGTCGCACGCCGCCTCGACGGCCGGCTGACGGAAGACCAGTTCAAGCCGCTGCGCCTGATGAATGGCGTCTATCTGCAGCTGCACGCCTACATGCTGCGGGTGGCGATCCCCTACGGCACGCTGAACGGCCCGCAATTGCGCACCCTGGCCCATATCGCCCGGCGCTATGACCGCGGCTATGGTCACTTCACCACGCGCACCAATATCCAGTTCAACTGGCCGGCCCTGGTGGATGTGCCGGACATTCTCGATCATCTCGCCAAGGTCGAGATGCACGCCATCCAGACCTCGGGAAACTGCATCCGCAATGTCACCGCCGACCCCTTTGCGGGCGCCGCGGCCGACGAGATCGAGGACAGCCGTCCCTGGGCGGAAATCATCCGCCAATGGTCGACTTTCCACCCGGAATTCACCTTCCTGCCGCGCAAGTTCAAGATCGCCGTCAATGGCGCCCGCGACGACCGTGCCGGCATCCGGGTGCATGATATCGGCCTGCAGATCGTGAAGAATGAGGCCGGCGAGACCGGGTTCGAGGTCTGGGTGGGTGGCGGCCAGGGCCGCACGCCGCGCCTGGCGCAGAAGATCCGCGACTTCCTGGAGCCGCGCGACCTCCTGTCCTACCTCACCGCCATCCTGCGCGTGTACAATCAGCACGGCCGCCGCGACAATCTCTACAAGGCCCGGATCAAGATCCTGGTCGAGGCGCTCGGCGCCGAGGAATTCGGCCGCCGGACCGAAGAGGAATGGGCCGAGATTCGCAAGGGCGAGCTGGAGCTGCCCGCCGCCGAGATCGCCCGCATCCGCGCTTTTTTCGACCGTCCCTCCGTGTCGAAGGCGCAGCCGGTTCCGGTTTCCGGCAAGCCCGGTTTCGCCGGCTGGCTGCGCCGCAATCGCCGCGCCCACCAGGTCGAGGGCCTGTCCTCGGTCGTCATTTCGCTGAAGCCGGTCGGCGGCACGCCGGGCGACATCACCGACGACCAGCTGGACATCGTCGCCGATCTGGCCGAGCGCTACGGTTTCGACGAGGCCCGCGCCACGCCGGACCAAAATCTGGTCCTGCCGCATGTGCGCAACGAGGATCTGAAAACCGTCTGGGATGCCCTCGTTGCTGCCGGCCTTGCCACCGCCAATGCCGGCCTGGCGACGGATATCGTCTCCTGCCCGGGGCTGGATTATTGCAGCCTGGCCAATGCCCGCTCCATCCCGATCGCCCAGGCGATCTCCAGCCTGGTGGAGGCGGAAGGCCTGGCCGAACCCGTCGGCGATGTAACGATCAAGATCGATGGCTGCATCAATGCCTGCGGACACCACCATGTCGCCCATATCGGCGTGCTCGGCGTCGACAAGCGGGGCGAGGAATTCTACCAGATCACCCTGGGCGGCGCCTTCGGCAATGATGCGTCAATCGGTGGCATTGTCGGCAAGGGTCTGGCAGGCGAAGACGTACCCGGCGCAATCGTGCGGGTGCTGAAAACCTATCTGGAAATCAGGGACGAAAACGAACGCTTTATCGACACGCTGCGGCGCGTCGGTGCCGATGCGTTCAAGGAGTCGATCTATGTTGCAGCTTGAGCGCAATCCGCAATCCCGCAAGCGCGTCGAGGCCCAGATGGAAGCCGGCGGCGGCGCCGTGGTGGAAATACCCGGCGAGACCGACTGGCGCGAGGCCGCCGAACAGGCGCGCGGCGCGGTGCAGGTCGACATCCGTTTTGCCAGCTTCAAGGACGGGCGCGGCTTCTCGCTCGCCGCCCTTCTGCGCGAACGCGCCGGCTATGCCGGCAAGCTGCGCGCCGTGGGCGATCTCATTCCCGACCAGGCCATGCATCTCAAGCGCGTCGGCTTTGACGATGTCGCCCCGGACAATGACAATCTGGACGCCGACTGGGCCCGGGCCCGGGCGCGCTTCTCGCACGCCTACCAGCCCGCCCAGGACAAGCGCACGCCGGTCTTCCGCCATCGCCAGGCCGCGCCGGCCGGTGACGATCTGGCCGCCCTGAATGCCCGCTATCGCGGTCTCGACGCGATGGAGATCCTGGAAGACGCGATCCGCAATGAGTGGACCGGCAGGATCGCCATGCTCTCCTCCTTCGGCGCGGAAGCCGCGGTCGGCCTGCACATGATCGCCCAGATCGCCCCGGACACGCCGGTCGTCTTTCTCGATACCGGCCGTCTCTTCGCCCAGACCGAACAGTATCAGCGCGCGCTGAGCGAACAGCTGGGCCTGACCAATATCCGCGTGCTGGCACCCGACAGCGCCGAGGCCGCCGCCGAGGATGGCGATGACCGTCTCTGGCAGCGCAATCCCGATGCCTGCTGCGCCCTGCGCAAGGTGCGCCCGCTGGCGCGCGCCATCGGCGATTACGACGCGCTGATCACCGGCCGCAAACGCTTCCATGGCGGCGAGCGCCTGGCCCTGCCCGTCGTCGAGCGTATCGATGGCCGCATCCGGGTCAATCCGCTGGCGGCCTGGGATGCCGAACGTGTGAACGCCTATTTCAAGCGCTTCGATTTGCCGCGACACCCCTTGAGCGATATGGGGTATGCATCCATCGGCTGCTGGCCGTGCACCGCCCCGGTCGAGGATGACGGCGATGTGCGCTCCGGCCGCTGGCGCGGACGCGACAAGACCGAATGCGGCATCCATGCCCCCGCCGAGCGTATCGCGGCGGAATAGGCTGGACACACAAACCTGGAAGGACACACCCGCGTGTCACATGTGCTCGACCTGATCGGCAATACGCCGCTGATCCGGCTGGACGGCCCGTCGAAGGCCACCGGCTGCGAGATCCTCGGCAAGGCCGAATTCCTCAATCCGGGCGGTTCCGTGAAGGACCGCGCCGCGCTGAACATCGTGCGCGAGGCCGAGGCCGACGGCTCGCTGAAGCCCGGCGGCACGATCGTGGAAGGCACGGCCGGCAATACCGGGATCGGGCTCGCCCTGGTCGGCGGCGCGCTGGGCTATGACGTCATCATCGTCATGCCGCGCACCCAGTCGGAAGAGAAGAAACAGGTCATCCGCTCGCACGGCGCGCAGCTGATCGAGGTGGATGCCGCCCCCTTCTCCAGCCCCAATCACTTCGTCCATTATTCGCGCCGTCTCGCCGAAGAGCTGAACGAGAGCCAGCCCCATGGCGCGATCTGGGCCAACCAGTTCGACAATCTCGCCAACCGGCGCGCCCACGAGAAGACCACGGGTCCGGAAATCTGGCAGCAGACCGGCGGCAAGATCGACGGTTTCATCTGCGCGGTCGGTTCCGGCGGCACGCTCGCCGGCGTCGCCGCCAGCCTGCGCGCCAACAGGCCGGACATCGCCATAGGTGCCGCCGACCCGGCCGGCGCAGCGCTCTATAATTACTACACGAAGGGCGAGCTGAAGGGCGAAGGCTCCTCGATCACCGAGGGGATCGGCGTCAACCGCATCACCGGCAATCTGGAAGGCCTGGATGTCGACCACATCTACCGCATCGAGGATGCGGAAATGCTGCCCATCCTGTTCGAACTGGTGAAGACCGAGGGCCTGTCGCTGGGCGGTTCGGCCGGCATCAATATCGCCGGAGCCATCCGCCTCGCCCGCGAGCTGGGTCCCGGCAAGACGATCGTAACGATGCTGTGCGATGCCGGGTCCCGGTATGCCGGCAAGCTGTTCAATCCGGAATTCCTGTCCAGCCGGGGCTTGCCGGTCCCGCCCTGGGCCGATAGCGAAGCGCCGCGTGCCACGGCCTGATCTCGGGCCGCCAAGGTAGAAGAGACGACGATGAACGACATGACGATGACCTCGACCGCCCGCGTGAAGAACGCGATCTCCGCGAAGCCGGGTCCCTACACGATCGAGACCGTGCTCGAGGTGAAGCACTACACCGACCGGCTGTTCTGGTTCCGCATCACGCGGCCGGACGCTTTCCGCTTCCGCTCGGGCGAATTCGTCATGATCGGCCTGCCCAAGGAAGACGGCAAGCCGCTGCTGCGCGCCTATTCCATCGCCAGCCCGTTCTGGGACGAGGCGCTGGACTTCTACTCGATCAAGGTCGCCGACGGTCCGCTGACCTCGCGCCTGCAGCACATCCAGCCGGGCGATCAGGTCCTGCTGGGCAAGAAGCCCACGGGCACGCTGGTGCTCGACGCGCTCAAGCCCGGCAAGCGGCTCTACATGGTCTCCACCGGCACCGGCATCGCACCCTTCGCCAGCCTGATCCGCGATCCGGAGACCTATGAGAAGTTCGACCAGGTCATCCTCACCCACACCTGTCGCGAAGGCGCGGAACTCGCCTATGGCAATGAGCTGGTGGAAGCTGTGAAGTCCGACGAGCTGATCGGCGAAATGGCGCAGGAGAAACTGGTCCACTTCGCCTCCACCACGCGCGAGGACAGTCCGGTGAAGGGCCGCGTCACCGATCTCATCGAGAGCGGCGAACTGTTCGGCCATCTGAACGTCCCGCCGCTCGATCCTGAAGTCGACCGCGTGATGATCTGCGGCTCCGAAGGCCTGTTGAAAGACACCCGGCAGATCTGCCTCGACCGCGGCTTCATCGAAGGCTCCAACGCCGCCCCGGCCGACTTTGTTGTCGAAAAGGCCTTCGTCGCGACTTAGCAGACGCGCCCTCGCGCCCCTATATAGGTCGGACCATACAGGTCAGGACTGGCAGCGACGGGGAGCGAACACGCCATGACGGGAATGATCAGGGCCGGGATCGGCGGCTGGACCTATGCGCCCTGGCGCGGCGTCTTCTATCCGGAGAAGCTGAGCCAGAAGCGCGAGCTGGAATACGCCTCGCGCCAGATGAATTCGCTGGAGATCAACGGCACCTATTATTCCGGTTTCAAGCCGGACACCTGGATGAAATGGCGCGACGAGACGCCCGAGGATTTCGTCTTCGCGGTGAAGGCCAGCCGCTTCTGCACCAACCGGAAACGCCTGTCCGAGGGCGGTGAAAGCGTCGAACGCTTTCTCGACCAGGGGCTGACGGCGCTGGGCGACAAGCTGGGCCCGATCAACTGGCAGTTCATGGCGACCAAGAAATTCGATCCGGAAGACTTCGAGGGCTTCCTGAAACTCCTGCCGCAGGAGAAGGACGGCATCCGCCTGCGCCACGCGCTGGAAGTGCGCAGCCCCACCTTCGACACAGAGGAATTCTACGACCTCGCCCGCAAATACGGCGCCGCCATCGTCTATGCCCATGATGACGAGGCCCCTGACTGGCCGCGCATCGACCAGGACACGGCGGACTTCAGATATGCCCGCCTGATGTCGAGCCGCGAGGACGAACCCACCGGCCTCTCCCCCGAAGAACTCGACGGCATCGCCGGCCAGACCCGCGCCTGGGCCAGGAGCGGCGACGTCTTCGCCTATTTCATCGCCGGCGCAAAAGTGCGCAATCCGGCCGCAGCGCAGGCGCTCCTGGCAAAGCTCGGGGCGTAGGCCGAGCGGCGACTCCCCGGTTGCTCCCTTCCCACTTTCCCCGGACCCCGTTCCGGGGCCTGCCGGCGTTTCAGGTGCAGGCTCAACCAGGCCCCTGTGTGTTGGATGTGTTGTAGGGTGGTTGCGCGAAGGAGGCCGTCAGGCCCCTGGCGCTTGTGACGCCGTGTGCCGGCTTGGGCCCCTTCGCGCGTGTCTGCGTTCAGCCTGA
>JAZAHA010000003.1:0-14398 GCA_036231565.1 Pseudomonadota bacterium
TCGAAGAGTGAAATGGCAGGCACCTCGCCCCCACCCCATCCACCACGCCTGCGGCGCGGTCCTTCGTTGCATCGAACATGCCCCCGGCATGTCCTTTGGCGCCTCAGTCCCCATCAAGGGGAAGGACGGCTGCCGTCGGCCAACTTCCGTGTCGATGAGGCCAGCCGGATCAGTTGTCCTCGACGCGATGGCGCGGACGGGTGCGCTGGAAGGGGCTGTCGCCATTGTCGCAGATCCACTCGCCCGGTGCGGCCGGGTCCTGCGGTCCGGCGGGGCGGCAGTCATCCGCACCCAGTTCGGAGGCCGAGGGCAGGTCCTCATTGCGGCCGCCCTCCAGATAGGCACAGCCGGTGAGGGCGAAACTGACGGCAAGAAGGGTGAGAAGTCGGGTCACGGGGGCAGCTCCGGTTCATCGAATGACGGAGCCGGAAGGCTAGCGCCGCGCCGGCGCCACTGTCACGTGAAACCCGCGTTACATCAAAGGGCGTATGGTGTGCCGGCGGCAGGGCGTGCCGCCCCCGGCACACAGGATCAGCGCTGGCCGATCTCGGAGATCGACAGGGTGGCCGGAGCCATCTGGCCGCTGGAATAGGTCGCAACCCAGATCGCATAACCGCCGGTGCCCGGACGGCTGATCGTGACCTGCGGGTTCAGGCCCGGGCCGGAATCGTCGTCACACAGGAAACCGCCGCCCGGCAGACCCACGATCAGCGTAGTGTCGGTTTCGGAGGTGGCGGAAATGGTCAGCGGATACTGGCCGGCCGTGTAGTAGAGCACATAAGTGCCGTCGCCCGTCGTCCAGCCGCGGCATTGCGTACCCAGCTCGCGGGCGGATTCATACGTGCCGCCGGCGACGACATTGACCCGGTAGGGATCCGGCGTGAAGCCGGCCTGCAGGCTGACCGAGCCGAACACGCCATTGACCCGGCCGCCGCCGCTGCCGCTACCGTTGCTGCCCGATGTGCTGGCGCAGGCGCTGACCGCGAGGGCGAGCGCCGGAATGAGTGCAAGATGATGCGCCTTCATCACTACTGCCGTCCGATTTCGGAGACCGAGAGCGTGGCCTGGGCGTATTCGCCCTGGCGGTAGGAGCCGATCCAGACCGAATAGCGGCCCGAGGTCGGATTGCCGATCGTCACCATCGGGTTGAGACCGTTGCCGCTGTCATCATCGCAATACCAGTTGCCGTTCGGCGCCTGGATGATGAGCGTCGTGTCGGCGTTCGAGCTGGCCGAGAAGGTCAGGTTGAAGCTGCCGGCGGTGTAGTAGACGGCGAAGTCGACATTGTCGGCGACCCAGCCGGTGCAGTTGGTGAACAGGTTGCTGGCCGCGATGGCGCCGCCGGACGTCACCGTCGTGCGATACGGGTCCGGCGTGAAGCCGGCGCGCAGATTGACCGAACCGAAGGTCTGGGCCGAAGCCGGCGCGGCAAGGCCGATGGCGGCGATCATGGCGAAAGTAGCAAGGCGTTTCATGGTGTCCCCTCCTTGGAGCATTCAGGTCCCTCACAACGACGAGGAGCCTAGGAGCGGGACCGTGAGGCCGGTATCCCCGGTTCAGGGGAGGGCGGTCAGGCGGAGCGAAAGGCCTGTCTGCAAAGGGGAAGGGGAGGCGATGCGGGAACCACCGCACCAGTCTTGCGAGGGTGCGAGGACGCTGGGCTGGTGCGGCCTTGGGGCGCCCGCATCGCACGGCCACCAGGACCGGGATGAAGTGGTGGCCGCACGATCACGACTAGACCCGCCCGGCGGGCCGCACGATCCCCCGTTCGGGGGAGGGGCTGACTAGCGCACCAGCCGTTTCACCGGCTCGTGGCGGTGGCAGCGGGGTTCGTGGTCATTGACCATGCCGACGGCCTGCATGAAGGCGTAGACGATCACCGGGCCGACGAATTTGAAGCCGCGTTTCTTCAGATCCTTCGACAGGGCCTCGCTCTCGGCGGTCTTCGTGGGCGTGTCCTTCAGCGACGGCCAGGCATTCTGGATCGGTGCGCCGCCGACGAAACTCCACAGATGATCGGAGAAATCGATGCCGCGCTCGCGCATGTCCAGATAGGCGCGGGCATTGCCGATGGCCGCCTCGATCTTGGATTTCGAACGGATAATGCCCGGATCGGCCAGCAGGCGTTCGCGGTCGGTATCGGTATAGCGGGCGATGATCTCGGGCTGGAAACCGTCAAAGGCGGCGCGCATCGTCTCGCGTTTGCGCAATATGGTGATCCAGGCGAGGCCGGCCTGGAACCCGTCCAGCATCAGCTTCTCCCAAAGCGCGCGGCTGTCATACTCGGGCACACCCCATTCGGTGTCGTGGTACTCGGCATAGATCGGATCGTCGATATTCACCCATCCGCAGCGCTGGAGCATGGTCTGGCCTCGTTCTCGTGTCCGCCCCACTCCACCCCGCCCGCGCCCGTGTGCCAAGCCGCCATGGCAGAGCGTGCTGACAGCGTCGTGGCAGGAGTGGGGCGTCTTTCAATGCACAGCGGAAGTTCTTCACGCATTTTCGAGCGGTATCTTTCCCGGAAGCGCGATAGCGCTGTCCGGGACCCACGGGAGACTCATCGCTGGAAATGATCTTCGGTCGATCCCGGCGTCTTCAGCCCGCCTCCGCGGGCTTACGGCCGGGAAAAATCGTGCGATTGGAGAAGAAAAAGTCTAGGGCAATTCCCGCAGGAAGTTCTCGACGACCTTTTTCTCGCCGGCCTTGTCGAAGCGGACGGTGTATTTGGCGCCGTCGGCTTTCCTGACCGTGCCGTAGCCGAACTTGTCGTGGAAGACGCGGTCGCCCGATTTCCAGCGGCCGTTTGTGTCGCCGCTTTCGATCAGGGTGGCCTTGGCATTGATGGTGGGCGGGGCCGAGCGGCGGCCTTCGGTCTGGCTGGCCTGGTAGCGTTTCCAGCCGGGGCTGGAATAGCTCGAGGCCATGGCGTCGGGCTGCTGGCGCACGCTTTCAAAGCCCGGACCGCCATCATAATAGCCGGTCTCCGAGCGGGCCTCGACATGGTCCATCGGCAATTCGTCGATGAAGCGGCTGGGGATCACCGTTTGCCAGCGACCATAGATCATGCGGTTGGCGGTGAAGGTGATGATGGCGCGTTCGCGGGCGCGGGTAATGCCGACATAGGCCAGGCGCCGTTCCTCCTCCAGCGAGCGCGTGCCGCCCTCGTCCAGCGAGCGCTGGGAGGGGAAGACGGTCTCTTCCCAGCCCGGCAGGAAGACGAGCGGAAATTCCAGCCCCTTGGCGCCGTGCAGCGTCATCAGGGAGACCTCGTCCTCGTCGGCCGCGCGGTCGGCGTCGGTCAGCAGGGCGACGTGTTCCAGATAGGCTTCCAGCGTGTCGTACTCGCCCATGGAGCGGACGAGTTCCTTGAGGTTTTCCAGACGGCCGGCGGCCTGTGGCGTCTTGTCTTCGCGCCACATCGCCGTATAGCCGCTTTCGTCGAGCACGATCTCGGCCAGCTCGTCCAGCCGGCTCTGCTCGGCCTGGTCGCGCCAGCGTTCCATGTCGCGCAGGAAGACCTGCAGCGCGGTGCGGGCCTTGCCGCGGATCTCGTCCGTGCCGACCATGACGCGGGCGGCCTCGGTCATCGGCACGCCCATCTGGCGGGCCGTGACGGCGATCTTCTGCACGGTGGTGTCGCCGATGCCGCGCTTGGGCGTGTTGACGATACGTTCGAAGGCGAGATCGTCCTCGGGCGAGCGCACCAGGCGCAGATAGGCGTGGGCGTCGCGCACTTCGGCGCGCTCGAAGAAGCGCGGCCCGCCGATCACCTTGTAGGGCAGGCCCAGCATGATGAAACGGTCTTCAAAAGCGCGCATCTGCCAGGCGGCGCGCACCAGCACGGCGCTGTCGGAATAGGCGCGGCCCGAGGAGACCCAGTTCTCGATCTCCTCGGCGATATAGCGGGCCTCGGCCTCGCCGTCCCAGATGCCGCGCACGGCGACTTTCTCGCCCGCCTCGTCCTCGGTCCACAGCGTCTTGCCCAGGCGCGAACGGTTGGCGGCGATCAGGCCCGAGGCCGCGCCCAGAATGTGGGCGGTCGAGCGGTAATTGCGCTCAAGCCGGATCACTTCGGCGCCCGGGAAGTCCTTTTCGAAGCGCAGGATGTTGTCGACCTCGGCGCCGCGCCAGCCATAGATGGACTGGTCGTCATCGCCCACGCAGCAGACATTGCCGGTGCCCTGGGCGAGAAGCCGCAGCCAGAGATACTGAGCGACATTGGTATCCTGATACTCGTCGACGAGGAGATAGCGGAATTTCTCGTGATACAGCTTCAGGACGTCCGGATTGTCCTTGAAGATGTGCAGCGTGTGCAGGAGAAGGTCGCCGAAATCGCAGCAATTGAGCGTCTGCAGCCGCTCCTGGTAGATCGTGTAGAGACCCTGGCCGCGGCCTTCCGCGAAGGACCATTTATCCTCTTCGCCTAGCTGTTCGGGCTTGAGGCCGCGGTTCTTCCAGCCATCGATCAGGCTGGCCAGATGGCGCGGCGTCCAGCGCTTCTCGTCGATATTTTCCGCCTGGATGATCTGTTTCAAGAGGCGCAGCTGGTCGTCCGTATCCAGGATGGTGAAACTGGACTTCAGGTCCACCAGTTCGGCGTGGCGCCGCAGGATCTGGGCGGAGACCGAGTGGAAGGTGCCCAGCCAGGGCACGCCCTCGACGGCCTCGCCGATGATCTGGCCGACGCGCTCCTTCATCTCGCGCGCCGCCTTGTTGGTGAAGGTGACGGCGAGTATCTCCCACGGCCGCGCACGGCCGGTGGCGAGGATGTGGGCAAGGCGGGTCGTCAGCACGCGCGTCTTGCCCGTGCCGGCGCCGGCCAGCACCAGCACCGGCCCGTCCAGCGCTTCCACCGCGGCACGCTGCTGCTCGTTCAGCCCTTCAAGATAGGGCGTCGGCGGCGCCGGGCGCGCCATGTCGGAAATGGAGAGGTTGGACATCGTGTCTTGGGAGCCGCCTTCGAGTCGCAATGACCGGGCAGTCTGGACCGATTGGCGCGCAATCCCAAGACCGGGATGTGCAATTGTTCGTATTTTGTTCGGAGGCTTGTGCGCGCTTCGCGCTCTGCGCTGCTCGCGCAGCGCCCCCTCAGTCGGCTTTGCCGACAGCTCCCCCGCAAGCGGGGCGAGCCCCGTGCCAAGGCTTCCCCTGCGGAGCGGGGGAAGTGGCCGAACCCGGCCTCGGGCCGGGTGAGGTCGAAGGGGGTAAGTCCGCTCCCCGCTACCCCGCCATCTTCAGCGGCATGGTGGGCGCGTACTCCATGTCGGTGCCCATAATGTGATCTGTCAGCCAGGTTCCGAGAAAATCGAGGAAGCCGGACGGGACCTCGCCGCCATTGGCGCGGATGGTGTCGGCGTGGGCGGTGAACGTCTTCAACAGGTCGGCATGGATCAGCCTGTGCGCGGCGAGGCCGGCGAAATTGACGCTGGCCATATAGGCTTCCTCGTCGCGGAAGTGCTCGATCGTGACCCGGGCCAGCGCGTCGACGAGCGCGATCATCGCGGCACCGGTCTCGCCGGTAGCGGCGCGATCATGGATCGCGTTCATCAATTCCAGGATCCGGCCGTGATCGTCATTCATCGACTCCACGCCCACATCGAGCGAGGCATTCCAGGTCATGATCGGCATGGTCGGTCTCCGGTGTCTGTCTTCACCCGAGCAATGACTCGCCGGCGCCCAAGACACGGTTAATCCGGCGCGGCAAAACCCGCCGGGTCGGTCAATATTATATGAGACTGCATAGGGTGCTGGCTCAGCCGAACAGGGCGTCGATACCGGCCTGGGCGGTCGCGTCGGCGAAGTCGTCCTCGCCTTCCTCGCGGCCATGGATCGTGCCGGAGGCGGCCGCGATGAGCGGCTTGATCTCTTCGGTCGCCAGCTGTGCGACGGCCCGGCAGGTCGCGCCGTCGGTGCCCGCGCGCAGCCGCTCCTGGGCCTCGATCACGGCATTGTCGATCTGCAGGATCAGCGTTTCCAGATGCGCGCGCACGGCCCGCGGAGCCGCGGCATAGGCTAGGATGGCCAGGTCCTTGTCCTTGAAGGCGGACTGGCGGAAATGGCCGCAATAATCCAGCGGCTGCCAGTCCAGCACATCCCCGGCGCAGTCGGGCATGTCCGGCAGCATTTCCATCAGCATCACCACTTCATTGAAGTGGTTGAGATAGTCCGTGGCCAGACCTGTGACGGGATTGATATTGGCGGCGGCAAGTGCGTCCGCACTCAGCACGCCCGTGCCGAGAGCCGTTTCGTCCTGCGTTGTCATATGCAGCCCGCCCAGTGTCATCCTGCCACCTTAGCGGGACATCCTTTCCAGAGCGCTAACCGGTTCGCGTCACAGGCGAAAACCGCCTCAGCGATGCTCTTCCTCGCTGATCTCGGCGAGACGGCGGGCATAGGCGGCCTGGGCGTCGGCCTTGGCGATCCAGCCGATGATGGCCTGTTCGCCGGTGCGCTGGCGCACGGCAGCGCCGTCGACCTGTTCGGCATCCAGCACGCCCAGCGCCCGGCCCAGCGTGTCGTCCTCGAACACGCAGGTCTTGTCGGGGATTTCCGACTTGCCCCAATCGTCCAGCGGCACCAGCACGTCGCGCACCCGCACGGTCTGCAGCACCAGCCGGCTCGATCCGCCGGACAGGTCATAGCCCTTGCGCTGGACCTGCAGCTGGAACAGCGAGCCGCCCAGCGCCGATTGCGACAGCACGGTCGCCAGCGAAACGGCCAGCAGGACCGCGACCGAGGCTTCGTAATTGGTGGTCAGTTCGAACACGATCAGTGTGGTCGAAAGCGGCGCGCCCAGCACGGCGCCGGACACCGCGCCCATGCCGATCACCGCGAAGAAGGCCGGCCCCGCCGTATGCTCGCCCAGTATCGCACTCAGCGCGATGCCGAAGGCTGCCCCCAGCATGGCGCCCAGATACATGGAGGGTGAGAACACGCCGCCGGCAAAACGGAAGCCGAGCGAGAGCACGGTCGCCGCCGTCTTCAGCACGATGAAGAGGATGAGCTGCTGGAAGGCGTATTCGCCGCGCAGGGCGTTGGAGGTGGCTTCATAGCCCACGCCCAGGATTTCCGGCGCGATGAGAGCGATGAGGCCGATCAGCAGGCCGCCGGGAATGGGCAGCAGCCAGACCGGCAGCTGCATGCGCTCCATCCACTGGCCCAGCCTGGCCGGCAGGAAGATGACGCCACGGTTGAAGACGATGGCCAGACCCGCTGCGGCAAAGCCCAGCGCGGCGGCGGCCGGGAAGTCCCACACGCTTGCGGCCGCCATTTCCGGCAGGCCGAAGACCGGGTCCTGGCCGAAATGATGACGCACGATCAGCGCACCGACGATGGAGGAAGAGGCAACCGGTGCGATCGAACGCAGGGCGTAGTGGCCCAGCACGACCTCGAAGGCGAAGAGGGCACCGGCGACCGGCGCGTTGAAACTGGCCGAGACTGCTGCCGCTGCCCCGCAGGCGAGCAGGATGCGGCTGCCGCGGGCGGGCATGTTGAGCCATTTGCCGAATTGCGAGGCGAGGGTGGCGCCCAGATGCACGGCCGGGCCCTCGCGGCCCGCACTGGCACCGCCGCCCAGCGAGATTGCCGACATGACCGCGGAATAGAGGCCCGATTTCAGGTCGATCCGTCCGGCATTGACGGCGCGCGCTTCCAGCACGTCGGCGACGCCCTTGCCGCGTGTGTCCGGCGACAGGTTCCAGCGCTTGCCCAGCCACAGCATGGCCGCGATGACGCAGCCGGCGGCGAGCGGGATCAGGATGACGCGCCAGGCGGGCAGGTGGGAGGCAGCGGAGGCGAGATGGATTTCCGTGACGCCGAAGGCGCCGCGCTCGACGGCGGAAATCCCCAGCCTCAGGGCGAGTGTGGCATAGCCGGCGACGAGGCCGACGCCGATGCCCAGCACCCACAGGGCCGGGCCCCGGCCATCGCGGAAGGCCTTGGCGATCTGTCCCAGCCAGGATTGCTCATCTGAATCGGTCACATCCCGGTTTCACTGCGGAATGCTGTGAGGGTCAAGCCGCGGCGCGACGATGCTTGACATGAAACCAAGTGGTTCCATATAAAAGAAACCAGATCGTTTCATATGGAGGCTCCGCATGGCCAGACCGGATATCTTCCGGGCAATCGCCGACCCGACACGACGGGAAATTCTCGCGCTTCTTTCCGAAGGGGCGATGACCGTCGGGGATGTGGCGGAACGGTTCGACATGACGCGTCCCGCTGTCGCCAAGCATCTCAAAGTGCTCAGCGATGGCGGACTGATCAGCGTCGAGGCGCGCGGCCGCGAGCGGTTCAACCGGCTCAACGCCGCCCCCCTGAGGCAGGTTGCCGACTGGGTCTCCCGCTTCGACGCCTTCTGGGACGACAAGCTGAACAAACTGAAACAAGAAGTGGAGAAAGAGCATGGCTGAGCCACGCATCGAGAAATCGCTGTTCCTCAAGGCGCCGCGCGAGCGCGTCTGGGATTTCCTCACCGGCCCGGAAAATCTGGCGCGCTGGTTCCACCCCGTCGACCGTCCGCTGGTGACGCCCGGCCCCTACATGTTTCTCAAGAGCCTCGAGGACCCCGAGCGGTGCATGTGGGGCGAGGTGGTCGAGGCCGAGGCGCCGGCCCGGCTGGTCTATACCTTCACTCACCAATGGCTGGGCGAACATGTCACGCGGGTTGAATGGACGCTGAGCGAGGTCGCCTCGGGCACGCTGGTCAAGCTGGTGCATGACGGTTTCGAAGGCGCACCGGTCGATGTGTTCGAACAATTGTGCGGCCATGACGCCGGCTGGGACGAGCATTTCGTCAAGCTGCGGGTTCGCGTCGCCGAACCGGCCATGGCCGGCTAGCCGCTCCGCTTGCCTCTCCCTGCAGGCACGCTAGGCTGCGGTGTCTGCAGGGGGAGAGCGGAATGTCCGGAACGATCTTGTTTGCGGCCGCGCTGGCGGTTTCGCTGGCGGGCGGAGCTGCGGCCCAGTCGATAGACAGCGTCTATACCCACATCGACGAGACCTGCACCGAACGGCAATTGCCGGACGGGCCCGGGGTCGAGATCCGGTGCGCGGGGCATGAGGGCTGGTCGCTGCAGATCGCGGCTGGCGAGCACGGTGCGGCCATCGCTTACGTCCGCGCCGGCGGGACGATGTCGGACTTCATCGCACCGCCCATGCGCGGCCTGTTCGGCGGTTTCAATGAAGTCGTCGAATGGCGGCTGCGCGATGGCGCGGCCTTCGCCACCATCCACCGCTATATCCACTACAATCCGCCGGAAATGCTGGAAGTGTCTGGCGGGCTGGAAGAACCCAACACGCTGATCGTCACCACGCTCGACCCGCACGGTGCGGACACGGCCTGCGCCATCGCCCATGTCGATGCCTCGGCGCTGCGCAATGCCAATCTGATCGCCCGCGAGGTGGCTGACCGGCTGGCGCCGGGCTGGGATTGTGGACATCCGCCGGTCGTGTTTGACGACACCAATCCGGACGTTGGAGCCTGGCTGGCGCGCAGCCACTGAGCCGGTCAGCGCCCGATCAACGCCCGGCACGCAGGCGTTCGAGCACCCAGACCCTCATCGACGAGGCCAGGGGATCCTCACCGCGCGCCTCGTCGATCTCGGCGACAAGCCCGGCCAGCGACCGGCCGTCATCGGCGACGGCCCGGTCGATCTCGTCCCAGAATTCCGGTTCGAGCGACAGGCTGGTGCGGTGACCGGTAAGGGAAAGCGAGCGTTTGACAAGCGGCATGTCCGGTTTGTCGCCCGGCGCGTGCGCGCTGGCAAGCGCGGGCTGCCCCAGGAGTGCCGCCCAGGCGGCCGGTCCGGCAATCCCGTCGGCCGCGAGGCCGGTCTGCGTCTGGAAGCGCCGCAGCGCACGCTCCGTCGCGGGGCCGAAATCGCCATCGATCCGCACATCGCAGCCCGCCTGCCGCAGCGCGTATTGCAGGCTGGCGACAGCCGGACCGCGCGCACCGCGCTGCAGGACAGGCCGCGGCGCCAGGGTCCAGCCGGGATCGCCGCCCATCGCAGCGCGCACACGGGCAAGCCGCGCGCGCCGGTCGGCAAGACCGTTGAGCCCGCCATTGACGGCAAAGGTGATGGCGACCAGATCGTCGCGATCGGCATGGGTGTTCAGCTGCCGGTCCTGCCAGTAGGCACAGGCCGTGCGCACGGCGATATCCGGATCCGCGGCGCGCCGGGGTTCAGCCTCCAGACCGATACCCAGCCGGCGGCCCATTCGGCGGTAATTGGCGCGGCCGGTCAGCTGGATCAGGCCGCGGCCCTTGTAGCGCACCCCGTCGCCGGGCCGGGTATTGCCCAGATCGGCCCGCCCCTCATAGGCGCGCCCGCTGGCATATTCGGTGAGGGTGGCGAAACCGTCGCTCTCATGGGCAATCTGGGCGAGGAAGTGGGCCTGCCGCAGGGGCGTGTCGATTGCGGCGGCTGCGAGCGCGCCCGGCAGGTGCGGCCAGATGGCGGCGATGATGGCAGCACTTTGCGGGCGCGTTGACGCCAGGGCGTCAAGGGCGGTGCGATTGAGTTCTGGCATGTCCGTCTCCCGTTTCCATCCAGCCTAGGCCGGGCCGGGAGGGGCGGGGACAAGTTGCGCGCGGTAAAAACGATGCCATATCTGGCTGACGAGGGGAGATACGGCATGAAAAACTTCAGCGAGATCGAGGCGATGGCCCGGATGCACCATCCCGATCTGGACACGCGTCTGGCGGCCCATGGCAACCCGCATACGGTGCAGGAAATCGCGGATATCCCCGACGACCGCTGGCTTTCCACCATGACGCGCTGTGTCTTCCAGGCGGGTTTCGTGTGGAAGGTGATCGAGGCGAAATGGCCGGGTTTCGAGGCGGCCTTCGACGGGTTCGACCCGGTGACGGTCAGCTTCTATTCCGACGATGATGTGGCCCGGCTGGCCTCGGACGAACGCATCGTGCGCAATGGCCAGAAGATTCTCGCCACCGTCCACAATGCCGGCCTTGTCGCCGATATCTCGAAGGAGCATGGCGGGTTCGGCCGCTTCATGGCGGACTGGCCTGCCGGCGACCAGCCCGGCCTGCTGGAGCTGCTGAAGACACGCGGATCGCGCCTCTCGGGCATGACGGCCCAGTATTTCCTGCGCTTTTCCGGCTGGGACGCCTGGATCCTGTCGAAGGATGTCGGCGCGGCACTGGTGAGAGAGGGCGTCGTCGACAAGGCGCCGACCTCGAAAGCGGCGATTGCGAAGGCGCAGGCCGCGATCACGGCCTGGTCCGAGGAGAGCGGCAGGAGCCAGAGCGAGATCAGCCGGATACTCGCGCTCTCGGTAGGTTGATATATCATTCAGCGCTGTTAATCGGGTAGTTACCGGACCCGGAAAATTGTCGCCGTCCGCACGCGATGCACCTGCACCGCCGCCCTGGAGAGACCTCGATGCGCCGCTGGCACAAGCCGGTCGCTCTGTCACGCTGGAACGCGGATCACGTCCCGGATACGCCGGGCGTGTACGTGCTGCTGCGTGACGAGCGGGACATTTCCTCAGTGCTGAAGATCGGACCGGCCCGTTCGCTCAAGCGTGCTTTCCTGCGCGAGCTCGAGCCCACAGGCGAGCGCCAGCCTGCCATCCCGACCGCCATGATGTTCTGCGAGTCCCGCGCCGACGCCGAAGAGGCCCAGCGCCTGGTCACCGAATACCGCCGCAAGCACGGCCGCGTGCCGGTGCTCAACTCGCCGTTCTGAGGCTTTCCTCCCCACGATGTGGGGAGGTGGATCGCCGCAAAGCGGCGAGACGGAGGGGCGCCGCTTTGCGGCGTTGTCTATGCGCTACACGTCACCGGCTCCCGGCGCTCCGCGCCGGCCCCTTCGACCCGATGCTGCGCATCGGCCCACTTCCCCACTGACGTGGGGAAGAAAGCACTACTCCCCGTCATCCCGCCTGTGCCCGTCCAGCGTCTTCGCCGCCATCTCCGCTCGCGCTTTTGCGAGGTCCGAGACCGCTTTCGGCGTGCCGTGCTTCACACGGTTTACCTCGGCGGCCGCGGCCTTGTCCTCGCGCTGCTTGCGCTTGCGATACTGGCGGAGATTGACGGGCTTGGTCATGGCTGAAGCCTAGTCCTTCGGACCCAGCATGTTTTCCGGGCGCACGATGGCGTCGAACTGTTCTTCCGTCACGAAGCCCAGCTTGACGGCTTCCTCGCGCAGCGTGGTGCCGTTCTTGTGGGCGGTCTTGGCGACGATCGTGGCGTTGTCATAACCGATGGTCGAGTTGAGCGCGGTGACCAGCATCAGCGAGCGCTCCATCAGCGCCCGGATATTGTCCTCGCGGGCCTGGATGCCGACAACGCACTTGTCGGTGAAAGTGTTGGCGGCGTCGGCCAAGAGGCGGATCGACTGCAGCACATTGTAGATGATGACCGGCTTGAACACGTTCAGTTCGAAATGGCCTTGGCTGCCGGCGAAGCTGACCGTCGTGTTATTGCCCATCACCTGGGCGCAGACCATGGTCATCGCCTCGCACTGGGTCGGGTTCACCTTGCCCGGCATGATCGACGAGCCCGGCTCGTTCTCCGGCAGGGCGATCTCGCCCAGGCCCGAACGCGGGCCGGAGCCCAGGAAGCGGATATCGTTGGCGATCTTGAACAGCGACACGGCAACCGAGTTGAGCGCGCCATGGGCCTCGACCAGGGCGTCCTTGGTGGCCAGGGCCTCGAACTTGTTCGGCGCGGTGACGAATTTCAGCTTGGTGAAAGCGGCGACTTCGTCGGCGAAGGCTTCGGCGAAGCCCTTCTTGGTGTTGAGGCCGGTACCGACGGCCGTGCCGCCCTGGGCAAGCTCGAGCAGGGCCGGCAGCGTCGCTTCCACGCGGCGGATCGAATTCTTCACCATCGCGACATAGCCGGAGAATTCCTGGCCCAGGGTCAGCGGCGTGGCGTCCTGGGTGTGGGTGCGGCCGATCTTGATGATGTCCTTGAACTGGTTCGACTTGTCGTTGAGTGCGTTGTGCAGCGTCTGCAGGGTCGGCACGAGGCTGTGCACAATCTCCTCGGCAGCAGCGATATGCATCGCCGTCGGGAAGGTGTCGTTCGAGCTCTGCGAGCGGTTGACGTGATCGTTCGGATGGATCGGATCCTTCGAACCGACCGTGCCGCCCAGGATCTGGATGGCGCGGTTCGAGACGACCTCATTCGTGTTCATGTTCGACTGGGTGCCCGAGCCGGTCTGCCAGACAGACAAGGGGAAATGGTCGTCCAGCTTGCCTTCGGCGACTTCCAGCGCAGCCTGTGCAATGGCGTCGGCCAATTCCGGCTCGATATTGTCCAGGCGCTTGTTGGCGAGGGCGGCCGAGCGCTTGACGATGCCCAGCGCACGGATCAGCGGCTTGGGCATGGTTTCCGTGCCGATCGGGAAATTGATCAGCGAACGTGCGGTCTGGGCGCCGAAGAGTTTTGTCGACGGGACTTCCAGGGGGCCGAAGCTGTCGGTCTCGGTACGCATCTCGCTCATCAGGGGAGGCTCCTTGCAGGCCGCATTGTGCGGGAGGAATATGGCTGTGATCGGTGGGAACGTGTATCACCGGCACATGAACGATCAAGATGGCGATGCGCAAGGCCGCAGATCGGGTGCCCGCGGGGGGCAGGCGCAAAACTGGGTCGGTAGAGGGAAGGTTCAGGCCTTGATGTCTGGCGATGAGCTCAATCTGCGCGTGGACGCACTGACCACGCAGACGCGGCGTTTCAAGTCGCTGATCGGGGAGTTCTTCCGCCTCGAATTCAAGCGCGCGCGCCCGAAATGGGGGCCTTACGAGGTCGTGATCGAGATCGAGCGCACACCCAACAGCCCCACACACGATGTCGACAATGTCGCCAAGGCGGTGCTGGATGCACTGACCGGCGTTGTCTTCCACGATGACAGCCAGGTCGAACGCCTGCTGGTCACCAAAACCGAAGGCGAACGCCCCCGCATTTGCGTCACCGCCCGTCCGATGAAGGATGTGAAGGTTCTCGAGGACGCGTAGGCGGCGCTTCTGCTTCGCCCTGACCGGGGAGAAAGGGTGCTGAAGCCACCCCCACCTAAACACCACGCCGCTTTTCCCGGCCGCACGCCCGGCGAAGGCCGGGCGGAGTGCCGGGATCCACGGGAAGCTCATCGCTTGAGTTGATCTCCGGTCGGTCCCGGATCTGCAGCCTGCCTGCGCAGGCCTCCGTCCGGGAGAAATGTATAGGGTGGAAGACAGAGTGAGACCGTCGCAACATCCACCGTCACCCTGACGAAGGTCAGGGCCTAGTTCATAGAGCGCGGTCGCCGCTATCTCGCACTTATCCCCCACATCGCCACCGCTCAGACCGGGCAAGCCTGGCGAAAATATCCCTTTACGATCTGGGTCCTGACTTTCGTCAGGATGACGGTTTGTGAGGCTGGGTCGGGAA
>JAZAHA010000004.1:0-11567 GCA_036231565.1 Pseudomonadota bacterium
TAGATATTCTCGATAAGCATGATGGCATCCTTCCGGTAAGTGCCGCGCATGCAGTGACGTTGATACGCTATACCATGCCCGGGATGTTCGTCGGGCCAGATGGGACATTTAGACTTGGTGGTGGCGGTCGTCCTTTCCGTACTGATTGGGGCATACCCGACAAGGCCCAAATCATCATGCCGTTGACCGATAACGTGGAATTCTATCGCTCTCCATCTGGCCTTCAAGAAGAGGTCAGAGCAAACATTTCTATAACCTTCGATCAATCGGAGATTGTTCAAGGTAGGCCTGTGGTCGAAACTTTGGATGATTTTGCGCATTTTATCGAGAAATTGATCGGTGTCGTTGAACGAAAAGTACTTTGATGGAATGCACCTAAGCTCCGAATTAGATTCAAGTCTTTTACAAGACTGTCGCCAGTGTGAAGTCTTGGGAGTGATTGTTGTGATGCTTCCAGTTGAAGGAAGGGCTGAAAAAATCTTATGAGAACTCACATCTAGAGCGCAGTCGCCAAAATCCACAAACAAATATGGGCGGCCGCGGGAGCGGCCACTTAGAGCGGTTCGACCCACATTTTGCCGCGGCGGTCGCGGATGTGGCGGGGTGGTTCGGGGCGGGGCGGTTGTACGCGGACCAGCTCGTCCAGCACGAAATGCGTCACGCTGGGCAGGTCGAGATCGCGGGCCTCGGCGAGCGGCACCCATTGCACGTCTTCCAGCTCGGAGCTCGGCCTGGGCGGACGGTCGCCATGCAGCGCGGCGGCATCGGCCGTGAAGAACCAGGTGTCGAAGCGGCGGGTGCGTCCCGGCGGCGTGATGGCGCGGGTGATCAGCGACAGGGGCGCGAGATCGGGCACCACGCCGTGCCGGCGGAAGGGTGCCCAGTTGGCATGGCGCGAGCGGCAGGCCCCTTCGCGGGCGATCAGCAGACCGGTCTCTTCGGCGGTTTCCCGCACGGCGGCGGCCGCGGCCGCGCGCGCCCGGCGTTCGGGCAGGAAGCGCTGCATGATGTCCATCACGCCGCGATCGAGATCGCGGGCAAAGGGCGCCGTACCGTCGGCGCGGTCGACCCGGCCGCCGGGGAAGACGTATTTGTTGGGCATGAAGACATGGCGCGAGGAGCGGCGGCCCATCAGCACCTCGGTATGCGCGCCACGGCCGCGCGTCAGGATGAGTGAGGCGGCCAGGCGTGGCCGCATCGGCGGAACATCGCTGCGCCGGCGTTCGTCGCTCATTTGCGCTTGCCCTTGCGGCCCTGCTTCCAGGGACGGCCGGAACGGCGCCCGCCGGGCGGGCCGCCATGCTGGCGGCGCCGGCCCTTGGGCACGGGGCCTTTCTCGGCCGGGGTAAGGATGTCCAGCAGCAGGCCGCCGGTGACCGGCTGGGCCTCTTCGATCCGCACTGTGACCGGCATGCCCAGGCGATAGCGGCTGCCGGTCTGCAGGCCGACCAGGGCGTGAGCGGCCTCGTCATGCTCGAAGCGCTCATCGCCGAGCCGGCTGATCGGTACCAGACCGTCGGCACCGGTCTCGTTGAGGCGCACAAAGGCACCGAAACGGGTCACGCCGGTAATCCGGCCGTCGAATTCGCCACCGACCTTGTCGGCCAGATAGAGCGCGATGAAGCGGTCGACCGCATCGCGTTCGGCCGCCATGGCGCGGCGTTCCGAATGGGTGATCTCCTCGGCGATCACGGTCAGGCGCGAGCGTTCCTCGTCGGTCTGGCCGTCCGGCCCCAGATTGAGGGCGCGGATCAGGGCGCGGTGCACGGTGAGGTCGGCATAGCGCCGGATCGGCGAGGTGAAGTGGGCATAGCGGTCGAGATTGAGACCGAAATGGCCCTGGTTCTCGGTGTCGTACACCGCCTGCGACTGGCTGCGCAGCACGACCTCGTTGATCGTCTCGTAGTGTTCGGAGGACTTGGCCTGGGCGAGCAGCTTGTTGAAGCGTCCCGTGACGACGCGCTCGCCGCGGGTCCATTTCAGGCCGACCGTCGGCAGGAAGCCGGCAAGATTGTCGATCTTCTCCTTCGAGGGCTCCTGGTGGACGCGGTAGATCAGCGGCGTGCGCTTGTCTTCCAGGCTTTCGGCCGCACAGACATTGGCCTGGATCATGAACTCCTCGATCAGCTTGTGGGCATCGAAGCGTTCGCGGGTCTCCACGCCGGCAACCTTGCCGTCCGGTCCGACACGGACCCGGCGTTCCGGTGCGTCGATCTCCAGCGGTTCGCGGCGCTGGCGCGCCTCACGGACCGAGAAATAGGCGCCCCAGAGCGGTTTCAGGACCTCGTCCAGCAGCGGGCCGGCCTTGTCGCCGCCCTTGCCGTCGATCGCGTCCTGGGCCTCCTGATAGGCCAGTTTGGCGGCGGACTTCATCCAGCCGCGCAGGAAGCGGTGGGCACGCTTGTTGCCGTGCTTGTCGAAAACCATGCGAACGGCGAGGCAGGGCCGTTCCTCATTCTCGCGCAGCGAACACAGATCGTTGGACAGGCGTTCCGGCAGCATCGGCACGACGCGGTCGGGCAGATAGACCGAATTGCCGCGCCTGAAGGCACCGCGGTCGAGCGCGCCGCCCGGCGTGACATAGGCGGCCACGTCGGCAATCGCGACGATGACCTGCCAGCCGCCGGCATTCTTCGGATCCTCGTCCGGTGCCGCCCAGACCGCATCGTCATGGTCCTTGGCGTCTTCCGGGTCGATCGTGATCAGGGGCAGGTTCCGGATATCCTCGCGGCCGGCCATCGTGGCGGCCTTGACCGTGTCGGCCTCGCGCTGCTCGGCGTCGGAGAAGCCCTGGGGCACGCCGTGCGAATAGAGCGCGATCAGGCTGCCGGCGCCGGGCGCGCTGGCATCGCCGACGACTTCCACGATCTGCGCCGTCTTCAGCCCGTGGCGGCGTTCCTTGACCAGCTGGCACAGGACGAGATCGCCATCATTGGCCTTTTCCGCCTCGCCGCGGGCCGGCACGAGTTCATGGCGCGAGCGGCGATCGACGGGCAGGAGGCGCATCGGGCCGGATTTCGGCTTGCGCAGCACGCACAGAAGCTTGTGGGCGCTCTGGCCGAGGCGCTTGATCAGGCGGGCTTCATAGCCGCCCTCATTGTCGGGCGTGAGACGCACCAGCGCCTTGTCGCCGATGCCCAGCGCCGGCTCGCCCTTGCCGCCGGCGCCTTCGCCGGGCGCCAGGCGGATCGGCGGGGCGTCGCGATCGGGACGCACCGGTTCGGCCAGCAGCTCGCCATCATTGTCGCGATCGGTGATCTCGACCACGGTGACCGAGGGCAGGGCGCCGGCCAGGGCATAGGTCTTCGAGGCGGTGCGCTTGATAGCGCCATCCGCTTCCAGCGCTGCCAGCGCATCCTTCAGATCGCGCTTGGCATCGGTGCCCTTCAGCTTGAGTGCACGCGCAATCTCGCGCTTGCCGAACGCGCCTTCGCCCAGCTTGATAGCTTCGATCACCGCCTCGCGCAGGGAGCCGGCTTCGTTATGCGTGTCGCCGGCCATCCGCTCTACTCCGCCTTGGTCTTCTTGGTGGCGGTCTTTTTGGCGGCCGGCTTCTTGGCTGCGGCTGTCGTCTTTTTCGCGGGCGCCTTCTTTTTCGCCGGCGCCTTCTTGGCAGCGGCCTTTTTGGCGGGTGCTTTCTTCTTGCCGCCCTTGGCGGCTTTTTCCTCGACCAGCTTGATGGCTGCTTCCAGCGTCACATCGTCCGGCTCGGTGCCCTTGGGCAGGGTGGCGTTGATCTTCTCGTACTTCACATACGGCCCATACCGGCCGGACATGATCCTGATCGGCTTGCCGTCATGCTCGCCCAGATCCTTCAGCGCCGTGGCCGACGCGCCGCGGCGGCCGCCATTGGCGCGCTTGTCGGCGATCACCGAAACGGCGCGGTTGAGGCCGATCTCGAAGACTTCGTCGACAGTAGGCAGGTTGGCATAGGTCTTGTCGTGATGGACATAGGGACCATAGCGGCCGATCGCCGCCGTGATCGGCTGGCCGTCATCGGGGTGTTCGCCCACCGTGCGCGGCAGGTCGATCAGCTTGATCGCCTGGTCCGGGGTCAGCTCCTTGGGATCCCAGCCCTTGGGTATCGAGGCGCGCTTGGGCTTGTCCTCGCCCTCGATCTCCATCTCCAGATAGATGCCGAAACGCCCGTCCTTCATGACGACCGGCTTGCCGGTCTCCGGGTGGATGCAGATCTCGCCATCGCCCTCGATCGCGGGTTCGGCATCCTGTTCGCCCATCTGGCGGGTGAACTTGCAGTCCGGATAGTTCGAACAGCCCAGGAAGGCGCCGAACTTGCCCAGGCGCAGCGACAGCGTGCCTTCGCCGCAGGAGGGGCAGAGCCGCGGATCGCTGCCGTCTTCCTTTTCCGGGAAAATGTGCGGGGCCAGCGCCTCGTTCAGCGCATCCAGCACAGCGCCGATGCGCAGATCGCCGATATCATCGACGGCGGCCCGGAACTCGGTCCAGAAATCGCGCAGCAGCTGTTTCCAGTCGAGCTCGCCGGCGGACACCTTGTCCAGCTGGGTCTCCAGCGCGGCGGTGAAATCATATTCCACATAGCGCTTGAAGAAATTCTCCAGGAAGGCGGTGACCACGCGGCCCTTGTCGAGCGGGTGGAAACGGTTCTTGTCCATGCGGACATAGTCGCGGTCGCGCAGCACCTGCAGCGTCGAGGCATAGGTCGACGGACGGCCGATACCCAGCTCTTCCATCCGCTTGACCAGCGAGGCTTCGGTGAAGCGCGGCGGCGGCTGGGTGAAGTGCTGGTCGGCATAGGTCTTGGCGATATCGGCCGCCGAACCCTGCTGGACTTTCGGCAGGCGGTTCTCGCCTTCGTCTTCCTCGTCGTCGCGGCCTTCCTGGTAAAGCGTCAGGAAGCCGTCGAACATCAGCACCGAACCGACCGCGCGCAGCCCGGTCTTTTCGTCGGCGCTGGTGATGTCGATCGTGGTGCGCTCGAAGCGGGCGCTTTCCATCTGGCTGGCCACGGCGCGGCGCCAGATCAGCTGGTAGAGGCGCGCCATGTCCTGGTCGAGGCTGAGGCTCTCGGGCAGGCGGGCAAAGGAGGTCGGGCGGATCGCCTCGTGCGCCTCCTGGGCGTTCTTGGCCTTGGTGGCATACATGCGCGGCGAAGACGGCACATAGAGCGAGCCATGCTCCTTGCCGATGACATCGCGCGCCTGGCTGATCGCTTCGGGCACCATGGAGACGCCGTCGGTCCGCATATAGGTGATCAGACCAGTCGTCTCGCCGCCGATATTGACGCCCTCATAGAGCTTCTGGGCGGTCTGCATGGTGCGGGTCGCCGAGAAGCCCAGCTTGCGCGCGGCTTCCTGCTGCAGCGTCGAGGTGGTGAAGGGCGGCGGCGGATTGCGCTTGGCCGGCTTGGCCTCGACGCCGGTGATCGACAGGCTGGCCGCCTTGATCGCCTCGACGGCGGCATTCGCGCTGGCGCGATCCTTGATGGACAGTTTCTGCAGCTTCTTGCCGTCCAGCGTGACCAGCTTGGCGCGGAAGGGGTCGGACCCGGCCGTCACATCGGCATCGATGGTCCAGTATTCCTCGGCGCGGAATTTCTCGATATCCAGCTCGCGGTCGCAGATCAGGCGCAGGGCGACCGACTGCACACGGCCGGCCGAGCGCGAGCCCGGCAGTTTGCGCCAGAGCACCGGCGACAAGGTGAAGCCGACCAGATAGTCCAGCGCGCGGCGGGCGAGGTAGGCGTTGACCAGTTCCATGTCGACGGCGCGCGGATGACGCATCGCTTCCTGGACGGCCTGTTTGGTAATGGCGTTGAAGGCCACACGTTCGATGGTGACATCCTTCAGCACGCGGCGCTTCTGCAGCGCTTCCAGCAGGTGCCAGGAAATGGCCTCGCCTTCGCGATCCGGGTCGGTTGCGAGGATCAGGCGGTCGGCTTCCTTCACGGCGTCGGCGATCGCCTTGACGCGTTTGGCGGACTGGGTGTCGACCTCCCAGGCCATCGCGAAATCCTCGTCCGGCTTCACCGAACCGTCCTTGGGCGGCAGGTCGCGCACATGGCCGAAACTCGCCAGAACCGTGTAGTCCGACCCGAGGTATTTGTTGATGGTTTTGGCTTTGGCCGGGGATTCTACGACGACGACATTCATCGGCATTTGCGTCCAGACATGAGGCTATGGGCCGCCGGGCGGCAGCCAAGGCGCGCGAAAGTGTTCGAGCCGACAGGTTGTGTCAACCGACGCAAAGATTCCAGCCCGCCGCACAGGACGGGCGTTGACGGGGAAGGGTCAGCGGCCCGGAGCGACCGTGAAACAGGCCTGGCTGCGGGCAGACAGATCGCTGCAGGCGCGGCGCGCCTCGGTCTCGGTCAGGGCCTCGAAACGGGCCCGCCACAGGCGGTCGCCGTCGATATCGACCGCGCGGGCGGCTGGCTGGGCCGTGTTGAGCGCCAGCGAGAAACCGGTGACACGCTGCAATTGCTGGTGCGCGGCGTCGGCGGAATTATAGGCGCCGACCTGGACCGACCAGGCACCGCGCAGAAGGTCCGGCTCGGCCGCAGCCGGGCGGGCAGGCGCAGCCTGCTGGGTCACGGGGGCCTGCAGCTCGTCCTCATCGGCCAGCACGACCTGGACCGGCGGGGCGGTCTGACCGGAACCGACTTCGGTCGGTGCAGCGAGATGAAGCGCGGCCACATCGATCGCGATCAGCTCCTGCTGACGCATCGGCGAGATGCGCGGCGAGGAGAGGGCAGCGAACAGGCGGGTGTCCTCACGCTGTTCGAGGGTGGCAAAGGCGGCTTCGATCAGCTCTTCGGCATGGGCATCGCGGGAGGCGGCGCTCGGTCCGCCCATGACAACGGCGACGAGGCGGTGCTCGCCGCGCTCGGCCGACACGACGACGTTGAAGCCGGAGGCGCGGATATAGCCGGTCTTGAGACCGTCCACCCCGTCAACGCGGCCGACCAGCGTATTGTGATTGCGGTAGGTGCGGCCGTTCCAGCGGAAGCTCTCGGTGTTGAAATACTCGAAATAGTCCGGGAAATCGCGGTGCAGGGCGACAGCCAGGCGGGCCATGTCGCGGGCGGTCGTGGTCTGGCGCCGGTCGGGCAGGCCGGAGGCATTGCGGAAGGTCGTGTTTTCCAGCCCCAGCTCGTGCGCCGTCTGCGTCATCATCTCGGCAAACCGGCTCTCGCCGCCGCCCAGGCGCTCGCCAACGGCAACGGCGACGTCATTGGCGCTCTTCACCACAAGTGCGCCGATCGCATCTTCCACACTGATCGTGTCGCCGGCAGAGAAGCCGAGCCGTGAGGGTACGGCATTGGCGGCATTGGCCGAGACGCGGATCTGGTCGTTGAGCCCGATCTCGCCCTGCTCGATGGCGTCGAACAGCATGTAGAGCGTCATCATCTTGGTCAGCGAGGCGGGATAGCGCGCGGCTTCCGAGCGCCGTGAATGCAGCACGACGCCCGTGTTTTCATCGACCACAAACGCGGCATAGCGCGATGTGTCGGCATGGGCGTTGCCCGGCGTGGCCAGCAGCAGGGCGGCCAGGGCCAGAAGGCTCAGGAGAAGGCGGCTTGCGGTAACCATGGTGCGCACTGTCTCGCAAGGCCGTTTCCAGCTGGTTAAGCCCGCCTCATCAGGAATTACGACAATTTTGTGCGCTGCACAAAAATCGCTTGACGCTACCGGCTGAAATGCTATGTTTGCTGCGACTGCGAAGAGCGGTCGCAACACAAGTTTGAACCATGACCGACACCAAGATCCTGACGACCGGCACCAAAGCAACCGCTGCCCAAGCGGACGCCCCGGCTGCGCCCAAGGCAGCGCCGGAGACGGTGAAGCCGGTCAAGTCGTCTTCAAGGGCGGCTCCGGCGAAAGCCGCAGCGCCGAAAAAGACGGTCGGCAAGCCGGCGGCGCCGAAGTCCAAGCCCGCCAAGGTCAAGAAGGCTGCCAAGCCCGCTCCCCGGGCGGCAGGCCGTACGAAAGCGAGCAATCCCATGAACCAGACCATCGAAAGCATGACCACCGCGAGCAATGAAGCGCTCAAGGAGGGGTTCGAGAAGACCCTGAAATCCGTGACCGAAGCGAGCAATTTCCACAAGGAAACCGTCGACGCGCTGATCGCGTCCGCCACGGTTGCCGGCAAGGGCTTTGAAACGGCGAACACCAATGCCGTGACCTATGCCAAGTCCTTCATGGAAGACAGCGTCTCCGCGACGAAGGCGTTCGCCTCTGCAAAGTCGGTCCAGGAAATCTTCGAGATCCAGTCTGAATTCACCAAAACGGCGATGGACAACTACCTCGCCGAGCTGAACAAGACGACCGACCTGTTTTCGGACGTTTTCAAGGACACGCTGAAGCCGCTCAACGCGCGCGTCTCGGCCGCCGTGGAACTCGCGCAAGCCCAGCGCTGACGCTCAGGCGACTCAAGTTTTCCTCCCCGACTGGGCCCGGTGATCTTCACCGGGCCCATTTTTTTCGGGTCATCCCGCCTGTGGATGGATCGGCTGGCAAGCCGTTATTCTTGGGGCGGAACGCCAGCCATGGCTTGCGTCTACGGGTTGTCGCCCTGTAGCCTCGACCCCGGTTTTCCGGGTGCCGGAGGCCTGTCCTCCCCGACCGGGCCTGATATCGAACCGGTGGATCCCCTATAAATTGAGGGGCCTCCTTCTTATGTCCTCGCGGACGAAACGGGAAGAAAGAAATTGGCCACCGTGCTATCTTTTAGCCCGGAAAGCGGTTCCGGCCGTGTCGGACATCCTGTGCTGACGGTCCTCCGGTCTGTAATCGGAGGCGCGATGTATAACCGAGTACGATTAAAATATGACCGAACGAAATCATGAAGATGCGGGCGAAGAAGAGGGCACTGGCCTTGCCACGAAGACGCGCCCGGCGACCAAGAAACCTTCGCTTTACCGTGTCCTCTTACTAAATGACGACTACACGCCGATGGAATTTGTGGTCGAGATTCTCGTCCGGATATTCCGAAAATCGCCCGAGGATGCAGCGAGAATCATGCTGCATGTACACCAGAACGGGGTCGGTATGTGCGGCGTGTACACGTACGAGGTTGCCGAAACCAAGGTAGCCCAGGTCATGGACGCCGCACGGCGGGCCCAACACCCGCTCCAGTGCACAATGGAAAAGGAATAGAGTGGTGCCCTCATTCTCTTCAGATCTCGAAGACAGCCTGCACCGCGCTCTGGGCTACGCCAATGAGCGTGGGCATGAATTTGCCACCCTGGAGCACCTTCTCCTCGCGCTCGTGGACGATCAGGACGCCAGCGCCGTGATGAAGGCGTGCGATGTCGATCTGGATGAGCTTCGCGCCACCCTGACCGAATACGTCGACAATGAGTTGTCCGAACTGGTCGTCGACGATGACGAGGACGCCAAGCCGACAGCCGGCTTCCAGCGCGTGATCCAGCGCGCCGTCATCCACGTCCAGAATGCCGGACGTGAGGAAGTGACGGGCGCCAATGTGCTGGTGGCCCTGTTTGCCGAACGCGAGAGCCACGCGGCCTATTTCCTCGCCGAGCGCGACATGACGCGCTACGACGCGGTGAACTTCATCTCCCACGGTATCGGCCGCAAGCCGGGCGCCTCGGAAGAACGCGCCGTGCGTGGCACCGAGGAGGCCGAGGAGCCCCAGAAGGACGGCGACGCGCTGACCGCCTACTGCGTCAATCTCAATGACAAGGCGCGCAAGGGCGGGGTGGATCCGCTGATCGGCCGCGAGGCCGAGGTGGAGCGCTGCATCCAGGTTCTGGTCCGCCGCCGCAAGAATAATCCGCTGCTCGTCGGCGATCCCGGCGTCGGCAAGACGGCCATCGCCGAAGGCATTGCCCGCAAGATCGTCGAGAACGAGGTTCCCGACGTGCTGGCCGGTGCGACGATCTACTCGCTCGACATGGGCTCGCTCCTGGCGGGTACCCGCTATCGCGGCGATTTCGAGGAACGTGTGAAACAGGTCGTCAAGGAACTCGAGGACAAGGACAATGCCGTCCTGTTCATCGACGAGATCCACACCGTGATCGGTGCGGGTGCGACCTCCGGCGGCGCCATGGATGCTTCCAACCTCCTGAAGCCGGCGCTTCAATCGGGTGGCCTGCGCTGCATGGGGTCGACGACCTACAAGGAATACCGTCAGCACTTCGAGAAGGACCGGGCCCTGGCGCGGCGCTTCCAGAAGATCGACGTGTCCGAGCCGTCCGTGCCCGATGCGATCAAGATCCTGCAGGGGCTGAAATCCTACTTCGAGGATTTCCACGATGTGCGCTTCACCAATGAGTCGCTGAAGTCTGCCGTGGAATTGTCGGCGCGCTACATGGGCGATCGCAAACTGCCGGACAAGGCGATCGACGTGATCGACGAGGCCGGTGCCCAGATGCGCCTGCAGCCGGTCTCCAAGCGCAAGAAGACGATCGGCGTGAAGGAAGTCGAAGCCGTGGTCGCGACCATGGCCCGCATTCCGCCGAAGACGGTGTCCAAGGATGACGAGCAGTCGCTGAAGAATCTGGAGACCGATCTGCGCCATGTCGTGTTCGGCCAGGACAATGCGATCGAGAAGCTGGCGACGGCGATCAAGCTCTCCCGCGCCGGCCTGCGCGAGCCCAACAAGCCGATCGGCTGCTACCTCTTCTCCGGCCCCACGGGCGTCGGCAAGACCGAGGTGACCAAGCAGCTGGCCGACATCATGGGCGTCGAGCTGCACCGGTTCGACATGTCCGAATACATGGAGCGTCACGCCGTTTCCCGGCTGATCGGCGCGCCGCCGGGCTATGTCGGTTTCGACCAGGGCGGTCTTCTGACCGACGCCGTCGACCAGCATCCGCACTCCGTGCTGCTGCTCGACGAGATCGAGAAGGCGCACCCGGACCTGTTCAACATCCTCCTGCAGGTGATGGACAATGGCACGCTGACCGACTCGAACGGCAAGAAGGTGGACTTCCGCAATGTCATCCTGGTGATGACCACGAATGCGGGCGCTGCCGATGCGCAAAAAGAGTCGATCGGTTTCAATGCCGGCAAGAAGACGGACGAGGCCGATGCTGCGGTGGAACGCCTGTTCACCCCGGAATTCCGCAACCGTCTGGACGCCGTCATTCCGTTCGCGCCGCTGTCCAGCGATACGATCGGCCGCGTCGTCGAGAAGTTCGTCCTGCAGCTGGAAGCCCAGCTGATCGACCGCGGCGTGACCTTCGAACTGACGCCGGAGGCGACGGCCTGGCTGTCCGAGCGCGGCTATGACAGCCGCTTCGGTGCCCGTCCGCTGGCCCGGGTCATCCAGGAGCACATCAAGAAACCGCTCGCCGACCAGATCCTGTTCGGCGAGCTGAAGAAGGGCGGTCTGGTGAAGGTCGATATCGACCCGGCCGATGCCGACCGGCTCGACTTCCACATCACGCCCGGCGACCGGCTGCTGCCGCGCAACGCCAAGAAGAGCAAGAAGGAAGAGGTCTGATCCCTCTCTCTCTATCGCTGACACGGAAACGGCGCCCCGCGGGGCGCCGTTGTTCGTTTGAGTTCACTGCTGGCTGGCGGGTTGGTTGGAGGCGGTGCCGGCGCCCGGCCCACCACACG
>JAZAHA010000005.1:0-160922 GCA_036231565.1 Pseudomonadota bacterium
CACGGGGCGCGCGCCGGGGGGGCGCGGGGGGGGGGTTTATAATCCGGCCCCAATCCTCCCCTTGGCGGGGGAGGGGGCCCGGCGACGCGGGGCGGAGGGGGGGAATCCCGGTGGTCGCACAGTCGCAGAGACCTCGCCCCCACCCCCTCCGAACCGGAGCTGCGCTCCGACCCACCTCCTCCATCAAGGGGGAGGATGACTTTCGCGGCGCGCAAGGATAGCCATAGGTCATGCAGGCTTCGATCGTCTCCGCTCTCGTCCCCGTATTCGGTGTCATCTTCATCGGATGGCTGTTGCGCCGGTCCAGCCTTCTGCCGGATGACAGCTGGGCCCCGATCTCGCGCCTCGCCTATCTGGGCCTGTCGCCCGCCCTGCTGTTTTCCTCGATCAGCCATGCCGACCTCAGCAATATCCAGCTGGGCAGCTTCATCCTGGCAGCCATGCTGGGCTTTCTGGGCATGGCGGCGATCACGCTGGCGCTGAAACCCTTCCTGCGCATTCCAGACCCCACCTATACCAGCCTCTTCCAGGCGACCTGCCGCTGGAACGGCCTCCTCATCCTGGCCCTGGGCATTGCCCTGTTCGGCGATGAGGGCGAGATCCTGGTGGCGCTGATCATGGTCGTCTCCATCCCGCTGGTGAACATGGAGTGCGTGGCGGCCCTGTCGGTCTGGGGCGATGGTGCCAAGCCGAAATGGGATTCGATCTTCTATCGCATCCTCACCAATCCGCTGATCCTCGGCTCGGCCGCGGGCGGGATCGTCAATCTGGGCAATATTCCCCTGCCCGGCATGGTGACGGACACGGTCGACCTCATGGGCCAGGCCGCCCTGCCGCTGATCCTTCTGGCTGTCGGAGCCGGTCTCAATTTCACGGCCATGAAGGCCCGGCCGCGCCTGCTGGCGCTGTCAGTCTTCATCAAGCTGATGATCGGGCCGCTGGTCTTTTATGGCGTCGGCCGGGCGCTGGGCATCGAGGGCGTACCGCTGACCATCCTCCTGCTCACCGGCGCCAGCCCAGGCGCTGCCTCGGCCTATGTGCTGGCCAAACAGATGGGCGGCGATGCGCCCTATTCGGCCGGAGACATCACGGCATCAGCGCTGTTCTGCTTCGTCACCATCCCGTTCTGGCTGTGGGCGTTGGGGTGAACGGCTCAACGCCTGATCAACAAGCGTTACCCTGACGAAAGTCGGGATGACGGTGTTCAGTGCTCAATCCCCCAGACAGTACCGCTCACCCTCTTCCGCCAGACCGAAGCCGGCATCAAGCACCTGCTGGCGTTCCGGGGCGTCCGGGAAGCGCACCGGATTGGTATGGTTGAAATGGATGAAGCGGATCTTGGCCCTTTCCCAGACAGGCAGATCTGCGAAGCGCGCCATGGAATGCGTGATGAAGGGATGCGGAAAGCCGGACATGTCGCGTCCCGGAATCTCGCCATTGGCGAAGAAGGTGGCGTCGATATAGGCGACATCCACCGAAGCCAGCACCTGTTCGATCATGCCGGGCGCGCCATCCTCGACATCACCCCAGACATCCCACTCATCCCAGCTGTCGATATCCGGCAGGAAGAGCGCCGAGCGGTCCGGCCCATCGATGCGGAAGCCGACGACCTCGGTGTATTCCTGACGATGGGGCACTTCGAAGGGCGTCACGGTGAGCGAGCCCACGACGGACGGTTCGTCGGCCTGCAGGTCTTCCAGCACGATATTGCCCAGACGCACCAGCTGGTCCCAGGGCCCGTTGGAAAACAGGAAGGCCGCCATGGACGGCATGACATGCACCGGCACACCCTGAGCGCCCATGCTCTCGAAGCCGAGGAACATAAGTCCGGTGTAGTGGCCGATATGGCCATGGGTGAGGAATATCCCGTCCAGCCCTGGACCCTCGCCTGTTAACGGGGCGAATTCGTCCAGACGCTGCAGCTGTTCACGCATGTCCGGTGTCGCCTCGAACAGGTAGCGCGCATCGTGCGGGCGGTCGACAACGGCGAGCGAGGTCGCCAGCCGCCGCAGGGAGGGGTCGGCCCAGGCCGGATCGTCCGGATTGCCGATCTGCGGCGCCCCGCCATCCTGAGCCACGCCCAGCACGAGAAGTTCGACCGCACAACGAGGCGGAGGCGGAGCTTCGGACTGGACAGCCGATGCAAGAAGCGCGAGCACAAGCGCGCCGGAGAGAGTCGTCATTTGGAAACGAGAAGCGAAGCCGTGCGGCGGGTCAAGCCTTCCCTCCGGCTTGCCCGTTGCCGCGACTGCCCCTATACCGCCGCAGACATCTTTCCGGGGCCTGACGAAACGGGAGGCGGGATGACCCGCGCCGCATTTTCCTACGACTTCCCCCACCGCCACCTGATCTCGGTGGCCGATCTCAATCCCGTCGACATCCGCATCATCTTCGAGCGCGCTGCCCACTGGCTGGCGGTGAACCGCACGCCGGACAAGTCGAGCGATATGCTCAAGGGGCTGACGGTACTGAACCTCTTCTTCGAGGCGTCGACCCGGACCCAGGGCTCGTTCGAGATGGCGGGCAAGCGGCTGGGCGCCGATGTGGTGAATTTCGCCGTGGCGCACTCTTCCGCCTCGAAGGGCGAGAGCCTGTCGGACACAGCGCGCACGCTGGCGGCCATGCGTCCGGACATCATGGTGGTTCGCCATTCGGCCACCGGCGCGCCGCGCTTCCTCGCGCAACGCACCGGTCTGGCCGTGGTCAATGCCGGCGACGGCATGCACGAGCACCCGACCCAGGCCCTGCTCGACAGTTTCACCCTGGCCCAGCACTGGGGCGAGGTCGGTGGCAAGCGCATCCTGATTGTCGGCGACATCCTCCACTCGCGCGTCGCCCGCTCGAATATCGGCCTGCTGAACATTCTCGGCGCAGAGATCCGTCTGTGCGCCCCGCCCACCCTGCTGCCCTCCGATGTCGACCAGTGGGGCTGCGACGTCTTCCACGATCTCGACGACGCCCTTCAGGGCTGCGACGCCGTCATGGCGCTACGCCAGCAGAAGGAGCGCATGTCCGGCGGCTTCGTACCTTCGGCGCGCGAATTCTTCCATCTGTTCGGCCTGACGCATGAACGCCTGGAAGTCTGCTCGCCCGACGTGCTGGTCATGCATCCCGGCCCGATGAACCGCGGCACGGAAATCCACACCAAGCTGGCTGACGATCCGGAGAAGAGCGTGATCCTGGAACAGGTCGAAAGCGGCGTGGCCGTGCGCATGGCGGTGCTCGAGCTGATCGGCGAGACCATCCGCCGCGACTTCGGCAAGCGGGAGGCCGGACAATGAGCGAGACCAGCCTGGCCATTATCAATGCCCGCCTTGTCGACCCGGCCTCCGGTCATGACGGTCCCGGCGGCGTGCTGATCGAGGACGGTGTCATCGTCCAGACCGGCAGCGAGATCGATATCGATGCCGCCGATGCGGTGATCGACGCAAAGGGCTGTATCCTAGCGCCCGCGCTGATCGATCTGCGCTGCGCCAAGGAAGCGGCCCTCACACCGGATGGCGAGACACTGGACACGCTGACAGCTGGCGCGGCGGCCGGTGGGTTCGGCACAATCGTGCTGGCTCCAAATGCCCGCGCCCCGCTGGACAAGGCCGACGGGTTTGCCGGCATGAATCGCGGCCTCGCAAAACACGGTGTCAATGTGCTCTCCGCCTGTGGCGCCACCCAGGGCCTGGCCGGCGAACAGATGGCCGAGATCGGGCTGATGGTCCGCGGCGGTGCGGTCTATGCCGGCCAGGGCGACCGGCCCATCAGCGACACCCGCACCATGCGCCGCCTGCTGGCCTATACCAGCCAGTTCGATATCTGGCTCTCCGTGCGTCCGGCCGATGCGGACCTGTCCGAAGGCACCGTGGCGCTGGAGAGCGACTGGTCGGCCCGCATGGGCCTGCCGGCAGAACCGGCCCTTTCCGAACGGATCGCCATCGAACGCGACGCCGCTTTGGCCGAACTGTCCGGCGGCAAGCTGATGATCGACCGCCTGTCGACCGCCGAGGGGCTGACGGCTCTGCGCCGGGCCCGCAAACGCGATCAGGAGATCGCCGCCACCGTGGCCGTCGCCCACCTCACCCTCAACGAGGTCGATGCCGGCGGGCTGGACAGCGCTTTCCGCATGGACCCGCCGCTGCGCAGCGAGGCTGACAGACGCGCTCTGGTCGACGCCGTCACAAGCGGTGAGATCGATGCCGTTGTCACCGACCACCGGCCCACGCCGTTTGACGACAAGGGCGAGCCCTTTGCTCTCGCCATCGCCGGCACGATGAGCCTGGAAACCGCGCTCGGTGCGATGCTGGGCCTCGTCCATGACGGCCAGCTGGAGCTGATCGACGCCCTGCGGGTGATGACCTGCGGCCCCGCCGACCTTCTGGGTTTGCCGCAAGGCCGGATCACCGAAGGCGCTCCCGCCGATTTGATCCTGATCGATGGTGACAAGCCCTGGGTCTGCGATCCGGACCGTTTCCATTCCGCCCGCGGCAATTGCGCCTGGGCCGGGCGCCGTTTCCAGGGACAGGTCTTGCAAACCCTCGTCGGCGGAGTCACGATATACAACCAAAGAGCGTAATCAGTCATGCAACCTCTCTATCTGGCATTCGCGGCCATCGGTGGCTACCTGTTCGGCTCCATTCCCTTCGGCCTTGTGCTGGTAAGGCTGGCCGGGCTGGGCGATATCCGTACGATCGGGTCGGGGAATATCGGTGCCACGAATGTGCTGCGCACCGGACGCAAGGACCTCGCCGCCGCCACGCTTCTCCTCGACGCCGGCAAGGCGGGCATCGCCGCTGCCGTCTTCGGCCTTCTGCTGGGCACGACGGCCGGCCTGGTCGCCGGGGCCGCCGCCTTCGTTGGCCACTGTTTCCCGGTCTGGTTGAAATTCAGGGGCGGCAAGGGCGTCGCGACCTTTGTCGGCACGATGCTGGTCGTATTCTGGCCGGTCGGCCTCGTGGTGATCGGTACCTGGCTGCTGATGGCTGCGATCTTCCGGATTTCCTCGCTCGCCGCCCTCACCGCTGCACTCGCCGCTCCGGCGGCGGCCTGGTTCCTGGGCCGGCCGGACGTGGCCATCATGGCCGGTGTGCTCACCGTGCTGATCTATGTCCTGCACCGCGCCAATATCGCCCGCCTCCTCAAGGGCGAGGAGCCGCGTATCGGCGGCAAGAAGGATGCGGCTCCGGCAACGGACGATCCCGGAGACACGGCCGCATGAGCGAAGCCGGGCCCGGCCACACCGAAAGGGTGATGTGGCTGCGCCTGGCGCGCACAGAAGGGCTGGGCGCCGTCGGCTTTGCCCGGCTGATCGCCCGCTACGTCACGGCCGGGGCCGCGCTCGACGCCCTGCCCGAACGCTGCCGCAAGGCCGGAAAGCCGGCTCCCGTCATTCCCTCCCGCGAGACGATCGAAGCTGAACTGGACGCGGTGGACCGGATCGGCGGCGCGATACTCACCGGGATCGATCCTGGTTTCCCACCACTCCTCGCCGCCATCCCCGCGCCACCGCCAGCCCTGGTCGTCAAGGGCGACCTCACCCTGCTCGACCGTCCGGCCTGTGCCATGGTCGGCGCTCGCAATGCCTCGGCAGCCGGTCTGCGCTTTGCGCGCGAACTCGCGCACGGGCTGGGCGGTGAAGGCATTGTTGTGGTCTCGGGCCTGGCCCGCGGCATTGACGGCGCCGCCCATTCCGGCGCGCTGGAGACCGGCACGATTGCTGTCGTCGCCGGCGGCATCGATCATATCTACCCGCCCGAGCACGCCGATCTGCACAATGCCATCGCCGAACGCGGTCTTGTCGTCTCCGAACGCCCTCTGGGCAGCATCCCGACCGCCCGCGATTTCCCACGCCGCAACCGGCTGATCTCCGGCCTGTCCCGCGGCACGGTCGTGGTCGAGGCGGCACTGCGTTCCGGCTCGCTGATCACGGCACGCTTTGCCGCCGAACAGGGACGCGAAGTGATGGCGGTGCCCGGCTCGCCGATCGATCCGCGCGCCCGCGGCTCCAACCAGCTCCTGCGGGATGGCGCTCATCTGGTCGAAACCGTCGAGGATGTGACCGGGATACTCGCCGGCCTGCAGAGCCTGCCGCAGGTGCGCGAAGCGGGCACGGGTTCCGCCGACGACCTCCTCGACGAGGACTGGCCGGACACCCTGACAGGCGAAGTTCCGACTGAAACACCGGATTCCGGCGAGGACGATGTCAACAAGGAGCGGTATGTCCGCGGTCTGGTGTCGCCGACCCCTGTCTCGGTCGACGAGATCGCCCGGCAAAGCGGACTGCCCGCCGGGACCGTCTCGGCCATGCTGATGGAAATGGAGCTGACCGGTGAAGTCGTACGCCTCCCCGGCGGGCTGATCCAGCGCGTGGCAACCGCACGCTAGACAGCCGGCGCAGCGTTCACCGGGAGATGGCTATTCGCCGGCATCTTCGATGGCCTGGCCTTCCAGTTCGACAATCTGGGCGGCCACTTCGATCAGTATGGCGGCGCGGTTCATCCGGAACCGGTAGGCGTCTTCGCTGAGCGCTCGAAGGCGCCGGGACAGCCGCTCCGCGTCCACACCGCAGGTGAACGCCGGAGCGGGGGGCTTGCCAAAAAGATCTACCGGGCGTCTTGCGCGTTTCATCATCGCCTCCCTCACCATAGCCAGAATACAACCAAAAGGGGCAAATGAGACCGTGACGCGGATCACGACCTGTCGTTGAGATGATCCAGCAGCAAATCCCGCGCTTCCTGAACCTGGCGTGCCAGGGCGGCCGAGCCTTCTCCGGTATCAGGGTGAAGCTTCTTCATCAGGCGGCGGTGCGCCTGACGGATTGTCTCGGCGTCAGCGGACGCATCCACTCCGAGAATGTCCCGCGCATCGGCCAGGCTCATGCCTGTGGCCGGCGCAGAGCCGGCCGATCCGCCGGAACTGCGCGAGCGGCGATGGGGAACGCGGATCGCCCTACCCAGCATGCCTAGGCCGAACAGACCGATCGGCCCGCCAAGGATGACGGCGCCGCGCAGGCAAATCACCACGCCAGCGATCAGCGCGCCGCTTCCCAGGATGATGCGCACCATGCGGGCGGCATCGTCCGTCTTCTGCTGCGAAAACCACCACGCCGCCCCCAGACAGGCGGTCAGCAGCAGAGCTCCGAAGACAAAAGCGGCCATGGCTAGAACGGGATGGGCTGACCTTCCAAGCCCGGCAGTTTGAGCACGATCAGCAGGTCGCGCAATTCCTGGCGCGCTGCGACGTGGCTCATGGTGAAGGTGACGGTCGAGCCGTTTTCGGTGAGATCCAGCAGGGTCAGCCCGAGCGGGAAGAGCTCACGATAGATGACCCGCTCGGCAAAGCCCGGCGCAAGCCGGAAGCCGATCCGCTGAGAGAGCATTTTAAGACCCTCGCCCACACGGCGCTTGTTTCGCGCATCCAGCATGGAAATGCGGTTCCGCATCACCACCCAGTCGATCGACTTCTTCTGCATCGCCGCTTTACGCTTGCGGCATTCCCAGACCATTTCGCTGTAAAGGCTCGGACTGCCGACCTCGAACGTGTCCGGATCGATCTCGGCCAGCAGGTCGAAATCGATGAAGCTGTCATTGACCGGCGTGATGATCGTGTCGGCACTGGAATGGGCGAGCCGCGAGTAGAGCGTGTCAGCGCCCGGAGCGTCTATGACGACGAAATCACACTGGGTTTTCAGTTCGGTCAGAGCAGCCGAGAAACGATCCGTCTCCTCCTGTTCGACCAGATCCAGATCGCGCTGCGCCGACGGTGCGAGCGCTATCTCGACCGGCCGCGGCAGGCCGAGACCATGCCGTTCGCACCAGCGTTCGCGATTGCCCAGATAGCGGCCGAAGGTGCGCTGGCGCAGATCGAGATCCATCGCCCCGACTGTCTTGCCCATGCGCATCAGAGCTACCGCCAGGTGCATGGCGACAGTGGACTTGCCGGCACCGCCCTTCTCATTGCCCACCACGATAACGTGCGCTTCACGCACGCCGTCGCGGACACGCCCGAGCGGGCGCGGCGGCAAACGGAAGGCCGATTGTTTCGTCATGACTACCCAAATCCCCTGCGCCGCGCCGGCCTCGCAAAGGAGGCCAGGCTACGCCAGCCCGATACAGCGCTTCCCGGTCTCACTCGGCCGCTTCCGGGCCCCCGAAGGGTCGGCCGGAAAAGTCGGTCGTCTGGCAATACTGACCTGTCGGCCGCACGGCCGTGCAGACCTCCAGGGCCGCCGCGCCGGTATCGAACGGTCCGGCCTTGAGACGCAGGAAATCTCCCTGTTCCGGGATATGGGCGTGTTCGAGGCGTGCGTCCAGACCAGCCAGCACCGGATAAAGGGCCTGCAGTTCAGCCCAGCCACGCAAAGCCATCGCCTCGCGCCGGTAGGACGCCAGATGGACGGCATGCATCACGCTTTGCGCATCGTCGAACTCCGGTGCCGGCGGCAGGTCCTGCGAACCGGCAGTCCCGAGTCCCAGCATCGTCCCCTCGTCCGCCGGCAGGCTCTCCAGGCCGACCAGCGCTGCTGCCAGAGCACGCAGTTCAGGATAGACCTGGTCCAGCGTTTCCGGCTCGAAACGGGCAAGATGTGCAAGTTCCCGTGCGGTCGCGTCGGCCAGACGCGCCGGCTGAGTGTCGGCGACGGCGGCTTCGACCAATGCGTCAGGATCGCTGGCCCCGCCGGTGGTCGCGCAGGCGCTGACGGCAGTGGCAAACAGAATGGCTGGCAGAATTCTCATGGCGCTGTATCTAGGGCGAGTCGGATCGCTTGCCTGTATCATGGCTTATGATACTCCCCCGGCCTGTCTGTTTTGCGGAACAACCATGCTCAATCTCCAGATTCCCCACGCCACGACAGTCTCGGCTCTGCGTGCACGCATTCGCAGCTGGCGCGACGACCGGCTGTCCATCGGCTTCGTGCCGACCATGGGCGCGCTGCACGACGGACATATCTCGCTCGTCCGCCTAGCGAAAGCTCATTGCGATCGTGTTGTCGCCAGCGTGTTTGTCAATCCCAGACAATTTGCCGAAGGCGAGGATCTGGACGCCTATCCCCGCACCATGCTCGAGGATTCCGAAAAGCTCACCCTCGCCAAGTGCGATCTGATCTTCCTGCCCGACGTCGCCGAGATGTATCCCGAGGGCTATTCGGCCAATATCAGCATGAAGGGTGCCGCGGTGGGCCTGGAAAGCGTCGCCCGGCCGCATTTCTTCGACGGCGTTGCAACCGTCGTCGCCAAGCTGTTCAACCAGGTCCGTCCGGACATGGCCTTCTTCGGCGAGAAGGACTACCAGCAGCTCCTCGTGATCCGGCAGATGGTGCGCGACCTCAACTTCGGTATCGAGATCATCGGCGGCGAGACGATGCGCGAGCGTGACGGCCTCGCCATGTCCTCGCGCAATGTGTACCTGTCGGCAGGCGACCGCACCCGGGCCGCCCGGCTCAACGTCATTCTCAAGGACTTCGCAGCCGCGCTTACTGCGGGAACGCCGGTGGCCGACGCTCGGGAGGCCGCAATGGCGAGCGCAGCGGCCGCCTTCGATGCCGTCGACTATGTCGAGGCCCGATGCGCTGCAACGCTGGAAGCTCTTCCCTCCGGCCGCATCGACCGCGATGCCCGCGTGCTGGCGGCAGTGCGTCTGGGCTCGACCCGGCTGATCGACAATATGGCGGCGAAGCGGCCTTTGTGATGCCCGAATTGCGGTTAAGCTGACTACTCATTCAGCCTGCAGCGGAAACATTCATGATATCGCGTCCTTTTCTCGCACTTTCATGCCTTGCGCTTATCGCCGCACCAGTGCTCGCCCAAGCGCCGGTCTCGCGTGCAACAGCGGAGGTCGTCGCAACCTACCCGCACGATACGGGCGCCTTTACCCAGGGGCTCTTTATCGAAGGTGGTCTTCTGTTTGAGAGCACAGGACAGATCGGTGCATCCGGCCTGCGCCAGGTGACACTGGAGACAGGGCATGTAGAACGCCAGACCGCGCTCGAACCACCCTATTTCGGCGAAGGCTCCGTCCAGCTTGGGTCGCGCATCTATATGCTGACCTGGCAGTCGGAGACCGGTTTCATCTTCGACGCCGCCACATTCGAGCGCATCGGCACATTCGCCTACTCCGGCCAGGGCTGGGGGCTGACGCATGACGGAACCCACCTCATCCTGTCGGATGGGACGGCTGCGCTTCGCATGATCGACCCGACCGATTTCTCGACCGTGCGTACGATCGAAGTAACGCTTGCCGGACGACCTGTGCGACGCCTGAACGAACTGGAATGGGTCGATGGAGAGATTTGGGCCAATGTCTGGCAAACGCCGCTAATCGTCCGTATCGACCCGGAAAGCGGTGCCGTAACCGGTCTGATTGACCTGACCGATCTTGTCCCCGCCGCCCTTGCCGGCAGCCGCGATGCCGTAGCCAACGGGATCGCCTGGAACCGCGACACAGGCCAGATCTATGTAACCGGCAAGCTGTGGCCATCGCTCTACGAAATCCGTATCGCCAGCAGCGCGGACTAGATTTACCGCGACGGCAAAACACCCTAGCGTCGCATCATACGGTCTGCACAGGGTTTGCCTGCATCATGCGTCAGACATCGCGCGCCTCGCTGTATGCGGCCGCAATTTGCCTGGTCAGCTTTCTCGTGGCCTACGCCTGGATGTGGCTGACAGCGATTTTGGCGGTGCTGATATGGAACTGGACCGGAACAGTTGCCGGGCTTGATATCCCGAACATCGTCCGCTCACTTTCCTCGGCCGAGCGCGTTCTCGTCATCGCGGCATGTATCTTCATTGCCGTGACCCTGGTCTGCATGCTTCTCAGGCGGCGCTTCGCGCTATACACAGCTTACGGCACCCTGCTAAGCCATTGCGCAGCATGGTTGCTCATGGCCGACAATCCCTATTACTCGGGACAGCCCGGATTTCTGCTCCTGCCCCTGGAAGGTTTGGCGATCGCCCTGATTGCTTTACTCATTCGCCGTCAGACACTGCGCTAGCGGTCACCAGGCACCGATTTCCAGCAGTCTGGCCCGCAGACCTGGCGGCAGGTCATCGCCGCCCTCGCCCGGTCCCGCAACATCCTGCGGCGCATCCTCGGGCTTGAGATAGCGCCAGCCCTGGAAAGGCCGGCGCGGTGCGGCGGCCGTACGGATAATCTCGGTCGACATCACGATGGCACAGCGCTTCACACCATCTTCGCCATCTACCGGTTCCAGCGAGATGATATCCGAGCGACAACGGATGGCACCGCCAATCACCCAGTAGAGCGATCCGCCGTTTTCCACCTCGTCCCGCCTGGCCGGGGTCATGCGGGTCACGTGGACAGAAACGGGCGGCTCGCCGGCGGCCCGGCGCCGGGCCGCTGTGCGTGCCATCGACGCTTCGAGCTCCTCGACCGAAGAGACACCAACACAAAGCTTCACCAGATGCATGACCATGGGTCACAGTTAGGGCAACTCAAGGGGCCGGTCAAAGCGTCGTGACCGTCCAGATCACCGGGCGGCGTTGCCCAGATACTCGATCTCGCTGAAGCCGATTTCAAAACCTTCCTGGAAGGTCTGGAAAGCTGCGCTGCCCTCGATATTCTGCCTGATACGAACCAGGACCGGGGCTGGCAGATCGGCCATTTCGGCAAATTCCTGCTCCAGCTCGAACCGGTTCACCCGAATGGCGAAATTCGGCTTGAAGCTTTGCGGCGCATAGAGCCTGAGATGGCGCACCCCCGGCTCGCGGCGACCGACGGTGATCTCACCGCGCAGATATTCGGCAAAGGCTGCCTCTTCCTCGTCTTCGGCATCGAACTGCGGCTGGAATCGGTAGGTCACATCATCTGCATCCTGGAGATGCAGGTCCACCGTACCCGGCAGGAACAAAGCGTCCTCGCCATCGAAAAACAGCCCGCCATCACCTTCGTCATCATTGGTGATAACATCGTTCCAGATCGCCCGCTGTTCATCGGTAAGCTCCGCCTCGGTCGGAGACACGAGAGTCCAGCGATCCGCCTCTGGCTGAGCCCCGTCGAACCGGCCGACAATCTCGCCGATACTGCCGGTAAAGGTCAGAAGGAAACGCCAGTCAGCGTCGTTATCTCCTGCGACGGTTCGGCCGAGCGCGGCTTCGAACGCCTCCAGCTCGCCCGCCGATCCGGTCTGGGCGTGAACAGGCAGGCTCACCAGGCTCATTGCGCCCAGCGCAGCGGCAAGAACATGTTTCATTGTGCAGTCTCGACACGGTCATCCCTCGTTATCGGCCATAGCAGGGCCAGCCGCATCGAGGGCATTAAAATCCTGTCACCTTCAGACGGTGTCAGGCGGCATGGCGGTTCACCAATCCGTCCGGCGCAGTCGGATCGATATCGAAGGTGCGCTCGCTCTTGGGCATGGCCCGCTCACGCTCGCCGAACAGCTTGGTTTTCAACTTCACCAACGCTGTCAGAAAACGTTTTCCCAGCGCGCCCAGTCCTTCGGTCGACGTGGAGCGCGGCTTGTACCCCAGCGACCGGCGCAGTACGCCGTTGGCAAACAGGATGGAATTCTGAAGCCGCGATTGCGGTGTAGAGATCTCGAAGGGCACCGATACGTTGACACCGGACTGGTTCTCGATCCGGTGCGGACCGTGCAGCGGCCAGTTGGCAGCCATGCCCGGGTGCAGATCTACCGTGAAAGCATCGGCGTCCCAGGCCGGATCAAAATCGATATCCTCTGTCTTGTCCTTGTGCAGGACACCCTCGACATCGTCGAGGTTCAGATACGGAAGACGTGGCGGGTAGGTGCGGAACCGCTTAACACCGCGCATGTGCCACAGCATGGTTTCCGACACATCCGAGTGCAGGAAAACCTGGGCCGTCGGCGAGGAAATGAGGATGCCGGCCTCGGCAGTCAGCGGCCGGAAGGACGGGTCGGCCTTTTTCATATCGGCGAGCATCGCCTCGTAGATCGGCCGGTAGTCCGGATCGCGATCCATGGCATGGCGCAGATTGATCCACAGCTTGCCCCGGCGCACTGCCTCGATCAGCTCAAGGCCCGACAGCGCACCGGCGTCGCCGGCCCGCCAGCTGTCATGGTCCGTCGCATCATCGCCCATGGTGCAAAAATCGATCAGGTCACGCGGGTGCCGCTCGATCAGTGCCGCCAACGCCATATCAGAAAAGGCATGATGCTCGTGATAATTGTGACGGATGACGACGGGCTGCTTGCGGAATTTCCGCCGCGCCTCATCGGTCCAGCTGCTCGAAAAACGGGCCATATAGGTGTCGCGCATTGAGCCGCTCCCTTGGATATCCCCCCGGGAAGTGCAAGCAGTGTGCCGGTCTCGCGTGACACGGGCATGATGGCTATCGAAGCTCCCCTTCTCCCAAGGGAGGAGGAGCCCGAAGGGCGGATGAGGGGGACATCCCGATGCCGGCGCTTCAATCGCCAAAAGCGGTGTCTTCCCCCTCTGCCTCAATCCCTCTCCCAAGGGAGAGGAAGGAATGAGTGGCTGCGCTCCGCCTTCTAGGCCGCCTCGTCCACTTCTTCGGCGAGCGTGACGAGGATATCGCCCTCGCCCACTTGGCCGCCGGCCTCGACGCTGACTTCGGCAATCACGCCGTCACGCGGCGCAGTGAGCGCGTGCTCCATCTTCATCGCTTCCAGCACGACCAGCGCCTGGCCCTTGGTGACGCTGTCGCCCGGCTTGATATTAACGGCGAGAACCTTGCCCGGCATTGGCGCCTTGATCACACCGCCCGCCTCGGCCGCATCGGCCAGGGCTTCGGGATGCGGTTCGGCAAACACCGTCACGCAGCCGCGGCACGCCACAAGCATGCCGTCATCGACCGCTTCGCAATGCGCAACGATACGCTCGCCATCGACCACCGCCTCGAAGCTGTAGCCTTCGAACGTGTCGCCGACCTCGAGCCCTTCCAGCACCGAGACCATATCACCGGTGCGAACCTCGACCCGTTCGACGTCCAGCTTCAGCACGGCTTCCACCGGCTCGCCGCCCACCTCGAACCGGCAGGACAGGTGCGGATCGCCATTGAGCCGCCAGCCATCGGCGGCATCGAACGGATCCAGCGCTGCCGCAATCACCGGACGCAGGTCGAGCACGGCCAGCGTGGCGAAAGCCGCGTCGACCGGCCGCACGGCCGGTGGAATGAGGTCGTCAATGCGTTCCTCGATAAAGCCAGTCGACAGTTTCTCGTCCAGGAAGTCCGGATTGACAGCAGCGCGGCGCAAGAAGCCTGCATTGGTCTTCACCGGCCAGACGACGAGATCGTCGATCATGCCGGCCAGACGGTTTGCCGCCTCGCGCCGGGTCGGCGCATGGGCGATCAGCTTGGCGATCATCGGGTCATAATGCAGCGAGACCTCGCCGCCTTCCTCAACCCCCGTATCGACCCGAAGCGGACCGCCGGACGCCGGCAGGTCCAGGCGATGAAGCGGCCCAGTCGACGGCAGGAAACCGCCCGCCGGGTCTTCCGCATAGAGGCGCGCTTCCATGGCGTGACCCGAAAGGTGAATGCTGTCCTGCTCGGGTACCGAGCCTCCCGCGGCGATCTTCAGCTGCAGCTCGACCAGGTCGAGACCGGTGACCATTTCGATGACCGGGTGCTCCACCTGGAGACGGGTATTCATTTCCATGAAGAAGAAACCGTCCTCGCGCAGCGGGCCAGAGCCGTCGACAATGAACTCCACCGTACCGGCGCCGACATAATTGACCGCCCGGGCCGCATTGATAGCGGCCGAACACATGGCGGCACGCACGCCCGGCGTCATACCCGGTGCAGGCGCTTCCTCGATCACCTTCTGGTGCCGGCGCTGCAGCGAACAATCGCGCTCGAACATGTGGACGACCCGGCCGCGGCTGTCGCCGAAGACCTGGACCTCGATATGACGCGGATTAACGATGAATTTCTCGATCAGCACCCGGTCATCGCCGAAGCTCTTGGACGCTTCGCGCTTGCAGCTTTCCAGCGCGGCGGCGAAGTCCTCCGCCTTCTCGACCTTGCGCATACCCTTGCCGCCACCACCGGCCACGGCCTTGATCAGCACCGGATAACCGATCGTCCCGGCCGCCTCGGCCAGCAATTCGGGATCCTGATTGTCGCCGTGATAGCCCGGCGTGACGGGCACACCCGCCTCCTCCATCAGCGCCTTGGCCCGGTCCTTCAGCCCCATTGCACGGATCGCGGACGCCGGCGGTCCGACAAAGATGATGTCATGGGCGGCACAGGCTTCGGCAAAGGCCGCGTTCTCGGACAGGAAACCATAGCCCGGATGAATAGCATCGGCCCCCGTTTTCTTCGCCGCGGCGATGATCTTGTCAGCGGCCAGATAGCTTTCCGCGGCCGGAGCCGGCCCGATCGCCACAGCCATGTCGGCCATGCGCACATGGGGCGCATCGGCATCGGCTTCGGAATAGACGGCGACGGTGCGGATGCCCATGCGCTGGGCGGTCCGCATCACACGGCAGGCAATCTCGCCGCGATTGGCGATCAGGAGCGTCTTGATCATGGGTCTCGTGCCTCGCTCTTGGAACCGGTCTGTGGGTCTGGACGACGGTATTGCACAGCCGCCACCAGGACAAAACTGATGATCATCAGGAGGTACCACGAGCCCAGCTTGGCGAGCGACACCATGTGCCAGCTCACCTCCTGGCCCGGATAGGACCAGGCGCGCGCAAACGTCCCGATGTTTTCAGCGAACCAGATGAACAGCGCGACCAGCAGGAAGCCGATCACCAGCGGCATCGGCCGGTGGGCCCGGTCCGGCCGGAACCAGACCACGCTGGGCCCGTAGAGCAGCACCGTCGCCACGAACAGGACATAGCGGATATCGACCGTGTAGTGGTGCGCAAAGAAATTGATATAAACCGCTGTCGCCAAAAGATATTGCCACCCCATCCTCGGAAAGCGGTCGAATCGGAATTCGAAGATACGCCAGACCCGCGCCAAGTAGGAACCGACGGCGGCGTACATGAAGCCGGAGAAGAGCGGCACGCCCGCGATCCGCAGCAGACTCTCTTCGGGATAGATCCAGCTGCCGGCATGGGTCTTGAAGATTTCCATCACCGTGCCGACGAGGTGGAAGACCGCGATCACCTTCGCCTCTTCCCAGCTTTCCAGCTTGCTCGCGATCAGCGCGACCTGGATCGCCAGGGCAGCGAGGGTGAGGAAGTCATAGCGCGCCAGCGCGGCGTCGGCGGGATACCAGAGGAAGGTCGCCAGCAGCAGCGCCAGCATCAACCCGCCGAACAGGCAGGCCCAGGCCTGCTTGATGCCGAAGCTGACGAATTCGAACACGCCCAGCGTGACCGGTCCGCGTACGAACCAGGCCCGCAGCGCCTCACGCCGCCGGTGCAGGAATGCCCGCGGATCAGGACGCCGCATCAGCGCCTGGTCCTCCGCCTATTCCGCCCAGCTCGGCTTGCGGCGTTCCAGGAAGGCGGCAAGACCTTCCTGGCCCTCTTCGGAGGCACGGCGGCGGGCTATGGCCTTGGCGGTGTGTACGGCAAGACCGTGATTGATCTCCTGGCCGAACACATCGTCGACCAGCTTTTTGGCATCGTGCACGGCGCCGGGCGCAGCGGAGAAAGCGAGCTTGGCGAGATGCTCTTCCATCTGCGCCATCTCTTCCATCGTCTCGACGGTGTACTGCGCCAGGCCGATCTTCTCGGCGAAGGTGCCATCAAAGCCTTCGCCCGTCGCGAACAGGGCGCGGGCCCATTTCGGGCCGATCGCACGCACGACGTAAGGCGAGATCGTCGCCGGGGTCAGGCCAAGACGGACTTCGGAGAAGCGGATCTGGGCGTCCTTCATCACTACGCCGACATCGCAGGCGGCCAGCAGGCCGGCGCCGCCGCCCATCGCAGCGCCATGCACCAGGGCCACGGTGAGCTGGGGCAGTTCGTGCAGGCGCTTGAGCATATTGGCCAGCGCCATCGCGTCTTCTTCATTGTCGGCTTCGGTGAACAGGGCCGATGCTTTCATCCAGTCCAGATCGGCACCGGCAGAGAAACTCTTGCCGGCCCCGCGCAGGAAGACGATGCGCACGCCGTTCTCACTCGCCCGCAGCGTCTCGAACATGTCGGACAGCTGGGCGATCACTTCCGCATTGAAGGCATTGTGCTTGTCGGGACGGTTCAGCGTGATCACCGCCACACCGGCCGGGCTGACATCGAGAAGCACGGGCGCGTCGGACATGGGAAGGCTCCTTCATTTCGGGGCTGTGTGTGCCAAGGCTTAGCGCTCGCCCGCCGCCGTCACAATGAAAAAGCACAACTCATCCTTCCCCTTGATGGGGAAGGTGGGCCGAAGCGGAGCTTCGGGTCGGAAGGGGTGAATCCCGGTGGGGGCAAATTCGCGAACACCTCCCCCCACCCCCTCCACCACGCCTGCGGCGCGGTCCCCCTGCCCCATCAAGGGGCAGTATGGAGCGTGGCACATGAAAAAGGGCCGCTGGATTGCCGGCGGCCCTCTGTCTTTGCAGGTCTCGCGACAGGATCAGTCGCCGCGGAAAATCAGGCCCTTGATCAGCCCCAGGACCAGGATGGCGACGAAGTAACCGATCGCCAGGGCGCCCAGATAGAGCAGGTAATCGGTCTGGGTGAATTGCTGTACGAAGCCGTTGAAGTCAAAGCTGGTCGATCCGCCCCGCACCATCGGCATCACGATGTCCACGATCACGTGGATGATCACGCCTACAACGGTGAAGATCAGGATCGCGCCGATCTCGCGCATCAACAGCGCCAGGACCAGTGCGATCACGCCCAGCTGGATACCCAGCATCATCCAGTTGACGGAGCTGACCCCGTCACCGGCATAGGCAATCAGGCCCGGCATGAAGAAATCGATAGCGGGCTGGATGTAGCCCATGATCTGGTCGAGAAATTCCATAACGCGGTCCCCTTCCGCCACTTAACGCCGGCTCCACCTTACCCCAAGTTCGAGCCATCCGTTAACGATCTTTCCAAACATGTCTCAGGGAAAGCGCGTTCTCCTGAGACGCGAATACCGCTACTTTCTGAAAACCATCCGCTTGATCGCGAAAAGGATCGCCACAACGATCAGATAGCCGACGAACAACACTCCAGCATAACGCCAGAAGTGCGGCTCCAGGAGCGGCGGCAGGCTGAACCCGCCTGATTCTGCAATGACGGGCGCCAGGCTTTCCAGCACGATATGAGCCAGAGTGGCGCCAACAGCGATAAAGGGCAGTCGTGCCCAGGCAGTCATCATCAAGGTCGCCACGACAGCCACAAGCAGGCCGAGCACCGCGTTGACTTCCGCGAAGCCTTCACGGGCAAACCCCAGAATGGACTCAAGCATTTCCGACACTCCCCCAGCGCATGTCCGTTTGCGGTCATGCCAGCCAAGTCTAGCGCGAATTAACCATTTGTCACGAGGAAAGCATCCGGAGGCCCAGAGCAACTCTTTGAATTTTCGGGTATTACAAGCGAGCTATACGCCGCGCCGCCCCAGTCCCTCGACGTTGTGCAGCATCCTGGCGCGCCCCTTGGGACCCGCGGCTTCAACACCACCAAGTATCGTCCGGCGAACCGGCTTGAAGCCGGATATGCGTAAGATGCCCTGCTCAAGCGCCTTCACACTGTGCCCGCCGAACAGGGTGCCGTAGGCAAAGCCGGGCATGCCCATGGTCACGATGACCCGGGCAGACTTGCCCTTCATTTTCTGCGCCGGCCAGCCAGCACCGTCTTTGGTCGTGGCAATGAAGAACTCATTGCGGGCGATCTGCTCGAGAAACGCCTTCAGACGGGCGGGCATACAGCCCAGCCATAGCGGGAAAACAAGCACGAGATGTTCGGCTGCCGCAAGCTTGCCGCGCTCCTCGGCAATCTGCGCGGCCGGCGGCGTATCGAATTCGGACTGGTTATGCAGCAAGTCGACCGGCAAGGTGCCGATATCGATCCGGCTGACTTCAAAGCCTGCCTCGCGGGCGCCGCGCTCATAGGCTTCCGCCAGCGCCGGAACAAAATGCTCCGGCGAAGCGTCCGGATGTCCGTTGATAATGCAGATCGACCGCTTCATGACCGCACTCCCTGTGCGGTCTCTATACACCCGGCATCCGTACAGAGCCGCGCGTCACGGCGCCGCAGGGCGGCCTACATCCGGAACACGCCGAATTTCGTCTTTTCGATCGGGGCATTCAACGAAGCAGAAAGCGACAGGCCGAGCACGCGGCGCGTGTCGGCCGGCGCGATCACGCCGTCATCCCACATGCGGGCGGTCGAGAAATACGGGTGCCCTTCGGCCTCATAGGCCTCGCGGATCGGCTGTTTGAACTTCGCCTCGTCCTCGGCCGGCCAGTCCTCGCCGCGCGCTTCCATGGCGTCGCGCTTCACCGTGGCCAGCACCGAGGCAGCCTGCTCGCCCCCCATCACCGAGATGCGCGCATTCGGCCACATGAAGAGAAAGCGCGGGGAATAGGCCCGGCCGCACATGCCGTAATTGCCGGCGCCGTAGGAGCCGCCGATGATGACGGTGAATTTCGGGCCCTTGAAGGTCGACACGGCGGTGACGAGCTTGGCGCCATCCTTGGCGATGCCGCCGGCCTCGTATTTCGAACCGACCATGAAGCCGGTGATATTCTGCAGGAAGATCAGCGGGATGCCGCGCTGGGCACACAGCTCGATGAAGTGGGCGCCCTTCTGGGCGCTCTCGGAGAAGAGAATGCCGTTATTGGCGATAATGCCGACCGGCATGCCGTAGAGCCGGGCGAAACCGGTCACCAGCGTCTCGCCATAGAGTTTCTTGAACTCGTCGAATTCGGACCCATCGACGATCCGCGCGATCACTTCGCGCACATCGAAGGGCGCGCGCGTATCGGTGGGGATGACACCGCCGAGCTCCGCCGGATCGTATTTCGGCTCGCGAGGATCGATGACGTCCAGACCGATCGTCTTGACCGAGTTCAGCGTACCGACGATCCGCCGGGCCGTGTGCAGGGCGTGCTCGTCATTGGCGGCATAGTGGTCGGCCACGCCGGAGACACGGGCGTGCACATCGGCGCCGCCCAGATCCTCGGCCGAAATCACCTCTCCCGTCGCCGCCTTAACCAGCGGCGGACCGCCCAGGAAGATCGTGCCCTGCTTGCGCACGATCACCGTCTCGTCCGACATCGCCGGCACATAGGCGCCGCCCGCCGTGCACGAGCCCATCACCACGGCGATCTGGGGAATACCCTCGGCGGACATGTTGGCCTGGTTGAAGAAGATGCGGCCAAAATGGTCTCGATCGGGAAACACTTCGGCCTGGTGCGGCAGGTTCGCACCTCCGCTATCGACCAGATAAACGCAGGGCAGACGGTTCTGCATCGCGATTTCCTGGGCGCGCAGGTGCTTCTTCACCGTCATCGGATAATAGGCACCGCCCTTGATGGTCGGATCGTTGCACACGACCATCACTTCACGGCCCGACACGCGCCCGATACCGGCAATCATTCCGGCCCCGTGGACATTGCCCTCATACATGCCATTGGCCGCCAGCGCGCCGATCTCCAGGAAGGGCGAGCCGGGATCCAGCAGACGCTCCACCCGGTCGCGGGGCAACAGCTTGCCCCGGGCGACATGGCGCTCGCGCGACCGTTCCGATCCACCCAGAGCCGCCTCGGCCGTCTTCGCGCGCAGGTCGGCGACCAGCGCCTCCATCGCCGCCGCGTTCTCGCGGAAGGTATCGGACTGGGGATCGATGGCGGAAGCGAGCTGGGTCATGATCGGGTCCCGGTTTGGTCAATCTCTGCCGCTGCTTAACCCGCCAAGCCACCCGAGCGCAATTGTTGCTGCATCCAAAGCGGTTTCCGCACGCATCTTTCCCGGTGCAAGCCCAACGGGACAAGACCATGCGCAAACACGCAGATTCTGCCGATCACCGCGTACTACCGAGCCGACCTGATTCGGCGCCTGGCGGCTCGCGCAGGACCAGGTACCGGGCCCGCGCAAACCGGACGGGAAACGGAAAAGTTGTTGCTTTGTCAGGAACGCAACCGGGTTTCCCACGTTGTTTGGATGGAATGCCTTGGCGCCGTCACACTTCTCCGGCAATGTCTGACACGGACCGCCGGGACAGGGCGGGCAGGGCGAATGAAAAATGAGCGCGCGGCCGGGTTAACGAGTGATTCAGGCCTCCGCTCGCAGGCTCACAGGCGTGATCTTCACGCGTTCTGTGAAGTCCCGATTTCGTTCGCGGGAGGGAGCAATGCGTAAGCAAATTGTTGTTTCCATAGGCTTTGCAGCCGCGCTCTGCGCCCCTGCCATGGCGCAGTCCGCCATCGATTCCGAGGCCTGGCTGACCGCCCCGGCGAGCGTCGAGAACCCCGGCGCCGTGCGCTGGCGGATCACGACGGAATCGGCCAGCGGCACGCCCGTCGTCATCGGCTCCGGCCAGACCGAAGGCGACCGCGAGATTTCCGCCATCGCCGGCCAGATCGACTTCTATCCTTTCGGCGACGAATTCTACCTGTCGGCCGGCACGGTCGCACCCAATGACCGGGGCCGCTACCCGCTCTGGGCGCGTGATACCCGCCAGCGCCCCGACGTCTTCCCGCACGCTGAACTGGCTGAAACCGCCAGTCCTAGCCAGATCGAGCGCCTGACCCGCTATTTCGGTGCCGGCGTCACAGTCCAGACGATTGACGACTGGAGCCTGACGGTGGAAGGCGGCGCCTATTTCCAGGACTCCGGTGAAGACCGGATGGTGCTGTTCGATCCCGATACCGGGGAGAACCTGCCGCTGCTGGAAGACCTCGACAGGATGGATGCCGAAGCCGTCGGCGAAACCCAGAGCCGCTCCGTCCGCCCGGTCGGCCATCTGGTGCTGCGCCGCCGCTTCTAGCGCTGCGCCCGACCAGGACGCCGCAGGCGCCCATCCCCCTTCATATCGCCCCGCGCGACGCCTAGAGTAAGCGCCGAATCTCGATGATCGGCGCACCATGCCTCTCAACCTGTCTTTCCTGCCCTTTCTCAACCGGATCGAGAAATCGGTGCTCGATGCCGTCGAGCACGAGGTGGAATGGTTCTGCCTGCCGGCCGGCAAATTGCTGTTCCGGGAAGGAGACGATGCAGATGCCTTCTATCTGGTTCGCTCCGGCGCCCTTGCGGCTTTCCGGGACGGGGCCCTGGGGCGGCCGGACCTGATCGGCTATATCCGCGCCGGTGAACCCGTCGGCGAAATGTCGCTGCTGGACGAGACGCCGCATTCGGCCAGCGTCTACGCCCTGCGCGATAGCGAGCTGATCCGCTTGCCCAAGGCCAGTTTCGAACGCCTCACTTCCAAGCATGCCAGCCTGATGCGCGAGCTGTCCCGCATGATGCTGGCACGACTGCGCGGCCCCAACCGGTCGGCAGGATCGGAGCCACGCGTTTTCGCCCTGATCTCGACCTCACCCACCATCGATCTCGACTACCGGGCCCGGGAGCTCGAGGCAGCGCTGAAAACGATCGGCACCAGCTGTGCCATCGCCGACGAGACCTGTTCCGACTGGAACGCCAGCCAGCTCGATGCACTCGAACAGGACCATGATGTCGTCCTGCTGGTCGCGCGCTTTTCAGATCCGGGCTGGGCACGCCGCGCCATGGGCCGGGCCGACCGGATGTGGCTGTTCGCGCGTGCCGATGCGCGCCCCTCCACCCCGCTCCTGCCGGACGACCCCTCGCCTGCCATGCGGCTGAAACTTCTCGACGTAGTGCTGCTGCATCCCGGCGGCGTCACAGCAGCATCGCGCCCCCAGGAATGGGCCGATGCCTCGGACGCTGCCCGCGTCTTCCACTGGCGCCAGGACCAGCATGTCGCCGACACGGCCCGCCTCGCCCGCACGCTCGCCGGCAAGTCCGTCGGCCTTGTCGTGTCGGGCGGCGGGGCCCGGGCCTATGCCCATCTCGGTGCAATCCGCGCCCTGCGTGAAGCCGGCGTGCCTTTCGATTTCGTCGGCGGCGCCTCGATGGGCGCGATTGTCGCCGCCGGTATCGCGCTCGACTGGAGCGATGACGAGCTGGACTGGCGCATCCGCAAGGCGTTCGTCGAGACCAATCCGCTGGACGACTGGACCCTTCCCGTCATCTCCATGGCGCGGGGCGAGAAGGTCGACCGACGCCTGAAAGAGCATTTCGGGGATGTAGAGATCGCCGAACTCGTACGCCCTTATTTCTGCCTGTCCTCGAACCTGGCCTCGGGCCGGCCGCATGTGCACCGGTCGGGCCGCCTGCGCGATGCGCTGCGCGCCTCGATCGCCATTCCCGGCCTCCTGCCGCCCGTCGTGGTGCATGGCCAGATCCTGGTCGACGGCGCCGTCTTCACCAACTTCCCGGCCCGCGAGATGCGCGCCTTCCATCGCGGCGCGGTGGTCGGGGTCGATGTCACCCGCGCCCAAGGCCTCAATCCGGACGATTTCATAGACCCGCCGAGTTTTTTCGGCTGGGTGCGACGGCACGGGCTGAAATCCCCGCCGCCCATCGCATCGCTGCTGATGCGTGCTGCGACGGTGGGTGTCGCCGACCATCGCGATATCGGTCGCGAAGCCGCCGACCTGCTTATCCTGCCAGACACGCCGGTCGATATCCGGCAATGGGACCGTTTCGATGAGGTGGTCGAGGCCGGCTATGAAGCCGCACAGGACATGCTGGCGGGGATCAATGACGAAATGCGTGCGCGGCTCGGCCTGCCCATACCGGCACCGGCTATAGCCTGATCCCGCGAGCTGCCGCGCCTAGTCAATCCGGTTGCGATCAGGCCCGCTGAACCAGTCGGCCTCAAGCGCCCTCAACCGGCCGACCACGGATACCAGGAAGGCTGTCGACCAACCGATCAGCAGGAAGCCGGTAATCCCCTCCATCGCGGCCACCAGGCGCCAGTTGGCCGACAGCACCACATCGCCATAGCCGAGCGTGGAAAACGTGGAAGCCGAGAAATACAGCGCTTCCTCCAGCGTGCTGATCTCGCCCAACAACAGGAAGAGTCCTGCGAACAGCCAGATCTCGATGCCGTGCAGTCCCAACACACCCAGCACCACGGCCAGAATCAGCCCCGCCTGTAACAGCCGGTGCCCCGGCTCGCGCGCACCGTCGCCGCGCCAGCGGATCATCACCAAAAGCGCGCCGAGCCCCACCATGTGAATGGCCAGGACCAGCACGATCATCACGCCGGAAACCGCTAGTGCCGCAATCATACTTCCCCCTCTCCCCAAGAACCAAAACCGATCTCTGTCTCGGATTAAGCCACCGGCGATCGTAACTCATTCAGACAATTGCCAACCGACCAAAGTCCCCCTTGCCTTCCCGGTCTTCACAACGGGCTCCCGCTCGCGTCAAGCATATCGGAAGATGGGCCGCCTCAGACATGGGTCGTGTATGAAGACTGAATCCCGGCCGTCGTTCGACGCGGAGGAAGGCAGCACAAAGGGGGAGGCCATATAAAATTATATATTTCAATGGGATAATTGCATTTCATTTTGCAAGTAATTATTCACTTGCAATTTGACGAACTTCATTTCATAAATATGTGAATGATCGTTCACACGATCGCGATATGGGACAAGAGCCATGACCGGAATGCTGAGAACCGACCTATTTGACGGTGTCGATGCCGAGACCGGCGTGACGGCGAAGGCCGGTACGACCAAGGCGCGGATCGAGCGCGCGGCGCTGATGCTGTTTGCCCGCCACGGGATGGACGGGGTGTCGATCAAGCAGATCGCCGGAGCCTGCGGCATATCCGACGGCGCCATGTACCGGCATTTCGAGTCCAAGGACGCGCTGGGCCGGCAGATGTTCGAGGCCATACATGCCCGCCTGGAAAGCCTGGTCACCGACAATCTGGCCCCGGGCGCCTCTCTGGAGGATATCGCCCGTGCCCTCACCCGGGCCTATTGCCACCTGGCGCAGACCGATCCGGCGCAATTCGCCTTCCACCTCACCCACCGCAATTATTTCATCGCGGCGTCGGGCGATGGCGGGGCCGACCCGTCCGACCTGATGACGGCCTGTGTGGCCGACGCGATGGCGCGCGGCGAAATTCCCCAGGGCGATGCCGAACTGAAATCCGCCATGGCGCTGGGCGTGGTGATGCAGGCGGCGGAGTATTCGCTCTACGGCCGGATCGCCAGACCGCTCACCCATTATGTGGACGACTTCACCCGCGCGATCATGGCCGTGCTGCACACCGCCTGATCCGACTGACTTTCCGACGACTTCCAACAGCCAAGGGAGGCCGTGATGCGGTCCTTCGTGTTCAACTGTGCCTACTGGTTCCTGTCCGGCGTCTACGCCATCCTCTGCGCCATCCTGGCGCTCGTGCCCGGCCGCCGCGTGCTGATGCACGGTCTGCGCTCCTACTGCCGCGCCACGGTGATCCTGATGCGCGTCGTCTGCGGCATCCGCGTGGACGTGCGCGGCACGCCGCCGAAAGACCAGCCGGTGATCATCGGCGCCAAGCACCAGTCCTGGGGCGACGGCATCGTGATGATGGCGAAGTGCGGCGATGTGAATTTCGTCTGCGGCGACCACATGCTGAAATTCCCGCTGATCGGCTGGGTGCTGAAACGTTGCGGCGCGATCGTTTTGTCCAATGGCGGTGGCGCGGAGGCGCAGAAGAGCCTGGCCGAGGGTATTGCCCGCTCGCAGGGCGAAGGCCGCCCGCGCCCGGTGCTGATCTATCCGGAAGGCCATCTCACCCCGGTCGGCGAAGGCTTGCGTTATCGGTCCGGCGTGTGGCGCCTGAGCCAGGCGCTGGACCGGCCGATCGTGCCGGTTGCCACCAATCTGGGCCAGTGCTGGCCGCAACAGGGTTGGGCCAAGTTTTCCGGCACTGCGGTGATCGAATTCATGGACCCGATCGCCCCAAGTGCCGACCGCGATGTGGTGCTGGCGGAGCTGGAAAGCCGCGTCGAGGCCCGCTCGCGCGAGCTGGAAGCGGAATACGTAGCCCGGTTTGCGCCGCGTGAAGAACGCGCGCAGTCTGCCAGCCGCCCGGTCCGGAGCTGCGCATGAGACGCGGCCAGGTCCCGGCCGCACCCGGGGAGTGTCATGCGATCGACCGTGTTCAACATCCTGTTCTATGCCTGCCTGGCCGTGTTCGTGCTGATCGCGGCCGCCCTGACCCTGCAGCCCTCGCCCCGGCCCATTCGTGCGGTCATGCGCACGGCCTGCCGCACGGTGCGCGGCCTGATGCGATGGGTGATGGGAATACGCATCGAGGTGCGCGGCACGCCGCCGGCGGGCCAGCCCGTGATCATCGCCTCGAAACACCAGTCCTGGGCCGACGGTTTCATGATGATGGCGGTGACCGGCGATATCAATTTCATCATCGGCACGGCAATCGCCAAGTTTCCGCTGGTCGGCCGCATCGTCGCCCGGTCTGGCGCGACCATGGTCAACTCGCCCGGCGACCGCGCCTCGGACCAATCGATGCAGGACGTGCTCAACCGCGCGGCCGACGATCCGCGCCCGCTGCTGATCTATCCGGAGGGCAATCTGGCCGCGGTCGGCGAGGCCAAGCGCTACAGGAAAGGCGTGCACCTGATGTATGAGACGCTGAACCGCCCCGTCGTGCCGGTCGCCACCAATATGGGGCTGCGCTGGCCGAAGAATGAGTGGGGCAAGCATCCCGGCCCGGCAGTGATCGCATTTCTCGATCCGATCCCGCCCGGCCTGCCGCGCGATGCCTTCCTGCCGCGCCTGATGACCACGATTGAAACCCGCACCCGCGCCCTGGAGGCCGAGGGCCTCGCGCACGGGACGACCGACACGGAGACAGTGTCATGAGTGCCAAGATTGCCGCCCGGCTGGTCACGCAGAAGCGTTTCCTGCCCCTGCTGGTCGCCCAGTCCCTAGGCGCCTTCAACGACAATTTCTTCCGCTATGCCCTGGTCACACTAATCACGTTCGAAGGCCTGACCCTGTTCGGGCTGGACCGGCTGACCTTGGTCTCGGTCGCCGCCTCGATGTTCACCGTGCCGATTTTCCTGTTCTCGGCCGTCGCCGGCCGCATGGCTGACAAGTTCGACCGCACCCGCATCATGCGCTTTGCTAAATTCGCCGAGATCTGGCTGATGGCGATCACGGCCCTGGGCTTCATCCTGGAACAGCCGCACCTGTTGATGACGGCACTCTTCCTGATGGGCACGCAATCGGCCTTCTTTACCCCGGCCAAGAACTCCGCCCTGCCGACACTTCTGTCCGACACCGAGCTGGTACCTGCCAATGCCCTGATCTCCGGCCTGCTGAACGTTTCGGTGCTGATCGGCATCGGCACCGGCACCTGGCTGATCACCCAGTCCTTCGGACCGCAGGCCGTGGGCGGCGGGCTGGTCGTGATGGCGATCATCGGCTGGCTGGCGATCCGGCAATTGCCGCAAGCGCCCGCCTCGCGGCCGGACATGCCGCTAACCGTCAACTTCATCGGCGAGACATTCCGCGTGCTGGGCTATGCACTGAAAGCGCCGGACGTGCTGCGGCCGCTGATGGGTGTGGCCTGGTTCTGGATGCTAGCAGCCTCGATCATCACGCTGATGCCGGTCTTCACGGCCTCGGTACTGGGCGCGGATGAAACGGTCGTATTGCTCTTCTCGGCGCTGTTCACGGTCGGCGCGGCGATCGGTGCCATGCTGTGCGGCGCGCTGAGCGGTGAAGGCGATGCCCTGCCCTTCTCGATTGCCGGTGCCTTCGGCGTGGTGATCTTCGCCGGGGATGTCGCCCTGCACACCTGGTCGAACCCGCTGACACCGGAAGGTGCGCCGCTGGTCTCGGCAAACGCCTTCATGGCCGACCCGGCCAATCTGCGCATCCTGATCGATCTGGGCATGGCCGCCGTGTCGGCCGGTCTCTTCGTGGTGCCCCTGCAGGCCATGGCCCAGCGCCGCGCACCGGCCGAGCTGCGCGGCCGGCTGCTGGCGGCGGGCGGTATTCTCAACGCCGCCACCGCAACCGCCGGACAATTCGTGCTGGCGGCCATCGCCGCCCTGACCCTTCCGATCCAGACCGCCTTCCTGGTGATCGCCGCGATCAGCCTGCTGGCGGGTCTGTTTATTCTCTGGCGGCAATCGCTGCGCTGGCGCTCCACCCCCGACTCGCCTTCGAGATAGTCAAAACGCTCCGACCACGCTAAACGGCAGCTCCATGAATATAATCACGACGACAAAGGGCCTGGAAAAGGCCTGTGACGAACTCCTCCAGAATCCCTACATGGCTGTCGACACCGAGTTCATGCGTGAAACGGTGTACTGGCCCCAACTCTGCCTGATCCAGGCGGCTGGCGGCCCGACGGAAGTCATCATCGACCCGCTGGCTGACGGTCTCGACCTGGAACCCTTCTGGGAGCTGATGGCGGATGAGCGGATCATCAAGGTCTTCCATGCCGCACGGCAGGACCTGGAAATCTTCTTCCACCGCGGCGGTGACAGTCTGATTCCGCATCCGATGTTTGACAGCCAGGTCGCCGCCATGGCGCTGGGCCTGGGCGACTCGATTGCCTATGACGCGCTGGTGAAGGCGCTGCTGAAACGCCCGATCGACAAGGGTCCGCGCTTCACCGATTGGTCACGCCGCCCGCTGAGCGACGCCCAGCTGGAATACGCCATGGCCGACGTGACCCATCTGCGCGATCTCTACCCGATCATGCAGGAGCGGCTGGAGAAGAAAGGCCGAGCCGAATGGCTGGCCGAGGAGATGAAAATCCTCACCAATCCGGAGACCTACCGGCTCGATCCCGAGGAGAGCTGGCGCCGGATGAAGCTGCGCAAGAATTCGCCAAAATGGCTGGCGGCGCTGCGCGCCGCTGCCGCCTGGCGCGAAACCGAAGCCCAGACCCGGGACATGCCGCGCCAGCGCGTGATGAAGGATGATGCGATCTACGAGATCGCCGGTGTCGCCCCGACGTCGCCGGAACAGCTGACCGGACTGCGCGCCGTGCCCAAGGGTTTCGAGCGCTCCTCGCCGGCCCGCCGCCTGTTCGAGAAAATGTCGGCTGCCCTGGCCGCGCCGGAATCCTACGCACCGAAATATGAAAAGTCGGCCCCGCCGCCGCAGGGCACGGGCCCGACCGTGGAACTGCTCAAGGTGCTGCTGAAATTCGTCGCCGAGGATGCCGGTGTCGCACCGCGCCTGATCGCCACCGTGCCGGATCTGGAAAAGATCGCCAGCGGCGATGACGAGGATGTCGCCGCGATGACCGGCTGGCGGCGTGAAGTGTTCGGTGAACCGGCTCGCCGTCTCAAGCGGGGTGAACTGTCGCTGACGCTGAAGGACGGCAAGGTCTGCGTTTCAGAGGTGAAGGCCTAGGACGATCACCCGATCACGCTTTACTCCAGAGGTTTGAGCCGCGCATCCCAGGCACTGCCGCCATTGGCATAGAGCGGCAGGCCCGGCGGTGGCAGCAGGATGTTGTTCCAGTAGACATGCACCAGATCGCGCAAGGGGTCATCGAGACGCTCGACGAGACCGCGCGCCAGCTCAGGCATGGCGAAGAAGACGAACTCGCCCAGCGAACAGCACAGCCAGCTCTCGAAACCCGACGCCGGGCCTTCCGGGTCATAGGGGTTCGGGACGGCCGTGGTGCACAGTGTGTGGAAGCGGACGTAATCCTCGACGTCCCAGCCGGCAAAGTCGAGGCAGCCGGACGGTGTGCGCAGATGATCGCGGATCGCCTCGTTCCAGCCGGCTTCGGCTGCACGTTCCGGCCAGGTCTCGCGCAGAAACTCTGCCACCGCGCCTGCCGGGTCGCGAAGCACGAGACCGGGGTGTTCACCGCTGCCGCCGCCGATGACCAGACCGCCGCGCGGACAGGAAAACTCCTGCGGCGGACCGTCGACATCCTCAAGCGGGCGATAAACTGGCAAATAGCCGAAATAGCCAACAAGCTGGTGTTTATAGCCGTCGATAAAACTCACGCCGCCATCCCCTGCGATCCGTCTCGTCCCAGATAGCGCGCAGTGCGCGCTCTGGCGAGCCCGTCAGCCGGCGCGGCTCATTTTCAGTGCGCCCTCGCGACGCTCCGCCTCGATGTGCGCGACCAGCGCTTCGAGCATGAGCGGGCGTGCAAAAAGATAACCCTGCGCCTGATCGCAGCCGATAATGCGCACGGCCTCGAACTGGCGCTCGGTCTCGACGCCCTCGGCAACCGTCGTCATCTGCAGAGCCCGAGCAAGCGCATTGATCGAGCCGACGATGGAGATGGATTGCGGCTCGCGATCCAGCGGCTCGACGAAGGAGCGGTCGATCTTCAACTTGTCGAAGGCGAATTTGCGCAGATAGCTGAAGGAGGAATAGCCGGTGCCGAAATCGTCCAGGCTGATCTTCAGGCCGATATCGCGCAGCTTCTGCAGGATGTTCAGGTTGGCATCGGTATCCGCCAACAGGACGGACTCGGTGATTTCCACCTCGATGCGCCCCGGATCGACGCCATAGCGCGTCAGCGCCTCGATGAAGACGGCCGGTAGGTTCGGATTGCGCAATTGTACCGGCGAAACATTTATCGCCATGCAGATATCCCGGTCGATCCGCGCCGCGGCCTCGACAACCGACCGGATTACCCATTCACCCATCGGTACGATCAGTCCGCTACGCTCCGCCAGTTCGATGAACCGGTCGGGCGGCACGTTGCCGTGTTCTGGATGGGTCCAGCGCAACAGCGCTTCGCAGCCGGTGGTCCGGTTCTGGTCGATATCGACAAGCGGCTGGAACAGGAGGTGAATCTGGTCACCTTCAATCGCAGTCCGCAGATCACGCTCAAGCTGCATCAGCGCCTGCGCCTCGATGTCCATGGTCCGGTCGAACTCGACGACATTGCCGTGCCCGCTTGCCTTCGCGCGGTAAAGCGCCAGATCGGCCTGGCTCAGCACGTCCTGGACGCTCTCGTCACCGGGGCCGAGCTGGCGGATTCCGATACAGGTCGAACAATCCACTACGGCGTCATCAATCGTGATTGGCAACTCGATCGCGTCGACGATCTGGCGGCCGATATACTGTGCCTCGCGACCAGGATCGGTCAGGACAACCGCAAACTCGTCCCCGCCCATCCGGCATACGGTACCAGCCCGCCCCACAACATGGCTCAGACGGCCTGCGACGGTCACCAACACGCGGTCGCCCACCCCGTGCCCCATCGTGTCATTGATGACCTTGAACCGGTCCAGATCCAGCAATAGCAGACTTGTACGCGCATCCGGCAATTGCATGCGCTGCTCCAACAGCGCGGAAAGCCTGGCCCGATTGGCTAGACCGGTCAGGGTGTCGTGAGAAGCGAGATACTCGATCTGCTCGGCACTCTCACGGGTTACCGTGATATCGGACGCCACACCCTGATAGCCGGTGAAGCGGCCATCTTCGTAGCGTGGCTTGCCTGTCAGGCTGACCCAACGCACAGGACCTTGTCCTTTCAACCGGATTTCGCGGTCGGAGAAGGCCTCTTCGGACGCCATCAAGTGTGCCAGCTCGCTGACGGCCGCGCCCCGTTCGAATAGCGACAGCAACGCAGGCGCCGGTTGACGGTCAGGACATATATTGTCCGGATCGAAACGCGGCATGCCCGAGCGAATCCGGCCCGATGTGTCGGTACGCCACAGCCAGTCGGACGCCGCCTCCTCGAAATCATGCAGCAGCAGGCCGATCAGCTCAGCCTGCTGCTGGGCCAGGCGTTCACCCAGCAGGCGACGTGCAAACTCGGAGTAGGACCAGCGGACGGAGTGGGCCAGCACCCCAGAATAAACCAGCAGTAGTGCCGCGACATAGAGTTCAACAGGGTCCGGATTGCGAAACAGGGCGATGAGAGAACCCGCAGTAATGATCCCGATCCATGCCATGGCCGCGCGTGGCAGGCTCGACAGCATGAAGGCTCCGCCGCACAGCATTCCGACGGTCACGGCTACAACCGCAGCCTGGAACGAGCTCGACATGGAATTGTAGAACAGGATCGGGAAAGCTGCCCAGATTAGCGCCAAGATAGCGCTTTCGCGGAGATTGCGGGCAATCGAGCGCTCGGACACGGTCGGACGCGGTGACCGGTTTCGCTGGCGGAGCCAGCCATAAAGAAGGAGCAGGTTGGGCACGGTTATGGCAAATGACCAGAACAGCCCTGGCCAGATGTGACTGGTTTGCCCCATCACACCGGCCACAAGGACCGCATTGGCAATATTGGCTCCGGCGGCAATGGGGCTGAACCGGCGGAAGGCGGCCAGCTGGCGCGCTCTTATCCAGCCCGCAGCGTCCTGCGGGATCGGGATGGGCGAGCAAAAATATTCCCCGAGTTGCCTCAACATCTGTCCGGAAAGATCTTGTTGTCCCAAGATCGCATCTTGCCCGGAGAGTCCTTACGCGCCCGTAAGAAGCACGGTGAATGCCGCCGGATGAGAGTGATAAATTATAACCCGTCAAGATCAGGCAGAGCGGGTCTAGACGTACTCTGCCCGCCCCTCCCGGCCGATCGCTCGGGCAAGATTGTCCAGCAGGGACAAGGAGCGTTCGACATAGAGATCACGCACACTCTCATCGACTGCCAGGCGGACCTCGGCCGGTGTCACGGTCAGGGTGAAGCGGTCCAGCAGACGCGGTGCCCGGCCGGACAACTTCGCCCCCAGGCGCAGCGCACAGCCCATCATCTGGGCGACATTGTGCTGTACCTCGCTCAACAGCTCGAATTCGGCATGCGGCTCCAGCTCGCTCCGCTTGCCGGCATAGCGATAGTGCAAGGCCGCAGCCAGGAAGGTCCGTTCGGCATGGGTGACGCCGGCAAAAGGCGCATACAGCACGGTATCGCGCGCCAGCTCGGCCCGGTGGTCAGGATGGAAGCGCGCGCCCAGATCGGTCAGCCGCGCACCGGCCTCCTGCAGCACCCGGTCGCGCGCTGGATCGAAGGCCGTCTCCACCTCGCGCATGGCCGGTGCGATCCAGGCAGCGAGCGCCCGGCCGAAATCCGGCGAGGGTGAAGACGGACGGGCCATTGTCTCGGCCCCCGCGATCAGCGGATCGGTCGCCAGAAGGTCCGGCGGCAGGCCTTCGGCCAGCACCCCTTCACGCACGCCATAGGCCGAGAACACGACGCGTTCGAACCCGCCATGCCGGATCACCCGCCGCAGGAGAAGCGCGGCATAGGGCAACGTGGTCACGCGGCGCGAGGAGAGCCCGGGCACGCCGGTCAGCGAAGCGGCGCTCAACCGGGTCGCCAGCCGCGCCAGCTCCAGCGCCTCTCCGGCCGACAGCGCAAACTGGTGCACGACATGCAGCGGGTGATCGAAGCGGGCAAAGGCCAGTTGTGCCATGGCCCGCCAGGCGCCGCCGACGGCATAAAAAGTACCGCCCTGCCCCGTCAGGACACCACCTTCAGCCAGGCGCTCGTCGATCACGGCCTGCGCCGCGGCGCTGTCGAACGGATCGCCGGACAGAACGGCCTGCGGACCGAGCTCGAAGGTCTTGCCCTCGCCCACCGCACCATCGGCGATCAGCGTGAGTTCCAGGCTGGACCCGCCCAGATCGCCCATCACGCCGCGCGCATCGGGGATGCCGGTAAGCACACCCATCGCCGACAGGCGCGCCTCGTCCTCGCCGGACAGGACCCGGATATCCAGCCCCGTCAGCTCCGCCGCCTCGGCAACGAAGGCGGGACCGTCTACCGCATTACGCACAGCGGCCGTAGCCACGACATGGCGCTCGCGCACGCCCTTGGCATCGAGCAGGCGCTGGAAGCGCTTGAGCGCCCTCAGGGCAATGTCCCGGCCTTCAGTGTGCAGACGCCCCGTCTCGCGAACGCCGCGACCCAGACCGGCCATCACTTTTTCATTGAAGATCGGCCATAGCGCCCGCCCCTCGACCCGGAAATGCACCAGTCGCACCGAGTTCGAGCCGACATCGATCACCGCGATATCGCGATGGATAGCGGTTTCCGCGATCAGCGGCTCGATCGGCTGGATGACCTCGTCCAAGGCGGTCAGCTGCCGGTACTGCCGGTCAGGGTCGGCGGCTGGTCATTCTTGAGTGCATGGCCGCGGCCGGACAGGCTGGGATTGGTCATGAAATAGGCGTGGGCACTGAACGGCTTGTCGACATTGGCCGTGTCCACCCGGTGATAATCGCCCTCTGAATCCATGTACCAGCTCTGATCGGTATCATTGAGATTGGCGACCATGATCTGGTCCAGCACCTGGCGGTGAACGGTGGGGTTCTGGATCGGACAGAGATGCTCGACCCGGCGGTCCAGATTGCGCGGCATCCAGTCGGCGGAAGAGATGAACACCTTGGCCGCCGGCGACGGCATCGCGGCACCATTGGCAAAGCACACGATGCGCGAATGCTCGAGGAAGCGGCCGACGATGGATTTGACGCGGATGTTTTCCGACAGGCCCTTGATCCCCGGACGCAGGCAGCAAATGCCCCGCACCACGAGTTCGACGCGTACGCCGGCCTGGCTGGCGCGGTATAGCGTGTCGATGATTTCCGGATGGACGAGCGAATTCAGCTTGGCCCACACGGCCGCCGGCTTTCCGGCACGGGCATTCTCGATCTCGCGCTCGATATGTTCGAGGATGAATTCCTTCATGCCGATCGGCGAGACCGACAGGCGTTCCAGGTTTTCCGGGCGCGCATAGCCGGTGACATAGTTGAACACCCGCCCCGCATCGCGCCCGAAGGCCGGATCGGCGGTGAACAGCGACAGGTCGGTATAGATGCGCGCCGTGATCGGGTGGTAGTTGCCGGTGCCGAAATGGGCGTAGGTGCGCAGGTCCGAACCCTCGCGCCGCACCACCAGCGAGATCTTGGCGTGGGTCTTGTACTCGATGAAGCCGTAGACGACCTGCACACCGGCGCGTTCCAGGTCGCGCGCCCATTTCAGGTTCGCTTCCTCGTCAAAACGCGCCTTCAGCTCGACCAGGGCGGTGACATTCTTGCCGCTCTCGGCCGCCTCGATCAGGGCCGCCACGATCGGGCTGTCCTTGGAAGTGCGGTAGAGCGTCTGCTTGATGGCGATGACGTCGGGATCGGCCGCCGCCTGGCGCAGGAACTCGACCACCACATCGAAGCTCTCATAGGGGTGGTGGACGATGATGTCCTTCTCGCGGATCGCCGAAAAGCAATTTCCGCCATGATCGCGGATCCGTTCCGGATAGCGCGGCTCATAGGGTTTGAACATGTGATCGGGCCGGTCGTCCGGGATCAGCTGACCGATCTGGGCCAGCCCCAGAAGCCCGTTCACCGGCACGATATCCTGCGGGCCGGCATGCATGTGCTGGACGATGAGGTCGCGCAGCGCCGGCGGCATGCCGGTTTCCATGGTCAGACGGACCACGGCACCGCGGCGGCGCTGTTTCAGGAGGTTCTCGAATTCCAGCATCAGGTCTTCGGATTCTTCCTCGACCTCGATATCGCTGTCGCGGATCACCCGGAAAACACCCTTGCCGACCACTTCATGGCCCGGAAAGAGCGTGTCGACGAACAGGGTCAGCACCGCTTCCAGCGACATGAAGCGCCGGTCCGGGCGGCCACCGTCGCGGCGCGCGCGCGTCGGCAGTTCGACAAAACGCTTCACCCCGCTGGGCAGCGGGATCAGCGCATTCATCAGCTTGCCGGCTTCCCGCTTGCGCAATTGCAGCGCTAGGGCAAAGCCCAGATTGGGGATGAAGGGGAAGGGATGCGCCGGGTCGATCGCCAGCGGCGTGATCACTGGCAGGGTGTGTTTGAGAAACTCGCCGCGCAGCCAGGCCTCGTCGGTCTTTGATATCTGGTGCGGTTCGAGGACCTTCACCCCGGCCCTTCCCATCTCCGTCTTCAGCTTGCGCCAGAGATGCTGCTGCTTGAGCATCAGCTCGCCGGCCAGCGCGTGGATCTGCTCCAGCTGCTCGGCCGGGGTCAGCCCGTCAATACTGGTCGCGGTGACGCCTGAGTGCATCTGCGCGCGCAGGCCCGCGACGCGGACCATGTAGAACTCGTCCAGATTGCTGGCCGAGATCGACAGGAAGCGCAGGCGTTCGAACACCGGATGGTTCGGATTCTCGGCCTCTTCGAGGACGCGCAGATTGAAGCGCACCCAGGACAATTCCCGGTTCAGGTAACGCGCAGGCGACTGCATCAGCGCGTCAATGTCGGCAATGTCCCGGGCGGGGAGGTTCATTCCGTCTCTCCACTGTCCTGCCAGGTTTCCAGCACTTCCCGCGCAATAGCACGTGTTATTGGCGTTTTCTTCACGAGCGCCAGCTTGTCCATCCGCTCGACGATGCGGCGTACGGCCGTGGCCGAACGCTCCATGCGCGGCAGCAGATAGTCTATCACGCCAGGCCGGATCGGGGCGCCCCGGTCCTGCAGCTGCTTCTCGATCAGCCGGGTGAGCAATTCATCGTCGGCCTCGTGCAGATCCGCATGCGGCAGCGCCCGCAGCCGCGACACAAGATCGGGCAATTGTGCCGGCCACAGCACCGGCGGTTTGCGGGCGGTCAGCAACAGGGCCGGAATATCGCCCTCGGCAGCACGGTTGAGCGTGTGGAACAGCGCGTCATCATGCAGGGCGCGGTCAATGTCTTCCACCAGAACGCGGCGCCCCGGCGCAATGTCCGCCAGCCGTTCGGCCAGATCGGCAGCCTCGACGATCTCCGCCTCGCAGCGCAGCGCCCAGACCGTCGCCAGGTGCGACTTGCCTGCCCCTTCCGGCCCGATCAGCGCCATGACATTGCGCGGCCAGTCCGGCCAGCGGCCAAGCGCGGCCAGCGCCTCGGCATTGGACGGGCCGAGGATCAGGCTCGACGCGCTGAAATCCTCGCGCGCCGGCAGATCGAGTGCCAGTTGAGGTGTCATGTCGGCCCGCCGGTTCAAGGGATCACCGGGTGGCCAGCACCACCCAGCCCAGTTCCGGGTGTTCTTCCAGTGCGGCGCCGCGTTCGGCAAGTTCCGTGACCAGCTGGTCCAGGGCCCCGCGATACTGCACCGTCATGCGCGCGCCGTCGCGCGACAGCGCATCGAGCTGGGCATTGCGCACCAGGGAGGCACGCGCCAGCGCGGTCTGCAGACGGCGCCATTCGTCGATCCCGCTGTAGAGTACCGTGACGCGCATCTCGGTCTCCTCCATGTCGCGCACAATACTCTGGCGTTTCCAGGCGTCTTCGCGTTCGACCACGAAAAAGTCCGCCGCCTCGGCCCAGCCGCCATGGAAGCTCATCGGCCCCCAGGTATCGACGTCCATCGTCCCGTCCTGGGCAAACTCCACCATATAGCCGCCGGCCCGCACCGCCTCGGAGGGCTGTTGTGCGGCGCGCAGGATCGCAATCCGGGTGACGCCATACTGCGTTGCCAGGGCCTCCAGTGCCGTCTCATCCAGCTGCAGTGCCTGTCGCGCGGTGATCGGCGCCATCTCGGGATCGGCCGTCGCCAGCGTCATCGGGGTCAGCGCGTGACGGAAACGCCGGCTCTGCCAGGCCTGGCGCCAGGGATTGTCACGCCAGAGCACCAGATCGCCGCCGGCATCCAGCACCGGCAAGACAAGCGTCGCGCGCGCCGGGCTGTCAACAAAGGGAATGCCGTAGCTTTCCAGGACACGTGCCACCGAGCGGCGATGGAAGCCGATATCCAGTTTGGCGAGGTAGCGCGTGGAGCTGCGCTGCTCGTCACGAATCTGCAGGCCGGAGATCATCTCCGCGATGATGGCGTCGTCCAGGGCAAACTCGGCACCGCTTTCCAGCGGCGTGCCGGCCCGGTCCTCTGCCAGCGTCAGCCGTTCGATCAGCCGGCGGGCAGCGAGGCGCTGGCCCTGCTGCATCGCACGCGTCTGGGCCTGCAGGGCATTGTCGGCGGTTGCATCGATCTCCACGCCGGTGACCGTATAGGGGTCGTCCGCCTGCGCCGCTGCCAGCGGAACAAGGGTGAGACACAAGGCAGCGAGAAGGAATCGCACGGCAGGCTCCTGTCAGGTTCGGATGTCGCGCCACTATAACCGGACGCAGTCCCGCGTGAAGCCCGTGGCTTGCGTCTGGAGCGGGTTTCGACTGTACTCCGCCGCACTTTGACAGAAGGCTGGGGAATCGGCATGGCCGGAACCGATGATAGCGGACGCAAGAACGGGCTCACCTACGCGGACAGCGGGGTCGATATCGACGCCGGCGATGCCCTGGTCGACCGCATCAAACCGCTTGCTGCCGCGACGCGCCGGGCCGGTGCTGCGGCCGATCTGGGCGGTTTCGGCGGCGCTTTCGATCTCAAGGCCGCCGGCTATCACGACCCGATCCTGATTTCCGGCACGGACGGTGTCGGCACCAAGCTGAAACTGGCGATCGCAACCGGCATTCTCGACACGGTCGGCATCGACCTCGTGGCGATGTGCGTCAACGACGTGCTGGCCCAGGGCGCCGAACCGCTCTTCTTTCTGGACTATCTGGCCACCTCGAAGCTCGACCCGGCCCGTGGCGAGGCCATCGTCAGAGGCATTGCCGAAGGCTGCAAACAATCCGGCTGTGCCCTGATCGGCGGCGAGACGGCGGAAATGCCCGGCATGTATGCCGAGGATGATTTCGACCTGGCCGGTTTCGTCGTCGGGGCTGCCGAACGCGGCCGTCTCCTGCCTGACCATGACGTCATGAAAGCCGGCGATGTGCTGATCGGCCTTGCCTCCTCCGGCGTGCACTCCAACGGTTTCTCGCTGGTCCGCAAGGTGATGGAAGTCGCCGGACTGGACTGGTCCGACCCGGCCCCGTTCGAACCGGGCAAGACGCTGGGCGAAGCCTTCCTGACGCCGACGCGGCTCTATGTGAAATCCTGCCTGCCGCTGATCAAGTCCGGCCTCGTGAAGGGCCTCGCTCACATCACCGGCGGCGGTCTGGTCGAGAACCCGCCGCGCATGATGCCGGACGGTCTGGAAGCCAGGATCGACTACTCCGCCTGGACCCTGCCGCCGATGTTCCAGTGGCTCGCCGAAACCGGCGGGATCGAGGTCCGTGAAATGCACCGTACCTTCAATTGTGGTGTCGGCATGCTGCTATGCGTCGCACCGGAGACTGCGGATGCTGCCCTGGAGGCGCTTGCCTTGACCGGCGAGCGCGCCATGATTGTCGGGCAAGTCGAGACAGCCTGACCCAGGATAATCCCGATGGCGAAGACCAAGATCGCCGTGCTCATCTCCGGGCGCGGTTCGAACATGCAGGCGCTGCTGGAAGCGGCAAAGGACGAGGCTTTCCCGGCCGAGATCGTGGTCGTCGCCTCGAACCGGCCCGACGCGGCGGGCCTGGCCGTTGCCGAAGCGGCGGGCATCGCGACCGAAGTTATCGACCATCGAGACTATGATGGCCGCGAGGCCTTTGAGGAAGCGCTCGATTCGACGTTGAAGATGTATGGTCCGCGCATCGTCTGCCTGGCCGGCTTCATGCGCATCCTGACGCCCTGGTTCACCGAGCGCTGGCGGGACCTGCTGATCAATATCCACCCCTCCCTGCTGCCGGCCTTCAAGGGGTTGCACACGCATGAGCGGGCGCTGGAAGCCGGCGTGCGCATCCATGGCTGCACGGTGCATTATGTGCGCCCGGAAATGGATGACGGCCCGATCATCGGCCAGGCCGCCGTACCGGTCCTGCCCGGCGACACGCCGGACACGCTGGCCGCGCGCGTGCTGGAAGCCGAGCACAAGCTCTATCCGCAATGCGTCGCCCTCGCCTGCTCCGGCAAGGCGCGGGTTGCCGGCGAACGCGTCCGGCTGCAGGCCCGCGAATTCGGCGCCGAATTGCTGATGAACCCGCACGATTGACGGCCCAAGCCGACGCTCAGCGCCTTTCCGTCAGATAACCGGCGATATCAAGCGCCTGGAAAAAGCGGACTGGCGCGGCAAAGCCGGCAGTTTCGAGCAACTCCGTCAGACGGGCTTCACTGACCGGATGGAAGTCGGCGGCCATCCGCTCCACAGTCCGCGCTGCGAGCGAGGGATCGGGCGCAACCGATTCGATCCAGTGACTGAAAGCCGGACGCGCTGCGCCTTCGAACAACAGTCCGAGATCGGCCAGGATCAGCGGCGCGCCGGGCCGGAGACGGTCGGCCAGATCGGCAAAATAGCACGCCTTCTCGCCATTGTCGGGCAGGAAGTGGGCGACCAGAACGCTCAGCGCGGCATCATGCCGGCGCAGCGGTGTGTACTCACCCAGTGTGCTGATGCGGAAGTCGACCTGTTCCAGACAGCCCAGCATTTCCGCCCGGCGGCCAGCAATGGCCAGCATGTCGGGCGACGGATCGACAGCGGTGAAACACCATTTCGTCGACTGGAAGGCCAGTTCGGAGAGTTCGGCGCCAGTGCCCGCCCCGCTCAGCAGGATGGAGGCTGCGCCGCGTCCGATCCGCGCCGCCAGGACGGGTGCGATCAGTTCCTGCAGCACGGAATAACCCGGCACGAGACGCCGGATACGCGCATCGTAGGACCTGGCAGCCGAGCCCGAGAAACGCCCGCTATCCGGGGCGGACTGACCTGCTGCGGCGCTGGCCGCGGCAGGCGGGATTTCGATGGAGTGTGTCATGAACACCGGATAGCATTATTGCGAATGCGTCGCAATTGCATTTCTTCGTCTTGCCCTTTCCGTGCACAGCGCCGAAACACATCGCAGGAAAGGAGGCGAGCGGTTTCATGCGCATCACCGACACGCTGACCATTGACGAGAGCGAAATCGAGGAGCGCTTCCTGCGCGCCTCGGGCCCCGGCGGCCAGCACGTCAACAAGACCGAGAGCGCCGTCCAGCTGCGCTTCGACGTCGCAGGTTCGAGCCTCGAACCGGGCATCAAGCAGCGGCTTGTCCGGCTGGCCGGCTCGCGTATGACCCGCGAGGGCGTTCTGGTAATCCGGGCGGAAAACCAGCGATCGCAGGACCGCAACCGGGCCGAAGCCCGCGAGCGCCTGCGCGTGCTGATCGAACGCGCCCTCACCCCGCCCAAGCCGCGCAAGAAAGCCCGCCCGTCGCTCTCGTCCATCCGCAAGCAGAAAGAAGCCAAGGCCCGCCGCTCGCAGACCAAGGCCATGCGTCAGAAGCCGGCACCGGACGGCTAGTTTTCAGAAGCGGCACAGAGTTCCGGATCACCGGTCCGGGCGGCGCCTTCGGCGCACAGTGCGTCGGCCGCGGCCGGATCGCCGGTTTCCCGCAGCAGGGCGGCGAGTTCGGCAGTGGCGGCGCGGTTATAAGGGTCCCAGTAGAGCACGCGGCGGTACCAGAGTTCGGCGGTCACGGGATCCTCGCGCAGGGCATGGCCGCGCGCGATGCTCAGCCCGGTGGGACTGTACCAGGGCCTGATCAGTACGGTCTGCTCGTCATAGACCCGGCTCATCGCCTCATAGGCCCGCTCCAGATAGGTTAGCGCCAGACCGGCCTCGCCCTTGAGAGCGTGGAGGTCCGACAGGTTGACCCAGGCTTCCCAGGCATCCGGGTCGAGCGTTAGGGCGCGGTTGTGCGCCTCGATCGCGCCGTCGAGATCGCCCTGTGCCGACAGGGCCAGGCCCAGCGCCCGGTAGCCCAGCGGATATTCCGCGTCCGATGCGATGGCCTGCCGCGCCAGGGCTTCGGCCCGTTCCAGCTGACGGGCGGCCGCGGTTTCGCGTGTCTGTCCCGAGGCCAGCGCCGCGCCGATCCGCGACTGCCCCGCCTCGCCGGGCCAGTCGTCCGGCCGGGCGCGGATAACGCGCTGGGTGATCGTGTTGGCCAGCCCGGCGAGCGCGCGCGGACTGTCGGGCTCCAGCGCCAGGGCGGCCTCGTAGAGCCGCATGGCCGCGTCGTTATCGCCGGGCTGGAACTGGTAGTAGAAATCGTCGGCACGGTCGGTCAGGCTTTCGGCGCGGTCCCCGGGGGCACCGGGCGGAGCGATACGGTCGCGCACCAGCCAGAAGACCGGAAAGGCTGCCAGCAGCACCAGCGCTCCCACGACGCCGCGCATCCAGGCGGGAACCGCCCGCACCGGCGCCGGCAGGCTTTCCGGCTCGGCCGGCACCAGCAGGCGATAGCCGCGCTTGGGTACGGTCGCGACATAGCGCGGCGAACGCGCCGGATCGCCCAGCGCCCGCCGCAGCTTCCAGACACAGCGGCCGAGCGCGTCGTCATTGACGGTAACGCCGGGCCAGATGCGTTCGGCGATCGTCTCGCGCGAGACCACATCGCCTTCGGCTTCGGCGAGCAGGCACAGCAGGTCCATCACTTTCGGCTCGACATCCTGGCTGCCGCCGGGACCGGAGATCCGGCCGGCCCGCGGTTCGACACGCCAGTCTGCGAGCTTGAATGCCCTGCCGTACTTCATTGATTTTACAGTCCCCTTGCCCCGGTCAGAAAAAGGTCAGACCATCAGGAAGATTGGGTCATGGCCTTTTGTCAGGCGGCGCCGCCAGTGTCCGGGCAGCCCCACCTGAAAGAAGACACGGGAGACCGGGATGCTCAAGAGCCTGACCCTTTGCGCCGCACTCGCTGTGGCCGTTGCGACACCCCTTGCCGCGCAATCGCCGACCCCTGACACGGTATTCGAAGCCGACGAGATCCGTGCCGATTTCGACCGGCTCTATGCCGGCTTGCGCGCCGCGCACATTGACCTGTACGCGGTCACGCCGCAGGCCGTATTCGACCAGCGGCATGCCGAAATGCGGGCCGGTTTCGACCGGCCGATGACCCGCCTCGATATCCGGCGGGAGTTCCAGGAATTCACCGCGCTGGCCCGGCATGCCCATGCGCGTATCGACTTCCCGATGGAGGCCTATGGCGCCTTCCGCGCGGCTGGCGGCCGCGTCCTGCCGCTGACGATCTCGGTCCGCGAAGGCCGCGTCTTTGTGGAGACACGGGCGGCCGCCCTTGAAGGCCTGGCGCCGGGCGACGAGATCCTCGCCTTCAACGGCCAGCCGAACACAGTCTGGATCCCGGCCCTCACCCGGCAGCTGTCGGCCGAGACGCCACGCTTTGCGCACACCCTGCTGGAAACCTATCTGCGCGGTCTGGTCTGGCTGGAATGGCCGGAGATGACCGAGGCGACGCTCGATGTGCGTCATGCCGACGGATCGGTGGAGACGCTCACCCTGCCCTTCCTGAGCGGTGACGCACTGACGCCGGCTGAAGAGGGCGAACAGCCCTTCAGCCTTGATGGCCGCGAGGCGCGCATGATCGGCAGCGATATCGCCTATCTGCGCCCGGGCCCCTTCTACAATACCGAGCCGGACGGGAATGTCTGGGACCCGGCCGCCTTCACGGCTTTTGTCGACAACAGTTTCAATGAGTTCCGGGCGGCCGGGGCGGAGGCGCTCATCCTCGATCTGCGCGACAATCCCGGTGGTGACAATTCCTTCTCCGACCGGGTCATGGCCTGGATCGCAGACCGGCCTTTCCGCTTCGCCTCGCGTTTCACCGTGCGGGTCAGCGAGGAGACGACCGCGGCCAACCAGGCCCGCCTGGACACGCTGCCGGAGGGCGGAGGCGGCATGTCGGCAACCTATGCCGAACTGTTTGCGGCCCATGCGCCGGGCGAGACCGTTGAGATCGACCTGCCGTTTGCCCAGCCGCGCCCGGACGGAGACCGGTTCGAGGGACAGGTCTATGTGCTGGTCAACCGCTACAGCTTCTCCAATGCGGTGGCCGTGGCGGCGCAGATCCAGGACTACGGCTTCGGTGTCGTGACCGGCGAGACCACGGCGGACATGGCGACCACTTATGGCGCGATGGAGCAGTTCACCCTGCCTCATACCGGCATCATAGTGGGTTATCCCAAGGCCCATATCGTACGCATAAACGGTACATTGGAGTCACATCCGGTGACACCGGACATCGCCCTCGACTTTCCCGTCCTGCGCGGGCCGGAGGATGTCGTTCTGGACCAGCTGGTCGCGCATGTGCGTACCGTGATCGACGGCTAGCCTTTCAGGATGATCGCGATCGTGGCGAGCAGGAGAAGCGCGATCGCGAAATTGAGGATGCGGGCGTGGCGGCGATCGGTCAGGAAGCGATTGATCACGCCGCCCGCCAGCAGCCACATCAGCCCGCAGGGCGCACCGAAGAGCAGGAAGGTCGCCATGAACAGCATCGCCCGCTCGCCCGCCGTGTCGGCCAGGGCGATATAGGCGCCGGCCGTCGAGACCGTCATCAAAAGCGCTTTCGGATTGACCCACTGGAAGAGCGCCGCCTCCCAGGTGCGGAAGGGCCGCGAACGGCGCTTGGGCGCCTTGGCGTCGCCCGGTTCGGCCGGACGCGCCAGCCCGGCCCGCACGAAGCCGAAGGCCATCCAGGCCAGCCACAGCGATCCGCCGGCCTTCACCACATCCAGCGCCACCGGATAACGCGCCACGAGTGTGCCCAGGCCGAACACGGCCGCGACCAGCAACAGGTTGAAGCCGATCTGCACGCCCAGAAAATGCGGCACGGTGCGGCGCACACCGAACAGTGCCGAGGAGGACATCAGCATGAGATTGTTGGGGCCCGGCGTTGCTGACATGGCAATGACAAAGCCGACCAGGCTGAGATAGAGGGCCATGTCCATACTGTTTCCCCGCGCGCAACGTGAGGCGCAGGTAGGAGGCGCGGCTGTCCGGATCAATGCCGCAGAGACAAAAACCGGCGGACAAAAAGAAAGGGCCCGGCGATCGCGCCGGGCCCTGTCTGCAATCCGGTCCGGAACGTCCGGCTTAGCCGACGATCTCGTCGTCGGAGAAGAAGAACTTGATCTCTTCGGCAGCGGTTTCCGGAGCGTCGGAACCGTGCACGGAGTTTTCGCCGATCGACAGGGCGAATTCCTTGCGGATGGTGCCTTCGGCGGCTTCGGCCGGATTGGTGGCGCCCATCACTTCGCGGTTCTTGGCAATGGCGTCTTCGCCTTCCAGCACCTGCACGACGACCGGTTCGGAGATCATGAAGTCGACCAGTTCACCGAAGAAGGGACGCTCCTTGTGCACCGCGTAGAAGCCTTCGGCCTGTTCGCGGGTCATGTGGATACGCTTGGATGCGACGACGCGCAGGCCGGCCTCCTCGAACTTGGCGATGATCTTGCCGGTCAGGTTACGCTTGGTGGCGTCGGGCTTGATGATGGAGAAGGTGCGTTGCAGCGCCATGGGAAAGGTCCTCGAAGACTTTTGTGACTGTCCGGGCAAACCGGCCTCTGGGATTCGCGCGGCTTATAGCGGCGCTTGCGCCAGGCCACAAGCCGCGCGGCAGGGACATTCCAGCAGGGGAGCGGTGACGCGGTTTCCCCACATTCTGATTTTCCCGCCCCCCGTGCCAGACTCTGAACAAATCCGGAGGAACCCGTATCTCAGCCCCCCTTGCCGCACTTCCGGGCGCCTGCCGCTAATCGCCGATTTCCGCCAGGGCCCAGATTTCCTGCGGCGTGGCCTGCGTCAGCGAGACCGGGTCGCGGCCCGAATTGGCCATGGCCCGCCGGACAATGAACTGGCCGGTGCGGTAGCCCACGGCCTCGCGCCCGTCAGGATGCGCAAACATCCATTCCACATAGTCCGCATCCAGCGGCAGGGCGCGGATCTCGCGCGCCCAATCCAGGGCGACCTCGGCCGGCGGCGGCGCATTGCCGTCATGCGCCGATCCCGTCAGCCACTCGGCGAAGACGACGGCCAGGCCTTCATTCGCGGCGGCAATCGCGATGCCGGGCCCGTGGCGATTGCCGGAAATCGTCCAGCCGCGGACCAGATGGTGCAGCTCGTGCGCAAAGGCCGGCGCCAGCCCGTCCGAAACAGCCCCGGCAATACCGCCCTCATGATGCGGCGATAGCTCGATCAGGATTTCACCCGGCGCATTCGCCCGGCCGCTGACCCCGCCCACGGATGACAGGTCGCGATCGACCGGCACCACGGTCACGGTGACCGGATCGGCAAGATCGGGGAAATACGCCCGCACGGCCGCATGGGTCTGTTCCAGCACGTCCTGGATCAGCGCCTGCTCGACGGGTGTGAAAGTGTGGACCGCATTCTCCTGGAAAACCGCGGCAATCGGGGAAAGCGCGGTTTCTGCGGCGGCCGGCGGGGTCTGGGCCAGCACGGGGGCGGCTGCCGCAAAGGGCAGTCCCGCCGCCAGAATGGCCGCGCTCACAAATCCGGAATATTTCACGTCTGCTTCCTGTGTCCTGACAGGACCGGTGCGGTCCCTTGCGCCCCCGCGCGACCGGGACACTAGCCAGACGCTTGCCGCCGGCGAACCGGGATTGTCCGCATCCGCTTCCCGGCACACCCGCCCTCAACCTCCGGCCCCGGCCCTTGCGGGCAAGAGCGCTTGCGCCGTCACAAGGCGCAGGCTAACTCGCCTTCCCATGTTGCACGTCAATGACCTCACCTATCGCATCGAAGGCCGGATGCTGTTCGACCAGGCGACGCTCTTCCTGCCGGCCAAGGCCAAGATGGGTCTGGTGGGGCGGAACGGCACGGGCAAGTCGACCCTGTTCCGGCTGATCCGCGGCGAAGCCGTTGCGGAGAGCGGCGATGTGCGTGTGCAAAAGGGCGTGCGCGTCGGCTCGGTCGCCCAGGAAGCGCCCGGCGGCGACGAGACATTGATGGATGTGGTGCTGGCCGCCGATACCGAGCGCGCCGCCCTGCTCGCCGAAGCGGAGACGGCCACGGATCCCGACCGGATCGCCGAGATCCAGACGCGGCTGGCCGATATCGAGTCGCACACGGCGGAGGCCCGCGCCGGCTCCATCCTGTCGGGTCTGGGCTTTACCGGCGAGGAACAGCAGCGCCCCTGCCGCGAATTCTCCGGCGGCTGGCGCATGCGCGTTGCGCTGGCGGCGACCCTGTTCGCGCGGCCCGACCTCCTCCTGCTCGACGAGCCGACCAATTATCTCGACCTGGAAGGCGTGATGTGGCTGCAGAGCTATCTGAAAACCTTCCCCGGCGCCGCCCTGGTGATCTCGCACGACCGCGACCTCCTGAACGGTGCGATGCAAAAGATCGCTCACCTGAAACAGGGCAAGCTGTCCGTCTATGAAGGCGGCTATGATGATTTTGAAAAGGCGCTGGCCGAGAAACAGCGCCTGCAGATGAAGCTGGTGGAAAAGCAGGAGGCCGAGCGCCGCCACCTGCAAAGCTTCGTCGACCGGTTCAAGGCCAAGGCCTCGAAGGCGAAACAGGCCCAGTCGCGGGTGAAGCGGCTGGAGAAGATGCAGGTTGTCGCCACCCAGGTGGAAGACCCGGTCGCCCCCTTCGACTTCCCCAATCCGCAGCGCCGCATGGCGCCGCCCATCGTGCGCATGCTGGACGTGTCGGTGGGCTATGAGCCGGGCAAGCCGGTGCTGCGCGATATCAGCCTGAATATCGACACCGAGGACCGGATCGGCATCCTCGGCCGCAATGGCGCGGGCAAATCGACCCTGGCCAAATTGCTCAATGACCGGCTGGACCCGCTCTCGGGACACCTGAGAAAACACAAGAAGCTGGAGATCGCCTTCTTCGCCCAGCACCAGATCGACGATCTGTCGCCGGACATGTCGGCCTATCAGCATGTGATCGAGCTGATGGAGGACGCCACCGAGGCCCAGCGCCGCGCGCGCCTGGCCCGGTTCGGCCTGCCCGGCGACCGCCAGGAAACGCCGGCAAAGAATCTCTCCGGCGGCGAGAAGGCGCGCCTCCTGTTCAACCTGATCACGTTCGGCGGCCCGCACCTTCTCATCCTCGACGAGCCGACCAACCACCTGGACATGGACAGCCGCGCCGAGCTGATCAACGCCATCAACGCCTATGAGGGCGCGGTGGTGCTGATCACCCACGACCGCCACATCATCGAAAGCTGTGTCGACCGGCTCTGGGTGGTCGGCGACGGCACGGTGACGCCCTATGAAGACGATATCGAGACCTATCGCCAGTCCCTGCTCGGCCGGGTTACCCGCGACGCCCGGGGCAAGAAAGCCGCGCCCGCCGACGAGAAATCGCGACGCCGCCGCGACAAGGCCTCGCTGCGCGAGACGCTGAAACCGCTGAAGGCCGCAGCCGCCCGCTGGGAAAAGGAAGCCGAACGCCTGCGCGGCGTCATCGAGATCATCGACAAGGGCCTCGCCGCCCCCGGCCTCTACGAAAAAGACCCCAGGACCGCCACCGAACTCCAGATCAAACGGGCCAAAGCCGTCGACCTCCTCGACACCGCCGAACTCAACTGGCTGGAAGCCGCCGAAGCGCTGGAGACGGCACAGGCGGAGTAGTGCAGCGGTGCTAACCCCTTGTTGCGCCAGACGCCTATCCGGTTAATCGATCCTTAAGAGTCGATTTATACAATATTACCCGAAATCAGCCGAGGTGCCTGAAACCATGCCTGCCGACTGCCTGTCGAGCCCTGTGAACGGTGAACCGGTTCGCGTGAGCGGACGGGGCGGCGTGTGCCGGGCGGGAGGTGCGGCATGAAGATCGATCCGCCGGTTGCGGCCCCGATCTCGCTGGCCCAGGTGCGCAAGATGCGCGCCCGCACGCATCCGCGCGGCGGCGATTTCCGTCAGGAAGTGCCCACCCATGCGCCCGAGGTGATGCATGTCGATGCGCTGGCCCCGGCCGATCCGGACAGCCATGAGCCGCCGGAATTCGACGATGTCGAGATCACGCGCGACGATGCGCTGGAAACCGCCCGCGACATCGCCCACGAACTCGCCGCCCTCACCCTGCCCATCGCCAACTGGCAGGCCACACGGGTGCACCACCTGTTTCATCCGTAAGGGCCGGAGGCCGCGAGGCAAGGTCCTTCCCCTTGACGGGGAGGGAAGGTGTCCCGAAGGGACGGAAGGGGTGAAACGCGCAGCGTTTCCGGTCTCTGGAGGTCACCCACTCCACCGCTGCTGACGCAGCGGTCCCCCTCGCCCATCAAGGGCGAGGACCCGAAGCGACCGCTAGTCCGGCATGTTGGCCGGGTCGAAGAAGAGGGCGAGCACGATGGCGGCGAGCGTGACCGGTTCGCGCAGCGTGTCGTCCTCGCCGGGCAGATACATGCGCGACTGCATCACGCCGTAATCCATGCCGCCGACATCCACACCGTCGTGCCGGATGACATAGCCGGGCACGCGGCCGGACGGGAAGGCCATGCCGGACAGGCGCTGGGTCTCGAAGGTCAGCGTGGTGCCGTTGTGGTGGAATTCGCCGGCGCGCTCATTGCGCCCCATACCCATCAGGCCGCGCCGCTGCAGCGCCAGCTCGAAACGGCTGTCCAGCGCTTCGCCATTGCGGGTGAAGCTGCACGAATAGACGAGGTCCTGCCTGTCGAAGGTGATCCAGGCCAGGCGCAGCTCGCTCTCCCCGCCGGAACAGGAAATCTCCAGCGGCACCTCGCCGAAACTGCCGCCGGTCACGGTGAGGTCGGCGCGGGTGCGGCGGCGTTCGGAGACGCCGAACAGGTTGCGATATGAGCCCATGCCCGACCAGGTGCCGCCCAGCTCGTCCGCCTGCCAGCGGTTCTGGCCGTCCTGCCGGCTGTAGCGGATTTCGACTTCCTCGGTGCGCTCGGTGATCGGCGTGTCGTCGGCCTGTGCGCCCATCAGGGCCGCCGACGCAATCAGTGTGTGAAGCAAAGCCATAATATCCCCCCGGTCCTGGCCGGAAGGATCATAGCGCCGCGGCTCACGGGTTCAAAGCCGGCCCGGATCAGCCGCAGGCCATGCTTTCGACGATGTCGCTTTCATTGACGCGGATGGTCAGCCGGTCGGGGCGGTAGTCCATCGTCACCGGCGTGTCCGGGCCGACGACGCGGTAGTTTTCCGGCATGGCATTGCGCGGGACATTGACCCGCGGTTCGCCGACGAAATGCTGCAGGTCTTCCATGCCGCAATCGCCGGTGATCGGCGGGCGCACGGGATTGGCCTCCACATCGCCGGCATCTTCCAGCGGCGGCAGGGCCGGCGCGGCATTACCTGCATCAGCGGCGTCCGTAGCGGACTGGCTGTCGGTGATTTCGGGATAGGGTGCAGGTGCCGGTGTTTCACCGCCGCGCGTTGTCAGGGCACAGCCCGCCACAAAACAGGCAATCAGCAGGGAAAGACGGGTTTTCATCGCACGCTACTCGACCGGGTCAGCCACACCAGGGCCGTAGAATGACGCCCGATTCGGCCAGGTCAAGGTTCAGGCGCGACGGGCGGTAGTCTTCGGTGATCGCGGTGTCGGGATAGATCAGGCGGACATGGCCGGACAGGCTGGCCAGATCGACCTCCTCGACCTGCTGGCCGACGAGATAGCCCATCTGGGCGGCCCCGCACGGGCTGGTGTCCGGCGCAGCGGCATCGCTATCCCCGTCGATTTCCGGCGGCAGGGCCCGGCCGGACGGTTCCATCCCGCTGCCCCCGCTGGAACAGGCGGTAACGGCCAGAGCGGCGATCGATGCGAGAACTGCGTGTTTCATGCCTTCTTCTCCCATCTGCCCTCGGGCGACTGGCGCCAGTAGGACACGGCGCGTCCGTCGGCGGCCGCCTTCTTCCAGAGCGCGCGGGCGTCCTGGACCGAGGCCTCGTCATGCCCGTCGAACATGACAATCATGCGTTCGAACCCGTCCGGATTTTCCGGTTCGGCTCCATCGAGCAGGAAAAGGCACCGGGCGCCGTTGGGATTGGCTTCGTCCTCGGCCAGCAGGATGGGCTGTCGCGCCTCCTGCCCCGCCCCCGCCTGGCCGTGCGGCGTGAAACTGTCATCGCGCCAGCTCCACAGCCACTGGTCCAGGGCTTCCAGACGCCGCGCGTCCGGCGAACGCACCAGCGCCCGCCAGCCCCGCGCCAGGGTCTTTTCCAGCAGTTCGGGAAGAACGTCTTCCAGGGCAGAACGTTCCAGATGGTAGAACCAGAGTTCGCCGCTCATCGCCCTCTCCTGCATCTGAACCCGGGGTCCAGTGGACAGTATAACAATGCCGGTGTCATCCCGGCCCCCCGCTTACGCGGGCGCAAGCTTCTGGCCCGCACAGGCGGGCCGCAGGGCCGGGACCCATAACCGCCGGACGAGGGAAAGCGTGGCTCCGCTGCCGGCTTCAGCTGGTCAAAGTGCGGGCGTATAGGCCCCGGACTTCCGCCCGGCACAAGGCCGGGCATCCATCCGGGATGACATGAAAGCCGGGCCTAGCCCTCGTGATTGTCGCGCACGAAGCGGTCGAGGATGCGCACGCCCCAGCCGGTGCCCCAGCTCGGCTGGCGCGGATCGTCCTTCGGGCTCATGCCGCCCATCGCCGTGCCGGCAATGTCGATATGGCACCACGGACGGTCATTGACGAAGCACTTCAGGAATTCCGCCGCCGAGATCGAACCGGCCAGGCGGCCCTCGCCGACATTCTTGATGTCCGCATTCTTGGTCTCGATATGCTTTTCATAGTCCGGGCCCAGCGGCATCCGCCACACCGGCTCGTCGCTGTCATTGCCCGCCTTGGACAGGTGATCGGCGATCTCGTCGGAATTGGTGAAAATACCGGCGCGGGTATTGCCCAGCGCGATCAGCATGGCGCCGGTCAGCGTCGCCAGGTCGATGATCAGCTTCGGCTTGAACCGGTCCTGGGAATACCAGAGCACATCGGCCAGCACGAGACGGCCTTCCGCATCGGTATTGAGGATCTCGATCGTCTGGCCGGACATGGAAGTGACGATATCGCCCGGACGCTGGGCATTGCCGTCGGGCATGTTCTCCACCAGGCCGACAATGCCGATGGCATTGACGTTCGCCTTGCGGCCGGCGAGCGCGCGCATCAGGCCGACCACGGCGGCCGAACCGCCCATGTCGCCGCGCATCTCGTCCATGCCGGCACCCGGCTTCAGCGAGATACCGCCACTGTCGAAGGTCAGGCCCTTGCCGACGAAGAGCAGCGGCGCATCGCCCTCCTTGCCGCCATTCCACTTCATGATGGCGATCTTGCTCTCGAATTCCGAACCCTGACCGACACCCAGGAGCGCGCCCATGCCCAGCTCGCTCATGTGGACTTCGTCGAGGATCTCGATCTCCAGGCCGAATTCGGACAGGCCCTCGATCTTCTTGGCGTAGGTTTCCGGGTTCAGCACGTTCGGCGGCAGGTTGGTGACATCGCGCGCCAGGTCGACCCCGTCGGCCACAGCCCCCCAGCTCGCCCATTCCGCGTCAGCCGCAGACGTGTCGTCGACGACGATGGAGACCGTCTCCAGCGAGGGCTTCTGGTCGTCCTTCAGCTTGGTGCGGAACTGGTCGTAGCGATAGGCCGCCAGACGGGCACCCAGCCCGGCGCGGGCGGCGCCTTCCGCATCGGTCTCGCCATTGAGCGCGACGGCGACTTTCGTCTCGCCGCTGCTCAGCAGGAGCTTGGTGACGGCGGCGCCGGCCTTTTCCAGCGTCGAGGCCGAGCGCTTGTCTTTCTCGCCCAGGCCGAAGAGTACGATGCGGCTGTTCTCGACACCCGACGGCGCCACGATTTCGAGCGTCTGGCCCGGCTTGCCGGAGAAGCGCGAAGCCGCCACGGCCCGCTTCACGGCGCCCGAGGTCGCCCCGTCCAGCGTCTCGGCCGCAGCGGACAGGCTCGCGCCCTCATAGACCGGCACGGCGATCGCTCCGGACGTGCTGGCGGCAGCGGCGAATTCGATTTTCATGGCTTCCCTCTCCGGTGTGGCGAAGGCCCGGACATGTCATCCGGGCGCAAAAACATATGTCGCGGAAGTGGTATCCGATCACGACGTGAGATAGAAGGCGGATCGCGCAGCACAAGCCGGATCATGATTCTCGTTCAGCGGTATTTCTTCAAGCAACTGCTCTGGCCCTTCCTGACCGCGGTCGGGGCCTTCGCTGCACTGGCGCTGCTGACGCAGTCGCTGTCGAATGTCGATCTGGTCTCCGGCTATTCGGAAACGGCACTGACCTTCATCAAGATCACGTTGCTGGCGCTGCCGCATCTGACCGCCCTCCTGGTCCCGCTCGCGCTGTTCGTCGCCGTCCTGTCGACGCTGAACCGGCTGTCCGGCGACAGCGAGCTGGTGGTGACGCAGGCCTCGGGGCTCGGCCGGTTCGGCATGATCACGCCGGTCCTGCGCCTGGCGGTCTATGTGATGATCGCAAACCTCGCCATCAACCTCTTCGTCCAGCCGGTTTCCTATCGCGAGATGCGCCGCTCGCTGCACGAGCTGCGCTCGGATGTCGCCGCCAGCCTGATCACGCCCGGCGCCTTCACCCAACTGGGCGACGGCGTGACCATCTATGCCCGCGACCGCGACCGGTCCGGGCGCATGCAGGACATCCTGATCGACGATACGCGCGGCGAGGAACAGTCGACGCTGACGGCGCGTGAAGGCGTGGTGGTGCGCACCGACGACCGCTCGGTGATGGTGCTGATCGACGGCAATCGCCAGCAGATCGACGAGGCCGGTGAGCTGTTCTACGGCTCCTTCGACCGCACCGAATTCGATCTGGGCGAGTTCATCGGCCCGGTCGACGCCATGTTCTTCAAGGAAAGCGACCGCTTCCTGCACGAGCTGATCTGGCCCGATGCCGGCACGATCGCGCGCACCGGCGGTCCCGAACGGGCTTGGGCCGAGGCGCACTACCGCCTCTCCGCGCCGCTCTACAACATCGCCTTCGCGCTGATCGCCGCGGCCGCCTTCCTGGCGGGCGATCATTCGCGCATGGGCCATTCGCGCCGCGTGATGATCGCGGTGGCGGCCGGCATGACGATGCGCCTGGTCGGGTTCGGCGTGCAGTCGGCCAGCGCCGACGACAGTGCGATGAATGCCATGCAGTACATCATTCCGCTGGCGGGCATCGCCGGTGCGCTGGCCGTGATCTACTGGCCCGCCCGCCGCCGCCCCAAGAATCCGCCGGCCGAAACGGCGCCGCTCACGCGTCCGGAGGTGGCAGCATGATCGGCGGCCGTCTCAATCGCTACATGCTCATACAGACGCTGAGCGGGCTCGGCCTGGCGCTGCTGACCATTACCACGGTGATCGTGCTGGTCGATTTTGTCGAACAATCGCGCGCCATCGGCACCCGCGTCGATGTGTCGACGCTCGACCTTCTGGGCCTGACGCTGCTGAAGACACCGCTGCTGCTGGAAACCACCCTGCCCTTCATCTTCCTGTTCGGCATCCTGACCTCGCTCTTCCGCCTGAACCGCCGCTCCGAACTGATCGTGATGCGCGCCTCGGGCATGTCGGCCTGGCGCATCCTGACGGCGCCGATGCTATTCGCCGTCGTGGCCGGGGTGATCGGTGCGACGGCGCTCAACCCGCTGGCCGCCGCCGGCAATGCCGAGTTCCAGCGCCGCCGCGATGCGCTCATGAATGTACGCCAGACACCGGGCGTGGAAGAGCCGGTCTGGCTGCGGGAGACCACGGCCGACGGTTTCACGGTGATCTCGGCCATGGCGCTGGAAGAGAACCGCCAGGAAGTGCGAAATCCGACCTTCTATCACTTCTCCCTGAGCGATGAGGGCGTGCCCAGCCTGGAGCGCCGCATCGACGGGGCGACCGCCCAGCTGATGGACGGGTTCTGGGAGGTCACCGACGCGATCGAGCGCATTCCCAACGAAAGCGCGCTGGAACTGGGGATGATCACCCTGCCGACCCAGATCAACCGCCAGGCCCTGTTCGAACGGGCCCGCTCGCCACAGGGCGTGTCCTTCTGGGATCTGCCGGGCCTGATTGCCACCGCACGCGATGCAGGTCTGGCAACCGCGCGCTACGAGCTGCGCTGGCACGGCCTGCTGGCGCTGCCCCTGACGCTGCTGGCGGCCACGCTGATCGCTGCTGCCGCGACACTGCGCCTGCACAGGCTGGGCGGCGCGGCTGCCTTTGCGCTGGTCGGCGGGCTGGCCGGCTTCGTCATGTTCTTCTTCCAGGAAGTCCTCAGCTCCTTCGGAGCAACAGGCGCCCTGCCACCGCTGACGGCCGCCTGGGCCGCACCGGCGATCACCGCGCTGATGGCGCTGACCTATATCGCGTCGACCGAAGACGGCTGACGGCATGGACGCGGGCGGCGGGTTCGGCTAGTCAGGTTCGATCCGTTCGGCCGGGGTTCGGGACAGATCAAGGGGATGACGCGCATGGCGTCACAGGTTCGCCGCCTCGCGGCAGTTTTGATGAGCACGACGGCGCTGGCGATGGCAGCTCCTGCCCAGACGCTGGCGCAGACGCCGGAGCCGTCGGACCCGCCGATCTACCTGGAAGCCGACCGGATCGACGATCTCGCCGAGGGCGGCTATGTCGCGCGCGGCAGTGTGCGCGTTCGTCAGCAGGATCGCACGCTGATGGCGGACGAGCTGGAATACCATCCGCAAAGCAATCGCGTGATCGCCCGCGGCCACGTCGTGATCATCGGCCAGGGCCCCTACCCGCAATATGCCGACGAGGTCGAGCTCGACTCGGCCCTGTCCTCGGGCATTGCGCTGGGCTTTGCCTCCATGCTGGAGAATAACGGCCGCGTGGCCGCCGCCTCGGCGATCCGCGACGAGAATGCCTCGATGACGCTGCGCGACGCCTACTACACGGCGTGCGAACTGTGCGAGGACGGCGAAGGCAATCCGACCTGGCGCCTGCGAGCCCGCCAGGTGCACCAGAACGCCGAAGAACAGATGATCTACTACCGCGATGCGCGGCTGGAAGTTCTCGGCGTACCGGTTCTCTACGCCCCGGTCTTTGCGCATGCCGACCCGTCATCGGAGCGGCGTTCGGGCTTCCTCTTCCCCAAGATCGGCGTCTCCTCACGGCTCGGTTTCGTCTACCAGCAGCCCTATTACTGGTCGTTGTCACCGTCGCAGGACATCGTCATCGCGCCGCGCGCGATGACCAATGTGAACCCGCTGCTCTACACCGAATACCGCAAGCGGTTCTGGTCCGGCTTCACCGAGTTCGAAGCCAGCGTGACGCGCGAAGCCGAAATCGACAGTGACGGCGAGCGCTTCGGCGAGGAAGAGTGGCGCTGGCATGTGTTCGGCGGTGGCCGCTTCGAGATCAATGAGGACTGGCGGTGGGGGTTCGGCGTACAGCGTGCCTCCGACGACCTTCACCTGCGCCGCTATGACTTCTCCGAAGTTGCAAAGGATCTCGGCCAGCCGATCGAGGCCGTGAACCGGCAGCTGGTCAGCCAGCTCTTCGTGGAAAACCGGACCCGGCATCGTTACGGCTCGTTCCTGGCTGCGACCTACCAGTCGCTGATCACCAGCGTCGACGACGACACGCTGCCGAACCTGGCGCCGCAGATCGACGTGACGCAGATCGTCGATGCCCCCGACGGCTGGGGCCGCATCTCGCTGAACGGCAATGCGGTGCACCTGACCCGCGAGGCCGGCGCCGACTATACGCGTGGCAGCGCCACGGCCGACTGGCGTACGCGCTGGATCGGTCCCGCCGGCGTGGTCGTGGAACCCTTCGCGCTCGGCCGGGTGGATTATTATAATCTGGCCGATCTTCCGGTCGCCGCCGGCCAGGACGATACCGACAGCTTCACGCGGGCTCTCGGCCTCGTCGGCACGGAATTCAGCTGGCCCTTCTACCGGCCCGGCGACCAGGTGGACTGGGTTGTCGAACCGGTCCTGTCGCTGGTTGCGGCATCCGACGACCCGGAGCGCGCCCGTATTCTCAACGAAGACACACTGTCGACCGACCTGGACGAGAGCATGCTGTTCGATCCGGTCCGCGCGTCCGGCTATGACATCTGGGAAGAAGGCACGCGGGCCAATTACGGCTTGCGCGCGACGGCTTTCTGGGGCCGCACGGGCCGTTTCCGCGCCTTTGTCGGCCGCAGCGAACGTTTCGAAGGCGACGCATCCTTCGGCCCGACCAGTGGCCTGTTCGAGGAGAGTTCCGACTATGTCGTTGCCGGCGAAATCGACATCGCCCAGTTCTCGGCCGAGTTCCAGACGCGCCTCGACACCGAAGACTACGACGTCAACACGCTGCAGATCGAGACTCGCTACGATGGTGACCGGTTCGACGCCATGGTGGGATATCTGGATACCAGCGACGACGCCGCCGTTCGCGGGCCGCAGCGTGAATTGCGGGCCGATCTGCAGGTGCGCATGACCGACCACTGGAGTGCGGTAGCGCGTGTCACACGCGACATCGACCGCGATCTGTCACGCCGCCAGGAAACCGGCTTCATGTATCGCGATGAGTGCACCCAGTTCGAGATTGTGTACCAGCGCGAGGATCTGGGAATCCAGCGCCTGGGCCCCTCGGAATCGATCCAGTTCCGGATTACCCTCTTCACCCTGGGCAGCCTGGACCCCGAACAGTAACGGTGTCCCGTCATTGCACCCCTGCCGAGTTTGAGTAATGTTCCGCGCCGAACCGAAATGCGATTGCTTATGACCGCCAAGAACTTCGTCTTCGCCCTGTTTGCCGCCCTGACGGTATTGCCCGCCATGGTCCTTGCCGGCGGTGCACACGCCCAGTCGACGACGGAGGGGGTTGCCGCGCTTGTCAATGACGAGCCCATCACCACGGTCGATGTGCGCAACCGGATGCGTCTGATCATCTCGACGTCCCGCATGTCGCAGATCGACCAGCAGACGCTGGCCCGGGTGCAGGATGAAGCCCTGCGCGGACTGATCGACGAACACCTGCAGATGCAGGCGGCCCGGGAATATGAAATCGAGATCGAGGACGCAGAGATCAACAACGCCCTTCTCGATCTTGCCAGCCGCAATAATGCAACGATCGACGAAATCCTGGCGGATCTGGAAAGCTCGGGCATCGATGCCTCGACCCTGCGCAGCCAGATCGAAGCGGAAATCGCCTGGCAGGTCCTGGTCCATGGCCGTTACGGCTCGCGCATCCGGATTTCCGAACAACAGATCGAACTGGCACTGGACCGTCTGGTCGCCAGCGCCTCGCAGCCGCAATTCTACATCTACGAGATGTTCTTCGAGGTGCGCCGGCCCGGCCAGGAACAGGCCACGCTGCAACGCGTGATCGCGGTCATGAACCAGCTGCAGCAGGGCGCGTCCTTCCCGGAACTGGCACGGCAGTTTTCCGACGCCAGCTCCGCCGCCGCCAGTGGCGAGATCGGCTGGGTGGCGCTGTCCGAACTGCAGCCGGAAGTCGCCGCGATCATGCCGCAGATGCGCCGGCAGTTCGAACAGTCCGGCGGCCGTGGCGCCCTGTCCAATCCGGTCCAGGTGCCGGGCGGCTTCATGGTGATTGCGCTGGTCTCCGTGCGCGATGGCACGACCTCCCTGCAATACGACCTCGTGCAGATCACGATCCCGCAAAGCGCCACACAGGATGATACGCGCAGCCGCCTGCAGCGCGCCTTGTCGGACAATCCCCAGTGTGAGGCCAGCCAGGCCGTAGCCGACCGTTTTGACGGGGCCATCCACACGCCACTGGGCAGTATCGGCGCCGACGCGATGCGCGACGAGATCCGGCTGGCGCTCGAGCCGCTTGATGTCGGTGAAAATACCGGTGTCATCGATACGCCGGCCGGCCTGACAGCCCTGATCGTCTGTGACCGCGCCATTACCGGCCCCGGCGTTCCCAGCCGTGACGATGTCGAGTCGCAGCTGCGCGGCCAGCAATTGTCGCTGCTCTCGCGCCGCTGGCTGCGTGACCTGCGCCGCGATGCGACCATCGAGATCCGCGAGTGATGACAGCGCACTCACCCATCGTCGTTTCGATGGGTGATCCGGCCGGGATCGGCCCCGAGATCATCCTGAAGGCCCGCGCAGAACTGGGGGCCTCCATCCCGCTGCTCGCCCTTGGTGATCCGGGCGTCTTCGCCGGCGCCGCTGCCCGGCTCGGCCTGCCGGGGCCGGCTGTTGTGGATGCACCGGACGACCGGCTTCCGGCGGACCGCCTCGCCGTTCTCGCCACGCCGCACACCTGTTCCGGACCGGTCACGCCCGGCCAGCCCGATGCCGCCCATGCGCAAGCCGTCACATCCGCAATCGAGACCGGTGTCGCGCTGTGCCGCCACGGCAGGGCCTCGGCCCTGGTGACCGCGCCGATCTCCAAGGCCGTGCTCTACGAGGCCGGCTTCGGCTTTCCCGGCCACACCGAATATCTTGCCGAACTGACCGCCGATACTCCCGTCGAGGGCCCGCGCGGCCCCGCCATGATGCTCTCCGGCGGCGGACTGCGCGTGGTGCTGGCGACCATTCACCTCTCCCTGCGCGACGCTGTCGCCGCGCTGACGGCCGAACGGATCGCCGGGATTGCCCGCCTGACCCATCACGCCCTTGTCCGCGATTTCGGGATTGCCGCTCCACGGCTGGCCCTCGCGGGCCTCAACCCGCATGCCGGCGAAGGCGGGGCGCTGGGCCGCGAGGAAATCGAGATCGTCAATCCGGCTGCCGCCGCGCTGCGCGCCGAGGGGATCGATATCACCGACGCCCTGCCGCCGGACACGATGTTCCACGCCGAGGCGCGGGCGCAGTATGACGCCGCCGTCTGCCTCTATCACGACCAGGGACTGATCCCGGTGAAGACGCTGGATTTCCATGGCGGGGTGAACATCACGCTGGGCCTGCCGATCGTGCGGACTTCGCCGGATCACGGCACCGCCTTCGCGATTGCCGGACAGGGCGTGGCGCGCGCCGACAGCCTGATCGCGGCGATCCGCCAGGCCGCCGAGATCGCGGAGCACCGCGGATGAGCCTCGATGCCCTGCCCCCGCTGCGCGACGTCATCGCCGCCCATGGCCTGGGCGCCAACAAGGCGTTCGGCCAGCACTTCCTGCTCGACCTCAACCTGACCGGCAAGATCGCCAGCCTGGCCGGCGACATGTCGGATGCCCACGCTGTCGAGATCGGTCCCGGGCCCGGCGGCTTGACCCGCGCCATCCTGGCCGCAGGCGCGAAGACATTGACCGTGATCGAGAAGGACAGCCGCTTCCTCGGCGCGCTGGGCGAGATCGGGACGGCCAGCGGCGGCCGTCTCGACATCATCGAGGCCGATGCCCTCAAGGTCGACGAGGATGCCAGCCTGCCGCGCGATGGCGATCGGATCATCCTGTCCAACCTGCCCTATAATGTCGGCACGCTGTTGCTGATCAAATGGCTAGAGGCCGAGCCGGTGTGGTGGTCGCGCGCGGTGCTGATGTTCCAGCGCGAGGTCGCCGACCGGGTCGTCGCCGAGCCGGGCACGAAGGCCTATGGCCGTCTCGCAGTGATCTCCCAGGCGCGCTGTGACGCCCGTATGGGGCTGAAAGTGCCGGCGCGGGCCTTTACCCCGCCGCCCAAGGTCGACAGCGCTGTCGTGGTGCTGGATCCGCTGCCGGAGGAGAAACGCTTCGCCGATGTCGAGGCGCTGGGCATTGTCACCGCTTCCGCCTTCGGCCAGCGCCGCAAGACGCTGCGCCGCAGCCTGGCCCAGGCGGCCGGACAGACGAACGCCAGCGCGGAAGACCTGCTGACCGCAGCCGGCATCGATCCGGGTGCGAGGGCGGAAACGGTGGATGTGGCCGGGTTCCGGCGGCTGGCCGAAGCCTGGCGCACCGCAAAGGGCTGAGCCCTATTCCTCGTCCATAATCGCGTCGACAAAATCGTCAAGCCACGGGTGGCGGGTGCGCTTGAGGCGTTCGGCGTGCAGGATCAGGCTGAGCTTTTCCAGCGCACGGGCGAAGTCGTCATTGACGATGATGTAGTCGTATTCGTGCCAGTGCGAGATCTCGTCCTTGGCGCGGTCCATGCGGCCCTTGATGATCTCCGGCGTATCCTGGCCGCGCTTGCGCAGGCGCTCTTCCAGCAGCGCCAGCGAGGGCGGCAGGATGAAGACGCGCACCGTGTCTTCCGGTGCCTGTTCGGCGATCGCACGGGCGCCCTGCCAGTCGATGTCGAAGACCACATCGCGGCCCTCTTCCACGGCGTCCATCACCGGTGTTTTCGGCGTGCCGTAATAACGGCCGAACACTTCCGCCCATTCGAAGAACGCGCCCTCGGCCGCCTTCGCCTTGAAGTCGTCCACGGACATGAAGTGATAGTCCTGGCCGTCGACCTCGCCGGGACGCGGATCGCGGGTCGTCGCCGAGACGGACAGAATGACATCGGGATTCTGGCTGATCAGGCGCTTGGACAGCGTCGTCTTGCCCGCGCCCGACGGGCTGGACAGCGCCAGAAGAACACCCCGGCGGCGGCCGCGGAAAATCGGTCCGGTATGGCCGTCACTCGACATTCTGTACCTGCTCCCTGAACTGATCGACGGCGTTCTTGATCGCCAGGCCGATCTGCGTGAGTGAAGAATCGGAAGACTTCGAGCATAGAGTGTTCGCTTCGCGATTAAACTCCTGCGACAGGAAGTCCAGCTTGCGGCCGGTCGGCGAGCCGGCAGCCAGCAGCTCGCGCGCCGAAGCGATATGCGCCTCCAGCCGGTCCAGCTCCTCGCGGACATCCATCTTCACGGCCAGCGCGGCGGCTTCCTGGGCCAGCCGGTCCTCCGGCAGATCCCCCTCGATCAGCTCGGCAAACTTGGCCGCCAGCCGGTCGCGGATCGTGTCGATGCGCACGGCCGCACTCGCGGCGGCCTCGCGGGTAAGCTGTTCGATCGTGTCGATATGGCCGCTCAGCACAGTCTCGAGCGTCCGTCCTTCATCATGGCGGGCCGCCTGAAGCGCGCCGAGCGCCTCTGCGAGCCCCGCCAGCAGGGCCGCGTCCAGCGCCGGATCTGCGGTCTGGTCCTGCGGACCGCCCAGCGAACCGGCGAGCGCCACCAGCCCCTCGAAACTCGGCCTGGCGATCAAACCGCGCTCGACATAGGGCGCTGCGGCCGCCAGCAGCGCATCGATCCGGGCGGTGTCGATATCCAGTCCGGAACCGGACGCATCACGCTTGAGGGTCAGGGTCGCCTGCACATTGCCACGCGCGAAGCGGGCCTTGGCAAGATCGCGGGCCTTGGCTTCCAGACGGTCATAGCCGGGCGGAAAACGGAAGCGGGCCTCCAGCCCCTTGCCGTTGACGCTGCGCGCCTCCCAGGTCCAGCGCCAGTCGCCCGCAACGCCCTCGCAGCGGGCAAATCCCGTCATGCCGGAGAGCACGCCCATCACCGCCCCCCGTTCGAGCGGCGCTCGCGCTCGATCCGGCGCCATTGCGCCACATTGCGCAGGTGCTGGGCATAGGTGTCGGCAAAGACATGGCCACCCGTACCGTCGGCGACGAAGAAGAGCGCACTCGTTTCGGCCGGATTGAGCACGGCGGCCAGGGATTCACGGCCCGGGTTCGCGATCGGCGTCGGCGGCAGGCCGGCGATCTGGTAGGTATTCCAGGCGTTGTCTGTGCTGTCGATCTCCGACCGGCGCAGGCCGCGCCCAAGCGGCTCGCCCTGCGAGATGCCGTAGATGATGGTCGGATCGCTCTCCAGCCGCATGCCGCGACGCAGACGGTTGACGAAGACGGAGGCCACTTCCGGCCGTTCGGAGGCGATACCCGTCTCCTTCTCGACGACCGAGGCCAGGATGATCGCCTCCTCCCGCGTATCGAAGGGCAGGTTCTCCGCACGGGCCGGCCACAGCTCGTCGAGCAGCGCCGTCTGGGCGGCCGCCATGCGATCGAGGACCTCCTGACGCGGCGTGCCGCGGGTGACCAGATAGGTCTCCGGCAGGAGCGTGCCTTCGGCCGGTATTTCGGCGATCTCGCCGGTCAGCACCTCGACCTCGTTGAGCACGGCGACGATCATCGCGCTGGTGAGGCCTTCCGCGAAGGTGACGGGGTGCTGCACGGTCTGGCCGGAGCGCAGGAGTTCGTAGATCTGGGCCATGGAGGCACCGGCGGGAATGCGGTACTCGCCCGCACGCAAGGCCCGGTCACCCTCGTCCAGGGTGACGGCAATGCGGAAGATGCGGCGATCGGTAATCACCCCCTCGTCTTCCAGCTGCCGGGCGATGCGGATCAGCCCGGCGCCGCGCGGCAGGAGAACAACGGTCTCTTCAGCAGCCGGGCCCGGTTCGGCGAACTCGGCCTCGAGCCATTTATAGCCGCCATAGAGCGCGCCCAGCGCACCGAGCGCCAGCACGACGAGAACCACCAGCAATCCGATAAAGAATTTCGCCAGCCCGTTCCCGGACTTCGGCGCAGGCGTCTCGCTCATTCACATTTCCCCGACCGGCGTCACTCTGCGGCGACGAATACCACGGACGCGTTGGTCCCGCCGAATCCGAAAGAGTTCGACAGGGCGGCACGGACCGGCTTTTTCACGGCAGCCCTGGGCGCCAAGTTGATCGCGGTCTGAACCGACGGATTGTCCAGGTTCAGCGTGGGCGGGCAGACCCCGTCGCGGATCGCCAGAATCGAGAAGATCGACTCGACCGCACCGGCCGCGCCCAGAAGATGGCCGATCGCCGATTTGGTCGATGACATGACCAGCCCGTCGGCACTGTCGCCGAACAGGCGTTCAACGGCCCGCAGCTCGATCTCGTCGCCCAGGGGCGTCGAGGTGCCGTGCGCGTTGACATAGTCGATATCGCCCGGCGCGAGCCCGGCATCCTTCAGCGCGGCGGACATGGAGCGGAAACCGCCATCGCCATCCTCGGCCGGGGCCGTGATGTGATAGGCATCGCCGGACAGGCCATAGCCCTTCACTTCGGCATAGATCTTCGCGCCGCGCGCCTTGGCGTGCTCATAGTCTTCCAGCACGACAATGCCGGCCCACTCGCCCATGACGAAACCGTCGCGGTCGGTGTCATAGGGGCGCGAGGCCTTTTCAGGCGTGTCGTTGAAACCGGTGGAAAGCGCCTTGCAGGCGACGAAACCGGCAATGCCCAGACGGCACACGGCGGCTTCGGCACCGCCGGCCACCATCACGTCGGCATCGCCGCGGGCGACCAGGCGGGCCGCATCGCCGATGGCGTGGGCGCCGGTCGAACAGGCCGTCACCACGGCGTGGTTCGGCCCTTTCAGGCCATGACGGATCGACACCTGGCCGGAGACCAGATTGATCAGCATGGCGGGAATGATGAAGGGAGAGAGGCGCCGCGGCCCCTTCTCGTAGAGATCGACCGAGGCCTGGTAGGTGGTCTCCAGACCGCCGATCCCCGACCCGATCATGACGCCGGTGCGCTGCTTTTCGTCTTCCGTCCCGGGTGTCCAGCCGCTGTCGGCAATCGCCTCGTCGGCGGCGGCAATCCCGTAGAGGATGAAATCATCGACCCGGCGTCGATCGCGGGCGCTCAGGACGTCGTCGGGATTGAACACCCCGGCATCGCCCTCGCGGCCGCCGCCGCGTCCGTCGCTGCGTGGAACAAGTCCGGCGATCCGGCAGGCCAGATCATCCGTTTCGAAATGTTCGATCGGCCCCAGCCCCGACTGACCGGCGAGAAGACGTTCCCAAACGACTTCCCGCCCGCAGCCCAGCGGCGTGACGAGCCCGATACCTGTGACAACGACGCGACGCATGAAGGGGTCGTCAGCCCACCTTCTCGGAGATGAACTTCACGGCGTCGCCGACCGTCTGGATGTGCTCGGCGGCATCATCCGGAATTTCGATGTCGAACTCTTCTTCGAACGCCATCACCAGTTCGACATTGTCCAGGCTGTCAGCGCCCAGGTCGTCGATGAAGCTCGCGTTTTCCGTGACCTTTTCGGCCTCGACATCGAGATGTTCGACAACAATTTTCTTAACGCGCTCGAGAACGTCAGACATTTCAGACCCTCATAATGAATCACCGCGAGACTATAGCGGTGCAGGAGAAGACGGGAAGTGCCCAATTACAAGGCTTTCCCAAGATGCGCGGGCACCTAGCACACATAATGACGGGACGCCAGAATGTGACACCGTGTCCGCAGGCTCGGATTTTGCCGCTAGATCATCGCCATACCGCCATTCACATGGACGGTCTGGCCGGTGACATAGTGGGCTTCGGAACTGGCGAGATAGACCACGGCGGCGGCAATGTCGTCGCCCGAGCCCAGATCGCCGGCAGGAATTTTCGTCAGGATGGCCGCCTTCTGGTCGTCGGTCAGCGCATCGGTCATCGGCGAGGCGATGAAGCCCGGCGCAACGCAGTTCACCGTCACGCCGCGCGCTGCGACTTCCTGGGCCAGCGACTTGGAAAAGCCGATCATGCCCGCCTTGGAGGCGCAGTAATTGGTCTGGCCCGGATTGCCGGTGACGCCGACGACGGAGGTGATGCCGATGATGCGGCCCCAACGCGCCTTCATCATGCCGCGCAGGGCGGCACGGGACAGGCGGAAATAGCTTTCCAGATTGATGCGCATCACCGTGTCCCAATCCTCATCCTTCATGCGCATGAGGAGCTGGTCCTTGGTGATGCCCGCATTGGCAACCAGGATGTCCAGCGCGCCCATCGCCTCGGCGGCCTGCTTGGGCAGGGCGTCGACGGCTTCGGCATCGGACAGGTTGCAAGGCAGGACATGGGTGCGCTCGCCCAGCTCGCCGGCGAGCTCCTGCAGCACGTTTTCGCGCGTGCCGGACAGGGCAACAGTCGCGCCCTGGGCATGCAGCTTGCGGGCAATCGCATTGCCCAGACCACCGGTGGCACCGGTCACGAGGGCAGTCTTGCCGGTAAGATCGAACATCATGCGTTCTCCTTGAGAGCCGCCGCGAAGGCTTCCAGATCGTCGGCGGAATTGAGGGCAACGCCATTGGCGTCCTTGGTGGTGCGCTTGAGCATGGTGGTGAGCACCTTGCCCGAACCGGCCTCGGCCAGCGTGCCGATACCCGCCTCCTCGACCATCCACAACACGCTTTCGCGCCAGCGCACGCGGCCGGTCACCTGTTCGACCAGCTGACGGCGGATCGTCTCGACATCATCGGCCGGACGCGCGGTGACATTGGCGACCACCGGCACGACGGGCGCCTTGATCGTCGCCGCGGCAAGCGCTTCGGCCATCGCGTCGGCGGCCGGCTGCATCATCGGGCAGTGGAAAGGTGCGGAGACCGGCAGTTTCATCGCCTTCTTCAGGCCCAGCTCGCCGGCCTTGGCGATGGCGGCATCGATGGCCGCGACAGAGCCGGAGATCACGATCTGGCCCGGTGCGTTGTCGTTGGCGATCGCACAGACACCTGCCTGGGCGCCGGCCGCGACGGCCTGGGCTGCCAGATCCTCGTCGGCGCCGAGAAGCGCCGCCATCGTGCCCTCGCCCACCGGCACGGCCTTCTGCATGGCCTGGCCGCGCAGCTTGAGCAGTTTCGCGGCATCGCTGACCGACAGCGCGCCGGCGGCCGCCAGGGCCGAATATTCGCCAAGACTGTGACCGGCGACGAATTCGGCGGCGTTGACGTTTACGTCAAACTCGCTCTTCAGCACCGCCATGACGGCAAGGCTGGCGGCCATCAGGGCCGGCTGGGCGTTCTCGGTAAGGGTGAGCTCTTCGATTGGGCCATTGGCCATCAGGCCCGACAGGTCCTGGCCCAGCGCCGCATCGACTTCGTCCAGCACCGCCTTCGCGCTGGCAAAACGCTCCGCCAGTTCCTGGCCCATGCCGACGGCCTGGCTGCCCTGACCGGGGAAGACAAAGGCAAATTTCATGGAGTATTCCCTTCCCGACTCTCAAATGGCCGATCTGTCCGGGTTCGCTCGATACCTCCTGCAGGAGGCCGCGCGCAAGGGTGCTTGCGCCTTGCGCTGTGCATTCAATTCGGGTATGGCCCGCGCTTCGCCTGGTTGCGGTCCGTTTTTCCGGACGATCCTGCATGGTGCAGGGTCAGGGATTTCGGAGCCGCCGCAGACCTGCCCGACCCTTCGGCATGGTGTGCGCCGCAACCGCTTATGAAGGGAGCCGACATGGCACTTTACGAACACATCTTCATTGCGCGTCCGGACATTTCCCCGGCGCAGATGGAATCTCTCATCGAAGAGACCAAGACCCTGATCGAAGAGAAGGGCGGCAAGACCGGCAAGACCGAATACTGGGGTCTGCGCAATCTTGCTTACCGCATCAACAAGTCCCGCAAGGGCCATTACGGCCTGATCGACATCGACGCCCCGGCGGATGTCGTTGCCGAACTGGACCGTATCCAGCGCCTGTCCGAAGACGTGATCCGTCACATGACGGTCCGCGTCGAGGAGCACAGCGAAGAGCAGTCCGCGATCCTGTCCAAGAAGGACGATCGTCGCGGCCGCCGCGAGCGCAGCTAGAAAGGACTTAACAGATGTCTTCCGGAAACATTTCCAATCTGCCGGCGCGCCGCCCGTTCATGCGTCGCCGCAAGGTCTGCCCGTTCTCCGGCGAAAACGCGCCGAAGATCGATTACAAGGACCCCAAGCTGCTGCTCCGCTACATGTCCGAGCGCGGCAAGATCGTGCCGTCCCGCATCACCGCGGTTTCGGCCAAGAAGCAGCGTGAACTGGCCCGCGCCATCAAGCGCGCCCGCCAGCTGGCCCTGCTGCCCTACGTGGTCGATTGAGGGAGGACTGAGCGATGAAACTGGTTCTCCTTGAACGCGTGGAAAACCTTGGCGCCATGGGTGACGTTGTCTCCGTGCGTCCGGGCTTCGCCCGCAACTTCCTGCTGCCGCAGGAAAAGGCGCTGCGCGCCACCGAAGCCAACCTGGCCCGTTTCGAAGCCGAACGCGAAGCGCTGGAAAAGCGTAACGCCGAACGCGCTGCGGAAGCTGCCACGGCTGGTGAAACGATCGACGGCGAAAGCTTCGTCATGATCCGCCAGGCCGGCGAGAGCGGTCAGCTCTACGGTTCGGTCACGTCCCGCGACATCGCCGACATCGTGTCGGCCAGCGGCACTTCGGTTGCCCGCTCGCAGGTCGTGCTGAATTCGCCGATCAAGACGCTGGGCGTCCACGACGTGCGCATCAAGCTGCACGCCGACGTCTCCGTGATGGTGTCGATCAATGTCGCCCGTTCCGAAGAGGAAGCCGAACGCCAGGCGGCCGGTGAAGACGTGATCGCGGCCCAGGCCGACGAAGATCGCGCCATCGCCGAAGCCCAGGCCGCGGCCCTGTTCGAAGCCAGCGAGGAAGGCCAGGAACTGGCTGCCCAGCAGGCTGCGGAAGCCGAGGCGACCGGCGACGAAGCCGAGACCGGGGAAACCGGGCAGTAAGCCCTGCTGGTTCCCGATTTTCAGAAGGGCGGCCCGGCGGGCCGCCCTTTTTCTTTGCAACATCGCCAATCCGGAAGATGCGCGTTAGCGTATGAAATTGTAGGGGATGGCCGGACCTGCTTCCGTGCCGAGTAGACGCGAATGGGTTTTCCGGTTGTTTTCCGTCTCGTCGAGCGCTGGCTTGGCGTGATCCTGTGTTTCCTGCTCGCCCTGTCGCAGGGCTATTTCATTCTGGGCCTCTACGTGTTCTCGGTCGACGAATACGTCGATCTGGAGCCCGATGTGACGTTCGAGGACGTGCGGCCGGTGATCGAATGGCCGCTGGAAACGGCGATCATCATCGCCTTTGCCGGCGCGGCGCTGGCCACCGTGCTGGCCATATTCAGATCCCGCTGGGCTTTTGCCGCCATCCTCGTGCACTTCATTGCCGCCAAGACGGCCTGGGTGCTCTCCACTTTCCTGCCCTATTATGACGGCGGTGCGATCGGCGCCTGGCTGACCGTCATCCAGATGATTGCCATTGTGCTGATCTTCCGCACGACAGCACCTTTCCGGCCGCGCCAGGTCGCATGACAGTCACACTGTGGATAAACCCGCCAGCCAACCCCTTGTTTTCCCGCTCCTGAAACTCTCCTGCCCTGACCGTCAACTCCATGACTTCCAACCCGCACGAGACTTTATCCACAGCGATCAACAATCGTTAACGCCGACCGGTGCGACAACTGCATCTGACAGTGTTCGACAGTGGCCACGGTCGTTTGAGCCCGGTATTCATCCGCTCTTCGCCCGCCGGCGAGGTACAGGGGACAACCGGAATGACCACCGCGCTGCAGCCGTTCGTCGAGAACGACTCCGAGATTGCCGATGCCGATACGGCGCCGCACAACCTGGATGCGGAGCAGGCGTTTCTGGGCGCGCTTCTGTATGACAACGAGATGTATCACCGGGTCGCCGACTGGCTGAAGCCGGCGCATTTCTACGACCCGGTCCATGGCCGCATCTACGAAACGGCAGCCGACCTGATCGGCCGCGGTTCGCTGGCCGATGCCGTCGTGCTGAAAACCCAGTTCGACCGCGATGACGGGCTGCGCGAGATCGGCGGCACCACCTATCTCGCCGTGCTGATGGAAGGCGCAGTGACGGGCAATGCGGCCGTCGAATACGCCAAGATCATCTACGAGCTGGCGCTGCGCCGCGAACTGATCCGCATCGGCCACGACCTGGCCAATGCCGCCGGCGGCGATGCCGAGGTCCAGGCTCGCGCCCTGATCCAGGACATCGAACAGCAGCTCTACAACCTGGCCGAGGAAGGCTCGGCCTCGCGCGGCTTTGTCAGCTTCAAGCAGGCACTGGCAGAGTCGGTGGAGACGGCCTCGGCGGCCTATGAGCGCGAAGGCGGCCTGGCCGGCATCTCCTCGGGCCTGAGAGAACTGGACCGCAAGCTGGGCGGGCTGCACCCGTCGGACCTGATCATCCTTGCCGGCCGCCCCTCGATGGGGAAGACCTCGCTGGCCACGAATATCGCTTTCAACATCGCCAAGGCCTACCAGTACGAGGAATTGCCCGACGGCACCCGCAAGACCGTCAATGGCGGCGTGGTGGGCTTCTACTCGCTGGAAATGTCGGCCGAACAGCTGGCCACGCGTCTCATCGCCGACCATACCGGCATCCCCGGCTACATGATCCGCCAGGGCACGATCGACGCGGCCCAGTACGAGGACATCCGCGACGGCGTGCTCGAGATCCAGGGTTTGCCGCTCTATATCGACGATACCGGCGGCCTGCCCATCTCCGCCCTCGCCGCCCGGGCACGGCGGCTCAAGCGCACACATGGCCTCGACCTGATCGTGGTCGACTATCTGCAGCTGGTCACATCCTCCCGCGCCCGGGCCGGCGCCAGCCGCGTGGAAGAGGTCTCCGAAGTCACCCAGAACCTCAAGGCGCTGGCCAAGGAGCTCGGCGTTCCGGTGATCGCCCTGTCCCAGCTGTCGCGCCAGGTGGAAAACCGCGACGACAAGAAACCGCAACTGTCCGACCTGCGCGAATCCGGCTCGATCGAGCAGGACGCTGACGTCGTGCTGTTCGTGTACCGGGAAGCCTATTACAAGGAACGCGAGAAGCCGCGCGAAGACACGCCGGAATATCTCGCCTGGGAAGAAGAGTTCCGCCGGATTGAGAAAGTCGCTGAAGTCATCATCGGCAAGCAGCGTCACGGCCCGATCGGATCGGCAAAGCTCCACTTTGATGGCATGCTGACGAAGTTCACCGATCTCGAGACCCGGTATGACGACGAGTCCGACTGACACACGCACCGAACCCGCCCCGCGCCTGATCATCGATCTGGCGACCATCCAGCAGAATTACCGCAAGGTCCGCGACCTCGCGCCCGGTGCCGAGGCCGGCGCCGTGGTGAAGGCCAACGCCTATGGTCTCGGCGCCATGGAAGTCGTACCGGCGCTCGCCGATGCCGGCTGCCGCACCTTCTATGTCGCGCATACATCGGAAGGCCGCGAGGCCCGCGCGGCGCTCGCCGGGCGCCCGGCCGACATCTATGTCTTCAACGGGTTCTGGCCCGCCGAACTGCCGGCCCTGCGCGATGCCGAGCTTTTCCCGGTGATCAACGAGCTCGCCCAGCTGGAACAGTTGCGCAAGCACGCGCCGGACCTGCCCTGCGCCCTGCATTTCGACACCGGCATGAACCGTCTGGGTCTCGGCCCTGAGGAAACCGATGCGCTGATCGCCAATCCCGCGCGTCTGGACGCGATCGATGTGCGGCAGATCATGAGCCATCTCGCCTGCGCCGACGAGCCGGTCTACCCGCTCAATGCGCGGCAGCTGGAACGCTTCTCCCGCATTCGTGAAGCCTTTCACGGCATTCCCGCCTCGCTGTCCAATTCGGCCGGCATCCTGCTGGGGCCGGACTATCATTTCGACGTGCTGCGCCCGGGGCTCGCCCTGTTCGGCGGGGTTCCCGCGCCCGGCTATCCCTCGCCCTTCGAACCGGCGGTCGAGATCGACGCGCCCATCCTGCAGATCCGCACGCTGCGGCCCGGCGACACGGTGGGCTATGGCGCGACCTTCACGGCTGACACGCCGCGCCGCATCGCGACGGTCGCCGCCGGCTATGCCGACGGGCTGCTGCGCGCCTTCGGCAATGGCGGGTTCGGCCGGATCGGCGAGACCCGCGTGCCGATCCTGGGACGGGTCTCGATGGACCTGATCGGTGTCGATGTGACCGATGTCGACAGCCCGCTCGCACCGGGGCATCCGGTCTGCTTCCTTGGCGGCGATATCGAGGACATGGCCGACAGTGCCGCCACCATCTCCTACGAATTCCTGGTCCGCCTGGGCCTGCGTTTCCACCGCATCTACAAGCCGGCTGCCAAACGGCGCTGACCCCGGACACATTCTGTCATCCTCCCCTGCTTGACTGTGCGCAAACAGAAGGAGACACACCCCTATGGCCCGATCCGATAGCGTCTATGTCTGCCAGTCCTGCGGTGCCGTCCATTCCAAATGGGCGGGCAAGTGCGATGATTGCGGCCAGTGGAACACCCTGGTCGAGGAAGCCGCGTCCGCGCCCCTGGGCACGCAGGCAACCGCTCCGAAGAAACGTGGCCGCGCGGCCCGGCTGGAACTGGTCGACCTCGGGGCCGAGACCCCGGAAACGCCGCGCCTGCGATCAGGTATAGACGAGCTGGACCGGGTGGCCGGCGGCGGGCTGGTGCCCGGCTCCGCCATCCTCGTCGGCGGCGATCCCGGCATCGGCAAGTCGACCCTTCTGCTGCAGATGATGGCGCAGCTGGCCAGCCAGAATACGCGCGCCATCTATATTTCCGGCGAGGAAGCGATCGACCAGGTGCGCCGCCGCGCCCGCCGGCTCGGCCTGGCCGATGCGCCGGTCGCGCTGGCCGCCGAGACCTCGCTCAACGACATTCTGGACGGGCTGAAATCGGAAAAGCCGGACATCGTCGTGATCGATTCGATCCAGACGCTGTGGACCGATCAGCTGGCCGCCGCGCCGGGCACGGTGGCCCAGGTGCGCGCCTGCGCCCAGGAACTCGTGCGGTTTGCCAAGAAGCGGAACTGCACCGTCATCCTGGTCGGCCATGTCACCAAGGACGGCCAGATTGCCGGACCACGCGTGGTCGAGCACATGGTCGATGCGGTGCTCTATTTCGAAGGCGAGCGCTCGCACCAGTTCCGCATCCTGCGCGCCGTAAAGAACCGCTTCGGGCCGACCGACGAGATCGGTGTGTTCGAGATGGGCGACAAGGGGCTCGGCGAGGTCGCCAATCCCTCCTCGCTTTTCCTGGATGGCCGCGCCGAGGCCAATCCCGGCGCCGCGGTCTTTGCCGGCATGGAGGGCACGCGGCCGGTCCTGTCGGAGATCCAGGCCCTGGTCGCGCCCGCCGCCTTCGGCACGCCGCGCCGCGCTGTTGTCGGCTGGGATTCGGGGCGCCTCGCGATGGTGCTGGCCGTGCTGGAAGCGCGCTGCGGCGTCAACATCTCCAATCGCGACATCTTCCTCAATGTTGCCGGCGGGCTGAAAATCACCGAACCGGCCGCCGATCTGGCCGTTGCCGCCGCCATTGTCTCCTCGGCAATGGATGTGGCGCTGCCGGGCAAGGGTGTCGTTTACGGAGAAATCAGTCTTTCCGGCGATGTTCGTCCCGTCGGACGCTCGGAGGCGCGGCTGAAGGAAGCCGCGAAGCTCGGTTTCGACTCGGCCATCGCGCCCCAGGCCGCGGCCGACGGTAACGCACCCGTGCGGGTGCTTGGCGTGGCCACGGCGCTCGAATTGGTGCAGACTTTGCGGGCTCTGGCGGGAGAGTAGGAGTTGCAGGGATGGATGGATCGCTGAGTGCCTTCGACGGGATCGGCCTCGCCATCCTGTTGATTTCCGGCCTCCTGGCGCTGGTGCGCGGTTTTGTGCGTGAAGCCCTGTCGGTCACCGCCTTCGTCGCCGCTTCTCTGGCGGCCTTGTGGAGCCTGCCGGTTTTCATCGGCCCGGCTCGCGAAATCATCGATCCGGACTGGCTGGCGCCTGTCGCCGTCGGTGCAGCGGTCTTCATCCTGATCTATCTGGCGGTCACCTTCGTGACGAGTTCGCTCTCCAAGGGGCTGGCCAAGGGCGAGGATGTGAATGTGGTCGACCGCACGCTGGGCTTTGTCTTCGGTGTCGTGCGCGGCCTCGTCCTGCTCGGCCTCGGTGTGATCTTCATGGCTGCAACAATGGGTGAAAGCGGACGCCCGCCGGCCTGGGTGACCCAGGCGCGCATCTATCCGCTGGTCGGCGCGACGGCCCGGGCCCTGCAGACACTGGCTCCCGAGACCTCGCGGCTGGCGGAGACCCGTCCCCTGCCCTATGGCGAGGACGACCCGATTGCAGAAACAATAAGAAATAATGACAGCTCCTATGGAAGCCGCGACCGAAACCGACTAGATGACCTCATCGGTTCGACCACGGATGACCAGGACGAGGACGGATGAGCCAGGCCAACCCCCAAACTGCCACGCTCACTTACGATCCCGAGACGGATCGCCCCCAGGAAGAATGCGGCGTTTTCGCCGTTTACAATGCGGTAGATGCCGGTGTCCTCACCGCGCTCGGGCTTCACGCCCTGCAGCATCGTGGACAGGAAGCCTGCGGCATCGCGACCCATGACGGGTCGCGTTTCCATATCGAGCGCTATCTCGGCCTTGTCGGCGAGAACTTCACCTCGCCGGACATGCCGCAACGCCTGCCGGGCAAGGTCGCGATCGGCCATGCCCGCTATTCCACCCAGGGTGCGTCGGTGCTGCGCAATGTGCAGCCGCTGTATTCGGACGTGCGCGGCGGCGGTATCGCGCTTGCCCATAACGGCAATCTGACCAATGCCCGCGTCCTGCGCGAGGAACTCGTCAGCCACGGCGCCATCTTCCAGTCGACCTCGGATTCCGAGGTCGTGCTGCACCTGGCTGCCCAGTCGAAGAAGACCAAGCTGACCAATCGCGTCCTGCAGGCACTGAAACAGGTCCAGGGCGCCTTCGCTTTCGTGGCGCTGGTCAATGACCGCCTGATCGCGGCGCGCGACCCCTACGGCATCCGTCCCCTGGTGATGGGCACGCTGGGTGACGCGGTGATCTTCGCCTCGGAAACCTGCGCGCTGGACATGGTCGGTGCGTCTTTCGTGCGCGATATCGAGCCCGGCGAGGCTGTCGTGGTGAGCGAAGACGGCATCCGCTCCGAACGCTTCGCCCCGGCCCATCCGGCCCGGATCTGCGCCTTCGAATACATCTATTTCGCCCGACCCGACTCGATCATCGGCGGCCGTTCGGTCTACGAGGCCCGCAAGCAGATGGGCCGTCAGCTGGCGATGGAAACCCCGGCCGATGTCGATGTCATCGTGCCCGTGCCGGACAGCGGCGTGCCTGCCGCGATCGGCTATTCGGAAGCTTCCGGTATTCCCTTCGAGCTGGGTATCATCCGCTCGCACTTTGTCGGCCGGACCTTCATCCAGCCGACCCAGGACCGGCGCGACCTGTCGGTCCGCCGCAAACACTCGGCCAATGCGGCTGTGGTGCGCGGCAAGCGCGTCCTGCTTATCGACGATTCAATCGTGCGCGGCACGACCTCGCTGAAGATCGTGCGCATGATGCGCGAGGCGGGCGCATCCGAAGTGCATTTCCGCTCGGCCTGCCCGCCGATCAAATTCCCGGACTTCTACGGCATCGACATGGCCGGACGGGCCGAACTGATCGCCGCGAACATGGAACTGGACGAAATGGCCGCCAAGCTCGAGGCCGACAGCCTCGGCTTCCTGTCGGTCGACGGTCTCTACCAGGCCGTCTGCGGCGAAGCGCGCAATGACGCGAACCCGCAACTCGCCGACCACTATTTCACAGGCGAGTACCCGACGCGGCTCGTCGACCACGACCGGGACCTCTCGGCCAAGGAATTCCAGCTCTCGCTTCTGGTGGACGCATGACCGACATCGATCTGAAAGGCCGCCTCGCTCTCGTCAGCGGGGCCTCGCGGGGTATTGGCCGGGCTCTGGCCCTGGAACTGGCCAAGGCCGGCGCGCATGTGATCGCCACCGCCCGCACCCAGGGCGCCCTGGAAGAGCTGGACGACGCCATCAAGGCTGCCGGCGGGACCACGACGCTGGTGCCGATGGACCTGATGTCGGAAGACGGGATCGAACAGCTCGGCCAGATTGTCACCGACCGTTGGGGCAAGCTGGACATCATGATCGCCAATGCCGGCGCGCTGGGCGAGCTGACACCGGCCGCCCAGGTGAAGGCGAAGACCTGGCAGAACGTGCTGGGTGTGAACCTGGTCGCGCCGGCGCGCATGATCCGCGCCTTCGAGGGCCCGCTGCTGTCGTCGGACGCCGGCCGCGCCGTCTTCATCTCCTCGGGCGCCGCCAGCTCGCGCCGGGCCTTCTGGGCGCCCTACGCGGCCGCCAAGTCCGGCCTCGACGCCCTCGCCCAGTCCTGGGCTGCCGAACACGTGAATTCGCCCAGCCTGCGCATCAATGTCGTCTATCCCGGCGCCATGCGCACGCGGATGCGCGCCAAGGCCTTCCCGGGCGAGGATCCCAATTCCCTGCCGGAACCGGCCGCCCTGTGGCCGCTGGTGGCCGAGCTGGTCGGTCCGGACTGTGCCCGCCACGGCGAGATCGTGCGGTTCGAGGGTTAGCGCTCAACTTGCCGTGAGCGCGTGACGCACCGGCTTCCCGTTGCCCCCAAGCCGGTGCTAGCTGGGCGGCATGCCTCAGCGTCCCGACATCACCTTCACGCGCCTGACCGGGGTCGCGCCGGACGCAATCCTGGACCACATGTCCGATCCGCGTCTTGCCGAGCACATGCCCCTGCTCAAGGGCGGCTGGGACATGGACGCCTGCACGGCCTTCATCGCCGCCAAGGAGGCGTGCTGGGCGCGCGACGGGCTGGGACACTGGGCGATCCTGGCGAACGGCCGCTATGCCGGCTGGGGCGGCTTCCAGAAGGAAGGCGAGGACTGGGATTACGGCCTGGTGCTGCGGCCGCAGGATTTCGGTCTCGGCCTCACGATCACCCGCAAGGCCCTCGCCTTCGCCCGCGCCGATGCGCGCATCCCGCATGTGACCTTCCTCCTGCCGCCCTCGCGCCGCCATGTGCGCGGTCTGGAGCGGCTGGGAGCGGAGATGACAGGCGAGATCACCTATGAGGGCGAGGTCTTCCGCAAATACCGGCTGGAGACGGCCTGAGCGCCGTGCAGGAAGGGCCGGCTATGTCTTCTTCCCGTCAGCTGCGCTTGCGCGGCCCGGCCGCCTTGCCCGGCTTGCCGGCTTTCTTGACCGATCCGGGGGCGCCCTTGGGCTTTTGACGGATGCGCGGCATGCTGGCCCGCGCCGGCGCTCCGGCCCGGACGGGTGCACTGCCGCCGCGCTCGCCATCGGCGTAAGGATTCTTGCCCGCTTTCACGATCAGACGGATCGGCACGCCAGGCAGATCGAAGGCCTCGCGCAGCCCGTTGACCAGATAACGCTTGTAGCTTTCCGGCAGTTCGCTGGCGCGCGAGCACATCATCACGAAGGTCGGCGGACGGCCCTTGGTCTGGGTGATATAGCGCGGCTTGACGCGGCGGCCATTGATCGAGGGCGGCGGATGCCGCTCGATCATCTCGTGCAGCCAGTCATTGAGATCCCGGGTCTTCACCTTGGCATCCCAGTCGGTATGCAGCCGCGACAGGGCCGGCATGATCGTCTCCAGCCCCTTCTTCTTGAGGGCCGAGATCGGCAGGATCGGCGCGCCGGTCATCTGCGGCAGCAGGCGCTCGAACTCGGTGCGGATATCCTTGATGAAGGCGTCGCGCTGGTGCACGAGGTCCATCTTGGAAACGGCGATCGCGACCGCGCGGCCTTCCTTGTAGGCCATGTCGGCCAGGTGCAGGTCCTGCTTTTCCAGCGGGTGGCCGGCATCGACGATCAACAGCACGACTTCGGCAAACTTCACGGCGCGCAGCGTGTCGGCGGCGCTCATGCGTTCCAGCCGGTCATTGACCTTGCCGCGCTTTCTCAGGCCGGCCGTGTCGTGCAGCCGCACCCGGCGCCCGTCCCACACCCAGTCGATCGAGATCGCGTCGCGGGTGATACCGGCTTCAGGCCCGGTGATCAGACGTTCCTCGCCGATCAGCGCATTGATCAGCGTCGACTTGCCCGCATTCGGACGGCCGATCACGGCGATCCGCAGCGGCGGAGCCTCGCTGTCGTCGCGATAGCGCTTGGCATCGCGGGCGGCATGCTCGCCCAGACCGGCTTCGACGGCATCATAAAGGTCGCCGATACCGCCGCCATGCGCCGCCGACAGGGGGACAGGCTCGCCCAGGCCGAGGCCGTAGGCGTCCATCAACCCGCTTTCACCGAAGCGGCCTTCGCACTTGTTGGCGACCAGAACGACCGGCTTGCCCGAGCGGCGGATCACATCGGCAAAGCTCTGGTCCAAGGGCGTCACGCCGGTACGGGCATCGATCAGGAAGAGGCAGAGATCGGCATCCTTGAGCGCAATCTCGGTCTGGGTGCGCATTTCAGCGTCCAGGCCGGCCTTCTCGCCATCGTCATAGCCCGCCGTGTCGATCAGCAGGAGTTCCATATCGCCCAGCCGGCCGCGCGCCTCGCGCCGGTCACGCGTGACCCCCGGGCGATCGTCGACGATCGCCAGCGGTTTTCCGGCCAGCCGGTTGAACAGGGTGGATTTACCCACATTGGGCCGTCCGACGACGGCGATGCGGGGCAGATATGCAGTCATGCGCGAGCGCCTAGAGCAATTTCACACGGAATGAAATCACAAAAAGCCGCTGAACGCCCGATTTGCCGTTAGCGGATCGCGATCAGCCGCGCCTCGTCGGTGAGCACATAGATGGTCTCGTTGGCGATGACCGGGCCGATGAAGACGTCGTCGCGCAGGTCCATCTCGCGCAGAACTTCACCGTCATAGGCGTTCAGCACCACGCCCTGACCGTTGCTCGATGCCACAAAGACGCGGCCGCCGGCGAGAACCGGGCCCGTCCAGGCGATGCGGTCCCGGCGCTTGTTCGGATTCTCGAACAGGTCGAGCTGCGTCATCCAGAGGACAGATCCGTCACGGCGGTCGAGACAGACGATCTCGGCTTCATTCGTGGTGACGAAGAGATAATCGCCGGCCACCCACGGCGCCTGGGAGCCGCCCGCCGGCTGCGTCCACAGACGCTCGCCGGTGCGCAGCGAAATCGCCACCAGAAGACCGGAATGGCTCATCGCATAGACAGTGTCTTCCATGATGACCGGGCTGCCGGCGAGATCGTTGATCTCGGACACGGCCGTCAGACGGGACGAGCCGGACAGGCTGTCCGACCAGATCGGATTGCCGTTCTGCACACGCAGTGCGATCAGTTCGCCCGAGGCGAAGGGGGCAATGACCAGGTCGCCCAGCACGGCCGGGGACGGCGCGGTCAGCAGGCGGGCGGTCTCGACGATGCCCGGATGGGTCCACATGACAGTGCCGTCATCGGCGTCGAGGGCGAGAAGCTCGTTATTGTCGCTCGTCACAAAGACGCGGCCATCGGCCACGGTCGGTGCCCCGTGGAAGGGCACCAGCACTTCGCTGCGCCAGATCTCGTCACCGCTCTCGGCGTCCAGTGCCACGAAATAATTGTAGCCGGAATGGGCATAGACACGACCGCCATCATAAGCCACGGCGCCGCCGAAGGACATGCGGTCGCGCCGGTTCGGCCCCTCGAGGCGTGTCGACCATTGACGGGCACCGCTGCCGGCATCATGGGCGAAGACCACGCCATTGGCGTCGATGGTGAATATCCGGCCATCGGCAACAACAGGACGCGCATTGATACGGCGGTTATTGTCCGACCCTTGGCCAAAGCTCTGCCGCCACGCGACTTCCAGAGGACCGCTGGCCTGGGTGTGTTGCAGGGCATGGGTCGGATAACCGTCCGGCTGCGGCCAGACCTGGTTAACATAGGCTGTCGGGAGATCGACCGGCGCCGCCTCGGTGTCAAGCTGGAGCCCCTGCTCGAAACTCATGATCGAGACGCGATTATCCTGCGGAGCCGTTCCGTTGAGATTTTCGTCGTCATCGTCGCCAAATCCCGGAATCGCGTTGAGCGGATTGGGAATGTCCGGGATCGAGGAACAGGCCGCCAGCGGCGCGATCAGCGCCACGGCGAGAAGATTACGGATACGCTCGACACTATTCATCGCCTGGCTCCCCGGCGTCATTTTCATCATCGCCGGCCGGTGCCGGTTCTTCCGTCGCGTCGCCCGCAGGCGCATCGGCTTCCGCCTCACTGTCAGCGGCCTCGGCCGGTGCCTGTGTGGCCAACCGGCTCGCGATCACGGCCAGAGCTTCCTGGGCGCGCTGCCGCACGCCTTGCGGTGCATCGAAGCCGAAGCTGATCAGCTGATAGGTCTCGCGGGCGCGTTCGAGATTGCCGTCGCGCAGCGCAGCCGCAGCGATCGCCTCACGCGCCAGGAAGCGGTAGGGCGAGGTGTCGCCGGTCAGCGGCGTCAGACGGATCTCGATATCGTTGAAGCTCAGCGCATCCCACCGGGCCCAGACCGACTTCAGCGTGGCCAGGTCGCGAATGACAGGGTCGGACGCCTCGCGCGCCGCCCGGTCAAAGAAGCCGGCAGCCGCTTCGCGATCGCCCTCTTCCAGCGCCACCGACCCGCGCTGCAGCAGCGCCAGTTCCGGATAGCCGCCGACCCCCTCCTCGGCGAGTGTCTCGAATCCGGTCGATGCCAGGGAGTAGTTGCCCGCCTCAGCCGCACGCAGCGCGGACACATAGGCATCAGACGACGCCTCCTGCTGTGCAGTACGCCAGGCATTCCAGCCCTGGTAACCGGCCGCACCGGCAATGATCGCCAGCGCGCCGCCGAGCACCCAGGGGCCGTACTTGCGCAATAAATCCTGATACTTGTCGCGGCGAAGTTCTTCGTCGACTTCCTCGAAAATATCGACCACGTCGATGTGGCTCCGTCGTTCTTGTGCCCATGCCTAAAGGTTTGCGCGGGACCCTAGCCTTACCCGCGCCGGGCGGCAACAGAGCTCAACCGTCCTGACGCTTCATGGTGTAGACCTGTGCCGTGGCCGGGAAGCTGCGATCGCGCACCTCCTCGGCATAGCGCTGCACCGCAGCAGTGGTGCGTTCGGCCTGATTGTCATAGCGCTTGACGAATTTCGGCGTCCACTCGAACACGCCCAGCATGTCCTGCGTGACCAGCACCTGGCCGTCGCAGGCTGCCGAAGCACCGATGCCGATCGTGGGAACCGGCACTTTCTGGGTGATTTCCAGAGCGAGATCCTCGGCCACGCCTTCCACCACGATGGCAAAGGCGCCGGCGTCCGCGGTCGCCATGGCTTCATCGATGACTTTCTGGCGCTCGGCGCGGGTGCGCCCCTTGGCCTTGAACCCGCCATCGGCCAGCGCCGCCTGGGGCCGGAGCCCGATATGCCCCATCACCGGGATCGAGCGCTGGGCCATGAAGTCGATCGTCTCGGCGGCGTAAGTCCCGCTCTCGATCTTGATTGCCTGGCAGCCGGTCTCGGACAGGATGCGGGCGGCGTTCTCGAACGCCTGCTGCGGCGACTTTTCGTAGCTGCCGAACGGCATGTCGACGGTCACCAGCGCGCGCTTGGCGCCGCGCATCACGGCCTGACCGTGCAGGATCATCATGTCGAGCGTGACGCCGATGGTCGAATCGAGCCCATGCACCACCATGCCGACACTGTCACCGACCAGCAGGAGGTCGCAGTGCGGATCGAGCAACCGTGCCATCGGGGCATCATAGGCCGTCAGGCAGACGATCGGATCGCCGCCCTTGCGGGCCCGGATTTCAGGAGCGGTGATGCGGCGGGTCTGGGTCTGGGCGGACATGGCTGTCTCTCCGGGGTTGGCCGGAGAGACTAGCTCACAATGCTGCGGTGCAAAAGCCCGCCCTCGCCTGTGCAGGATCAGCCGGCGATACGACGCGGCAGGACGACCGCCACGAGACCGACGGCGACGGCCATGGCGGCCGCTGCAAGCACTTCCGGAGACATCAGGAAGGCGGCATTCGCCAGCAGGCCTTCGGTGGGCACATGCATACTGCCGAAAACGCTTTCGAGCTGGGTGCCGGCGATGGCCGATCCTGTGGAACCGGCACCGCCCAGGATCAGGACCCGCTTGCGGTCCGGCCGCGACAGACGCTCGACCACCGATCTGGAAAAGGCTTCGCTCTCGCTGTCGCGCTCCAGCGGGGCTGCGGCGTCGGCGAAGGCCGCCTTCAGCCTTGCATCGAATGCATCATCCATCGTCATGACGCCATTTCCTCAGCTTCCTGGAAGTAGGCCTGCAATTTGGCCCGCCCCCGGTTCACATGCGATTTCACCGTTCCCAGCGGCATCCCGGTCGCCTCTGCGGCTTCGGAATGCGACAGTCCGCAGGAGTAGCACATCACGACCGCGATGCGTTCCTCCTCCTTCAATGTGGCAAGCGCCCGGTCGAGATCAACCACATTGCCCATGTCCCGTGGCGCTTCGCTGTCTTCCAGTCCCGTCTGGAACTTCTCCATCGCCCGCTCGGTGGAGCGCCGCTTGCGCGCGGCCATCAGGAATTCGGTATAGGCAATCGAGCAGAGCCAGGACTTGAACGCGCCCTTGCCGGTGAATGTGCCGATCTTCTCGTAGGCGCGGATAAAGGCGTCCTGCGCGAGATCGTCAGCCAGGGCATGGTTGCGGCACATGCGCTGCAGCATCGCTCTGACCAGCCCCTGGTGACGCCGGACCAGCTCCCCGAAGGCCGCCGCATTCTTTGTGGCGACCACGAGGGCGACAAGTTCTTCGTCCGGCGCCTTCATCGGCGGCGTCCCCCTCAGGCCTGGTCTTTTTTGCCGAACAGGCCGAAGCCGACCAGCACCAGACCGATCAGGCCCGGAAAGGCAGCGACCGCCGGCATGATGTACATGGCCTCTTGATCGCCCTCGACGGCGAAGATGGCAAAGCCCAGGACCACCAGGGCCAGCGCGATGGCCACCAGGATCGAACCGCTCTTCAGATCGCCGTTGGAATCCTTGCGGGGCATGCCCAGCGCGCGGATGGTCTCCGGCGTCATAGTCTGCCCGTTGCGGATCGCCTCCTCGACAACGCGCAGCGTTGCCCGGCGATTGCGCGACACCGCGCTCATCGCGATCCAGACGATAGCCACCACCATGATGAAGGGCGACATCGACACCAGCATGACTGTCAGGTCCATTTTCGTAACTCCCGTGTCTGGGCGGGTCCGCACAATGCTGCCCGTTTGACACCTTGATGCACCGCTGTGCGGAATTGGATGCAGGCGGACTATCCGATGATGGCCACGCCGAACAGATACATGTGAAGATTCATAATGATAAGGGCTATAAGCGCGCCCAGGACAATCGCCGTCAGGTCACCGCCCCATCCCTTCACGACCGGCGGCGGCGTCTCACGCAGCCAGGACGACACGAAGGTCACCAGTGACCAGGCGAAAAAACTGCCGAACAGGATCAGCGCAGCGCGTTCGCCATTGGCAAGAAAATGCGCGCCTGCCCACAACATGACCCCGGCCAGCATGGGATGACGCACCCAGCGGCGGATATGTCCCGGCGCGTAGGCGGAAACAATGAGGATCAACGCCAGCGGCACCAGGACGAAGGCCAGATGCCGTGTCCAGACCGGCGGAGCCCAGACGGTTCCGGCCACCGGCTGGGCGAGCACCATGCCGTAGATGACGAGGCCGAAACCCACGAGCGAGATCGCCGTATAGGCCAGCTTGTAGGGTGTTTCCCCCAGCGCCGACTGCAGCGCCGGCCGCGCGCCGGGCACCACGCGCAGCGAATGAACGCCCAGAAACAGAACCAGACCGGTGATCAGGACCAGCATGCGCACCTCCCCACTGTCCGCCACCGAGTATAGGCGATTCACGCCCGCGTCGCGGGGGCAAATGGCTGCCGCCGGATCCGGGTCCAGGCTAGAGCAAGTTCGGCAGGCGTACGCGCAGGCGGCCATTCAGCCAGAAATGACCGATCAGGCCCAAACCCAGAGCCAGGGGCAGCGTCACAAGCGCGAAACGCGACTCCCCGCCCCGGAACAGTGTTTGCAGCACATCCCCGGCGATGGGAGCCGTGATCAGTACGAGCAGACACACCACCAGGCCCTGCCCCAGCCGCTCGGCCAGTTCCCGCCGGAAACGGCGGCGGGCGATGTCGGCCATCACGGCCAGCCGGAAACCGGGGTCGCGCGTCGGCACATCGCCAGCGCGAAAGAAGTCCTGCAGCGGATCGTGTTCACGCATCGTCCACTCCCAGAATAGCCATCAGACGGGTGCGGCCCCGGCTGACATGGGATTTTACTGTACCCAGCGGCAAGTCCAAGACATTTGCCGCATCGCTGTGCGACCAGCCGCCGGCCAGGCAAAGCGCGACCGCAGCGCGCTGTTCTGGCGGCAATTGCCCCAGCGCCTGCTGCATCGCCAGGGCCAACTCGTGCTGCGGGTCGTCGCTGGCCGGCTGCAGCGCCTGCCAGGCGGTCTCGCGGGTACGCGTCCGGGCCATCGAACGCGCCCGTGTCTTGGCCTTGCGCCAGGCAATCGCGAACAGCCAGGATTTCAGCTTCGCCCCGTCGCGCAGGCTGCGCAGATGCGTCCAGGCATCGACGAAGGCATCCTGGGCGATCTCGTCGGCATCGGCGTCATTGCCACTCACCCGCCGCAAGAAGCCGCGGACCGGCGACTGATACCGGTCCACGATGCGGGCGAAAGCCTGATCCGATCCCGACCGGGCCGCCGCGACCAGCGCGGCGTCGTCGGGGGTCTTCATGGTCAGTCATTCCTGCGGCGACGCGAAAACAGGCCGCTGAAGAGAAATGCAACCGCCAGAACGCCCAGGATCATGGAAATGAAGTACATTTCACGCGTGGCGCCGCCCAGCAGTCCGGCATAACCGGTATAGGCGAACACACCGGCCAGGCCGGTGAACAGCACCACCAGGAAGACATGCCCGCCTCCGGGACGACCATCACCGCCCTCGCCGGAGACGTGATACTCGTGGCGATGCGTATTGTCGCTATCGAGTGAAGCAAGCAGCTCGGCCGGCGGTTCCTTGCCCGCCGCCGTAAAGCTCTTGATCAGGTCGATCTTGGCCTGGGTGCGCTTGTAGCGCATGAAACTGCCCCAGCCGGCTGCCAGAAAGAACCCCAGCGGAAACAGCAGCCACCAATAGCTGTGGAAGATCTCGACCATTGCATTCATCCCTTTCCGGCGGCACCCCGCGGCGCCTTTCGATAACAGGTTGCCGCCAGGCCCCCGTCCGGATGCAGTATCGGGAAACTATTCTGCAGCCGGTGTCCAGCAGCAGCCGTCCAGCAGGCGCCGTCCCTCACCGTCTTCAACATCCGCACTGACCCGCCAGCCATAGCCGCGCTCGCTCATACCGTCAGAACAGGCCTGCGGTGACACAAGCGCAAATCCGGTCACCTCCCCCTCGAACCGGTAGACGAACGGGTACATGCGGCCACGCGCCGTGCGCGCATCGCTCACCTCGAAACCGCGTTCCTCGCCCATCGACATCGCATCGTTGAAACGTCCCTGGCCGCCGGCATCGATCTCGAGCCCCCAGAAGGGTTCGGTCCCGGCACAGGCGAAGCCGCCCGGCGCCGACTGACCGGGAATATCCGGCCGTGCGTCTTCCGCCAGATAAGCCAGACTGACCCAGCCTTCGGCCCCGCGCAGCAGCACCCGGCCCCAGCCATGCCGCGTTTCCAGCACCTCGACCCGGCTTGCCCCGGGCGGCAGGGAGCCGACCAGTGCACTCGTCGGACTGGGCGTGCGGCGCACATTGAGCACGTCATGACTGTCGACATTGACCACACGATAGACCACGGGCTGGGCCTGTGCAGGCCCGGCGGTCATCAGCACAGCGAGCCCCGTCACCGCCGCTCCGGCCAGATATGCACGCATGGCCTGTCTCCTTGCTGCCGGTACCAGATTATCCGGACCACAGGCCCGATCTCAAACCGGTTGTCAGCAAACCGGGACCAAAATCAGACAAGCGGCAGGTAGATATCCGACCGCCATTCCGCTTCGGGGCGGCTCTCCGGATCGTCGACATAGTTCACGATCAGGGGTCGGTTGGCGATCATCTGCGTGTCGTCCATCATGACAAGGGCATAGAGCCGGTCGATCGTGTCATGCAGCGTTGTATAGCTGCCGACATGGCGCAGGCGGGCATGCCGGCCTGCAGCAATCTCGAGCCGCTCGATCTCGCCTTGCGCCGGAAAGTCCTCACCGACCTCGATGGCGCAGTCGAAATGGAGGTCTGCGGGATCGCAGAAGCGCGGATCCTCGTGCCAGACGCCCCAGATGCCGCGCAGGCTTTCCATCGGAAGCTGCGAGAAGACGGTGGCGAACAGGCGCTCATAGGTCAGGTTCAGCTCTGCATAGGCGCCGATATTGCGGATTGCGATGAGGCGCAGCGGATCTGTCGAGACGATCTCGACCGGCATGGGTGTCGCCGCGTCGGCGCCCTGCGGCTGCAACAGGCGCTCGAGAAGGCTGCCGCGTCCCGCCCGGATCTCGCTCGCAGTCGCACCGGTCGCGGCCTTGATGGCGCGGGCGAAGGACTGGCTGGACGCATAGCCCGACGCTGCGGCCGCCTGCGTCACGGTCAGACGGTCATCCTGAAGGGCCGGCGCTGTGCGGACCAGACGGATGCGGCGCACGGTTTCCGCCGGGGTCTCACCCGTCATGATCCGGTAGATGCGGTGGAAGTGAAACGGCGACAGTGCCGCGACGGCCGCAAGGCTATCCAGGTCCAGCACCGCTTCCTCGTCGGCTGCCTCGATATGCGCCACGACACGGTCGATCCGGTCGGCATAGCCTGCACGATTATCCGCTCTCATCCCCATGTCTCCTCTGTCCGGGTGGCAATGATACTCACCCGGACGGGCAGACACAGCGTGCCTGTTCTTGCTCATTTCCCCCGGGTCACACGCTGCCGGACGCCTCCAGCGTGATCGTGCGCGTCGCACCGATCGCGTCGAGGAAGCGGGCGTCATGGCTGGCGACCAGAATAGCGCCGTCATACCCCGCAAGCGCCTGTTCCAGGAGTTCCACCGCTTCCAGGTCGATATGATTGGTCGGCTCGTCCAGGATCAGCAATTGCGGGGCCTCGGCCGCGCAGGCGAGACAGGCCAGCCCGGCCCGCATCCGCTCGCCGCCGGACAGGACGGAAACCGGCTTCTCTGCGGCTTCGGCCCGGAAGGCATAGCGCGCCAGCGCCGACCGCACCGTATTCTCGGAAAGCTGCGGATTGAGCCGGCGGGCATTCGCCGCAACCGACAGGGCCGGTTCCAGGAAGGTCACGGCCTGGTTCAGCAGCGCAAAGCGCTCATGCCGGCCCGACACCGTGCCGCTGTCCGGCTGCAGCCGCCCGGTCACCAGATCGAAGACCGTGCTCTTGCCCGACCCGTTGGGACCGGCGAGCGCGATCCGCTCCGGACCTCTGATCTCGAAGGAGAGCGGACCGACAATCCGCTGGCCGTCGCGCGAGAAAACCAGGTCCCGGACACTCAGCACCGACTGGCCGGCGGCCAGACCGCTGGCGGGAAGATCGATACTGAGCGGCGTGACGATCTCGACTTTCTCGCGGGCCGCATCGTATTCGGCCCCGGCTGTCTCCAGCTGGCGCGCCGACATGCGGGCCACCCGGCTGTCACTGCCCTCGGCGCGGTTCTTGCGCGCATCCAGAAGGATTTTGGGCTGGCTGCCGGCGGCCCGTTCCTGACGCCCGGCCCGGTCGGACCGCGCCTTGCGCTCGGATCGCTGACGCGCCGCGGCGCGGGCCTGGCGGACACCGGCCTCGGCACGCTCGGCCTCCGCCTCGACGCGGGCGAGCCGCGCTGCGCGGGCCTCCGCAAAGGCGCTCCAGCCGCCGCCGACAACCGTCGCCCCCACGGGAGTCAGTTCGACGATGCGATCCATGCGCTCCAGCAGGTCGCGGTCATGGCTGGCGACAATGATGCCGCCGGACCAGTCCTCGATCAGCGACAGGATCGCCGCCCGGCCATCGGCATCCAGATTGTTGGTTGGCTCGTCGAGCAGCAGGATATCCGGTTCGGCCAGCAGCATGCGCGCGATAGCAAGACGCGTTCTCTGACCGCCGCTGGCCGCCGCGGCCGGACGGTCGAGCGGCCAGGCCGGCAGGCCCACCTGCGCCAGCACCGTCTCGACGCGGCTCTCCAGCGTCCAGTCGGCATCATCAAGATCAGCATCACTCGCCGTGCCGTCGAGAATGCGCGCAAGACAGGCCTGCGCATCGTCCACCCCCAGCGCTTCGGCAATGGTGGCGGCACTGGCACAGGCATGCTGTTCCATCAGGGCGATCTTGCCCGTGACGGAGACCTCGCCGGCGGCGGGTGAAAGCGCACCGGCGATAACATGAAGAAGGGTCGATTTCCCGCAGCCATTGCGGCCGACAATGCCGGTGCGTTCCGCCCCGAAGGCGAGCGTCAGGTCCGCAACAAGCGGACGGGCATCAGGCGTGGCGAGGGAAAGACTGGAAAGCGTGATCGAAGCAGACATGGCAAACACCGGCAAAAGCAAAACATTGGGTTTCGATTTGCAGGTGGTTGTTCATCACACGCTCCGGGTTCGAGTTCCGATAGGGCCGGTATGACCGCGCCCGGCCCGGAAATCAAGCCGGGCCGGGGCGGTATTCGTCGACGGCCAGTCCCGCCTAGAAGGGCAGTTCGGTGAAGTCGGGCAGATCGACGATGATCTCTTCCGTCCCCACCGGCTCACCGCGCATGAAACGGTGCATGACATCGTGCACCTCCGGCGATGTCATGAAGAGATTGTGCCCGGCATTGCGCACGATCACCTGTGTCACATCGGACAGTGCGGAGACTGCCGCTGCCTGACCTTCCGGATAGGTGCGGCCATCCAGCGTGCCGGTGAGCAGGAGGACCGGCGTGTCGCCGGCCGGTGCTGTGCGGAAATCATCCCCCAGATCGAAGCCGTTCCAGGCGCCGCGGATCTGCGGCATGGGATGGTTGAGATAGGCCCCAACCAGCCCGTCCTGCGCCTGTTGTTCGAATGCCGCCAGACGCGCATCGCCGATGCCCGAGGCCAGATCCATGGCCGTCGGCATGGCACTCAGCGAGATCGGCTCGCCCGGCGTGTGGAAGCGTTGCAGAAGTCCGATGGCCAGCCCGGTCTCGCCGGCGTCGAGCGTTGCATAGAGCGCCAGCAGGATGGCGGCGTATTGCGGGTCGGAGATGAGGCCGGAACTCATTTCCTGCATATGCCGGCGCTGCAGGAGCACGGGCGCCACCGAACCATCCTGCTGCGGGATCTCCAGCAGGACCGGCTCGGCCTCCAGGCGGGCGTGGACCCGCCGCATCATGCCGGCAACATCCGGATAGCGGGCTGCGGCTTGCGGCTGGCTATCCACGGCCGCCTGCAGGCGCGCGAAATACGCGTCGGTATGGGCCGGCATCTTCACCGTCTGGTCGAGGCCTTCGGCACTGGCGATGATCACGCGGTCGATCTCTTCGGGGATATCCTTCAGCGCTGCCAGAGCCAGATGGCTGCCATAGGAGATGCCCCACAGCGTGACGGTGTCGGCGCCCAGATGCTCTCGCAGATCCGAAATATCCTGCACGCTCTCGCGCGTCGTATAGCCCTCGATAGCGACACCCTCGCCGCGCCAGAAGGCGCCGCATTCCTCGACAGCTTGCCGGTAGGCTGCGCCATAGTCGGCATCGGAGACCGGCTCGGTCTCGGATACATGGACCGAGGAGACACAGCGCGGCAGGCGGGTCGAGTCGCCGGTTCCGCGCTGATCAAAGGCGATGACATCGCCATGCTGCCGCATCGCCATGAACAGTTCGAAGCGCGGCCCTTGCGCCGTGCCGCTGCCCGAACCGCCCGGCCCTCCGGCCAGGTAGACGATCGGCGGTCCACCGGCATCGCCGGTTGCGGGAAAGCGGACATAGGACAGGGTGATCATGCGGCTGCCGGGATCGGTCCGGTCTTCGGGAACCTGGAACGAGCCGCGCAGGGCGTCGACGCTGTCGCCGGACCGGGCCGTGAAGGTGATCGGCTCTTCGGCACCTGCAGCCGGGATCAGCGGCAGCGCCATGGCAAGACCGGCAATGACAAAAAGGGTTCGGATGGGGGACATGGGGACCTCTGGAGCTGTTTCTCCATCATCATCGGCGCCCCTGCATATCCGGACACGCACCGATCTGTGAACGGTCGCGACCGGCCTGCAAACGGCATCGGCCTTCGCCCCGCGGCGCGCTAGACTGGGTGAATGAAAACCGCGTGCATTCTCTTCGTTGCCATCACGGCCTGTCTCACCATGTGGGTTCCGGCACAGGCGCAGCCCGGCGTCCATGTCGATACGGCGAGTGCAAGGGTCTGTCCGGTCGACGATCCGGTCCGGATGCCGGACTTCTCCGGACCGGAATGTGAAACCATGCCGCTATGGTCCGTCGACCCGCAGGGCCGGCATCTCTGGGTGCAGGCACGGCTGGTCCTTCGTGCTGAAAATCTCGACGGCCCCGGACCGTTCGGCCTGCAAGTGCTCGCCAAGGCCTCCGGCGAAGCCTGGCTCAACGGCACCTATCTGGGCGCCAATGGCCGCCCCGCCGACACGCGGAACGCGGAAATCCCCGGCCGGATGGACAGCGTGATCTATGTCCCGCGCGCGGTTGCACAAGAAGGCGAGAACACAGTCGTGCTTCGCCTGTCGGCCCAGCATGGCTTCATCCGGCTTACAGCACCGATCCATCGCATCGCTTTCGGCCCCTACCGGGACCCCAGCCAGCGCATGATCCTGGCCTACTGGCCTTCCCTGATCACGTTCGGCGCTTTCGCGATCGGCTGCCTGTTCTTTGGTGTCACCGCCCTGCGCGGTGAAGACCGCGAGGGCTCGGCCATCCTGTCGGCAGCCTCGCTGTTTGCGGCGGTCCAGTTGCTGGCGGAAGTCTCGCGCTCACTCTACCCCTATCCCTACCCCGTTCACGAGCTCCGGCTGGTGACGATCCTGGTGTGCGCCTTCGGCTTCGGGCTTTGCCTGAATGCCTATGTATTGCTGCGCCTGAGCGGACTGGCCGCCAGGACACGCATGCTCTTCCTGGCCGGACTGGCCGCCATCATGACCGTGATCGTGATCTTCGTGTCCGGCTTCGACGGAAAGACCGGCTACGCGCTCCTGGCCGCCGTCTCGGCCGGAATCGCAGGCTGTGTCGTGTGGACCATCAAAAAACGCCAGGGAGCGCCGGCCTATCTCGCGCTGTTCAGCGCGTTCGCGGCGCTCATGATCTTTTTCCCGACCGACTTCATCGACACATATTTCTATCTCGCAGCCGGCGGCATGCTGATCTTTCTCTTCTACCGCCAGGCCCTGACTCTCGTCGGTGAACGCCAGCGCCGGCAGGCCGAGGAAAGACGCGCGCAGCAACTCGAAACGGCCCTGGCAGAGGCGCGCCAGCGCACGGCACCCGCACAGCTGCAGCTCGTTAGTGCCGGGCGCGTAGACTACGTGCCCACGGACCGGATCGTGCAGTTGAAAGGCGCCGGGGACTATGTCGAGGTCCACTACGACGATGGCCGCACGGCGCTCTACAACGGCTCGCTGGCAGGACTTGAAGCGGAACTGCCGGAGACCTTCCTGCGCGTTCACCGCTCACATATCGTCAACACGGCCTTCGTCAACGCGCTCGAGCGCGATGCGTCGGGCGTCGGCCGGCTGCTCCTGGCCCAGGGCAGCGAGGTGCCGGTGAGCCGCCGCATCATGCCGAAGGTGAGAAGCGCTCTCGCGTCAACTGCGGACTAGTCTCGTGGCTTCATCGCTTGTCACCCGGCCTGAAGCGTCCAGCGGCCCAGAATGACATGCCGGGTCTTCCCGAGCAGGCTGTGTACAAGCACGAACTCGCCGACGGTCCAGGTAACGGGCTCGACGGTATGGGGCGCGACCATGGTGTCGTCATACAGCAGTGTGACATGTGGCGAATACGGCCCGGCCTTGCGCGCCAGGCCCGCCGCCATCATCGCCCGGGCCAGCGTTTGCTGGAACGCTGTTACCGCGGTTTCACTTTCACTCGACTGCAGAACAAAGGGGCGATTGCCGGACCGGCCTGCAAAACTGCCGGCGCGGTCGAAATACGCTCTGAAAGTCGGAGCGGACACCTGGTCTCCGGCCCGACGCGCCTTGGCAACGATATCCGCCGGCAGGCCGTGATAATCACCCAGGTGCGACAGTGTGATGTGAAAGCGCTCAGCCGCCAGTGGCTGGCCGGTCAGGCCATGCCGCTCCCGCAGCTGTGCCGCTGCAGCCGCGATCCGTTCCGCGGTGTCAGGATCGGGAAACAGCGCGAAGAAGAGGCGATCGGACGGGCGCGCCTCCCCCAGGAGGCTCAGTTGTTCAGACATGGGGCTCCAGCGAGTCGGGGAATCTCAACCTCGCGGTCCGTCCGGGGTCCGGTCAAGCGCGGCGCTCGCCCTAGTGATGTGACATGTGCATACGGTCGGCTTCCGGTGCGGCGGCATGTGCCTCCTCGGGCAGCGGTGCCTCGAATTCGCCTGCCCGCATGTCCTCGATCTGCCGGCGCACCCAGTGCTCCACCTCGACGCTGGGCAGGAGGCCGCGGCCGGTGGAGGCGTAGTCCAGGCCTTCCAGAACCTCGGCATAAGGACCGAAGCCCTGGACCCGATAGGGCAGGACGATCGTGCGCCCCTCGCCTTCATTCGCCGCGGTCACGAAATCGCGGATGCGCAGCTCGGCGGCTTCGCGCGCCTCCGGCCAGTCCTCGCGGAGCGTTTCGACGCGAACTTCTCGGAATGGCATCGCCTCGCGGACCGCATCTGCGCGCGCATCGATCCAGTCGATCCAGCGCTGGTTTTCCGCATCGTCGCCAGGCCCGTGTGCGAGGATCAGAACACTCTCGTTCTCCGGCGTTTCGCTGAGCGCACGCGCCCGCTCGACCAGCACCGCACCCATCTCCGGCGCTTCGGCCAGCCCTTCGGTGGAAAGCGCGTATTCTGCGTCGGTGTCGAGGCGCCAGTACTCCATGCGCATGCCGTGATGGCCGCCGTCTTCCCCGTCCGCGTCTTCCGGTTCAGGCCGCACCGGCGCGCCGGTATCGAGGCCGATGATCTCGCGCGTGCGCTCATACCAGCTCTCACCGGAGATAAAGAGACGCACCACGCCGATCCGTTCAACACCGCGGTTCTCCAGCCGGTCGACAGCCTCCTGCAGGCTCACCGCATCGGCCATGCCGAAGGCGAGCTCCAGCGGATAGTCCTCATCGATCGGCGCGAGCATGTCGCGGACTTCGCTGTTCCAGGTCTCACCGCCACCATGAGCCATGACCAGGACGCCGAACCCGTCGGCTTCATCCTGGGTCAGCGCCGGACCTGTAATCAGGCTGGCTGCGGCGGCGGCAACTGTGAACAACGATTTCATGACGGGTCTCCGGGCAGGACTAGAACCAGCCGGAGAAATACTGCGATTGTTTCTCAGAAGCAACAAGGCTCTGCGCGACCCGCTGCGCTCTGTGCACGACACATCTCAGTAATGCGGCGGAGGGACGTTTTCGGGCAAGGGGGCCTGGTCCTCCAGCGTCGCGACGCGGGACATCAGCTTGTCGAGCCGGCGCTCGAGCCGTCGGATATCCTCGCGCTGGGCCAGCACGACCTCGTTGAGCTCCTCGATCGTTCGGTCCTGATGCGCGATATGGGTCTCGAGGCTGTCAATGCGGGCGGCCTGGCTGTCGATCATGATCGGTCTCCCGGAGGCATTTGCTTGGTTGGCGTCATCCTATGTCGCGTCGCGCCGGGCCCGAACAGTCTTCTGCACCCGGCAAGGTGGCCGGGCGGAGATGGCGCCACCCGCCCGCGCCCGCCCCTTACGGCAAAAGCATACTCACCAGCAGTCCGGACAGGTAGAGCCCCAGACCGAACACGAAATGGCTCGCCAGGCTGTGAAAACGGGCACGGCCCGGCGCCGGTGTCCGGCCGGCCGCGATGCCCGCCCCCAGCGCCGGCTGCATGATCAGAAAGGGAAACAGCACCGTCGCCAGCCCGACAACAAGCGCCGGCGCGAGCGTTGGCGTTTCAAGCCAGCCTCGCCCCCCGATCGCCAGAAGGACCGCCGCAAAGGCGATTCCGGTCACATAGTGTGCGACCCAGCCCAGTATCCGCTCCCCCGCTACTTGTGACGCTGCGGCAATGGACCGGTGGACAAACCGCCCCCGCGGCATATGACCGATCCAGCGCCCCAGAAGGGCGTAGTCCAGCGAGGTCACGCCCCACAGGCGGGCCTTCACAACGCCCCAGACATCCATAAGCGCCGTTGCCCCGCACCCGATCAGCACGGCGGCAATCGTAAACTCGATAGCGGGATCAGACATTCTCGCCTCCGATCGCCCAGCACGCAGCCGTGAAGCGAACCATGCCCCCGTCGACATAGGGCGCGTATGCAGAACGCGCGGCGTCGATCACCGCGGCGCGGTGCACTGGATCAAGTTCGGGCAGGAGGCGTCCGAGCGGACCAAGCCGTGTCAGCCAGGTCTCCAGCGCGTTCTCCGGGAGGGAACAGGCGATATCGAGCGGCGTCATGGTGACGCCGGACCACCCGCTGTCGCGCAGAATTCCCCGTACATGGTTTTCGTCGGCAAAGGCGAATTGCCCGGTCGGCTGGAGCGCCGCAGCGAGAGCCTCCGGCAATAAAGGCCGCACCGCCGCCTCGGCAGCTGTCATGAACGGGTTTTCCGCCGGGTCGCGCCAGGCGATGACGGCCAGCTGAGCGCCCGCCGCGCTCGCCCGGCGCAGATTGGCGAAAGCCCGCACCGGATCGCGGAAAAACATCACACCGAAGCGCGACACGATGCGGTCATACCGGGCGACGCCTAGCGGATGGTCCTCGGCGTCCGCGCAGATGAAGTCGGCGCCGGATCCGGACTGCACTGCGCGTTTACGCGCCAGCTCGATCATGGGATCCGAGATGTCGATCCCGGTACAGCTGCCGGCATCGCGCAAGCGTTCTGCCACCGCCAATGTCGTTGCACCGGTACCGCAGCCGACATCAAGGACACGGCGTGCGCCCTGCTCCAGACAGCCTGTCACAATGATGTCCTCGAAGCGCTTGAACATGCTGTCGAGCAGGACCTGGGCCTCTACCCAGTTCTGCCCGGCGATGCCGTTCCATATCTCTTTTGCCGTGGGCGGATTTGCCTGCATCGTGTTCATGTCGGTCTCCTTTGGCCTTGCCGGAAAGCGGCGGAAGACGCAGGCTGCCACCTCAAGTCGACTTGAGGTCAAGCAATGAAAGACCTGGACACTGCAGAACTCGCCCGGCTGACCGGACTGCCCGCCTCGACCCTGCGCTATTACGAGGAGAAGGGGCTGATCGTGTCGATCGGACGACGCGGTCTGAAACGCCTGTTCGACCCGTCTGTCGTCGACCGGCTCTCCCTGATCGCCCTGGGCCGGGCGGCCGGTTTCTCGCTGGACGAGATCGGCGGCATGTTCGCTCCCGACGGAGAGCCGCGCATTGACCGCGGCAGGCTGGTGGAGAAGGCGGAAGAGATCGACCGGACGATCGGCCAGCTGGCCGCGATGCGCGACGGACTGCGGCATGCCGCCGAATGCCGCGCGCCCAGTCATATGCAATGTCCCACTTTCAGACGCCTGATGCGGGTGGCGGCAAAGGGCGGGCTTGGTCATTCCCGGCAAAGGCCTCAATCACCCGCCTGACAGCCGCCCTATAACGGCCGGGCATCGACGGCGCGGGCTGACTCGTGAAGAATGCCGGCCGAACCCGAGGAGGCTTGCGCATGACCACCATCTACGACTTCAACGCCATCGATATCGCCGGCCAGGAGGTCTCGCTCGCCGATTATCGCGGCAAGGTCCTGCTGATCGTCAACACCGCCTCGAAGTGCGGCTTCACGCCCCAGTATGAAGGCCTGGAAACCCTCTACAGGGACCTGCAGGACAAGGGACTCGTGGTGCTCGGCTTTCCCTGCAACCAGTTCGGCAATCAGGAACCCGGCGATGCCGACGAGATCGCGAATTTCTGCAAGCTCACCTATGATGTGAACTTCCCGATGTTCGCCAAGATCGACGTCAACGGCGCGGCGGCAGCACCGCTCTATGAATTCCTGAAGCGCGAGGCCCGCGGCCTGATGGGGTCGAAGGCCATCAAATGGAATTTCACGAAATTCCTCGTCGACCGCGAAGGGAATGTGGTCAAACGCTTCGGCCCCCAGGAAACACCGGAACGACTGCGCGGTGCAGTCGAGGCCCTGCTCTAGGCCGGGCGAGCGCGCCACCTCACAGCCCCAGCTCGCTCAGTCCGGGATGATCGTCCGGGCGGCGGCCCTGCTCCCAGTGGAATTTGCGGTCGGCCTCGCGGATCGGTGCGTCATTGATGCTGGCGATCCGCCGCCGCATCAGCCCGTCCGGGGCAAACTCCCAGTTCTCATTGCCGTAGGCGCGATACCAGCTGCCGCAGTCGTCGCGCCATTCATAGGCGAAACGCACGGCGATGCGGTTGGCCTGGAACGCCCAGACTTCCTTGATCAGGCGGTAGTCATGCTCGCGTTTCCACTTGCCGGTGAGGAAGGCGACGATTTCCGCGCGCCCGGTGAGAAAGATCTCGCGATTGCGCCACTCACTGTCCGGCGTATAGGCCAGCGACACGCGTTGGGGGTCGCGCGAATTCCAGGCATCCTCTGCCAGGCGCACCTTCTCGGCGGCAGCCTTGAGTGTGGTGAAGGGTGGAACCGGCGGGCGAATGACCGGGGTCATTGTGTCCGCTCCCGATTGCCCGCCAGGGCGAGCTCGGCCCGCAGGCGGGCATTCTCGTCCTCGAGACCGGCCAGGCGTTCCCGCACGCCGCGCATGGTCTCGATGATCTCCGCCTCGGTGAAGCGTGGCGTGATGTGCTGCGGGCAATTCCAGTCGAAGGCGACCAGGTGCAACAGCACGATGCGCTCCGGCCGGGCCCGATAGCCCGGCGTCAGCACCTGGCCGGCTAGACCGCTGTCCGGCTCCGCCGGCAGAAGCTCGACGGTGGCGAAGATCTTGAGGCGCGCCTGGTTGGCGTAGTCCATGAGGATCAGCGCGACACGGGCATTTGCCCGGGCATTGCCGGTGGAGATGTATTGCCGGTTTCCGCGATAGTCGGCGAAGGCCAGCGTGCGCTCGTCGAGCACGGTGAGAGAACCCGCCGGCCCGCCGCGATGCTGGACATAGGGCCAGCCGGTCTCGGACACGGTGGCCATGTAGAAACTGTCGCGCGCTGCGATGAAATCCATCTCGTTGCGCCCGAACCGGTCGAAGGCGCGATCACCCTCGAACTGTTCCCAGACATGGGCACTGCCCATCTCCGCCTGCATCGCGCGCACGCTGGGTGTGGTCGCGATATCGAGAAATCCGTAGCTCATGGCGAAGCTCCTGTCCTGGCCGCCGTAAAAGGACGGGCGGACCGGAGATCCGGCCCGCCCGTTCGCCCTCAGGCCGCTTCCGCAGCGCTGACGACGGGGAAGTCGATATCCGTCTGGGCGACGATATTGATCAGATTGGTGAAGACATTCTCGGCCGCGACAGCGACGATCTCGACGATCTGGCCGTCCGAATAGCCGGCATCGCGCAGCTCGGCGATATCGATATCGGAGACCTCACCGCGCTCGCGCACCACTTTCGCGGCGAAGCGGACCGCGACATCGGCCTTGGCGTCGCCGGACTGGCCGCGGCGATTGCGGTCGATCTCTTCCGGCGTGAGCTTGGCCAGGTTCAGGCCAAGATAGGTGTGGGCCGACAGGCAGTAGTCACAGCCATTGATCTGGGCCACGGCCAGGGCGATGCGTTCGCGGGTCTTCACATCGAGGGTTCTCGCCAGGGCGCCGTTATTACCGGCGAAGCCTTCCAGCGCCGCCGGGCTGGAGGCGATGAGGCGGAACATGTTCGGCACGGTGCCGAGCTGTTTGTGGACGGCGTTGAGGATCGGCTTGGACGCTTCCGGTGCGGAATCGAGATCGGGGATCGGCAGACGGGACATGTTTTCTCCTTCGGGGTCCGTGCGATCCATCGCGGATCGCGTCTTGCCGGGAAGAAATAGGCATTTCACCGGTAACGATAATTCGCTACTTCCGGAAACTTCTTTTCCACTATACGGAATAATCATGGACCGTCTCAAAGCCATGTCGATCCTGGTTCAGGTTGTCGATAGCGGGAGTTTCTCGGCCGCGAGCCGCACGCTGGGCATCCCCCTGGCTACGGTCAGCCGGCAGGTCACCGAGCTGGAAGCCCATCTGGGAACCCGGCTTCTGACGCGCACTACGCGCAAGCTTGCCCTGACAGATGCCGGCATCGCCTATCTCGCCTCGGCCCGCCGTGTCCTCGAGGATATCGACGAGGCCGAGCGCACAGCCGCCGGCGAATTCCACACGCCGCGCGGCGCGCTGAACCTGACGGCACCGGTCTGTTTCGGTCGGCTGCACACCCTGCCCGTCGTCAGGGACTTCCTGGCCGCCTATCCGCAGATCAGCGTCGGCCTCACCCTGTCAGACCGGAACCTGCATCTGATGGAAGAACATATCGATATGGCCGTCCGGATCGGTGCCCTGCCCGACAGCTCCATGGTCGCCACCCGTATCGGGTCGGTGCGCACCGTTCTCGTCGCCAGCCCGCAGCTGCTGGCCGCTCATGGCACGCCGAAAACCCCCGACGACATCGCCGCCCTGCCAGGCGTGCATTTCGATGTCCTCTCCCCGGGTGGCCGCTGGAGCCTCACGCCGCCGGACGGCAAACCGGTCGACATCGCCTGCCCGCCGAGGCTCACGGTCTCTGCCGCCGACGCGGCCGTATGGGCGGCAAGCGAGGGCATCGGCGTCACCCGGGTGCTGAGCTATCAGTGCGCGGACGCGGTGCGCGACGGCTCGCTGCGCATCCTCATGGAGGACTTCGAGCCCGCCCCCCTGCCCGTGCATCTGATCCATGCCAGCCGCGGAGCCCTGCCGACGAAGATGCGCGTCTTCCTCGACTTCGCGAAGGCCGCACTGAAAGACCGCCTCGCGGCCATTGCCTGACAGGCCCTAGGACCGGGCCAGCTGCTTGCGGCGGGCGGCAACATAGTCGCGCAGCAAACCGACCCGGCGCGGCCGGAAGCTGTCGCCGCCGCGTTGCAGGCCTTCAATGCGCGACACGTGGAAGACCCGGTAGTCCAGCCGCAGGCGGCAATGCGCCAGCAGCATCAGCGTCCCCTCGCCATACGACAGACCCAGCGGCCAGATCTCGCGCTCGGTACGGTTCTCCTTCAGATCCCGATAGGTCATGACGAGCGAAAACTCGTCCCAGCAGGCCTGGCGCAGCAGGTCCATGTCGATCCCGACCGGCGGGCGCATATCGGCCGGGAACCAGGCGCGCATGGCCGAGTGCATCGCCTGGCGCGATTGTGCGTCCGGCAGTGTCGCAATGATCCGCGCCAGCGCGTCCTTTCCGGCCGCTGTCAGCGTGTCGTCGCCGATCCGCTCCAGCGCCCCGATGGCCAGCGTCAACGCCTCGATCTCCAGGCGCGAAAAGCTTTGCGGCGGCAGGGCGGGATCCTCGGTCAGCGTGTAGCCAACGCCCGCCGCCCCGTCGATCAGGGCACCGCCGGCGCGCAGGGTAGCGATGTCGCGGTAGAGCTGGCGCAGGGAGACACCGGTCTCGTCCGCCAGCCGGGCAGCTGTCACCGGGGACGGCAGGCGCCGCATCGTGTCCATCAGACGCATCAGCCGGTCTGTGCGGGCCATTCTCGCTCCTGCCGCAATCTGTCAGCAGGGCGTGTGTAAGACACCGTCATCGCAAGACAAAGGAAAACCCATGCCCACGCTCTACCATTCGCCGATGAGCCGTTCCTCCGGCATCGTCACGCTGATCGATGAACTCGGCGCCGATGTCGAAATCCGGGAGGTCACGATCCCGCGCCAGGACGGGTCCGGCGGGCCGGATCCGGCCAATCCGCATCCGGAAAAAAAAGTGCCCTTCCTGGTGGATGGCGAGCAAACGGTCCGCGAGCGCGGCGCCATCATCCTCTATCTCACCGACAAGTATCCCGAGGCCGGCCTCGGTCCGATCGAGGGCGAGCCGGGGCGCGGTGAGTATCTGTCCTGGCTGTTCTACTATCAGGGCGTGATGGAGCCGGTTTTCATCCTGCACTGGGCCGGCGTGTCGCATCCCGCGATCACCGCCAGCATCCGGGACATGGACACCATGCTCGCCCGCCTCAACGACGCGCTGGAGAAGGGGCCATACCTTCTGGGCGACCGGTATTCCGCAGCCGACCTGTTGTGCTCCAGCCCGTTCCAGTGGTTCTCCGACCTCTTGCCGGACAATCCGAAGATCCGCGACTGGGTCGCCCGCTGCGCCGACCGGCCGGCGGTCAAGCGGACGCTGGAGCGGGACAATGCGGCCCTTCAGCCGGGCTAGGACTTGGTGCGGCGGGGGCTGCGGCGCTTGGCCGGTTCAGCTGCCGGCTGGGCGGCCTCGCGGGCCAGGCGTGCTGCACGCAGCTTGTTGGTAAGAGCCGTCCGCGCATCATGCTCTTCCTTGAGGTATTCACGGACCGTGGCGTCGGTGATGTCGGCCTTGGATTTCGGCGCCGTCGATTTCAGCGTGAAGATACTCTCATCAATTTTCTGGACCATGCGTGTATTCTCCTTGAACCGGGGGCCCGGAAACGACAAAGGCCGGGCTGATGCCCGGCCTTTGCACGTGTCGATCCGGCGCGCTGGCATCCAGCTGCCGGATGAACCGGATGCCTAGACGGCTTCCAGATTGTCCGCGGCGCTCTTGCCCGAACGCTTGTCCTGGACGACGTCGAAGCTGATCTTCTGGCCTTCGGACAGCGGCGGCAGGCCGGCGCGCTCGACGGCGGTGGCGTGGACGAACACGTCCGTGGAGCCATCTTCCGGAGCGATAAAGCCGAAGCCTTTGGTGGTATTGAAGAATTTAACGGTACCAATAGCCATGACGAGATCCTTTCAATCAGTCACGTGTAGGTGGGCCCCGCCGACCGCGTGCCGGCAGATACCCGAGTGTCGATTTTGGAAGGAAGAGCGTCAGGGGGGCGAAAACCGTGCCCAGAAGATTCGTCATTCAATATCGATGACGCCTATGTAAGCCCGGACTGTGTCCGAAACAAGGCCGGAGTTTTTTGAGGGACGGTGTCGGCGGTCCCCAACACCGTCATTCCGGCGTAAGCCGGAACCCAGACCGACGGCCCGACCGGGTCCCAGCTTACGCTGGGATGACGGTTGTTGAGCGAAGGAGCGCCCCTACTCCCACTCAATCGTCCCCGGCGGTTTGCTGGTCACGTCGTAGACGACCCGGTTCACGCCGCGGCATTCATTGATGATGCGGGTGGCGACGCGGCCGAGGAAGTCGTGTTCGAACGGGTAGTAGTCGGCGGTCATGCCGTCGACCGACGTCACCGCACGCAGGGCGAGGACGTGGTCATAGGTGCGCTCATCGCCCATCACGCCGACCGTGCGCACCGGCAGCAGCACCGAGAAAGCCTGCCAGATCTTGTCGTAGAGGCCTTCCTTGCGGATCTCGTCGATATAGATCGCATCGGCCTTGCGCAGGATGTCGGCCTTTTCCTTGGAGACGGCGCCGGGGATGCGGATCGCCAGGCCCGGTCCCGGGAAGGGGTGGCGGCCGACAAAGGCTTCCGGCAGGCCCAGCTCGCGGCCCAGGGCGCGAACCTCGTCCTTGAACAGCTCGCGCAGCGGTTCGACCAGCTGCATGTTCATGCGTTCCGGCAGGCCGCCGACATTATGGTGCGACTTGATAGTGACCGAAGGACCGCCATCGAAGCTGACGCTCTCGATCACGTCCGGATAGAGCGTGCCCTGGGCAAGGAAGTCGGCGCCGCCGGCCTCTTTCGCCCTGGCCTCGAAGACGTCGATGAAGAGCTTGCCGATCGTCTTGCGCTTCTTTTCCGGATCGTCGATGCCGTCCAGCGCCTCGAGGAAGAGTTTCTCCTCGTCGGCATGGACGAGCGGGATGTTGTAGTGCTCGCGGAACAGGGTCACCACCTCGTCCGCCTCGCCCAGGCGCATCAGGCCGGTATCCACGAAGACGCAGGTCAGCTGGTCGCCGATGGCCTCGTGCAGCAGCACGGCCACGACCGAACTGTCGACCCCGCCGGAGAGGCCGCAGATCACCTTTTTGTCGCCGACCTGGGCGCGCACCTTGGCGATCGCCTCGTCCTTGAAGGACTTCATCGACCAGTCGCCGGTCAGGCCGGCAATCGTGTGGGTGAAGTTGCGCAGCAGGGCGGCACCGCGCGGCGTGTGCACGACTTCCGGGTGGAATTGCACACCATAGAAACGGCGGTCCTCGTCGGCGATGGCGGCAAACGGGGCATGGCCCGATTTCGCGATCACCTTGAAACCCGGCGGCAGGGCCGAGACCCGGTCGCCATGGCTCATCCAGACGCGTTCCTCGTGACCGACCGGGCCGAAGCCCTCGAACAGCGGGCTGTCCTCGATCAGGGTGATGTCGGCACGGCCGAACTCGCGATCGTCCGAGGCTTCCACCGCCCCGCCCAGCTGGGCGCACATGGTCTGCTCGCCATAGCAGATGCCCAGCACCGGCAGGCCTCGGGTGAAGACGCTGTCATCGGCGCGGGGCGAGTTGTCCCAATGCGTCGAGTGCGGCGAGCCGGACAGGATGATCGCCCGGGGGTCGAAATCGTCGATGAAGGCGGCATCGGCGCGATTATAAGGGTGGACCTCGCAATAGACGCCACTCTCGCGCACGCGGCGGGCGATCAGCTGGGTCACCTGGCTGCCGAAATCGATGATCAGGAGTTTCTGGTGGTTCTGGTCGATAATATCGTCGGTCATGCGCGCACGGGCCTGCAGGCGCAGGCCTCCCGGAGGTCAAATTGTGAGGAAAGGGCCGTTGCGAGGTTCAGCATGCGGCCGGATAGCCCGTAACGGGCCAAATGGCTAGAGGGCACGGGCGCCCCGTGTGCAACCCGGTAGATGTTTTCCCCGCGGCCGTTCCGGTTTCCCTTGATCCCGGCCCCGGCGGGCTTCACCTATAGGGCACTCGCACTTGCAATCTGGAGACTCCCATGCGCCGGCTTCGCCATGCCCTTCTTCCCGCCGCTCTCGTCCTTGCGGCCTGCGCCCAGCCCGCGGCACAGGGCAATGACTGGCAACTCGATGGCGAGACCTCCTCGGTCGGCTTCGTTTCCATCAAGTCCGGTGAAATTGCCGAGGCGCACCACTTCACCACCCTTGCGGGTTCGGTTGCCGAAGACGGCAGCGCCGAACTCCTGATCGCACTGGACAGTGTGGAAACCGGCATCGACATCCGCAATGAGCGTATGCGGGAACATCTCTTCCAGACCGGCGAGTATCCGCAGGCCCGGCTGACCGCCCAGATCGATCTGGCGGCCCTTGAAGGCCTGGAACCGGGCCAGCGCACCACCCTGCCGCTGCAAGGCACGCTGGAACTGCATGGTGTCAGCCTGCCGGTCGAAACGGAGGTCACCGTGACCGATCTCAATGGCGAGCGCGTGCTGGTGGAAACCACACAGCCGGTTCTGCTCCATGCCGATGATTTCGGCCTGACCGGCGGTCTCGCCACGCTCCAGGACCTGGCCGGCCTGCCCTCGATCACGCCGGTCGTGCCGGTGACGGCCTCGCTGGTGTTCGAGCGGGAATAGTTTCTGCAAATCCCCGAACGTCGCGCACTGGCGGTTCCGTGCATTCGCAAATAGGCTGTTGTGATGGCTTTGGGATCGGCGCTTGTCTACCTGTTCACGTTCGGCGTCTTCACCGCTGTGTTCACGCGCGAAGTGGTGGCCCCTGCCTCCAAAGCAACCTGCGACAAGCGGTGGCGAATTTACGCTGCCGGCGTAAATTTCGCGAACATCATTGTCATCGTTCTAGCTGGCATTCTCTTCCGGACCTGGGTCGAGCAGCGCGCAATTCTGCCCCTGCCCGACGAGCTTCCGGTCCTTGCCGAAAGCATCATCGTTTTCGTGGTTGCCAGCTTTTTTGCATACGCTTGGCATCGGCTGACACATGCTTCAGACACGCTGTGGCGATGTGTTCATCAGCTTCACCACAGCCCGTCACGGATTGAGAGTCTGACAGCTTTCTATGTGCACCCGCTCGACAGTTTCCTAGCAAGTGCCCTCAACGCCGCTGTGGCGTATCTGCTTCTCGGAGCGAGCGCGGGCGCCGCTGCGCTCTCGCTCGCCTATGTCGCTGTCTTCAACATTGTCGCGCACGCGGACATGCGGACGCCCTGGTATCTGGGCTTCTTGCTTCAGCGCCCTGAGATGCACCGACTCCATCATCAGCGGGGATCCCATCGATCAAACTACGGTCTTCCACTTTGGGACCTGATATTTGGAAGCTGGAAGAACCCACGTGACGGTGAAGTGGAATGCGGTTTCGCACCGGACCGTGAGTATCGTGTCCACGATATGCTGCTCATGAAAGACGTGGACGGCTGAACAAGTATCGCCGAGTCTGTGAGCATCGCAGATTCACATTACACACCCGTAATACATTGAATTAGTTTAACTTCAGGGACAGCTGCGCGTCATCGTAGACACCCCACTCTCGTCACAGCGAGGGATGCGGCGCGATGCAATACGCAGTTGGGAAATCTCCGATTTTCATCGGTGGCGCGCCGCGCTCCGGCACCACGCTCCTGCGCGCCATCGTCAATGCCAGCCGCAATATTGTCTGCGGGCCGGAGATGCGGGTCATCCCGGCGCTGTGCCATCTGGCGCAACAGATCGAGACCGCGCATCTGGACGTGCTGACGGCCGATTACGGTCTGGATGCCAACGCACTGAACGCCCGCTTCGCACAGACCATCGACACCCTGCTTGCGCCTTTGCACGAGAAGTCCGGTGCCCGCGTCGCAGAGAAGACACCGGCCAATATCCTGCACTTCCCCCAGCTGCGCCGGCTCTTCCCGGAAAGCCCGCTGATCGGGATTGTGCGCGACGGACGCGATGTCGTGGCCTCGCTTCTCTCGATGGACTGGCGCGACAATCAGGGCCGCCCGATGGCGATCACGCAGGATGCCGGTGCCGCCGCCGAACTCTGGGTGCGCAGTGTCGAATCCGGCGCCCGCATGCATGACGATCCGAACTATCTGGAACTGCGCTACGAACGCCTGGCGACCGATCCGGAACGCGAGATCGGCCGCCTGTTCGACAAGCTGGGCGAAAACGATGCCGCCAAGGCGCGCGCAATCGACCATGCCCGCCATTTCGACCGCACGGCCGGCCAGTCGGAATCCAGCGCTGAACGCGTCGCCCAGCCTATCGACGCTTCGGCGATCGGCCGCTGGCAGCGCGATCTCGACGACCGCCAGCTGGCGCAGATCGACGCCATTGCCGGACACGCGCTGCGTACACTTGGTTATGCCTGAGCCGGCAGACCCCGCCCCCGGCGACGGTCAACGCCTGGTCTTTGCCGGCGGCTGTCCGCGCTCCGGCCTCACCCTGCTGCGCCGTCTGGTCGAGCCGCACAGCCGCATCCATTGCGGGCCCGATACCGGCCTGCCGCCCGCTATCGCCATGCAGTGGCAGGCCTTCGCCAGCCAGCTGGGCGATCTGCACGCGCGCGATTTCGACCTCCAGGCGGAAGACATGCGCCATGCCATGGCGGACCTGCTGACAGGCCTGTTCGAGGTGCCACTGGCGGCCGATCCGCGCCGCGTCCTGATCGAGAAGACCTCGCTCAATATTGCAGCGTTCGAACAGCTCGGGCGCCTGCTGCCGCAAGCGAAATTCATCCATGTCGTGCGCGACTGGCGCGATGTGGCCGCATCGCTGCTCGAGCGCGACTGGCGCGATGCCAACGGCCAGACCTATCCCCATGTCAGCCGGCCCGATGCCGCACTGAAATACTGGTTCGACCTCACAAGCATCGGCCTGCGCGCGGAAAAGGCCCTGGCCGGCCGGATCCACCGGGTGCGCTATGAGGATCTGGTCAAACGCCCCAAGGCCACGCTGACGGCGCTGACGGCCTTCCTCGGCCTGGGCTACGAACCCGCCATGCTCCACTTCGCCGGCCGGCCTGTGGAGCTCAAGGGGCTGGAGCGCGACAGCCTGCCCCTGATCAATTCAGCCCTGACCCAGCGCCGCATCGGTGCCGGCGCGGCGCTCGACGCTCAGGTCTCGCCGCAGGTGCGGCAATTGCTGGTGATGTTGGGGTATGGGGGCGCAGAGCGGCGAAAACGAGGCGGCTAGCCGTCGAGCCTGTTGGCACGCCGATACTCTGCCCGGCGCATATTGATCTGGTCTCTGAGATCTTGAGGAGCCAGACCGTATGATCCCGTCAGACACTCACACTTCCAATCCATTCCAGATGGTCTCGGCCCGGCCGGATTGAGCCCGAGAACTGTGGTGAAGCGGGTGCTGATAAGCCAGACTTCAGACATCTGACTGAAGGTATAGATGTTACACTTCGTCGGCCAATGCTCTTCAATCCTGTCTTCGTGGATCGCCAGATAGCGCTTTCCTGTTTCCAGCTGAATGAATTCGCGGCAGGCGCGGAACACTCCATACGCAAACAAGGGAATGGCCGGGATTCTGAGAACCGAGCCCAACTGGTCTCGCAGGCCTTGCTCGGCCGGCCATAGACCGCTCCATCCGACTGCCATCACGTCATGTGCCAAGGACCAAGCGATGATGCCCGCCAGCCCCATGGCTAAAATCCCAAACCAGAAATAACCATTCTGACTACTGCGATAAACGACGGGTTCATTCACCCACCCGCTCCATCACGCAGATGTAAAACCCGTCGGTATCGGTCCGGCCGGGCGAGAGCTGGATCGCGCCGTGTTCGCCGACGCAGGGCTCCAGCATTGCGCGGGCGCCTTCGGCGAGGTGGCCGCTGGCTTCGATCACATCCAGCGCCGGGACCGGTTTGAACGCATCGGTGCGATCGAGGAAGGCGGCGACCCGGTCGCCATTCTCCTCGGGCAGAACCGAACAGGTGACATAGACCAGACGGCCGCCGGGCTTCACATAGCGCCGGGCGCGTTCCAGCACCGTGTCCTGCTCGGCCATGCGCTTGTCGAGTGCTGCCGGCTTGAGACGCCATTTCGCATCGGGCCGCCGGCGCCAGGTGCCGGTTCCGGTGCACGGGGCATCGCAGAACACGACATCCATTTTCTCAACAAATTCTGACAAGGCCTTGTCTTCATTGCCGTCATGGACCTGAACATTGCGCGACCCGGCCCGCTTCAGACGCGGCCAGATGGCCCGCAGCCGGCGCCAGTCCAGATCCCAGGCATGGACCTGTCCGGTATTCATCAGCAGCGCTGACAGGGCGAGCGTCTTGCCGCCTGCACCGGCGCAATAATCCAGGATCTGCTGGCCTGGCTGGGCGCCCGCGGCCAGCGCGGCCAGCTGCGACCCGGCATCCTGCACCTCGACCCAGCCCTTGCCATAGGCGGGAATGCTCTCGGCGGCGGCCGCCTTGCCCCGCGGATCGCGCTGGGCAATCCGAATACCCGAGCGCACTAGAGGGGTATTTTCGGCCGCTTTGAGTTTCGACGATACTTCCTTGAAAGCCTTGTCGAAATCAGCTTTCAGTTCATTCACTCTCAGATCGACCGGAGCGCGGGAAGACAGGGCGTGGCCCTCCTCGGCTGCCGCATCGCCGAAGGCGCGCAGCAGGCTCTCTTCCAGCCATTCGGGCACATCGGCCCGCACGTGGAGCGGCGCATCGGAAATGTCGCGGACCAGGCCGGCCCGCTCCGCTTCGCTCAGCGGTTCAGGCGCGTGCTCGTCGCCCTCGAACAGGGCGTCGATCTCGTCAGCGGACAATCCCCAGATACGGCCGACCGTACCCAGGGCCAGCGCCCGCGCCGAGCCCTCTCCCATCGCATGGGCGATCGATGCCTGGTGCCGCAGCGCGTCGAGCACGAGGCCCGCAATCCAGGCCCGGTCGCCGGATCCGGCAAAGCGGTGCGCCTTGCCCCAGTCGCGCACGGCGTCCTTCACCGGCTGGTGCTGACGCGTCAGCGTGTCGAGGATTTCAATGGCCGCAGCGATACGGGCGCCGTCTCTCATGGGGTGCGATCCTGTCTGTCTTTCTTCCCCGCAATGCGGGGAAGTGGGCCCTCCATAGCCGAAGGCGGCGGAGGGGTCGAAGGGGCGCCTTCCGTAGCGCAAGCGAAGGAAGGCGAATAGTGCCTGCCACACAGATACCGCCGCGCTGTCGCGCAGCGGCCCCTCCACCCCGCCGTTGGCGCGGTCCCCCTCCCCGCGAGGCGGGGAGGAAATTATTTCGGCCGGGCTCCGCCATGGGTGGCGGCGAGCTGGCGGCAGATCGTCCTGGGGTCGGTGAAGATGCGAAGGCCGTTCACCACGGCCTCCGGCTCTTCGTGCGCCACCGTGTCCCCGGCGAGGATCAGGGTCGGCGCGTTCTGGTGATCGGCATCCAGCAGGGCGACAATCTCGGCCCGCGGCCGGGCATAGTCGACACGCACCAGGGTGATGGCATCCACCCAGTGCGGATTGACCGAGAGCGCGCCCTCCATTGTGCAGCAATCGGCGCACAGCCAGGGACCGCCATCGGCGTCCTGCCACTGGCCGGTCAGCAGGAAGAGCACATCTTTGGACAGATCGAGCGGCGGCTGGTCCTGCATCATCGGGTGAGCACCTCGATGGCCATGAAGACCCAGAATGCGGCCAGCACGAGCACGCTTGCCAGGAAGGCAGCGAAGCGGTGCAGCATGTGATTGGTGGTGATGTGGATCGCGACATGCACGATACGCAACCCGACCCAGACCCAGGCCAGGGTGAGCAGGAGATCTCCGGCAACGCCGAACACGCCTGCAAACAGCACGCCGGCATAGAAGAGGATCGGTGTTTCCAGCTGGTTCTGATAGGCGTTGGAGAATTGCATCGACCGTTTCGGCCATGCCTTCTGCCCCAGCGCCACCTCGGACACTTTCACCTCGCCCCGCCGGATTGCAGCGGTCCGGGTCAACCCGGTCGCAATCACCAACGCGAAGGTCAGCGCCACCTGCACCAGGACCGGATAGAGAAAAGCCGTGTTCATTGCATCACTCCCCTTTTACTGCCGCACGCCCGGCGGCACTGCGCGACCCTAGGCAGGCTTTCCGGCGAACGACAGCCATCCGTGATGGATGGCTGCCATACACCGGTTTTGGCAGCGCCCGCAGACTAGCTCGTGGTCGGGTAGTTCGGCGCTTCGCGCGTGATCTTCACGTCGTGCACATGGCTTTCGCGCAGGCCCGCATTCGTAATGCGCACGAATTGCGCGCGATTGTGCAGATCGGCAATCGTGCGCGAACCGGTATAGCCCATGGCCGCGCGCAGACCGCCGACCATCTGGTGCAGGATCGGACCGACCGGCCCCTTGTAGGGCACCTGGCCTTCAATCCCTTCGGGCACCAGCTTCATGCGCTCGGTATCCTTCTGGAAGTAACGGTCGGCGGAGCCCGCCGCCATCGCCCCCAGCGAACCCATGCCGCGATAGGATTTGTAGGACCGGCCCTGGTAGAGGAAGACCTCGCCCGGCGCTTCTTCCGTGCCGGCCAGCAGCGAGCCGATCATCACGCAGTGCGCGCCGGCCGCGATGGCCTTGGCCATGTCGCCGGAGAATTTGATCCCGCCATCGGCGATGATGCAGGCATCGGAGCCTTCCGCGGCGCGGCGGGCATCCATGATCGCCGTCAGCTGCGGCACGCCGACACCGGCGACCACGCGCGTCGTGCAGATCGAGCCCGGCCCGATCCCGACTTTCACGCAATCCGCACCGGCATCGATCAGCGCTTTGGCACCGTCATAGGTCGCCACATTGCCGGCGACCACACGCGCGGCGCTGGAAGATTTCTTGACCCGGGTCACCTGGTCGAGCACCGACTTGCTCTGGCCGTGGGCCGTGTCGATCACCACCACGTCCACACCGGCATCCATCAGGGCCACAGCACGCTCGAAACCGCTGTCGCCGACCGTCGTCGCCGCCGCACAGCGCAGACGCCCCTGGGCGTCCTTGGCGGCCATCGGGTGGGCCTGGGCCTTTTCCATATCCTTCACCGTGATCAGGCCGATGCAGCGATCCTGGTCATCGACTACCAGCAGGCGTTCGATCCGGTGTTTGTGCAGCTTGGCGCGCGCCTCGTCCTGGGAGGCGCCCTCACGCACCGTCACCACGTCGCGCGTCATCAGATTGCCGACCTTCTCGTTCGGGTCGTCGGCAAAGCGCACATCGCGGTTGGTGATGATGCCCACCAGCTTGCCCGGCAGGCCATTGCCATTGCCTTCGACAACCGGGATGCCGGAAATCCGGTGCTGGGCGATCAGGGCGCGCAGATCGGCAAGCGTCGCGTCCGGCGAGATCGTCACCGGATTGACCACCATGCCGCTCTCGAACCGCTTGACCCGGCGGACCTCTTCGGCCTGCTCGGCGATGGTGAGATTGCGGTGGATCACCGCCAGGCCACCGGCCTGGGCCATGGCGATCGCCATGCCGCTCTCGGAGACGGTGTCCATGGCGGCGGCCATCACGGGAATGTTCAGTCCGACATCGCTGGCGATGCGGGTGGACACATTGGCGTCGGCGGGGAGAACTTCGGACGGGCCGGGCTGCAAGAGCACGTCGTCGAAGGTGAGACCTTCGCGAATCTCCATGGGAGACTCCTTTCTGCTGCTTGCGGCGCGGCTTTAGTCCGGATTCGACAGAGTGGCAAGGGGGCGGGGTGCGACATCGCGGAATTGTCGCATTTGGCGAGGCCGCACCAGGCAGGGATCTGCCGCTTGTTGCCGCCTGGTTCCGCATTGGCACATATTGCCACCCTGACAAAGGAGCGCCTCATGGCCACACGCAATGTCGTCCTGACCGAAGCCTAGTCCGGGCTGATTGACCGGCTGGTGGCATCTGGACGCTTCCAGAATGCCTCGGAAGCCATGCGGGCCGGCCTGCGGCTTCTGGAAACCGCGGAGGCGGAACTTGCCCTGCTGCGTGACCGGCTTCAAACCGGCATCGAGCAGGCCCGGACCGGCGAACTCGCCGCCGGCAGCGGCGAAGATGCCGTACGCCGGGCTTTCGCACAGGCCCGGGCAAGCAAGGATTGACCCGCAAGCGGGGATAACCCCGATCTTATCCCCACCTGCCAAATACCGCGCATAATCACCCCACGGTCCGCTGTCGCCGGTGCACAGGCAAGGCGGACCGGGTGGCGCTGAGGCGGGCACGATCGGCCGGCTTCTTAATCGGCTTCACCGGGTTGCAGACGATCCTGCGGGACTTCTCGTACCCATATTAGATACCGGATACCCCCGAAGGGTCGTCTGCAATGCCCGCCCTCCGGCGCTGATACGCCCGGAGATGCTTTCGTGCGCCCGTGAGAGACAGGCGCATATCCCCAATCAAATTGAGGACTTCCGGACACCAAATATCAATATGCCGGTGCGACAAACCGCCCCATAGCGCGACCAGAAAAGAAAGTTGGGGTTGGTCATGCGGGTGATTACCTGTCTGTTCACGGAACATAATCTCTGGCTGGTGCTGCTGGCAGCGGCGATGTGTGTCATCGGCTCCTTCGCCACGCTGCGGCTGGGCCGCCGGGCTGCGGCCAGCGAAGCCACACCGGAGCGTCTGGGCTGGCAGTTCCTGACGGCCGTCTGTGCCGGATCCTCGATCTGGACCACCCATTTCATCGCCATGCTGGGCTATCAGCCCGGCGTCCCCGTGAGCTTCGACGCCGCCCTGACCGTCATCTCGATGATCATTGCCATTGCCGGCACGGGCATCGGCATCCTGCTGTCGACCGCCCCGCTGGGCCGGCTGGCCAATCCGCTGGGCGGTGCCGTGTTCGGCCTGGCCATCGCGGCGATGCATTTCACCGGCATGTTCGCCTATCGCGTCGACGGGCTGGTCTCCTGGGACCAGGCCTATATCACCGCCTCCATCATCCTGTCGGTCACGCTGACCGCCCTCGCCTTCATGGGCGTGAAGCGCTGGACCACGGGCGCGATGTCCTACGCACCGGCCGGCATTCTCGTGCTGGCCATCGTCGCGCTTCACTTCACCGGCATGGCCGCCTTCGAAGTCACCCCGCTGGCGGGGATCGAGCACGGCGCCGACAGCGCGGCCTTCCGCGCCATGGCGCTGTCGATCGCGGTTGGCGGCCTGGTGATCGTCGGCACCGGCATGTCGAGCTATCTGATCGATACCCGCGTGCGCGAAAGCTCCGACGAACGCCTGCGCCACATGGCGCTGCACGATCCGCTGACCGGCCTGCCCAACCGCACCAGCTTCAATGCCTGCCTCGATGCCTGGCTGGCCGAGGCCGAGGATGGCGGCGTGGCGGTGATCGGGATCGATCTCAATCGCTTCAAGGAAATCAACGATGTCTGGGGACATGAAGCCGGCGACGCCGTGTTGTGCACCCTGGCCGATCGTCTGAAGGGCTTTGTCGGCCGCACACATTTCGCCGCCCGCCTCGGCGGTGACGAATTCAGCGTGGTCCTGCGCACCGACTCGCGCATCGGCCTGCAGGAACGGGTCGAAGCCATCGAGAGCCTGTTCAACGATCCCGTCGTGTTCGGCGAGTACAAGTCGGCGACCGGCGCCAGCCTGGGTATCGCCGTCTATCCGCAGGACGGCACCGACCGTGACACGCTGGTGCGCAATGCCGACCTGGCGATGTACAAGGCCAAGGTGGATCCGCTGCAGGATGTCTGCTTCTACGATACCGGCCTGGGCGAGGCCGTGCGCGAACGCCGGGCCCTGGCGAGCGATCTGCGCGAAGCCATCGAGACCGACCAGCTGCAGCTGCACTACCAGGTCCAGACCTCGATCGACAGCGGCGATATCCGTGGCTACGAGGCGCTGCTGCGCTGGACCCATCCGACGCGCGGACGCATCGGTCCGGACGATTTCATTCCCCTCGCCGAGGCCAACGGCCTGATCCTGCCGCTGGGCGAATGGGTGCTGCGCCGCGCCTGCGAAGACGCCATGCGCTGGTCCGAGCCGCACAAGATTGCGGTCAATCTCTCCGCCGTGCAGCTGACGCACACCGGCCTGCCGCAGCAGATCCACCAGATCCTGGTGGAGACCGGCCTGCCGCCGTCCCGCCTCGAGATCGAGCTGACCGAGACCGCCGTCATCAAGGACCGCGTGCAATCCCTGCACATCATGCGGCAGATCAAGGCGCTCGGCGTCTCCGTCGCGCTCGACGATTTCGGAACGGGTTATTCCTCGCTGGATATCCTGCGCACCTTCCCCTTCGACAAGATCAAGCTGGACAAGTCCTTCACCGAGGAACTCGAGCACGATCACCGTTCGCTGGCCGTGGTGCGCGCCATCCTGGCGCTGGCCAAGAGCCTGGGCATTCCGGTGCTCGCCGAAGGCATCGAGACCGTGCAGCAGCTCGACCTCCTGCGCAGCGAGGCCTGCGACGAGGGCCAGGGCTATTATCTCGGACGCCCGGCCCCGATGGACGTGGTCAGCAATGCCGACAGCGCAGCTTCGACGATAGACCGGGACGACGCCGTGGCGTAGGGCCCGCGCAAGGCCTGACCGTCAGCCCTTCTGCCCCCGGAATCCCGTCGCGACGACAAAGGTCTCGGCACTCTCGGAGCGGCTGGCGTCGGGTTTGAAGTGACGGACCTTGTCGAAATTGGCCTTCAGCAGGTCGAGCAGTTCGCCCTCGGCGCCGCCCTGGAAGACCTTGGCGACGAAAAAGCCGCCAGGCTTGAGGGTTTCCAGCGCGAAGTGGGCGGCCAGTTCGACCAGGGCGACGATGCGCAGATGGTCGGTCTTCTTGTGGCCGGTCGTCCAGGGCGCCAGATCCGAGATCACGGCATCGGCAGGCCCGCCCATTTCCGCTTTCACCAGATCCGGTGCGTCATCCGCCGAAAAATCATGCTGCAGCAGGGTGGCCCCGGCGATGGGTTCGATTTCCAGCAGGTCGATCCCGACGACTTCGGCCGCATCCTTCTTCAGCGCCACCTGCACCCAGCCGCCCGGCGCCGAGCCGAGATCGACGATCCGCATGCCGGGGCGCAAGAGGTGGAAGCGCTCGTCCAGCTGGATCAGCTTGTAGGCCGCGCGCGAGCGATAGCCCTCCATCTGGGCCTTCTTCACATACGGGTCGTTCAGCTGGCGCTGCAGCCAGCGCGTGGAGGAGGACTTGCGACCACGCGCCGTCTTGACGCGTTCGAACATCTGCTTGGCCGCACGGGCATCCCCGCCCTTGGTGACAGGGCCGGACCGGCGCCGGCGGCGGCCGCCGCTCTCACCCTCGCCTTCCGGCTTGTCGCTGTTGTCGTCGCTCATTCTTCGCCATCCGTCTCGTCACTGCCGCGGCGGCGCTTGCGGCGGCGCTTGCGCGACTTGCGCATCAGGTTCAGCAGCATGCCTTCGCGCAGACCCCGGTCGCCGACACGCAGCCGGTCCGCCGGCCAGGCCTCTGCCACTGCCTCGTAGATCGCACAGCCCGCGAGCACAAGTTCGGCGCGGTCCGAACCGATCGTCGGTTCCAGCGCCCGGCCCGCCACATCCAGATTGCGCAGGCGGGCGCAGGCGGCCAGCGCCTCCTCGCCCGACATCCACAGCCCGTCCACGCGGGAGCGGTCATAGCGCGGCAGGCGCAGGTGCACGCCGGCCATCGAGGTCACCGTTCCGGACGTGCCGACCAGATGCCCCCGCCCTTCGCTGAACAGCGGCCGCATCGCCCGGGCGCCGCGCGGGGTTTTCATCAGTCCGGCGGCATAGGCCTTCATCTCATTATACCAGGCCTCGCGATCCTCGCGTTCGGGAAAGCGTTCGGACAGGGTGACAACGCCCACCGGCGTTGAGGTCCAGGACTTCATCGGCGGACGGCCACCGCTTTGCGGACCGCCGCGTCTGCGCCACTCGGCCAGATCCACCCAGGAAAGCTCCGTCGAGCCGCCGCCGATATCGATCACCAGCGCCGCATCCTTTTCCGGATCCAGCAGGTCGACACAGCCATGCACGGCCAGCCGCGCCTCTTCCTCCGGCGAGATCAGGTCGAATTCCAGCCCGGTCTCCGTGCGCACGCGCTCGAGGAAGGCCTCGCCATTGCCCGCCATGCGGCAGGCCTGGGTAGCGATGGAGCGGTAGCGGATGGATTTGTGACGCCGGATCTTGGAGGCGCAGATCTTCAGCGCCTCGACCGCCCGGTCCATGGCATCGTCGGAAAGCCTGCCCTCGGCAGCCACGCCCTCGCCCAGGCGCACGACGCGCGAAAAGGCGTCGATTACCTGGAAGCCGCTGCCGGTGCGATGCGCCAGCAGCATGCGGCAATTATTCGTACCCAGATCGATCGCGCCGTACACCGGAGACGGCGCGCGCTTGCGCCGGTTCCGTTTGCGTCCGGCGGCGACCTTACCCGGTTCCCCGGGTGATGGCTCCGCCATGATAGTCCTCTCGCCGCCCGGCGCGCCTGGATCCCGGAAGGGGAGCACGAACCCGCAAGGGCCCGCCGGCGCGACACGAATCGGCCTGATACCGTTTCGAAACCAGAATACTCCCCTTGCCCCGGCCTGCAAGGATGCGTGACGCATCGCCCGTGTTTTCGTAGCTTATTGCCGGAAAGCCCCCATATTGAGGGGTATGAACACTTTAATGGACGCGAGTCAGAGTACGCCCATGATCATTCGCCACGCCCGTTTCGGCCTCGGCGATGTGGTTCGGCACCGCCTTTTCCCCTTCCGGGGCGTGGTGGTGGATGTCGATCCGGAATTCGCCAACACCGAGGAATGGTACCAGTCCATCCCGGAAGATATCCGTCCGTCCAAGGACCAGCCTTTCTACCATTTGCTGGCCGAGAACGAGGACAGCTATTACGGCGCCTATGTCTCGGAAGGGAACCTGATCCCGGACGCAGAGAACGGCCCGGTCAGTCACCCGCAGGTTCCGGACGCCTTCGAAGGCTTCGACGGCGAACGCTATACCCTGCGCGCCGGACCGGAGAGCGCGCACTAGGGTGCGCAAAACGCGTTGTCATCCCGGATGGACGCCCCGCGCAGGCGGGGCGCAAGTCCGGGACCCATAATCCCGGTGCCGGTCCCTTTTTTTGGCAGATATCGAGCCTGCTTTCGGCTGGCATCGGCGTGTATCGGTCCCGGCTCTCCAGCCCGCCTGCGCGGGCTATCCGGCCGGGATGACAGCGAGCTGCTTCGTCAGCCACCCCGCCTTACCCCGCCACTTCATACCCCGCCTGCAATTCCCGCTTCAGCACCTTGCCGATGGCGCTGCGGGGGAGTTCGTCGATGATGCGCAGATCGGCGAGGCGCTGCATCTTGCCCAGCTTCGCATTGGCCCAGGCCAGGAGTTCGTCCGCGCTGGCCGCGTCCGGCGCCGACAGGCACACGAAGGCGACCGGCGTCTCGCCCCAGTCCTTTGACGGCACGCCCACCACCGAGGCGTCGGCCACGGCGGCGTGCTCCATCAGCACGGCTTCCAGGTCCGCCGGATAGATATTCATGCCGCCGGAGATGATCATGTCCTTGGCGCGGCCGGCGATGGTGAAAAACCCGTCGGCGTCCATCTTCGCCAGATCGCCCGTGCGGATGAAACGTTCGCCCTGCGGCGAGATCCATTCCGCCTCGCGCGTCTTGTCCGGCCGGCCGTGATAGCCGGTCATCATCGAGCCCGAGCGGCCGACGACCTCGCCCACCTCGCCCGGCGGCAATTCGCGCCCGTCCGGTCCGATGACGCGGATATCGTGACCGGGCATCGCCTTGCCCACCGTGTGCAGCTTGTCCGGATGTTCGTGAGCAACAAGGGCGCATGAACCGCCGCCCTCGGTCATGCCGTAGAATTCGATCAGACCGCCCGGCCAGCGGCGCAGCACTTCGGCCTTCAGTTCGGCGGAGAAGGGCGCAGAGGTGCAGTATTTCAGGCGGAAGGCCGACAGGTCGAAGGCGTCGAAATCCTTCACCGCCAGGATGCGCTGATACTGTACGGGCACCAGCATGGCATGGGTCGCCCGGTGCTGCTGGGCCAGTTCCAGAAAGCCGCGCGCGTCGAATTTCGGCATCAGAACGACCGTGCCGCCGCCGGCCAGGGCCGGCAGGAAGGCGACCAGCGTGGTGTTGGAATAAAGCGGCGTCGACACCAGCCCCACCGCATCGGGACCGAACCCCGGCGGATCGGTCAGCTGATTGTGCGGCCAGCGCATCTTGTGCGACTGGACGATCCCCTTCGGCGTGCCGGTCGTGCCCGAGGAATAGATGATGTTGAAAGCCATCTCCGGCGTGATCTCGACCGGATCCGGCCGGGCGCCCTGCGGCGCCATCCAGCTGTCCAGCGGTTTGCCCCGCGCGCCCTCAGTCAGCGCGATGAAGTCCGCCCCGATCCCGTCCGCGACCGGTGCCAGATGCGTCGAGACGGTTGCATCGGTGAAGGCATGGCTCGCCCCGCAATCGGCGATCATGCCGGCGAGCTGTTCCGCCGTGGCCGAGGGCGAGAGCGGAGCAATGGCTCCCCCCGTGCGCAGCGTGGCAATGAAGACCGCGACATAGTCGATCGAAGCCGCCGCGCAGATTGCCACCGCACCGCCCGGTGTCACCCCGTCGCGCTGCAGCGCCGCCGCAATCCGGTCGGCCCGCGCATCGAGCTCGCGATAGGAAAGACCCGCCTCGCCGCAGATCACCGCGATCTTCTCGGGATTGGCCGCCACCTGCAGGGCGAACAGCCCGGTGAAGGTGCCGAACGCCTGCTGCACATAATCCCGGATCGCACTCACCGCATCTCTCCCGCCCTGGATTTAAAGACAGGGTATGCCTGTCTCGCCAAATATTCATGCGGAAAGGTTAGCCTTGCGATCTACGGTATGGAAGAAGCGTGGTGCAGCGACGAAAAGGGCTCGCCCCGTTTACGGGGGAGCTGTCCGCGTAGCGGACTGAGGGGGCGGCGCGCAGCGGCGCAGAGCGCGGAGCGCGCATTCACTCACCCCCTTCGACCTCACCCGGCCCAAGGCCGGGCTCGGCCACTTCCCCCGCTGACGCAGGGGAAGCCTCTCACCTAGCGCAGCTGGCTGTCCTTGCTGCCGCGGCGGTTGATACCGCCGGTCGGGCGGCGGGCATCGCGGCCGGACTGGCAGTCGATACAGGTCCGTGCGCCCGGCAGGGCTCGGCGCCGGGCCAGCGGGATGGTCTCGCCGCATTCCACGCAGTATTCCGCCCCCTCGCCCGTGGGCAGGTTGGCGCGCGCCGCGGCGACCGCGTCATTCGTGGAATCGTCGATCTGGTCCTGAATTGCGCCGTCGCGCGTCCAGCCACCCGCCATGTCGGTACCCGGTCTGCTATCGGTGTACGCAAGGATATGGCGGGTGAACCGGTGCGTTCAAGGGGGTGCCAGGGCTCGCCCCGCTTGCGGGGGAGCTGTCCGCGAAGCGGACTGAGGGGGCGGCGAGAAGCGCCGCAGAGCGCGTAGCGCGCAGTCACTTGCCCCCTTCGACCTCACCCGGCCCGAGGCCGGGCTCGGCCACTTCCCCCGCTTCGCAGGGGAAGCCTTGCCGAAAGCCCCTATGCCTTCACCACTTCCTGTTCGATGGCGCCGAAGATGGAGTGGCCGGTCTTGTCCTTCATCTCGATGCGCACCGTGTCGCCGTAATTCATGAAGGGGGTTTTCGGTTCGCCGCTCTCGATGGTCTCGATCATGCGGATCTCGGCGATGCAGGAATAGCCCACGCCGCCTTCGGAAATCGGCTTGCCGGGACCGTCATCCAGCTTGTTGGAGACCGTGCCCGAGCCGACGATCGTGCCGGCGGTGACCGGGCGCGTCTTGGCCAGGTGGGCAATCAGCTGCGGGAAGTCGAACGTCATGTCGACGCCGCACTCGGCCTTGCCGAAGGGTTCGCCATTGTATTTCACCAGCAGCGGCAGGTGCAGCTTCCTGCCGTCCCAGGCCTCGCCCAGCTCGTCCGGCGTCACGGCGACCGGCGAGAAGGCGCTCGGCGGCTTGGACTGGAAGAAGCCGAACCCCTTGCCCAGCTCGGCCGGGATCAGGCCGCGCAGCGAGACGTCATTGACCAGCATGACCAGACGGATCGCCTTCTCCGCCTCCTCGACAGTGCAGCCCATCGGCGCATCGCCGGTGATCACCGCGACCTCGCCTTCCATGTCACAGCCCCAGGCCGTGTCGCCCAGCGGGATATCGCCGCGCGGCGCCAGGAAGGCGTCGGAGCCGCCCTGATACATCAGCGGATCGGTCCAGAAGCTGGCGGGCATTTCCGCCCCGCGCGCCTTGCGCACGAGTTCGACGTGATTGACATAGGCCGAGCCGTCGGCCCACTGGAACGCCCGCGGCAGCGGCGACAGGGCTTCGCGCTCATGGAAGCGCTCGCGCGGGATGGTCTCGCGCTCCAGCTCGTCGGACAGGGTGCGCAGCTCGCCCTCGCATCGCTCCCAGTCGTCCAGGGCCGCCTGCAGGGTCGGCGCGATGCGGGTCGCATCGGCACACCAGGCCAGATCCTTCGAGACGACGACCAGACGGCCGTCCCGGCTGTCCGACTTGAGCGTTGCGAGTTTCATGATCGGTCTTTCCTTCGGTTTCGTGGATACCGGCCGCCCCTCTGCGGGAGCGGTCCGGCGCTAGACCAGCGCGCCGGGCAGGCGCCCGTCGCGCGGGGATTGCGGAAATACGCCGTAGCTCCAATCGACGATGGCGTCGAGCTCCGGCCCCAATTGTCCGGCGATGCGTTCGGCCTCGGCGCGGCGGCGATCGGGACCATGCGCCTGTCCCGTATCCTTGGCATCGCGCGTGAAGAGCGGTCCGGATGCGGTGGCGGCGATATGGTCTTCACCCAGTTCCAGCCCGAAGAAGGCATCGACAGCCGTCAGCCCCTGTTCCGGCGCGGCGACGAAGGCATCGCCGTCCAGCCAGGCGAAACGGTCCGCCGCGCCGTGAGCGCGCGCTTCCAGCATGGCAGCGACCTGCATCTGCCAGACGAGGGCGGCGATCTGCAGGTCGGACATCTGCATCAGCTGGCGCTGGTCGGTGCGCGCGATCGGATGCCCGTCCATCGCGAAAATCGTGAACAGCCGCCGCGCAAAGGCCCGTCCCGCCTCGCCCTTCTTGGCGATGGAGATCAGGAAGGCGCGCAGCTGCGAGGTCAGGAAGAGGTGCCGGCTGTCCGGGAAGAGGCGCGCCACATCGCCGATCAGATTGTTGACCGTATTGGTCGGCTTGATCGTGACATGGGCCTCGCCGGCGAAAGGCTGGCTCAGGGCGCCGAGAACGGGTTTCAGCCAGCTGTCGGACACCGCCCGGCCCTCGCGCCGCTTGATATTGGCGAGCTCCATCAGGGCCGCCGGCTCTTTCAGGCTCAGATTGACGCCCGGCCGGTCGAGACAGCGCGCCAGCAGGGTCGAGCAGCAAAAGGCGGTATGCCAGATGAAGACCGGCGCGGCCGGCGTGTCCGGCTGCGGCAGCTCGCTCAGCGACACAGGCCGGGTGCGGCAGCCGGTACGGTCCCAGCGCTCGTCCAGGAAGGCGGCTTCGGCGAGACTGTCACGCGTGACCTGGCACAGGCGCACCGCCCGGTTCTGCGCATCCAGCGCATCGGGGAACCACAGCGCGTCTGGCATGGCCGTATCCGTCAAATTCCGCTCCGCCTGTTTGTGTCAGATGGTTCCGAACGTGCCGTCTTCGCCCAGCCATTCCAGAACCCCGTCATGGATCGAGAAGCGGGCACCATGCAGTTCCAGCCCGCGTTCTGCGATCGCCTCGCGCACGAAGGGGAATTGCTTCAGGCGTTCCAGCGAATGGCGGATCGAGACCAGTTCCAGCGTGTCGGCGATCTCGGCCAGCGGCGCATCGCCCAGCTCGCCCGTCACCTCGTCGCGCGCCGGTTCCATCGTGCTCAGCCAGGGGCCCAGATAGGTGTTGGGCAAGCCATCCAGACCCGTCGCGCAGGCTTTCACGCCGCCGCAATCGCCATGGCCCATGACCAGCACGCCCTTGACCTTGAGCACCTTGACTGCGAACTCCAGCGCTGCGGAAACACCGTGCAGGCCGCCGCCCTCTTCCGCCGGCGGGACCAGGTTGGCGACATTGCGCACCACGAACAGTTCGCCCGGCGCCGCGTCGAAAATCGCAGCCGGATCGACCCGGCTGTCCGAACAGGCAATCACCAGCGTGTGCGGCGTCTGCCCGTCGGCGAGCTCGGCATAATGCGCCCGCTCGACCCGGAACCGGCCGTCCTTGAAGCGGCGATATCCGGAGATCAGGGTTTCCGGCGGCTGAAACGACATGAACACCTCCCGCAATGCCTGGCCCCTCAGGGCGCATCTTTGCCAGCGTTTCTAGTTGCAATCGCAATCGACGGGAACCCGCAGCCGCAGGCAAAAAAGGCCGGCCCCGCGGACGGGACCGGCCTTCAGTGTTGTGCAGTTTGCCTGGGCAGTCTGGGAGGATCAGCCGGCAGTCGTGCACTGAGCCATGGCCAGATTGGCCTCGACTTCGTCTTCACCCGACGACGCCGCATTGGCCGCCTGGAACGCCTCGACAGCGGCCGCACGGTCACCGGACAGCCACAGGGCCACGCCGCGATTATTCATCGCGCGCCAGGCGCCGTCGCGCATTTCCAGGGCCGCGTCACAAGCAGCGATCGCCATCTCGTACTCGCCGGTCGCGGCATAGGCGGCGCACAGATTGGTGTGGGCGGCCACTTTGTGACCCGGCGCACCGGAACCGGCGACGACTTCTTCGCCGAAATGGATGGCTTCCGGCCACTCGCCGCGGCTCACCGCATTGTACTGCGCGCGGATCACACCATTGGCGGTGCGATGGGCGGCAAATTCCGGTTCGGCATCGCAGGACTGGGCCAGGGCCGCAGACGAAGACACGGCCGCCAGGGCCGCCGCAAGAAACACAGAGCGCATGGTCACTCCCTCCAAAAGCGCGACCTTCCGGGGCAAGCCACCGGCGGCAGAACGGGCTCCGGTCCGTTCTCGAGATCGCGCGACCATTCAAGACAGGCGAACAACCCCGCTCCGGACCGGAGCGGGTCGCCCAAGTAAACAGCGTTCAGATTTAGAACTAAGTTATGCGAATGGAATTGACGAATTCAGGATTGCCGGAATACATATTCGTATGGATGACTGGTCCGATTACCTTGTCTGCCTGGCCATTTCCGAGGCCGGCAGCCTGACCGCCGCGGCGTATCAGCTGGGCGTCAGCCAACCCACCGTGACCCGGCGCCTGCAGGCGCTGGAACGCCGATTCGGCGAGCCCGTTTTCGAACGCGAAAACGGCCAGTCACGGCTCACCCCGCTCGGTCAGAAGGTTATCGCACATGCCAAGCGCATGCGCGACGAGGCCTCGGCCATCGAACGCGCCGTGATCGCCCAGGACCAGTCCCTGTCGGGCCTCGTCGTGGTCTCCGCCTCCGAAGGCATCGGCGCCGACTGGCTGCCGCGCGCCCTCGTCTCCTTCCAGCGCGCCAATCCGGGCATCGGCATCGAGATCGCGATCAAGAACAATTCCGCCAATCTGGCCGACCGCGAAGCCGATATCGCGCTGCGCTGGAACGGTCCGGGCACGCAGCAGAGCCTGATCGGCCGCCGCGGCGCCACGGTCGGCGCGGGCCTCTACGCCTCGAAGGACTATCTCGACCTGCACGGCCGTCCCGAACAGGTCGAGGATCTCGCCGACCATGCCTGCGTCGGCTGGTCGATGGGCGATTATTTCGGCTGGCCGGCCAATGCCGACGGCGCCCCCGTCCTGCCCCGCCACGTCTCGATGAAGGCCAACTCCCCGGCCAGCCACGTCATGGGCATCGAGGCCGGCTTCGGCGTCGGCGTCACCTCCCACCGCCTCGCCCGCCGCAACCCCAACCTGGAACGCCTCCTGCCGGACTTCGAATCCTCCCTGGACCTCTGGGTCGTCGCCCACGAAACGGTGCGCAAGAGCGCCCGCGTGCGCGCAGCCTTCGACCATATTATCGCGCAAATGCAGGCGGACGGGGCGTATTTTACAAGGGGGGAGGCTTCGATTTTGTGAGGGGGTGAGGGACTTTAAAACTCAAATCCAAATTGCCCGCCTGCGCAGGTCTGGACAGTAGAGCCTGAAGCGGCAATCGCTCTCAAGACGATTCACGGAATGCAGCATAGCGCAATCTCCGCGCGACTCAGCTTAGGAATTTCCTACAAGTAGATCGCCGCGGAGGAGCAGTTGGACAACCACCAATACAACACTGGATCGCGACTACTTCCAGATGCCCCGAAGGCGCACCTATCTCGGTTGCGAAATTTGGCCCAAGGGCGGCTCAACAAGGCGCTAAGACGGTTACAGCCTATAGGGCCCGACACTCCGCTTCACCAAGACTGTGTTGAATTCCGCGCCAAAGTTCAAAGCTATGCCCCGCCGAGCGAACCCGAGCTTTTTGAACTTCACCGAGAAGTGGCTGAACTCGCGTGGTGGGCCTGTTGGGCATCTTACGATTTCAGCGTTCAGGGATTGAAGTCGAGATTCGGGAATCGGCTTATCAACCGGATGGTTGGTGCTGGTCTCCAAGAGATCTCTGACGAGTACGGAAACAAATGGTTGGAAGGGTTTGCGCCACTCGTAGATGCTGACGGAACCCCTATCGCCCCGCCACAAACATCTGGATTTGTTAGTGCAATTAGGTTTTTCGAGCGGTTTGATCAAAGAGAACTAACGGGCATAGTTGTTCCATCAGACTGCCGTTTTAGTACACTCGCCCCCTTTACTCGCTCATCAATCAAGTGGGCCCATTTCGGTGGACGAATCCAGCTGGATGAGGTCACCAATATGGAGCTCGAGAGCTGTTTCGTGGGAGGGGCTATTGAATGCCGAGGCGTCCGGAAAGAGCGGCTCGTCTTGAATAACTGTTTTGCAGATAGCCTGACGCTAGCATTGGCTAAAAATGCTCAATTCAACATGAAAAGCTGCTACTTCTTAGAAGGCATCTCCATCAAGGGCTTCCGCTTCTCGAGTTCGGCCGAGATCGGTACAAATTTTGTCTGTGGCGACCTCAAATTTGAAGAGTGCAATCTACAGGAACAAAGAGCCATCTTACCAAAGCACTACGGAGGGCGCTTGGATTGCCATCTTGTGCAGGACGGAACGGCCATCGTTCAACCTGTGGCAAATGTCTCTATCGACTTTCGAGACGCTTCAAACATCACGCTTCATATTCCCGATAAGACCACCTTGGGGGAATTGAATATCAGCGGAAGCAAGATAGCTGTACATTTTTGCAGAGGCACTGCACAAGATGGCGTTAAATTCAGCCCATCGGGAAACTCAGAGCGCTCTTCTCTAGATCTTTCTGAAACAAAATTTATGGCAGCATTGAGCATAGCCTTGCCCCTTCAACAGCTGAAGATGCAATCTTCAGAAGTATTGGGAAATTTCGACTTACGCCAACTTTCGGGCGGCTGGCCGGAGCTTATACTGGACGGCTCACTTTTCCATTCAAGCGTCAAATGCCATCCATCGCAGTGGAAGGTGATTTCGGCAAAGAAGTGCTGGTTCCACAAGCTTGCGACTTTCGTGGACGTAGGCGCTGTCGATGCAACGAGCTTTAGAGGAGCTCGGTTCTTGGGACCTTTTAAATTTGGTCAGTCGAACGAAGCTCTCCCGGCAGGGCGCTTGGACTTTTCGGAAGCAGTCTTCGAAGCCGATGCCAGTTTCCATGGACGGCATTTCCATGCCAGCACGGACTTCGGCAGAACCATATGGGGAGGTGTTCCCGACTTTCACCAAGCGGAGCTTCATCCAGACACCAGTTTCGTATCAGCACGCTTCGATGTTCCCAGCCTAAAAAAGCGAATGAGCAATCTACAAGGAGACAAGCGCGAACAAGACCTGCTTATGGGCCGGTATGAGCGAGCATTTCGCTCTCTGAAGCTCAAGGCTGAGGCGTTGAGAGCGAACAGTGTGGAATCCATGTTTCACCGCCTCGAAATGGTCGCGAAGCGCGAAATTTCATCTACGCCTCGCTTTGAGAAGATATTCTCGCTGACATATGACGCCTTCTCCTTATATGGCGAGAGCTTTGTTCGCCCAGCCTTGGTTTGGCTCGGCCAAGTGACCGTATTGGGCCTTGTTTATTGGACGCTATTGGCCCCACACTGGCTAGTGAGTCGTGCTCTTGGCGTCTCTCTCGACCAGAGTGACGTAGGTCGACTGGCAGACGCGCTGGTTCTTTCATTCACCAATTCCATTAGGCCATTCTATACGACGGGAGCATCGTTCGACCGAATGGTGTCCATGGGGCCTACCGTCGGGCCCACGTCAGACTATTGGTCATTCATACAGCAGATGTTGGTATCATACCCGAGCCTAGCAAGGTGGTTGCTCTTCGGTCAGAATGTGATCGGCCTCGTTCTCATTTTCCTGTTCGTAATGGCCGTGCGCCGCCGCTTTCAGATCTCCTAGTTGCCTGCGACGAACTCCCCCTACCCCTCCGGCGGAGCCCCCGCCGGCAAGGCCAGCACATTCATCGCCACGGAGATCCGCTCTCGCGGGCCCTTGTGGGGGCGGACGGCGTGCATGAGCCAGGACGGGAAGATGACCAGCTTGCCGGGTTCGGGACGGACGCGGAACTGGGACATCTGCTTTTCGCCGGTCTCGTCGGTGAAGACGAGGTCGGGGGCGACCATGCGGATCATCGGGAAGCGCGGATCCTGGGCGACGAAGAAACCGTCCTCACTGTCGCCGCCATCATCGATATAGAAGCTGGCCGACCAGAAGGAGCCGGCATGGGCGTGCATCTGGTTGGACGCGCCGGCGGGCGAGACATTGGCCCACATCTCCATGCCCATCTGCCAGCGCGAACGGCCCTGGGCGGCATTCACGTCCGAGGTGAAACGGCCGCAGACCTGCATCGTCTCGCGCGCCAGCGCGATCGCGGCCTCGCCGCCCCAGTCCAGCATCTCGATATCGGAATGCCAGCCATGGATGTTCGAGCGCCGCACGCCCGGCGAGGCGGCCCGGCGTGCCAGGATCGCCTGCTTGAGCTCTAAGACCAGCCGGTCGGCGCCGGGCAGGCGCACCTCGATCAGCGGGGTGGCGAAGAGCCGGTTGACCGTGATCTGCGGCGCGGCGCTGCCGCCCGTCACCGTCATTCCTCGTCGCCGTAGATCGCCACCACCGGCTCGCCGCCTTCGGTGAGGCGGGCGCGGTACATGCCCGGCGTGTTGAAACTCCAGGCGATATCGCCCTCAGCCGTCAGCGCGATAATGCCGCCATCGCCGCCCAGATCCGTCAGCTCTTGCTGGATCACCTGGTCGGCGGCCGCCTGCAGGGTGAGGCCCTGCATCTCGACCAGCGCACAGATACGGCTGGCCACGGTCAGACGGATGAAATACTCGCCCGTGCCCGTCGCCGAGACGCCGCAGCTGTCATTATTGGCATAGGTGCCCGCGCCGATGATCGGGCTGTCGCCGACCCGGCCCCAGCGCTTCGCCGTCGTGCCGCCTGTCGAGGTGCCCGCCGCGATATTGCCGGCCTCGTCCAGCGCCACCACGCCGACCGTGCCGAAACGGTGTTCCAGCGCGTCACGCTCGAGCAGGCCCTCCTGGACCGGTTCCGGATCCGGCGCACCGTCCGGACGCGGCGGAATCTCCAGACCGTCGCGGCCGAGCGAACGTTCGAGCGCCGCCCAGCGGCGTTCGGTGAAAAACCAGGCCGGCTCGACCATTTCCAGCCCCTGCTCCCGCGCGAACGTCTCCGCGCCCTCGCTTTGCAACATGACGTGACGCGAATGTTGCATCACTGTGCGCGCAAGGGTGATCGGATGTCGCACCTGTGTGACACCTGCGACGGCTCCCGCTTCAAGGGTCGCCCCGTCCATGATCGAGGCGTCGAGCTCATTGCGTCCGGCCGCCGTGAACACGGCACCGCGCCCGGCATTGAACATGGGATCGTCCTCGAGACCGTGGATCACCGCCTCGATCGCATCCAGCGCGCTGCCCCCTTCGGACAGCACGGCCTCGCCACGCTCCAGCGCGGCATGCATGGCTGCGCGATAGGCGGCATCGGTCTCCGGCGTCATGCTCTCACGCTCGATCACACCGGCCCCGCCATGCACGACAAGCGCCCAGTTTCCGTCGTCCGCCAGGGCCGGAGACAGGGTCAGAAGGGCCGCGGCAGAGGCCGCCGGCAGAACAGATCGCAGCATGTTGAAATCTCCCCAAATCAGTTGGCTTCAGCTTTGCCATTCGCGCCGTCCGACGCAAGCCTCAAGACGCTTCCGGACTGCTCAGCCACCCGTTCGGATGCGCACCCGCGACTGCGCCATCCGGCCGGATTCATCAACGGCTGTAACGGCATAGAAGCCCGGCCCCGGCGGCACCCAGACCGGTTCGCCCAGCGCATTGCGGTCGACCGGTTCGCCGTCGGCATACCAGTCCAGCGCGCCGCGCGCCTGCGCTGCCAGGACAAAGCCGCGCCCCTCGCCTTCCGACCAGACTTCGGCCCCGTCCGGCGGGAAGAGAATGTGCGGCGCCGGGTCGGTCCGGTATTGCGCCATCGTGCCCGGAACGTCCGGCACAGGCGCCCGGTCTTCCGCGCGCGAGACAGAGCCCGGCTCGATCCGTTCCAGCCCGTCTGCCAGGCGGAACAGCAGCGGCAGGGCGCCTTCGCGGCCAGTAATCCCCTCCCGCGGCGCGCCGTCCGCGCGGCCGGTCCAGACCACCAGGGTATAGCGTCCGGTCACCCCGGCTGCCCAGGCGTCCCGGAAGCCGTAGGATGTGCCCGTCTTGAAGGCGATGTCCGGCGCCCCGCGCGCCAGCGAGGCCGGCATGCGCCCGCCCGGATGCGGCGCCCGGCGAAGAATATCAAGCACTTCCGCCGCCGATTCCGCGCCCAGCACGGCATAGCCGTCTTCTGCGGCCGGATCGTCTTCGCGCCAGCGCAATGGACGCGCCACGCCCTCATCTCCCAGCGCCGCATAGAGCACGGCCAGCTGGCGCAGGGTCAGCCCGGCACCGCCCAGAGCCACGGCGAGCCCGCTGTCCGCTCCCGCCGTCCGCGGCCGTTCCGGATGCGCGCCGGCAAAGGTCAGTGCGGCATTGAAACGGCGCGCCCCCACCCCGTCCAGCGCCGTGACCGCCGGAACATTCAGCGAGTGCTGCAAGGCCTCCGCGATCGTGACATCGCCGCGGAAACGCCGGTCGAAATTGTCCGGCCGGTAGCCGGCAAACCGGCGCGGCAGGTCGGAAATGCGTGTGCCGCCGGCGGCCAGACCGTCATCGAACGCCATGCCGTAGATGAAGGGTTTCAGTGTCGAGCCGGGCGAGCGCGGCCGGTCTGTCAGATCGATCCAGCCGCCCGGACGCGCCCGGCTGGCTGACCCCGCCATCGCCCGCACGGCCCGTGTCCGCGTTTCCACCAGCATCGCGGCAAACTGCACATCCGGTCCGGTTTCCCGCGCCGCCAGTGCCAGCTCGTCCTGCAGCATCGTCTGGAGATGACTGTCGAGGGTGGAGACGATATCCGCCTCCCCGGGCCCGGCCGCCCGGCGCAGGGCATCGGCCGCATGCCAGGCATCGGCCGGGAAATCCTGACGCCCCGGTGCCGGGTCGAAAGCGGCATCGGCGGATGCATCCGCACGCGCCAGCCCCACTTCGGCCAGACGGTCCAGCACCCGTCCGCGCGCCAGCACCGCATTGTCGGGACGGCGATCCGGACGCCGCGCTTCCGGCGATTGCGGCAAGGCGATCAGCAAGGCGATCTGCTCGATGGTGAGCGCGTCGGGCTCGCGCCCGAAATAGGCCCAGCTGGCGGCCCGGACACCTTCCAGATTGCCGCCATAGGGCGCCAGGGTGAGATAGAGTTCGAGGATCTCGCGTTTGGAATAGCGCAGCTCCAGCTGCCAGGCTCGCAGGATCTGGATGATCTTGGCGCCCACCGTCCGCTCGCGCGGCTCGATCAGACGGGCAAGCTGCATGGTCAGGGTGGAGCCACCGGACACGATACGGCCGGCCATGGCGCTGTCCCGCGCCGCACGCACCAGCGCCAGCGGATCGACACCGGAATGCTGGTAGAAGCGCGCATCCTCATAGGCCAGCAGGGCCTCGACAAAGTTCGGGTCGATGCCGTCCAGATCGGCCTCCAGTCGCCAGCGGCCATCGGCGACCGGGAAGGCCCGCAACACCTGCCCGTCCCTGTCGCGAACCACGGTGGAGACGTCATGCCCTGCCTCGACGGGCGGCGGCAGGGCGTGGTCGGCCGCGAGAACCGCCGCAAACAGGGTGAGGGCGATCACCCCGGCCCAGTATATCCGCGGCAGTCCCAGCACGGCATCAGCCTCGCGGTGCGATCACGATACGCCCGGTCGCACTGCGCGCGAACGTATCCGGCCGGTACATGTCCTCGACCACGGCCCCGGGCAGTGTGTAACGGCCCGGCGTCACGGCGCGTACGACATAGGCGATACGCTCGGCCCGCCGGTTGCGCAGGTCGAGCGCGGCCACGAAGCGGTCGTCGCGCGCTTCAGCGACACGCGGCGTACGGATATTGTCGAGCCAGGAATAGACGCCCGTATTGCCGGCATCCTCGGGCCGCACGACCGCCTCAATCTCGAAACCGGGCGGCAGAAGGTCTTCCAGGATCGCCGGGATCAGGCGCTCCTCGCGCGGCGCAACGACAAGATCGACGATCAGGCGGTCGCCCTGGACCAGGTTCTCCAGATCGGCCTCGGAACCATCCAGGCGGCGAACCCGCTTCTGGATCACCAGGCCCTGGGCATCGACATCCGGCGCCTCGACCGTCTGGCCATGAGCGATCTGGGTGACCCACGCCGGCGCATCGCCGGTCATGCGGAACTCGACCCCCTCGCCGATCTCACCCGCTTCCAGCCGGTAGCGCAGCGGGCTGTCGGCCTCGACGGCCGTTTCGACGGCGATCTCCTCTCCGCCATCGCGAAGCGCATTCGCGGCGAGCAGCAGGAAAGCCTTCTCCTGTGTGTTGAGACGGGCCGGTTCCGGCAGGTCCTGGCCGACACGCTCGGCCAGGCGAGCGACACGCTCATGCTGGCCGGCTTCGGCGGCCAGAGCGAGAACACCGGCCAGGTCACGCCGCGGCGACATGTAGTAATTGCCGGGGTTCTCAAAACCCAGCGCCGCCTCGGCCGCATCGAAGGCACTCACCGCACGGGCCTGGTCACCGATCAGGTAGAGCGCCGCACCGATCTGCGCCCGGGCCAGCGGGCTTTCGATCGCTTCCAGGCGCTCGTCATGCATGTAGCGCAGGCGAGACCGGTCGACCCGTCCGGCGCGGGCCAGCACGTAGAGCGCATAGGCCGCGGAACGGTCATTGAGACGCTCCGGCGTATCGGTCTGACCGCGCCAGCGATGGATCTCGGTGTCATAACCATTGACCCGCCACATCTCGCCGGAAGCGATATGTTCAAGGCCGGTATAGGCCCGCTCCAGTGCCGCATCCGGCACGGTGTAGCCGGCCTCTCTGGCCCGCGCCAGGAAGTCGGTCGCATAGGCACCGATCCAGGGCCGCAGGCCACGATCGCCGATACGCCACAGGCCGATGGCACCATCGGCAGACTGGCGTGACAGCAGCGTTGCGATGGCTTCCTGCACGCGTGCCCGCGCGCCCTCGACCGGGTCTTCGCCCGCAGCGCTGGCGAGAGGATCGGCGTAGAGCAGCGGCAGCGCCCGGCTGGTGATCTGCTCGGTACAGCCATAGGGATAACGGCTGAGCGCCGTCAGCAGTGCCGCCTCGTCCAGCGGTGTCGGCGAGAAGCTCACCGTCACATCTGACGTGCCCGGCAGGTAGCCCGCCAGGACATCGCTCGACAGCCGCCAGCTGTCTCCCGGCATGACGCGTCCGCGCCGGACGCTGGAAGACGGCAGCCAGGCCGAACGCACCTCGATCGGATAGCTGCGCGCAACAGCAAACTCGTCCGGCCCGTCGACCGACAGCCCCACCGAGCCCACACCGACATCGTCGGATGAAAGCCCGTAGCGGCGATCAATACGCTGGCCGGCGGCGAGCTCGATCGTGTCGGTGGCCAACATGCTGACCGGCGCTTCGGCGTCCATCGCCACGGCATAGGCGCCCGGCGCGCCATCGATATTGTCGATCGTCAGCGTGGCCGTCGACTGATCGCCCGGTGCGAGGAAGCGCGGCAGGATCAGTTCAGCCGGCACATCGTCGCGCACGGTCAGGGGCTGGGCCGCCTGACCGACGGCTCGGCCACTCCAGGCCACCGCCATGAGGCGCAGCTCGCCATTGAAATCCGGCACGTCGAAGGACACGGTCGCGCGGCCATTGCGGCCCACTTCGACAGGGCCGGTGAACAGCGCCACGGTCTGCGTCGGCACGACGGTCAGACCGGCTCCGCCGATCTGGTCACCGCCCTGGCGAACGGGCGCCGCGGCACCCTGGTTGGGATCGAGCAAGCGGCCATAATCATCGTGCAGATCGACATCGAGCGCCGTCTTGCCGAAATACCAGGCCTGCGGATCGGGTGAGGCAAAGCGGGTCAGGGCGAGAATGCCCTCATCGACCGCCGCGACGGACACATAGGCACCGCTGCGCACCGGCCCGTCGATCGCCAGTTCCAGCTCGACGCTCTGGCGCGGGTGAATGCGCTCGGGCGCGTTGAAATCGATCTCCAGCGTCCGATCCGACATGTCGACGGGCAGATGCAGAACCCCGACAGCCCGGCGCGGGGCCGGCCGGTCGACCGGGTCGCGCGGCGTGTAGACCGATACCATGGCGTAGGCGCCGGCGCCCCAATCCTCAGTGACATTGAAGGACAGTTCGACACCGCCTTCCGGAATGCTGACCGAACGGGTTTCCAGCACGCGGTCGCTGGCAATCACGACCTCGGCCTCGCCGGGATAGGGCGGACGAATGGATACGGTTGCAGTGCCGCCAACAGCGACAGGCTCTTCAGGGCCGGACAGAGCCACGCGATCCGGCGCCTCGACGCCCGGCTCGGACGACCCGCCCCAGCCGACCCAGAACTGGGCGCTGGCGGACATGCCGCTCTGGGGATCGGTCACGACAAGCTGGTAGTCGCCCCAGTCAAGCGCGCGCAGGGACAGGGGATCGGCACCCTCGCCGTCCAGCGACAGCACGCCCTCCTCGATCGGCACGACATGACGGGTACGGCGCCAACGCCAGCGTTCGCCATCGGTGCGGTACCAGTCATAATCCCAGTCGATCCGCATCAATTGCCATTCGACATCCACCGCGACCGGCGCACCACCGGCATCGACCGCGACGACATCAAAGGCGCTCTCGCGATTGCGTTCGGCACGGCCTTCGAATTGCGGCTTCAGGCCGAGATAGAGCGGCGCAGGACGATAGGGAATGCGGACATCATCGGCGACGGCCCGGCCACCGGGCTCAATGGCTGAGACGACGGCACGGATCCGCAGTGGCTGGGTGGCATCGGCACCGATCTCGCCCGCACTGACGGTCAGGGTCGCGGCACCGGCCCCGTCGGCCACCGTGCCAGGCAGATCTTCGGTACGGTCGCGGAAAGGCTCGTCATGACGGCCGAAACTGAACCCGGGATAATCGGCGAAGGGTCGGGGGTCGGCCTCGACCCGCAGGCGGCCCTCCACCGGCAGTCCCGCACCCGGAGCGCCATAGAGGAAGCGGACATTGGCGGCGATGTCACGCTTGCCGCCCAGCAGGATCGGCGTTTCGTCGTCGGCATCGAGTTCCAGGGCAATGCGTTGCGGCACGAAATCCTCGACCGAGAAGCGGGTCGAGCCGACATCGCCATACCCGTCCATTGTTGCCACGATACGCCATTCGCCGCGCGCAGCCGCGACGGGCAATTCATAGTCCCAGAAGACAGATCCGGCCTGCGGCAAGCCGTCAAAACGCGAGATGGCCGCTTCGATACCGTTCGGTCCATAAACTGTCAGCGTCACCGGCCGGTCCGAAATTGCGACGGCTTCGGCGTCGCGCACCATGGCGCCGGCATGGACCGTCTCACCCGGCCGGTAGATACCCCGGTCCAGCCAGATATATCCGTCTGCTCCGTCCGGACGCTGGCGGCCGCCAATGTCCTGGCCGGACAGGTCGACCGGATTGCGCTGGAAGTCGAGCACGGCGAAATCATTATTGCGGCCATAGGCGGTCAGGAGACGCGGCGCCATGGCGCCCTCGCCTCGTGTCAGCGGCCCTTCGAAGCGGGCCCGGCCGTTCGAATCCGTCATGGCCGTGGCAAGGATCTCGTTGGAGCGCGCGATCAGCTGCACCTCGACACCGGCCTCCGGCATCGCGGTCTGCAGCGAGCGCACGACGAAATCGATCCCGTCCGCACCGCGATAGGCCGTGAGGGCCAGATCCGTGATCACGAGCCAGCGTTCGGCGCGGGCCGGAACGTCATCGTCAGCCGCCTCGCTGTCTTCGCGCACCGAAACGAAGTAGGCGCCAGGCGACAGGGTTCCGATGGCTTCGGCGATCGGGAAAACGGTCGTCACCGGCGTATTCGGTGCGCCGGCGGTTTCCATGCGGCCTTGCCAGATCTGTTCGCCGACCGCGTGCGGGCTCTCCTCTTCGGGAACCCAGCTGTATTCACCCTGGGCCGCGTTGAATCCCGTCGTGATCGAACGGAAGGCCAGCGCCCGATCGGTGATACGCCAGACCTCCAGCTCGACCGCGTCGACATTCACCGTCTCGATGGCGAGACCATCTGCATCCCGACGGGGCAGGATCACGCCATCGCCGGCAATGCCGACGAAAGCGGGGCGGTCGCCAAAATCGATCTCGACGGTTTCGTCCACCAGCAAGGCATCGCCATTCGCGGCCGGCAGGCCCTCGCGCAGCGTCAGGCTCTGGCCCTCACCGAAAGTCAGACCGCCGACACACAGCGAGCGCCCCGATGCCGACAAGGCGATCGGGCGCTGCGGCGTCACGGCGACATAGGGTTCATAGTCGGTGTCGGGATCGAGCGGGTGCGTGAAGCCGAGACAGACCTCGGGCGTATCGCCATCAACACTGATCGCGTAACGCAGGAAGGCAAAGCTGGCAGGCGTCTCCGGCTCGGCACGTGGCGCATCGGCAGGTCGTCGTTCCAGTTGCGGCCCGGTTGCTTCGACCGTCTCGTCAGACGGTCCGGTACACGCAACGGCGCCCAGCGCCAATGCCAGCGCGAGGATTCGACTGTGCCACAGCGACATGGCTGAACTCCTATCCCATTGGCGCCGAACCATAATACTTTGTTAAGAAAAACGCACTTGCGAAATGGGTTCGGAGCCTCATTTCCCGTATCAGGCGAGTTCGATGCCGCAGAATGCGGCAATCGCTTTCCAGGGCAGCGCAGCCGACGCCACACCGATCATCACGATTGTCAGTCCGACCGTGATTCGAACGCGGGGCGTGCGTGCCGCTGACAGTAATCCGGTAACGCCGAACGCCGCGGCTGTGACGGCGGGAAGTGTTCCAAGGCCAAACCCCAGCATGACCAGTGCACCGGTTGCGACCGAGCCGGACAGCATGGCGTAGAAGAGCGTGGCATAGACCATGCCGCAGGGCAGAAAGCCCCACAGGAAACCGGCCAGGAGCGGGCTGGCCAGCGACAGCGCTCCTGCAAATGGCGCCCTCATCCAGCTCAAGAGGCGTGCACCGAGACGGTCGACGCCGGCCAGCGAAGGCGCCCAGCCCGCGACCGACAGGCCGATATAGACCAGCATGGCAGCGGCCAGCCAGCGCAGGATGAAATGCGCCTCGGCGCGATCAAACGCAAAATAGGCCTGCGACCCGAGCGCTGCGAGAACCGCCCCTGCGGTGACATAGGCCGCCATGCGGCCGGTCTGTGCGAGCATGAGTGCCCGGGCGCGGCTTTGGACTGCGTCCCCACCGAGAGAAACGGACAGGGTCGCCGCGATGCCGCCGCACATGCCGACGCAGTGCAGGCTGGACGCAAATCCGGCAAGCATTCCGCCCGCAAGGCTCAGTTCTGACAATCCGGACGGCGCCATGCCATACTCCCTGCCGCTGTCTTCGGCTGGACAAGCCCACAAATAAAGTGTGGCGTAACGCCGCAAAGCAGCTGACGGTAGCCAGCATAAAATTTCCGAGGGAGGACACCATGGTTCATCTCCAGCACGTGCGCCGGGACGCACCCTGGGCTTGGCTGAAGGCCGGATGGCAGGATCTCGTACGCGCGCCCCGGGTGACGCTGGGCTACGGCCTGATCTTTGTCAGCCTGGGTGCCCTGATCGTGCTGGGACTGAACGCCATCGGCTTCGCCTCCGCTGTCCCGGTCGCGCTCAGCGGCTTCGCCCTCGTCGCACCGGCGCTGGCGATCGGCATCTACCAGGTGCCCCGGGCGATCGAGCGTGGTGAAAAGCCCCGCTTCCGTTTCGTTATCTCCCGCTTCCCCTCGCGGCTGTCGCAGATCGGTTTCCTCAGCCTGCTGCTCTTGATGCTCTTCCTGCTGTGGGTCCGGATCGCACAATTCCTGCTCGTCGCGCTGGCGCCCGATACGCCCCTGCTGCCAGGCCCATTCCTGGAATATGCGCTGAGTGATCCGGCCGGGCTGAGCCTTATGGTCATCGGCACCACCATCGGCGCCGTGCTGGCCGCCGTCGCCTTTTCGATGTCCGCCCTCGCCTTCCCGATGCTGGTCGATCAGGACGTGGATGCCGTGACAGCGCTTGTCGCCAGCTTCAAGGCTGTGATCCAGCAGCCCTTCGTGATGCTGACCTGGGCCTGGTTGATCGCTTTCATGACCGCCGCCGGATCCGCTGTTTTCCTGATCGGTCTGGCCGTGACCTTCCCGTGGGTCGCGCTGGCGACCTGGCACGCCTACCGGGATTTCTCGCCGGAAGCAGCGCCGTCGGCGTCATCCTCCGCCTCGCCCTCGGCATAGCCTTTCGGTACGATCGGCTTGTCGTCATCCATCAGGATGCGCTCTGCGGCACCGTCCAGATCCTCGAACTGGCCGGACTTCAAGCTCCACATGAAGGCCAGAAGACCCAGACCGCCCATGGCGATGGCGACAGGTATCAGCCAGATCAGGACGGACATCAGCGAGCGAGCCTCAGCGCATTGAGGGTGACCAGGACCGAGGATGCCGACATGGCGATGGCGGCGATCAGCGGCGTCACCAGACCGGCCACGGCGAGCGGCACGGCGATCATATTGTAGACCGCGGCCAGGCCGAAATTCTCCAGCACCCGCCGCTTGGCACCGCAGGATACGTCGTAGGCCACAATGGCTGACGCCAGACGGTCGCCCTGCAGCACGAAATCGGCCGCAGCCTGGGATATCTCCGCTGCGGACGCCAGCGAGACGGACACGTCCGCCGCAGCGAGCGCCGGCGCATCATTGATGCCGTCGCCGATCATGGCGACCCGGCGTCCTTCAGCCTTCAGAGCTTCCAGACGCGCAATCTTGTCCTGCGGCTTCAGCTCCGCCTGCCAGGCATCCAGGTCCAACTCGGCGGCAACGACTTCGACCGGACCGCTACGATCACCTGACAGAAGCTCAACCCGGCAACCGCGATCGCGCAGTGCAGCGACCGTCTCGGCAGCGTCTGCGCGTAGCCGGTCTTCAAAGCGGAAGCGGACGGGAGCCTCATCACCGGCCTTGAGCCAGACTTCGCTGTGCGGATCGCTCACCGCGTCGATGCCCAGCCAGCGGGCCGAACCGAACCGGATCGTCATACCATCCTCGACGGCCTCGATGCCGCCGCCGGAAATCTCTCGCGTTCCGGACGCTGCGATCCCCATGCCTGCGGCATCGGCCACGGCACGGGACAGGGGGTGACGGCTGGTCCGGGCGAGCCGCGCGGCCGTCTCGAATGCCACATCGGGAATTTCGTCCCGATTGATCAGGCGCGGACGGCCCTCAGTCAGCGTACCCGTCTTGTCGAAAACGACGGTATCGATCCCGGCCAGACGCTCCATGGCGTCGCCCGACTTCACCAGCACACCCTCGCGATAGAGACGGCCGGACGCGACGACCTGGACGGCGGGAACCGCCAGGCCAAGTGCACACGGACAGGTGATGATAAGAACAGCGATCGCATGGATGATCGCCAGGTGCGCGCTCTGCCCGATCACCAGCCAGCCGAGCAGCGTCAAAGCGGCAAGCGAGTGAACAACCGGCACATAGAGTTTGGCTGCACGGTCGGCGAGACGCACATAGCGCGACCGGCTTTGCTCGCCCGCCTCGACGAGACGCGTGATCTCGGCGAGCAGGGAATTGTCGCGGTCGGCCGTCGCTTCCAGCACCAGCTTGCCGTCCAGGTTCAGCATGCCGGAAAAGACTTCGATACCCGGCTTTGCGGCAACGGGAGCCGTCTCGCCGGTCACAAGGGAACCGTCGAGCGCTCCCTGCCCTTCGCGGATCACGGCATCCACCGGCACCCGGTCGCCGGCGGCCAGGACCAGCCGGTCACCGGCCTTCACCTCGCGGGCCGGGATCGCCTCGATCCGTCCGTCGTCGCGAAGCCGGTTGGCAGTCGCGGCCTGCATCGCGGCCAGGCCCCGGGCCGCTTCGCCGGCCTTGGCCCGCAGGCGCATGTCGAGAAAGCGCCCGATCAGCAGGAAAAACAGCAACATCGCCGCGGCGTCGAAATATGTGTCGCCGTGGCCGTAGAAGGTTTCCCAGAGCGACAGGCCGCAGGCCAGGATGACCGCGAGCGAAATGGGCACGTCCATGTTGACGTGCTTGTTTCGCAGCGCAGTGATCGCCGACCGGAAGAAGGGCTGCCCCGCATAGGCGACGGCCGGCAGCACGATCAGCGCCGATATCCGGTGCATCAGCGCCTGGGTCGCCTCGGTCATCTCCATGCCACCGGCCCAGACCGAGATCGATAACAGCATGACGTTCGCCATGGCAAAACCGGCAACCGCCATAGCGCGAAGCAGCTTGCGCTCTTCTTCCTTCTGGGGATCGGCTTCAGCTTCCGGCTCGTAGGGCGTGGCGGGATAACCCAGCCGACCCAGCCGGCTGACATAGGTCGATGCCAGCGCCGCATCGCCCCGCCAGCTCAGGCGAAGGCGGCCGGTCGACAGGTTGAGCCGGGCGCGTTCGACACGGTCATCCTCAAGCAGGCCCGACTCGATACGCGAAATACAGCCGGCGCAGACAGCACCGCGCACCAACAGGTCAAGATGGCATTGTCCGTCAGCAAGGCGGACAAAGGCCTGCGGATCGACCTGGCTGACAGGTTCTGAAAAATGGGCCGTGTCTAGCGCAGCCAAAGCGCGTGCTCCATTTCGAACGGTGCGTCGCCATTGTTATGCGCGCGCAGATGCCATTGCCCGGTCTCGGTACACGGCAGTGCGGCTCGATAGAGGCCGGCGCGGCTTTCCAGAAACTCGAGCGGACAATCACGCGACGTATTCGTGGGATGGTTCATGGCGCCGGTCAGCTGGAGGCCCGGAACGGGTGCGCCATCGGCGTCGCTGACTTCAACCAGCAGCTCACCTTCGACCACATTGACCCGGGCCGACCAGCCAAGCTCGGCCTGTTCGTGGCGGCGGGCCAGCGTCTCGTTGTAATTGAGGCCCTGATAGTAGGAGCGCGGCACATCCTCACCGGGATGGGTGCGCATGGCGAGGGTGATGAAAGTGGCGTTCACCCCGATCGTGACGCTGAAAAACAGCACGATGAGAACCAGGACATGCCAGCCCCGTACGGGGTTGAGAAACGACTTCATCATTCGGCTCCGGTCACGATCATTGACGGGGTGGTCGCGGTCTCGCCGGTCCGCGTATCGGTAACGCGGAAGTTGAAGGTCTCGCGCGGACCGTCGATCGCGCTGGCCGGCAGGGTGAGATATATCACGAAGTCCTGGGTCCGGTCGGCGTCCACTCTCAGCTGCATGGGGGCATCGTCTGCAGCTCCCAGAAGCCGCGTCTCGATCTGCGCATCACCTTCGATCGACAGGGTGAGCGTACGCGACTCGTTCGCCTTGTTGACGACTTTGAGATTGTAGCCGTTCCGCACCGAACCATCCGACAGGATCACGAAGTTCGGGTTGCGGTCGCGCTGCGAGTTGAGCTCGAGTTCGGACCGGTTGAGCAAGGCCGCCAGCATGATTGCCGCAACGATGGCGAAGGCCACGCCGTAGACGACTGTACGCGGGCGGATGAATTTGTAGACGGCTTTTTCGCCCCTCTGGAAGCGGTCGACATTGTCGTCCGTCTCATAGGTGATAAGGCCCGTCGGCCGGTCCACCTTCTTCATGATGTCGTCGCAGGCATCGATGCACAGCGCGCACTGGATGCACTCCAGCTGGGCGCCGTCACGAATATCGATCCCCATCGGACAGACCGCCACGCACTGCTTGCAGTCGATGCAATCGCCGCGGCCGTCCCAACTCTCGCCCTTCTTGTGCGGACCGCGCGGTTCCCCGCGGTCGACCCGGTAGGTGACGTTCAGGGCATCGCGGTCCGTCATGGCCGCCTGGATCCTCGGCCAGGGGCACATGTAGGTGCACACCTGTTCGCGCATTGTGCCGGCCAGCGTATAGGTCGTGAAGGTGAGTATACCGGCAAAGAGATAGGAGGAAGGCTCGGCCTGGCCGGTGAAGAAATTCCCGATCACCTCATAGGCGTCGTGGAAATAAAGGACCCAGGCGCCCCCTGTCGCCAGGGCGATAACCAGCCAGACGGTGTGCTTGCCGATCTTGCGCCAGGCCTTGTTCAAGGACCAAGGCGACCGGTCCAGCTTGATGCGGGCATTGCGGTCACCTTCAAAGGCGCGCTCGACCCAGATGAAGAGGTCTGTCCAGACCGTCTGCGGGCAGGCATAGCCGCACCAGACCCGGCCAAAGAGCGCCGTCGCGAGGAAAAGCCCCAGCGCCGCCAGAATCAGCAGGCCGGTGATGTAATAGACTTCCTGCGGCCAGATCTCGATGAAGAAGAAATAGAAGCGCCGGCCGGCAAAATCGACCAGGACAGCCTGGTCCGGCGCGTCCGGTCCCCGGTCCCAGCGCAGGAAGGGGACGAGATAGTAGATGCCGAGAGTTACCGCCATCACCACCCATTTGACGGTCCGGAACTTGCCGTGCGCCAGCTTGGGATAGATAGGTTCACGCTTTTTGTAGAGTTCGCGCGTGTCCGCTGCGTTGACCGCTTCGGCCTTTGACTTGCGGATACCGGGCGCCGCCATGGCGCGTGTATTCTTGTCACTCATGACGGCGCTTTATCCCGGTTCCTCTGGTTGGTGTATGCGACCTAGCGCCCCGTGGGACCGTTCGCCGCACCCTCTGCTTCCTCACCACCGCCAAGCAGATAGACATAGGCGGCCAGTGCATCGATGGTGGCCTCGTTGAGACGGCCCTCCCAGGCCGGCATCACGCCATAGGGACCGCGATGGATGATGTTGATCACCTGCTCGCGGCTCGAACCGTAGAGCCAGTCCTGATCGACCAGATTCGGAGCCCCCTGCATGCGATCACCGGTGCCGTCAGGCATGTGGCAGGACGCACACTGGATGTCGTAGGTCTCCTGCCCGCGGGCGAGTGCCTCGGCACTCACATCCCCGGCACGGCCGGACATCGACAGGACATAGTCGGCCACATCGGCGATCTCGCTGCCGGTGAGCAGTTCGTCGCGGCCGAAGGACGGCATCTGCGAGAAACGGGTATCGGGATGTTCGCTCCGGATGCCGTAGCGCAGCGTGGTGCGGATGTCCTCATAAGTCCCGCCCCACAGCCAGACATCGTCATTCAGGTTGGGATAGCCGATGGCACCCTGGGCACCCGATCCGTGACAGGTTGCGCAGTTGTCGCCGAAAGCTGCCTCACCCGCCGCGCGGACAAAGCCGAGCAGCTGGGGATCATTCTCGATCTGGTCGATCGAGGCTCCCTCGAGGGCCGCGAAGCCGCTGGCCCGGCTGGCGTGGAGCTCCTCGATAGCCTGTGCGACATTGGCTCGCTCGGAGTGGTCACGAAGACCACGAGTGTGATCGGTTTCACCGGCCAATCCCGGCAGGGCCGGCCAGGCCGGCATGAAGATCATGTAGACTACGGACCAGGCGACGCTGGCGTAGAAGACCCACAACCACCAGCGCGGCAGTGGCGTATCCAGCTCCTTGATACCGTCCCATTCGTGACCGGTCGTGGCCGTACCTGTATGGGCGTCTCTTTCGCGTTCTTGATCATGCTCGGACATGGGTCTCGTCCTTGTTGTGATCGGCCGTTTCCGGCTTGTCGGTTTCTTCCAGCGGCGTGCGCGCAGCGGCATCGAATTTCGCCTGGTTGCGCGGCCAGAGCGCGTAGGCAAGCACACCGGCGAACAGGAGGACGAAAATCAGCAGCCCCCCTGTCTGGGCGAAGTTGGAAAGTGTCTCGTGCATTGCCCTACCTCAGGTTTTCATCGGCTTCGGCCTCATAGGTGGAGAAGTCCACCATCGTGCCGAGCACCTGCAGGTAGGCCACGAGCGCATCCATTTCGGTCACCCGCGACGGATCGCCGTCGAAATCGCGCATCAGCGCATTCGGGTAGCGTTCCTGGAAGCCGTCATAGTCTGCGGCATAAGGATCGAGCTGCGTCGTGATATCGGCGACTGCATTCTCGATCATCGCATCCGAATACGGCACACCCACCCGGCGCAGCGCCCGAAGGTTGGCGGCGACGTTCTCATAGTCGAGCTCGGAATTTTCCAGGAAGGGATAATCCGGCATGATCGACTCCGGCACCACCGATTGCGGATCACGCAGGTGGTCGCGATGCCATTCATCGGAGTACTTGCCCCCGACGCGGGCGAGGTCCGGCCCCGTCCGCTTCGAGCCCCACTGGAAAGGGTGATCATACATGCTCTCGGCGGCCAGCGAGTAGTGGCCGTAGCGCTCCACCTCGTCTCGCAGCGGGCGCACCATCTGCGAGTGGCAGTTATAGCAGCCCTCGCGGATGTAGATATCCCGGCCCAGCTGTTCCAGTGGCGTGTAGGGCCGCACGCCTTCCACCTCCTCGATCGTCGAGTCGAGGTAGAAAAGCGGTGCGATTTCCACGATCCCGCCGATCGAGACCGTGACCAGGATGCCAACGGTCAGGAGAAGCGAATTCTGCTCGAAGAGCTTGTTGTGGAGCTTGCTCCAGCGGCTTTTCTTTTGTTCTGACATGACAGGCCCCTATTCGGCCGGAACGGCGGCGGGTTGAGGAAGGACATTCTCGTCTTCCTCTTTCACGTCGCCCTTGATCGTGCGGTACATGTTGTAGGCCATGATGATTGCGCCGCTCAGGTAGAGCAGACCGCCGACGGCCCGGATGATGTAGGAGATGTGCATCGCCTCCACGGTCTCCACGAAGGAGAATTCCAGGAAGCCGAGCTCGTTATAGGCCCGCCACATCAGCCCCTGCATGATGCCCGCGACCCACATCGAGGTGATGTAGAGCAGGATGCCGAAGGTGGCGATCCAGAAGTGCCAGTCGATCAGCGCCTTGGAATGCATGCCCTTGCGCTTCCACAGCCAGGGAACCAGGCAGTAGACGGCACCGAAGGAGATGAAGCCGACCCAGCCCAGCGCACCGGAGTGAACGTGGCCGACAGTCCAGTCAGTGTAGTGCGAGAGCGCGTTGACGGCGCGGACCGACATCACCGGACCTTCGAAGGTCGACATGCCGTAGAAGGCGACCGACAGGACCAGCATCCGCACGACCGGGTCGGTGCGCAGCTTGTCCCAGGCCCCCGACAGCGTCATCAGGCCGTTGATCATGCCCCCCCAGGACGGCATCCACAGCATCACCGAGAAGGTCATGCCCAGCGTCTGCGCCCATTCCGGCAGGGCCGTGTAGTGCAGGTGGTGCGGACCGGCCCAGATGTAGATGAAGATCAGCGACCAGAAGTGGATGATCGACAGACGGTAGGAATAGACCGGGCGCTGAACGCGTTTGGGGATGAAGTAGTACATGATCCCCAGGAAGCCGGCCGTCAGGAAGAAGCCCACCGCGTTGTGGCCGTACCACCACTGCGTCAGGGCATCCTGCACGCCGGCAAAGAGCGAGTAGCTGCGCGCGCCGAAGAAGCTGACCGGCATGGCCAGATTGTTGACCACGTGCAGCACGGCGATGGTGACGATGAAGGCGAGATAGAACCAGTTCGCCACATAGATATGCGGTTCCTTGCGCTTCCACAGCGTGCCGAGGAAGACCAGGAGATAAGCCACCCAGACGATGGTCAGCCACAGGTCGGTATACCATTCCGGCTCGGCATATTCCTTGGACTGGGTGATGCCGATCACATAGCCGGTCGCCGCCATCACGATGAAGAGCTGGTACCCCCAGAACACGAACCACGGCCAGATGCCGCCGGCGATGCGCGTACGACAGGTACGCTGGACGACATAGAAGGAGGTCGCCAGCAGCGCATTGCCGCCGAAAGCAAAAATCACCGCTGATGTGTGCAGCGGACGCAGACGGCCAAAGCTTGTAAAGCCGAACTGGTCGATATTGAGCACCGGGAAGGCCAGCTGGAAGGCAATGACGACGCCCACCAGAAGCCCCGCGATGCCCCAGAACATGGTGGCAATGGCACCGGCCTTGACCAGATTCTCGTTATACTCGCGTTCGTCATTGACGACGCCGCCATTGGCAATGGTCCCGACGATCAGGACGATACCCGTCAAGAACCCGCCCAGCAGAAGCCAGGCCTGGCCGCGCATCGCGGCCTCGGGTGCATAGGCCGCCGAAAACAGCGACCAGAGCGCCCCCAGGAATGTGATCAGAAGGACGACGGCAGTGGATGGATCGGCCCCTGCACGTCGCAGCACTTGCGGCGTAGACATTATATGCGCCCCCGGATTGGCTGTTATCGAGCCCGGTTTAGCGCACTATCCCCCAAAAACTCTATGGCAATTTGTCGCGTGCGTCGAAATGGAACTGCTACACGGTCTTGCCGCGACTCGGTGCGAGGGATTGCCCGCCGATACTCACCGGTCCATGCGTCAGACTATGAAGGCTTCACGTTTGATTCCCAAGCGATTTTTGACCGAAATCGTCAAAAAGACGCTCTACAGACAAACCACAACGCCCGGTCGCGCTGCGTCAAGCTGACGCTGCGGAAGTATTGGAGCGCGGCCAGGAACCCGGCGGTTATCGGATCAGGCCGAGAATCCGGCGCCCCGTGCCTCTGAGGGCCAAGGTCCGAAAGCCGGTCAGAGTATGCTCTGACCGGTCTTTTTCCAGTCTGCCAGGAAGGCTTCGAGCCCTGCATCGGTGAGCTTGTGCTTGACCAGCCCCTTGAGCACCGTCGGCGGCACTGTTGCCACGTCGGCGCCAGCAAGCGCGCACTGCTGGACATGATCGGCCGAGCGGATCGAGGCGGCCAGGATTTCCGTCTCGAAGCCATAATTGTCGTAGATGATCCGCAGATTCTCGATCAGCTCCATGCCATCGACACCCAGATCGTCCAGACGGCCGATGAAGGGCGAGATATAGGTCGCGCCGGCCTTGGCAGCGAGCAGGCCCTGATTGGCCGAGAAGCACAGGGTGACATTGGTCTTGATGCCGTCATCCGTCAGCGCCCGGCAGGCTTTCAGACCGCCGAAGGTCAGTGGCAGCTTGACCACGACATTGCCGGCCAGCGCTGCCAGCTTGCGTCCCTCAGTGATCATCCCGTCAGTATCCATAGCCGTGACTTCAGCACTCACGGGACCATTCACCAGCGCGCAGATTTCTTTCGTCACCTCGATGAAGTCGCGGCCGGATTTGGCGATCAGTGAGGGGTTGGTCGTCACGCCATCGACCAGGCCGGCCTCATTGAGTTCGGTGATTTCAGCGACGTCGGCGGTATCGACAAAGAATTTCATGACTTAACTCCAATCGGACGGCGGACTGTTTGCGCGCGGCCGGTCCTACTATGTCCATGTGACAACTTAAATGAAACGCTCAATAGCTGGCCTGTTCCACGCGGAAGCCGGCCTCACGCAGTGCCGCTTCGATGCGGTCCATATGGGCGGCATCCTGCGCTTCCAGCGAGATATCGATATAGGTCACCTTCGCCGGCAGGTCGGAGAAGGTCTTGTGATAGGCCACATCCGTGACATTGCCCTCGGCCCGCGAGATCACCTCGGACACGGCCGACAGCTGCCCGGGCACATCGACCAGCTCGATGCGCAGCCGCGCCAGGCGGCGGGACCGGGCAAGGTCCCTCAGGAGCAGCGAGGAGAGAAGCCGGGTGTCGACATTACCGCCCGTGAGAACCAGTCCGACCCGCTTGCCCGCGAACCGTTCGGGCGCGGCGAGAACGCCGGCCAGCCCCACGGCGCCTGCACCTTCCGGCAGCACGCGCAGATGCGAGATGAAGAGATTCAGGGCCCGTTCGATCTGGCGCTCGTCCACGACAAGGACATCATCGAGTATTTCGGCGAGGATTGACCGTGTCAGCTGACCAGGCTCACGCACAGCGATCCCTTCTGCCAGGGTAAAGCCGCCGACCGGCCGGTCAGTCCCGTTATAGAGGTTGGCAAAAGACGGAAAGAGATCCGACTGAACGCCTACGAGTTCGATATCCGGCTTTACCTGGCGTGCCGCGAGCCCGCAGCCCGCTGCCAGCCCGCCCCCGCCGATCGGCAGGACCAGCGTGTCGAGATCGGGGTATTCGGCGAGCATCTCGCGCGCCAGCGTCCCCTGCCCGGCCAGAACGACCGGGTCGTCGAACGGGTGGATGAACACCGCACCGGTCTCCGCCGACAGCGACAGGGCATGCGCCTTCGCCGCATCGAAGTCCGCGCCCGTGATGTCGACCTCGGCGCCGAGCGCCCGGGTCTGGTGAACCTTCACCATCGGCGTGCCTTCGGGCATGACGATGGTCGCCCTTATACCCATAGCGGTCGCATGACGCGCAACGCCCTGGGCGTGGTTGCCCGCGGATGCGGCCACCACACCGCGCTGGCGTTCGGCCTCGCTCAGGGCCGCGAGACGGGCATAGGCGCCGCGCTCCTTGAACGATCCGGTTGCCTGGAGATTTTCAAGCTTTACGACGACGTCGCAGCCCACCGATCTGGAGAGCGCGGGCGATGGCAGGCAGGGGGAGCGCAGGATGCCGCCCATGCCCTGTTCATGAAGCCTGTCGACAAATGCGAACGCACCGGCGAGATCGCCGGGCATGTCCGTCGCCGGCTGTGAGGCTGTAAGGGGCATTCTCGGGTCTCCGATCAGCCGGACACACCAGACACGAAAAAGCCCCGCTCCTTTGGGAGCGAGGCCGGTTTTCCGTGTCGTGATGTCCGGTGGGACGTCAAACAGGCGTCGGCAGCGCTCCCGCGAGGGCGAGGCCAATAATAATCGAAAGGAGAATGAGGCCGGACATCATCAGCGTCCGGACCTTTGCGGTCCGCTCTTCGTCAATCCGCCGGGCAATGGCGATGGCACGAGCACGATTTCGCATGTCATTCCTCTTTCAGCTGACAATTACAATGGGGTGTCTTCGCCCCCCTGTCCAGCCCCCGGCCTATCCGGCGCGGTCATATGCCATGCGCAGCCATTCGATCAGTTCGGCATCCACATCCGCGACCGAGCCAAGGCGCACCCTGTGCGACACCATACCGTTGAAGGAACCGGACGCTTCCAGACGCCCCTGCGGAGGCACGTCCTTGAGATTGATGCCGACATCGACCCGGGTTTTGGTCGAAGGCTGGACGAGCGCGAACTGCTTGGTCCGGCGCAGGCTGACATAGGTCTTCTTCGGTGCCTGTTCGACATCGCTGCCAAAGCCGGCGACGGCATCCGCGATCGCGTCATGGATCCGCCGGAGTGCAGCCTTGTCGCCCGCATACTGGGCCGCCACAGGATCCGACGACGGATCCGGAAGCTTGGTCGCCACACCGCCTCGCACCTCATGGGCCACCAGATTGGCAAAACCGTGTGTCATGCCGTGTTCGCTCTTGAGCAGCTTGACCATCTCGCCATGCTTTTCCAGACCGCTGGCCTTCACGATGGCCACCCAATCAGCCAGCGGTTTGCCGGTCTTCTCGGGCATGTTGGCCACCATCTTGTCGGCCATTTCCTGCGGGGACTGTGCCATATCTCACTCCCTACCCTCTCGGCGCCCGGTCGAGCGGCCAGTTTTCCGAGCGCGCGGTCTTCGGCGTCATCGGCGCCATCAGTGAAAACATGAACAGCAAGGCCTGGCCGCCGAAGGTCGCCTTACCGGTCTCGACGACAGATTTGAGATTCTCGGAGATGAATTTCGCGCCCTGGGCCATCTGCTTTTCCGACTTCGAAACCGGATCGCCGGCGGGATGTTCGTTGATCAGCGTGAATTCCGTACCGCCATCCACCTCCTTGAGCTGATAGCGAACGATCGAAGCCGGATCGTCGGATGTGGTGAAGCGGAAGGTGTGCGCATAGCGATGCGGCGGATCGAACTCGATCACCTCGCCCATCGCCATGGTGAACTTGCCGTCCGGCGAGCGCATGGCAAACGGGGCACCGGTCTTGAGCCCCGGCGTGTCGTATTGTCCGCCGAAGAAGAAGGGCAGCGGACGATCGGTGCGTATCAGCTCCGACCAGACTGTCTCGATCGAAGCGCGGATCACCACGCGGTACATGGATGTGCGAACGGCATCCGCCTGTTCGGCCTTGCTGGCTGTCTCACTCATGGCTTTCCCCTTTTCTGCCCCCTGTTGCTGCCTGACCCTCTCCGGCCGCGGCATCCCATCCATCCGCTACAGCGCGCTGCTCGGCGAGGTATTTGATATCCAGCGTGCGACCGGCCCACAGCGCCGAATACTCGCTGGTCCAGCGGTCATGGATCATCTGGATCGGGACCGCATTCATGTAGAGGTGGCGCGTCCGGCCCCGCTTGTCGGAAATGATCAGCTGGGCATCTTCCAGAACAGCCAGGTGGCGCATCACCGCCACGCGGCTGACATCGAACCCGCTGGCGACCTGGCCGACAGAGCAGCCGGGATGATTTTTCACGTAGTCGAGCATGCGACGGCGCTGGGCATTCCCCAGTGCCTGAAAAACCGCATCCATCGAGTCCGGAGACATCATCACAGCCCTCAATATGTAACATACTTATTACATATTTGGACACATCGAATGTCAAGCGCATGCGCGTCTGGCGCCAAGGCACTGAAAAACGTAATGATTGCCGTTAGTTTTAAGCGCGGGACACGATCCGCCGGACGAAGGCCTCAACCCGGTCCGGCACGATGACCAGCGGCATGTGACCACCGCCGTCCAGCGTTTCGACGTCAGCGTCGGGCAAGGCCTGGCGCAGGACAGCAATCTGGTCCCCCGCAGACAGGATGCGATCATCGGTGCCGTAGAACAGCCCCACGGCAACCTTGATGTCACCGATCCGTGCCGTGATACCGTCCATGTCGTAGGGCACGCACTGCAGGTCTGTCGCAGCCGCATAAAAGGCCTCCGGACGCAGGCTGAGCAGACCACCGCCCCGTGTGCGGAAATCCTTGGGCGGGGCGTCGGGCCCGAAGACAAAGGCCAGGGTCTTTTCGCCATTGCGGATCGACATCGGTACCGCCAGCGTATTCGCCACCAGACGGCGCAGAACCGGATTGGCGATATCGATGCCGGCAAAGGCTTCAGCGGGCTGAGAAGGCGCCTGTACCAGCGCCGAAACCAGCGCCAGTGCCTTCACCCGCTGAGGATGATTGACCGCCAGCGCCAGCGAAACAGCCCCTCCGAGCGAATGCCCGACGAGGATGGCGGGGCCGATACCTTCCTTTTCCAGCATCTCGGCGATCATGCGGGCCTGTTCGGGAATGCGCGCCTGCTCGTCGCCGTCGCGCTCGGACCAGCCGCACCCGGGACGATCGATTGCGATGACCCGGAAATCCCCGGCCAGCCGGTCGACCATGGCATAGCTGAAATTGTGCAGATTGCCGGCCAGGCCGTGGATCATCACGACCGGCGGTCCCTCGCCCTGATCGGTCCAGTGGATACGCCCGCCAGAGACTTCAGTGAAGCGGCCGCGCGCGGGGATCGCCGCTGCAGCTTTCTTCGCAACGGCAATACTGAACCGCCAGGCGAGAACCAGGGCCAGAAGGATCAGGGCGAACAGCCCAACGAAGATCCACATGATGATCGACAGCATGTTTGCCCTACTCGCTCTTCGCGCCGGTGAGACGCCCCAGTTTCGACCAGTAGCTGACCGGCCAGATCCGCTCGATCAACGCCATTGTGTGTGCGTCGCGCCCGACAAGAATGCGCGGCTTTCGCCGCTCCACACCGCGCAGGATGGTCCGCGCTGCTTCGGGCGGTGGCATCACCAGCAGGCGCCGGGCCCGTTCGCGCCCTTCGGAGACTTCCATATTGCTCGCATCCGCCGGCATCCGCGCGCTCTCCGCAATCTGTGTCGCGACGCCGCCGGGATGGACGACCGTCACCCCCACTCCGGACTGTTCCATCGCCAGCTCGTGCCGCAGCGCATTGGAAAAGCCGCGCAGGGCGAACTTCGCAGCGGAATAGGCCGTCTGGCCCGGCGGGGCGATTATCCCGAATATGCTCGACGTGTTGACGATCTGGGCCGGTGCCGACCGCTCCAGCAGTGGCAGCAAGGCCCGTGTCAGGCGCACCGGCGCATGGAAATTGATCTCCATCAGCCAGTCGAAATTGGTGTCCGTCACGCGATCAAAGGTTCCGCCGAGAGCAACGCCGGCATTGTTGAACAGGAGGTGCAGCGGTTCATCTCCGCCAGCGACCTCCGCCGAAAAAGCCGTAACCGCCTCGCGATCCGACAGATCAAGCACCCGGGTCGTCACCGTCACGCCGGAGCCGGCAAGCTCTGCCGCGAGCGTCTTAAGACCGGCGGCATTTACGTCGACCAGGAGAAGGTCGGCACCGCGTCCGGCAAGGTCGCGCGCGAGAGCGGCGCCGATGCCGCTGGCCGCGCCGGTAATCAGCGCGCGGCGGCCGGCGAATTCGAAACGGCTACTCATTCTGCCACATCCCGGCGCAAGGCCGTGTGCGAGAGGCGCGGCGTATACTCGCCGACGCAGGCAAAACGCATATGCCCGTCTTCCAGCCGCCCATAACGGATCGCCAGCATGTCCCGGATATAGTTCTGATAGGTGCGCCAGGGCGCGACCGAGCCTTGCTTCGGTAGATGCGGCAGGGCGCGCTGCACATACCCCGAGGAGAAGTCGAGCAGCGGTACGGGTTCTAGATCATCTGGCGGAATGGGCACAGCAACCTCGGTACCGGTACGCTCCATATAGTTCAGCATCCGGCAGACCCGTTCGCAGGTCAGATCAACCTTCAGCGTCCAGGATGCATTGGTATAGCCAAACGCCAGCGCGAGGTTCGGCATATTGCCCAGCATCATGCCGCGATAGGTAAAAAGCTCGGCCGGTGAAACCGGGACACCGTCAAGACTGAGGCGCGAGCCGCCCGCCAGCTGCATTTCCAGACCTGTTGCCGGAACGATGATATCTGCCTCGATCTCGGCGCCGGACTTGAGGCGGATACCGGTCTTGGTGAAGCACTCGATGTGATCGGTCGCGATCGAGGCCGCCCCCGTGCGCAGGGCCTCGAAGAAATCCCCGTCCGGCGCGAGGCAGAAACGCTGGTCCCAGGGATTGTAGTGCGGGGTGAAATGGGTCTCGACGTCGAAATCCTCGCCCAGTTCCTCGCGGACATGCTTGATCACCTGGCGTTTGACGAAGGCCGGGAAACGCTTTGACAGCTGATAGACATAAATCGACAGCGCGATGTTCTTCATCCGGGCGATCAGGTAGGCCAGCTTGCTGGGCAGGACACGCTGAAGCGCGTCGGCCAGGCCGTCGCGGGACGGGCGCGCAGCGATATAGGTCGGCGATCGCTGCAGCATTGTCACATGGGCGGCGCTCTGCGCCATCGCCGGGACCAGCGTTACCGCCGTCGCTCCCGATCCGATAATCACCACGCGCTTGCCGGAATAGTCGAGGTCTTCCGGCCAGAGCTGGGGATGCACGATCTCGCCACCGAAATCGTCCTGGCCGGGGAAGTCCGGCATGTAGCCTTGCTCGTAGCGGTAATAGCCGGAGCACAGCATCAGAAAACGGCACTCAAACTCGACGTGCTTGCCGTCATGCTCCGCCGTGACCGTCCACAGCCCCTTGCCGCTGTCCCAGTCCGCCCCCATGACACGATGGCCGTAGCGTATATGCGTATCGATGCCGTTTTCGCTGGCCGTAGTCTCGATATAGTCGCGAATAGACGGGCCGTCCGCGAACACCTTGCCGCCGGTCCACGGCCGGAACGCGTAGCCGAACGTGTACATGTCGCTGTCCGAGCGGATCCCGGGATAGCGGAACAGATCCCACGTCCCGCCCATCGCCGCGCGCGATTCCAGGATCATGTAGCTGCGCTCGGGACAGCGTGCCTGCAGGTGATAGGCCGCGCCGACACCGGACAGGCCCGCGCCGACAATCACCACATCCAGCACATCGCTTTTTGCTTCGCTCATCCGGCTCCCCGTCCTGTCCAAGCGCAAAAAGTGAACACTGTTTCTGGCAAAGCGCAAGCGTGTGAACCGGGACACATGACGATTCCGAATATTCGAAATGCACACCCGGGACTCGATTCTGCGGAGGAATTGTCTAACTGCTCTGATCAACGGTTTGTCGAGGAGAAGAATATGACCGACACAAAGGCGCTCTTCCGCCCCTTTTCGCTGGGCTCGCTGAAGCTCAGCAATCGTATCGTGATGGCGCCCATGACGCGCTCGAAGAGCCCGGGCGGCGTCCCGGGTGAACCGGTCGTCGAATATTATCGCCGCCGCGCCGCCAATGCGGTCGGCCTGATCATCACCGAGGGGACGACCGTCGATCGCCCCGGCGCCAGCTTCGACCCGGCCATACCCAACTTTCATAACCCCGACTCCTTGGCCGGCTGGCGGAAGGTCGTGGACGCCGTGCATGCCGAAGGCGGCAAGATCGCGCCGCAGCTGTGGCATGTCGGCCTGGCGCGCCGCCCGGGAACCGGTCCGCACCCGGACGCCGCATCCGACAGCCCGTCCGGCGTTCTGCCCAACGGCAAGCAGATCGGCGAGCCGATGACCGCCGAAGATATCGCCGACACCATCTCCGCCTTTGCAAAGGCGGCAAAGGCTGCCGCCGAAATCGGCTTCGACGCCATCGAGCTGCACGGCGCGCATGGCTATCTGCTCGACCAGTTCTTCTGGGACGGCACCAACAAGCGCGATGACCGTTTCGGCGGCGGGCTGATCGAGCGCACCACCATCGTCCAGGAGATCGTCCGGGCGGTACGCGTGGAAATCCCGGCCGACCTGCCGCTCATCCTGCGTTTCTCGCAATGGAAGCAGCAGGACTACAATGCCCGCCTGGCCCAGACCCCGGACGAGCTGGAAGCCTTCCTTGCGCCACTGTCGGAGGCCGGCGTCGACATCTTCCATGCCTCCACCCGCCGCTTCTGGAATCCCGAGTTCGAGGGGTCCGATCTCAACCTCGCCGGCTGGACGAAAAAGCTCTCCGGCAAGCCAGCCATCACCGTTGGCTCGGTCGGCCTCAACTCCGATTTCCTCGGCGCCTTCATGGGCGAGAACTCGCAAGCCTCATCAATCGACAGCCTGATCGAGCGTCTGGAAAACGATGAGTTCGATCTCGTGGCTGTCGGCCGCGCACTGATCAGCGACCCAGAATGGGCCGCAAAGGTCCGCGATGGCCGCCTCGACGAACTCAGCGACTTCGACGCAGAAAAGCTGAAAGAACTGGTCTAGCGGAACAGCTGCAACAGGTATTGCGGCGCGCGGTTCGCGATCGACAGTGCCTGGATGCCGAGCTGCTGCTTCACCTGGAGCGCCTGCAGCTCGGCCGCCGCCTTGGCCATATCCACATCGACAAGGTTGCCGATGCCCTTTTCCAGGGCGTCGGTGAGCTTGTCGGTGAAGCTGCTCTGGATATCCAGCCGCTTCGATGCGGAGCCCAGGCGGGCCAGCACAGCGCCGATATTGTCGATGGAGCTGTCCAGCTCGGTAATCGCCAGATCGGCGTTCACGAAGGCGCTGACCGTCGCGTCCTCTGACAGAATGATATTGGTGCCCGGACCACCCGGCGGCCCGAAGGACAGGTCTTCCGCAGCGAATGTGATCCGGCTGCTGCCGTCGTCATTGGCCAGCACAGACAGGTCGTCAGCGCCAGATTTGATCAGGTTGATGCCATTGAATTCGGCGTTCTCGATAATGGTCTTGATCTGGTCACGCAGCTGGACGAAGTCCTCGTTCAGCGCATTGCGGCTCTGCTGGTCGAGACTGCGATCCGACGCGGCAAGCGCCTTCTCCCGCATCTCGATCAAGATGTCCGAAATGGATTCGCTCGCCGCGATGGCGACGTCGACCACGCTCGTTCCGCGATCCAGCGACTGCTTGACGGCATTATAGCCGGCGACCTTGGCCCGCATCCCCTGGGCGATTGCGTAGATCGCGCCATTGTCCTTGGCGGAAGAGACCTTCAGGCCCGTGCTGATCTGGCGCTGAACCACTTCGAGACGCGCATTCGTCTCGCGCAGATTCTGCAGCGCAATCATCGCACCGGCATTGGTGTTGACCGAGAAGGTCATGCTGCCTCCTTCTGAGACGCCGCAACGAGGCTTTCCGCGAATACTTCGCGTGGTCATATGCTATGCAAGATCTGCGCCGCGCGTTGCCCCAGGCAGGCCTTGCTCCATCGCCGGCCGCGCGCGCCGGAGCAGGTAAAATCTGCCGGCTTCTCGAGAAATTTCTGCCGCGCCGGCAATTCTTGCCGGGCCGTCAGAGCGGGCTGGCGCGCTCGACAATCGCAGCGGCATCCAGCTGACTGGTCAATGCGCCAAAGGCGAAGCTGCGGTGATCCGGATCCAGCCGGGCGGCACAGAACCCATCAAAGACATAGTCCGGCGATGCGTGGTGCAGGGCCGCGGCCTGAAGGCCCAAGGCGACATCTTCGGCGAAGGCCCGCGCTGTGGCTTCCCCCAGGACACCCGGTCTGAACCAGTCGTCCAGCCGCTGGAGGTGGGCGTCGTAGAAGCGATTGATGCCGCGCGCAGTCACGAGCTCGGCGCGGACAGCTTCCTGACTGTCAGGCTCCCGGCCCAGCGCCCGCAGCACGTCAAGCGCGATGACATTGCCCGAACCTTCCCAGATCGCGTTGAGCGGCGATTGCCGGTAGAGGCGCGGCATCGGCCCCTCCTCCACAAATCCCGCGCCGCCGTGACACTCGAGCGCCTCGTAGACGAGCCCCGGCTGACGCTTGCACACCCAGTATTTTGCGATCGGCGTGGCCAGCCGCATGAAGGCCGCCTCGCCTGCCGACGCCTCCGCCCGATCGAAACTGTGCGCCAGGCGCAGCCCCAGCGCGACCGCGGCTTCCGCCTCCAGCGCCAGATCCGCCAACACGGCTTTCATCGCCGGCTGGTCGACGAGCTTCTTTTGGAAAGCGGTACGGTGCTCGGCATGCCAGAGCGCCTGGGCCAGCGCGGCCCGCATGCCGCCAGCCGAGCCCAGAATACAGTCGAGCCGCGTGTGCTGGACCATGTCGATGATCGTGCGCACACCGCGCCCCTCATCCCCGACACGCCGCGCCCAGGCGCCATGATACTCGATCTCCGAGGACGCGTTGGAGCGATCGCCCAGCTTGTCCTTGAGTCGCATGATATGCATCGCATTGCGCGTGCCATCCGGGCGCCAGCGCGGCACCAGGAAGCAGGTCAGCCCGCCCTCGGCCTGGGCCAGTGTCAGGAAAGCATCGCCCATCGGGGCGGAACAGAACCATTTATGCCCGGTCAGCTCGTACTCGCCCTCTCCACCCGCGGGCACTGCCCTTGTGGTATTGGCGCGCACATCGGATCCGCCCTGCTTCTCCGTCATCGCCATGCCGAAGGTGACGCCGGCCTTTTCCTCCGCCGGGATGAAGCGCGGGTCATAGCGGCCGGCGGCAATGCGCGGCTCCCATTCGGCGGCGACAGCCGGTTCGGCCCGCAGCGCCGGCACGGCGGCATAGGTCATCGACATGGGACAGACGACGCCGGCATCGGCCTGCGTCATCAGATAGAGCATGGCCGCGTGCAGCACATGGCCGGCCTCGCCCTCCGTCCAGGCGCAGGACGACAGGCCGGCATCCAGACCCAGCCGCATCAGCTCATGATAGGCGGGATGAAACTCCACCTCGTCGAGCCGGTGTCCGTAACGGTCGAAGGCTTTCAGCTTCGGCGGGTTCTCGTTCGCACGGCGTGCCCAGTCGACCGTTTCGGCCGCACCGCACCGCGCACCCATCGCAGACAGCCGTTCGGCGTGCGTCTCGCCACCCGCCGCAACCAGTGCTGACTGCAGCGCACGGTCGCTCTTGAAGAGATTGGCATCCTCGAAGGGCGGCGGCTGGTTGGTGACTGTGTGGGTGGTCAGTTCTGTGTGGGGGCGAATGGGAGCTGTCATTGGGCAGGCCTCTAGTGTCTTCGCAGAGGGGAAGAATGCCATGGAAGGGGCGGCAACGGCCAGCACGGTGAGCCCGGACGGCGGCGCCCTTCCCCCTCCTTGTCCTCACACGAGCTTGGACGCCGGCTTAGCCACCCAGGATCAATCTCGAGGCCGAGGCCCCCACGGCTCACACGCTATGCCGTCACCATCAGCATCGTGACTTGGCCAATAACCGGGCTCACCCTGCCGTGCAGGCGCGAGTCCCGTGGCTCTCGCTGCGTCGCAATTGGGTGCGGAAGCAAGGTGACGCATCGTCGTGGCTATCGGCCATGGGCTGAAATGCGCCATCGCTGCAGCGGCAAGAAAAAGCACGATGAAGCCCGACGCAAACCGCACGCCCCAGGCCGAAACACGGCGGTACAAAACACAGGATGGTCTTTCCCAGCGGGAGGCCCGCCGGAACCGCGGCTTCAGGCGACGGGCCCTTTCCTCGCGATCATCATGTGCACTTCGCAGGATCACCCTCGCTCTCCACCCTTGACCGCGGCATTTGCCGAACCGCTTTCAAACAGCACCATCACGCCACGCGGATGAAAGTGGCGTAAAAGGATCCATAATGGAGAAAAATGGTGCCCGGGGGCGGATTCGAACCACCGACACGCGGATTTTCAATCCGCTGCTCTACCAACTGAGCTACCCGGGCGCCGGGCAGACACGCGCATCGGGGCGCGGTCGAGAGCGCGGTTTATAGGGGCCCGCGCCGGGCCTGTCCATGGCCGTTTTCAGCGAAATGTGCACCCGGCTGCAACGTCCGGTCGGCCAGCCTAGCGGTCTTCCTCGGACGGCGGGTTTTCCTCGGCCACATCGGCCGGTTCGCCGGGAATGGCATAGCTGTCATTCATCCACTTGCCCAGATCCACATCGGCGCAGCGTTTGGAGCAGAAGGGCTTGAATTCGGGGTCGGCCGGCTTGCGGCAGATGGGACACTTCATCATGTCCTCCTCGGTTCGGTGTTCGCGCGCAGGGTCAGGCGCGGCTGACGCGGACGTCCTCGCGTTCGAGATCGTCGGCCGCCATCAGTTCGAAGCGCGGCCCGATCCGGCCGGTCAGCGCTTCGCGCCAACCGATCGTGTCGGCATCGAGCCAGGCGAAAACCTCCGGCGCGACCTCAAGCTTCTGCTTGCGGCTGCGGTCGGACATGGCCTCGCCCTGCAGGCGGCGCAAGGCCGCCAGAGCACAGCTTTCAACCGACAGGCGTCCATCGGCATCGCACATCTGTTCGCGCAGCGAGCGGCCACGGCGCTGGCGGGCGAGTTCGCCGACGCCGAATTGCGACAGCGGCGCCACATCCACCTTGGCCCGGTCGCGCTTGAACGCACCGCGCATCGTCTGCTCCACCGTCTTGCGGTCGGGCTGGGCGCGCATGTGCACAAAGTCGATGGCGATAATGCCGCCGAGGCCACGCAGACGCACCTGGCGGGCGGCTTCCTTGGCGGCCGAGGTGTTCAGCGCGACGGCCAGCTGGGCCGGGGAGCCCTGGCCCTTGCGGCCGTCGGCATCGACATCGATCGTCGTCATCGCCCGCGTCGTCTCGATATAGAGCGAGCCGCCGCCGGGAATGGGTGCGAGCGGGTTCAGCGCCGCCTCGAACTCGTCGTCCAGATCGATATCCGTCTCGTCCGCCCACACGGCCTCGGCCTCGCCCCAGGCCTTCACCAGGCGCTGGGCCAGGATCGGGGCGGGCTGGACGCATTCAGGCGCGTCCCCCTCCCCAGCCTCGGCCAGGGCGAGATTGGGCCCTTTCTCGGCATAGGCTTCGCGGGCAATGCGCACACCGATGGCGGCGCCTTCATGGAAACCTTTGGGGCGGCCGGCCTTGCCGAAGGGTAAGAAACCTTCCGGTCCCACGCCCAGGTCGACAAAGGCGGCATTCAGCGCCGGTTCGACGCGGCGCACGCGGCCGCGATAGATCTCGCCCTCGACGACACGCTGCCCGGCCTCGCTCCAGCGGTCCAGCCACAGCTCGACGACACGGCCATTGTCCACGACAGCGGCGCGGGTCTCGCCGATATTTTCCTCGATCAGGATGCGGCGGCTCATGTCGTCGGCCTTTCGCCCATAAGCTCGGTCACGGGATAGCCCAGACCGGCCAGCAGATTACTCGTCTCGTAGAGCGGCAGCCCCACCACGCCGGTGAAGGAGCCGATCAGATTCACCACAAAACACCCGGCCCGGCCTTGAATGCCGTAACCGCCGGCCTTCCCGTACCACTCGCCCGAGGCGATATAGGCGTCGATCTCCGGCTGTGACAGGCGTTTGAACTTCACCCGCGTCTCGACCACACGCGCTGCGAATGTCCCGCCCGGACCGGCCGCGGCAATGCCGGTGAAGACCCGGTGATTGCGTCCGGACAGAAGATCCAGGCAGCGCCGGGCCTCGGCCTCGTCGAGCGTCTTGGGCAGAATGCGCCGGCCGACACCGACCACCGTATCCGCCGCAAGCACGAAGGCATCGCCGCCGGCGCGCACGGACGGATGCGCCATCGCCTTTTCCTGCGCCAGGCGCAAGGCGAGCGGGCCCGGCAATTCACCGGGGATCTCGTGCTCGTCGATATGTGTGGGTTCGACCGCGTCGGGAACAATCCCGACACTGGCCAGCAGATCGAGGCGGCGCGGCGAGGCGCTGGCCAGGATCAGGGGCGGTCGCGGTCCGTGTGCCATCGCGGCATCCGTCATTGCGTCGACGCGCCCCGCAAACGGTTTACTTGAAGCGATAGGTGATACGACCCTTGGTCAGGTCATAGGGTGTCATTTCGACAAGCACCTTGTCGCCCGCCAGAACCCGGATCCGGTTCTTGCGCATCTTGCCCGCCGTGTGGGCGATGATCTCGTGATCATTCTCGAGTTTGACCCGGAAGGTCGCGTTCGGAAGCAGCTCCGTCACCTCGCCGGGAAACTCCAACAACTCTTCTTTCGCCATGCGGCTCCTCAATTCCTAGCCCGGATTTCCGGGCGAAACAGATACGGGATAAGGCCGACTCGCCGTGCGGCCGGCGTCCCGGAGCGCGCTATATAGTCCTTCACCGGGTGCAAAGTCGAGACGTCAAGCGCTTTTTAGGCTGGCATCCCACTGTGCGATGCGTGCAGCAATGGCGTTACGGGTCTCTCGATAGGCCGCCAGGCGCATGTCGCGATTGCCGCCGGTCTCGCTGGGATCGGGGATCGGCCAGGCCTGGAACTCGGCGCCCGTGCGCGCCGCGTAGTCCCGCGCCGTGCGGTCGGCAGCGGTGGACAGCGAGACCACGATATCGGCCGCCGGCTCGCCCACACCATTGAGCGCAATCGGCGAGAAATCCTCCAGATCGATCCCCTCTTCCAGCATCACCGCGACCATGAAGGGGTCGGCAAAGGCCGCCGGGATCACGCCGCAGGAGCGGGCCGAGACATCGTCGCCGAAGCGTTTGCGCCACAATGCCTCGCCCATGGGCGAGCGGATGGCATTGCGTCCGCAGACGAACAGGACCGAAGGCGTCGTCATGACGCGGCCCGCCGGTGCAGGGCGCAGATCAGGGTGAAGAGCCGCCGGGCGGTGTCGAAATCCACCTCTATCTTGCCGCTCAGCCGCTCGCGCAACAGCGTCGAGCCTTCATTGTGCACACCGCGGCGGCCCATATCGATCGCCTCGATCTGGGCCAGCGGTGCATCGCGTACGGCCTCGTAATAGCTCTCGCAGATCAGGAAATAATCCTTGATGATGCGGCGCAGCGGCCCCAGCGCAAAGACGAAGGCGCGCACTGGCGTATCGTCATCCTGGCGCACATCGAAGACCAGGCGGTCATCCTCGATTGCCAGGCGCAGGGCAAACGGGCCGTCGGTATCGCCGGACGGGCGGAAACTGTTGGCTTCGAGAAGGTCGGCAATCGCCACGCGCCTCTCATGGTCGGCATTGACGTCACCCGGTCCCATGCTGGCGGCATCGAGATCGATCCTGACAATCCGGTCCGGCGCTTCGCTCATTGCCTGCTTGCCTCTTCTTCCGGCGCGTCCTCGTGAACCGGCCGGCCGCCGGTTGCGCGCCAGGGCGCTGTCAGGTCGGCCATCACCACATCGAGGCATTCCACATCAAGCCGCACCTCACCGCCACCGGAAAACACCAGCACGACGGTGCCGGCCGGCATTTCAGATGGTTCGAAGGCGATCGAGAGCAGGTTGACCACAGCGTCGCTGGCACCCTGGCGGATATTCTGCGAGCGTGCAGCAGAGACGCGACCAATCTGCAAGCCGCTGCGCACGCGGCTGTCACGCCGGCCCGCTTCCCAGCAGAAGCGGTTGAAGGCGATGGTGAATGCCTGCTCACGGCGCGAGAACTGGAAATCACCCAGCTGCGCCACGGCATCCTGCAGGGCTGCCGATATCGGTTCGAGATCAGCCGCGTCGAATGCCACCAGACGAAGGGGCCGGTCGTCTCGCTTCAAGGTCTCAGGACTCCGCCGGTTCAGACTGACGTTCGATCCGCGCGCCGCAGCCTGACAGCTTGGCCTCCAGGCGCTCGAACCCGCGATCGAGGTGATAGACCCGATTGACCACGGTTTCGCCCTCGGCGGCAAGTCCGGCAATGACCAGGCTGACCGAGGCACGCAGGTCCGTCGCCATGACGGGGGCACCTTTCAAGCGAGACACACCGCGCACGACCGCCTCATTGCCGTTGACGCTGATGTCGGCGCCCAGGCGTGTCAGCTCCGGGGCATGCATGAAACGGTTTTCGAAAATCGTCTCGCGGATCACCGATGTGCCTTCGGCCGTCGTCATCAGCGCCATGAATTGCGCCTGGGCGTCGGTCGGGAAACCCGGATAGGGCTGGGTCTCGATATCGACCCCCTTCACACGGGCGCCATTACGCTCGACCCGCACGCCGCCCTCGACCGGCTGGACCGTCACGCCGGCTTCGTTCATCGCATTCCACAGCGCCTTGTTATGCGCCCACACGGCGCCATCCAGCACCACATCGCCGCCAGCGGCAGCAACCGCCAGCGCGTAGGTCGCAGTCTCGATCCGGTCGCCGACGACCGCATGCGTGACACCGTTGAGGCGCTCGCGGCCCTGGATACGGATAGTCGATGTTCCGGCTCCCTCGACCTCGGCGCCCATCGCCGTGAGGCAGGCCGCCAGGTCGGCGATCTCGGGCTCTCTCGCGGCATTCTCGATCACCGTCTCGCCCCGCGCCAGGGCCGCGGCGAGCATGGTGTGCTCGGTCGCGCCGACCGAGGCAAACGGCAGGTCTACCTCGCCGCCGACAAGCCCCCCCTTGGGAGCCTTGGCATCGACATAACCCTCTTCCAGCGTGATCTGCGCCCCCAGAGTCTCCAGCGCTTTCAGGTGCAGGTCGACCGGACGCGCACCGATCGCACAGCCGCCCGGCAGCGAGACGCGGGCCCGGCCTTCACGTGCGACCAAGGGGCCGAGCACATTGAAAGTGGCGCGCATTTTCCGCACCAGATCGTAGGGCGCAAATGTGTCGGTGATCTCGGCGGCGTGCAGCTGCATCTGCGCGCCGGGCCCCTCCTCCACACGCAGCCCCAGACGCGCCAGCAAATGTCCCATGAAGCGGGAATCGGCCAGGCGCGGCATATTGGTGAGAATCAGCGGCTCGTTCGTCAAAAGCGCGGCGGCCATGAGCTTGAGGGCGGAATTCTTGGCGCCGCTGATGGCGATTCGGCCGTTGAGCCGGGCGCCACCCTGGATGACGATGCGGTCCATACTTACTCCCCGGTACAGATTGAGCGGATAATGCGAGCCGGCATGCAGCCCGGCGAAGCGGGCGGCATTATGACGGCTTTCCGGGCTTTTCCGGGGCCGTTTCAGCAGTGGACGGCGTTTCGGATGCAGTCGCGCCGCCCGCCGGCTTCGCGGCTGCCTTGCGGCGGCGCAGATTGGCCCGCAGGGCCTCGGCCAGACGGGCCTCCCGAGACCCCGGTTCGGGCTTGCCGGACTTGCGCGGGGCGGACGGACCGCCGTTCTGGGATGGTGTCTTCATGTAATTGGTCATGTCGAACGCTGCACATCGCGTCAAGACACTCTTGGCCTCGCTCCTCCCTTGGGTTATACGCCCGTCTCTCGATCGCCGACAGGCGAACCCGGTGCGCCGCTATAGCTCAGGGGTAGAGCGTTCCCTTGGTAAGGGAGAGGTCGAGTGTTCAATTCACTCTAGCGGCACCACACACTTAGCCCCAAAACCTCAGATCCAAAAACGCGCATAATGCGCTTGTCCGCCCCACCTGATTCTGCTAGGTTTTATGGGCTGTCAGCGGCGCTGAAAGTAGAAGCGCCCGTGCAGTGATCGCTTGAGAGAGCGGCCCCGCCTTCAAGCCAAGGAGCGGAAGTGCAGAACCCGAGCGACGTTGCAAATCGTTTGGACTGCATGACAAACTCAAGGGTGGGGAGCCCGAGTAACGCCGGGCCTGACAGCGTAAATCCGGGATAGCTGTATGGCACCCGGTCCGCCGCCGGGGTCGGTTATCCCCGGTAGAGATTTGGAGGATGCGATGCGCAGAGCCGAGACCATTATTGAGCTTGATGAGTGCGACATCTGCACCCTTGGACTTGCTGGGTGCGGAATTGGCTACCCGGTCAAGATCGGTGGCGGCTTGGTGATACTGCGTCACATATAGGCCTCGCAACAGTTTCGCCCTCTCGGGTCGAGCGCCTGTGTAAGAACTGCACACGTTAGCCGGTGTGTTGGGCGCGGCAAGAGAGGGTAGCGGTCAAGGCTGGGCCGCCATAGTTTGGAGATCGCCATGAAGTGGGAA
>JAZAHA010000006.1:0-107898 GCA_036231565.1 Pseudomonadota bacterium
CCCGGCGCTCCCCCCCGCAATACATCCCCGCAAACCTCCCCCGGCCGACCGCGGGCGGCCGTTTTGCTGCAACGCCCGCCGGCGGCCGTCCCAAACGCCTAACGCGCGCCGGAACCGGTAAAGTCGAGCCGCATCTCGCCATTGTTCAGCCGGACATTGCGGGATTCCCGGCGGCCATCAGGATAGACCACCTCGACAAAGGCCTCGGTGTAGACCGTGTTCATGCTGGTCGAGAATTCGCCCGGCGCGGCCACGCCGGGGCGATGGCGGGTGACGTGGAAGGTGTGTGTCAGCGGCGTCGTGCCGATGAAGTTCATCGAGGTCGTGTCGCGTCCGGCCGGGATCGAGCCCATCACATCCGTCGAATTGACGCCGACCGAGCGGTGGCCGGACAGCGACATGTAAACCTCGGCCCCCGGTTCCGGCGTCGTGACGATGAAGGTTTGCTGCGGCAGAATCACCGAACAGGCGGACATAATTAATGAGACCGCTGCGACAACAGGCAGCATCAGGCGTCTTGCAATCATCTTACCCCCTCGGGCCGCCGGGCCCTGTCCTTGAAACCCGTACGGTTTATTGGGGGCTTGCAGCACAGGCCATTCGGCGATCGACGAAGACGCGCGGGATTTTCTGCGGTCCGCGCCGCCGCGACACCCCGTCCCTGCAATGGACGCGTCTGCGGCCTTGCGCTTGCTGTCATCCCTCCCTAAATCGCCCACCAAGCGCGGGGTTATTCCCCGAACATGCGTGAACCACTCCGGTGTCGGCATCACCGGATATTCAATGACGATCCCGAAGGGGACGGTGAACGGCATCCGGTACGCTTGCGACAAGGTCCTGATGCGCCGAACCGGTCCCGCTTGGAAAAAACGGAGAGACGATCAATGAGCAAGGTCATCGGCATCGACCTGGGTACCACCAACTCCTGTGTGGCCGTTATGGAAAACGGACAGGCCAAGGTCATCGAGAATTCCGAAGGCGCGCGGACGACGCCGTCCGTGGTCGCGTTCACCCAGGACGGCGAGCGCCTGATCGGCCAGCCGGCAAAGCGCCAGGCCGTCACCAACCCGGACTACACCTTCTTCGCCATCAAGCGCCTGATCGGCCGCATGATGGACGACCCCACGGTCAAGAAGGACATCGACATGGTGCCCTACAAGATCGTGCCGTCGGACAATAACGACGCCTGGGTGCAGGGCCGCGACAAGAAGTATTCCCCGTCCGAGATTTCCGCCTTCACGCTGCAGAAGATGAAGGAAACCGCGGAAAGCTATCTCGGCGAAAAGGTCGAGAAAGCAGTCATCACCGTCCCGGCCTATTTCGACGACGCCCAGCGCCAGGCCACCAAGGACGCCGGCAAGATCGCCGGTCTTGAAGTCCTGCGCATCATCAACGAGCCGACCGCGGCCGCCCTGGCCTACGGTCTCGACAAGGGCGAGAACAAGACGATCGCCGTGTTCGACCTCGGCGGCGGTACCTTCGACGTCTCCATCCTGGAAATCGGCGACGGTGTCTTCGAAGTGAAGGCCACGAACGGCGATACCTTCCTGGGCGGTGAGGACTTCGACCTGCGTATCGTCGAATACCTCGCGGATGAGTTCAAAAAGGAAAACGGCATCGACCTGAAGCAGGACAAGCTGGCCCTCCAGCGCCTGAAGGAAGAAGCCGAGAAGGCCAAGAAGGAACTCTCCTCGGCCACTTCCTACGAAGTGAACCTGCCCTTCATCACCGCCGATGCCTCGGGTCCCAAACACCTGAACATCAAGCTGTCCCGCGCCAAGCTGGAAGCGTTGGTCGACGATCTGGTCAAGCGCACCCTGGAGCCCTGCAAGAAGGCGCTCAAGGATGCCGGCCTGTCGGCGTCCGACATCGACGATATCGTCCTGGTCGGCGGCATGACCCGCATGCCCAAGGTGCAGGAAGCCGTGAAGGGCTTCTTCGGCAAGGACCCGCACAAGGGTGTGAATCCGGACGAGGTGGTCGCCATGGGCGCCGCCATCCAGGCCGGCGTTCTGCAGGGCGATGTGAAGGATGTGCTGCTGCTCGACGTGACCCCGCTGTCGCTGGGTATCGAGACGCTGGGCGGTGTCTTCACCCGCCTGATCGAGCGCAACACCACGATCCCGACCAAGAAGTCGCAGGTCTTCTCGACCGCCGACGACAACCAAACCGCCGTCACCATCCGGGTTTCCCAGGGTGAGCGCGAGATGGCCGCCGACAACAAGCTGCTGGGCCAGTTCGACCTGGTCGGCATCCCGCCGGCGCCGCGCGGCCTGCCGCAGATCGAGGTCACCTTCGACATCGATGCCAACGGCATCGTCAACGTGTCGGCCAAGGACAAGGCGACCGGCAAGGAACAGGCGATCCGGATCCAGGCCTCCGGCGGTCTGTCCGATGACGATATCGAACAGATGGTCAAGGACGCCGAGGCGAATGCCGAAGCCGACAAGAAGAAGAAGGAACTGGCCGAGGCCCATAACGGCGCCGAAGCCATGATCCACCAGACCGAGAAACAGCTCGAGGAGTTCGGCGACAAGGTGCCGGCTGCCGACAAGGAAGCCATCGAGGCTGCCCTGTCCGAGCTGAAAGCGGTCAAGGATGGCGATGATGTCGAAGCCATCCAGCAGAAGACCCAGGCCCTCGTCCAGGCCGCGATGAAGCTGGGTGAGGCGATGTATGCCGCCCAGCAGTCCGAGGGCGCCGAAGGCGGTGAGACCGCTTCCGACGACGCTGCGGACGATGACGTGGTCGACGCGGAATTCTCCGAAGTCGACGACGAAAACAAGAAGGACGGCTAAGGTCCGGTGATCCGGAGCGGCGTGCGGGATACCGCCGCCGCTCCGGGCCCGCCGGCCCAGGAGTGCCACATGGCCCGTCCCGACCCGATTTCCGCACCTTTCGGTGCCTTTGCGCTCCCCGAGCTGGCGGAGCGATTCCGGCGCCTCCCCATGTCTCTGCCACTCGACGGCCTGCGCCGCGGTGCCGAGACCGTGGTGCGGCGGACCCTGATGTCCGGCGGCCGCGACATCGCCGATGTCGAGGTGTTTCCCGGCCAGTTCGCCCGCCTGCACCTGCGCGACAATCGCTGCGAGAAGCGTGTCTTCGCCGGTGCCCGCACCTGGGACGATGCGGAACGGGCCGAGATCCGTGCCCGCATTGCCGCCCACAGCGCCGATACCCCCTTCAACTTCGTCGATGCCGGCGCCAATGCCGGGCTCTACACCCTGTCGGTGCTGGCAGATGGAAAGACGCTGGGGCAGCCGGTGACGGTGGTGGCGATCGAGCCGGACACGGAAAACCGGCGGCGGCTGGAATTCAATCTGCGATCGTCGGGCGCCGAAGGCGTGACGGTTGTGCCCTGTGCGCTGGGCGCCGAGGCGGGCGAGGTCCGCATGGTGCAGTCCGGCAGGAACCGGGGCGAAGTGCATGTCGAAACCGGCGGCGAGGGCGACACGGTCGCCATGCGTCCGCTGCAGGCCGTGCTGGAAGAGGCCGGCATTGCGCGCGTCGATGTCATGAAGATCGACATCGAAGGGTATGAGGGGCCTGTTCTGGAGGCCTTCTTCGCCCGGGCGCCGCGCACGCTGTGGCCCGGCATGATCCTGATCGAAACGCGGCACGAGGCCGCGATCCATGACGGCGCCGCGGGCCTGTGTCTTGCACAGGGCTATACGCTGGCGCGGCAGATGCGGCAGAACGCGGTACTGGTTCTGTCCCACGGTGAAGCTTGATGAGTAAACGCGACTATTACGAGACACTCGGTGTCGACCGGACGGCAGACGAAAAGGCGCTGAAGAGCGCCTATCGCAAGCTGGCGATGCAGTATCACCCGGACAGGAATCCGGGCGATGCAGAGGCCGAGGCCAAGTTCAAGGAAGTCGGCGAGGCCTACGCCATCCTGTCCGACAAGGACAAGCGCGCCGCCTATGACCGCATGGGCCACGCCGCCTTCGAACAGGGCGGAATGGGCGGCGGCCAGGGCCCGTTCGGCGGTGGCGCCGGTGCGGCCGAGTTTGCCGACATTTTCGAACAGGTCTTTGGCGAAGCCTTCGGCATGGGCGGAATGGGCGGCGGCCGGCGCGGTGGACGCAGCCATGGTCCGGCCCGCGGTGCCGATCTGCGCTACGATCTGGAAATCGCGCTGGAAGATGCCTTCAACGGCAAGGAAGCGACCATCAAAGTCCCCACGGCCATGCATTGCGAGCGCTGTGACGGGCAGGGCAATGAGCCGGGTACCGAGCTGGAGACCTGCGGCACCTGTGGCGGCGCCGGACGGATCCGCCGCTCCCAGGGCTTCTTCACCATGGAACAGACCTGTCCGCATTGCGGCGGGCGCGGCCAGTACGTGAAAACCCCCTGCCAGGACTGCGACGGCGTTGGCCGGGTCCGCAAGACCCGCACGCTGAATGTCACCGTTCCGGCCGGCGTCGAGGACGGCACGCGCATACGCCTGGCCGGCGAGGGCGAGGCCGGGGCCCGCGGCGGTCCGCGCGGCGATCTCTACATCTTCATTTCCGTCAGGCCGCACGAGATTTTCGAGCGCGACGGACCCAATCTCTACTGCCGCACGCCTGCCTCCATGGTGCAGGCCGCGCTGGGCTGTTCCATCGAGGTGCCCACGATCGAGGGCGGCAAGGCCGAGATGAAAATCCCCGAAGGCGCCCAGACCGGACGCCGCATGCGCCTGCGCGGCAAGGGCATGCCCCGCCTGCGCGGCGGCCCGCGCGGCGACATGATCGTCGAGCTGTTCGTGGAAACCCCGCGCAATCTGTGCGACCGCCAGAAAGAGCTCCTGAAGGAGTTCTGCGATCTCTCCGGCGAGGGCTGCAATCCCGACAGTGCGGGTTTCTTCAACAAGGTCAAACAGTTCTGGGACGATGTGACGACCGATGACGGTCGTCCCAACGCCAACTGATCCGCCGCACGCAATCCGCGTGACACCCTGCGCCGCAACGGCGTAGGGTTCGCGCATGGATACCCGGCCGGACACGACTGCCCCTGCTGACACGCCCGCGGACGCGGCGCATTTCGAACCCTTCGAGATGCGGCTCTATCGTGTCTCGCCGCTGGGCCCGCTCCTGACAACGCTGGCGCTGTTCGTGCTGGTCTATGGCGCTTTCGTGCTGATCGCCGAAACCACCCGCCAGCCGTCGCTTTTCCATGTCAGCGCGACGGGTGAAATCGTACTGGTACAGGTCGCCTGGATCGCGCTGGTCCTGTCGCTGATCTTCACCGCCGGCATTGCCTTTACCGAATTCAGCCGCCGCATGTGGCAGGCCGAGACAGGGGCCCTGGTCGCCGCCCTCGAACCGGCGGGCGCCGACAGTGCGGGCGCCTTCGCCCTCGGCATTCCGCACAGCTGGAGCCGGCGCTATGCGCTGATGTTCCTCGCCGGTGCGGCCGCCGGCCTTGCCTTCAACGGCGTGATCATCCTCACCAGCAATTTCACCCTCGTCAGCTATCTGCAGTCGGTCGGCCTGTGGTTTGTCCTGGTATCGCCGGTGCTTTACGGAATCGGTTTCCGGGCCGGGATCGACCTGGCCCGCGAGAGCGCGGCCATCAAACAACTGATCCGCGACCATCTGGCAGTCGATCTCTTCCATCTCGACCGGCTGGACGTGTTCGGCCGGATCGGGCTGCGCGCCGCGCGATCCTGGCTGATCATGGCCGGTATCCTGCTGCTTTTCCTGATCAATCCCAACCGGCCCGACGCGCTGTTCGATACCACCCAGCTGTGGATTACCGTGCCCGTGGTCACGGCCTCGATTGCCGGCGGTGTCATCGTGCTGACCAGCGCCCTGCACCCGGTGCACACCAAGATCCGTGCCGCCAAACAGGCCGAGCTCGACCGCATCCATGCGGAGATGGCGAGCGTGCGCGAGCGCGCGCTGGCCGGCGATGCCGAGGCCGCCTCGGCCCTGGCTGGCCTGACCGATTACGAGATCTGGGTGAATGCACGGCCGGAATGGCCGGTCTCGGCGGGTGTGACGACGCGTTTCTCGCTTTATGTACTGATCCCGGTCATTCCCATCATCGGGTCCTATGTGTTTGAAAAGCTGGCCGATCAGTTTGTTTCCGGAGGGGGAGTATGAGCCAGGTCATCCGTGTAGCGCTTCTGGGTGTGACCGGGCGTCTGGGCCGGGCCATCGGCCGGGCGGTCCTGCAGGCACCCGATTTCGCCCTGACGGGCGCCGTCGTGCGCGCCGGCTCGTCCTCGGAAGGCGAGGATGTCGGCGAATGGCTGACCGGTTCGCCCTGCGAGTGCATCGCGACAGTCGCGCTCGAGGAGGCGGTCCGCGACGCCGATATCGTGGTGGATGCCAGCCTGCCGCGCATGACCGTCGCCACCGCAGAGCGCCTGGCCGGCTGGAACGGTCCGCCCCTGGTCAGCGGTGTGACCGGGTTCGACGCGGACGAGCAGGCCCGTCTGACCGCCGCTGCCAGCCGGCTGCCCATTCTCTCGACCGGCAATTTCTCGCTCGGCGTCGCCCTGGCCGAGGCCTTGGTGCGCCAGGCCGCCGGCCGGCTGCGCGCCCATGACTGGGATATCGAGATCGAGGAGACCCATCACCGCATGAAGCCCGACGCACCCTCGGGCACCGCGCTGCTGCTGGGCCGGGCCGCGGCCGAGGGGCGTGGCGAGGATCTCGACGCCATCGCAACACCGGGCCATCACGGCACGACCGGTCCGCGCAAGCCGGGCACGATCGGTTTTTCCGCCACCCGCGGCGGCACGATCATCGGCGAACATGCCGTGCGTTTTCTGGGCGATATGGAAGAGATTTCCATCTCCCACCGCGCGTTCGACCGCTCGATCTTCGCCGCCGGGGCACTCGAGGCCGCGCGCTGGATGTCGAATGCGGGCGAGGGCCGGCCGGCCGGTCTCTACTCCATGCAGGACGTCATCGCCGGTGCCTGACAGGGTGTGTCAGGACTTGTGTGACAGGCCTCGACCCGCGTTGCACGTGAAACAAGCCGGAGACGGCACCGGCCGGCCCCAGCTTGCGCAGGCTCCGAAATCCTGACATCATCCCGCCAGATCAGCCGCTCTCGCGGTCATGTTTCAGGAGGTGTCAGTGCGCAGGGCCGAACGTCTCATCCGCATCGTACAGGCCTTGCGGGAAGCCGCGCCCGGCGCCGTGACCGCCCACGACATGGGCAAGCGCTTCGAGGTTTCCGAACGCACCATCTATCGCGACATCGCCCACCTGATCGGCTCCGGCGCGCCCATCGACGGCGAAGCCGGTGTCGGCTATGTGCTGCGTCCCGGTTTCGACCTGCCGCCGCTCACCTTTTCCTATGAACAGCTCGACGCGCTCGCCCTGGGCGCCCGCCTGGTCAAGGCGACCGGCGACAAGGACCTGGCCATGGCCGCCGCCGAGGCGCTGGGCAAGATCGAGCACGCCCTGCCCGACACGCACCGCCAGCGTCTGCGCTCCACCCCGCTGTTTGCCGCCTTCCTCGACGAGACGGTGCGGCCGGAAGCCTTCGGTCCGGTGCGCAATGCCATCGCCAACAAGCGCAAGCTGCGCGTGGTCTATAATTCGCTGCAGGACGAGGTGAGCAAGCGCGTCATCCGTCCGCTCGCGCTGACCTGTTTCGGCCGCGTCTGGCTGCTCTCGGCCTGGTGCGAACTGCGCAATGATTTCCGCCACTTCCGCACCGACCGCATCGAACGCCTCACCGTCCTCGCCGAAAGCTATGAAGACGAGCCCGGCAAGCGCTACGAAGACATGCGCCGCGCGGCGTAGCTCTCGCTCATCTCGTGTCATCCCGGCCGAATGGCCCGCGCAGGCGGGCCGAAGCGCCGGACCCATACGCCCGGTGTGCGCCGCAAGCAGGCTCGACATCTGTGAGAACTGGATGAACAGCGGGGCTATGGGTCCCGGACTTGCGCCCGGCCCACGGCCGGGCATCCACCCGGGATGACAAATAAGGGTCAGGCAAGCCTGAAGCAGCCCCTTTTATCCATTCATCTCTTGCCAGCCAGCGGGCCGCAGGGGAGGCGTCTCGTCAGGGGCGCCGGAGGCGCCGCATGCGGGCTGGCCCCTTGACGAGACGCCTCCCCTGCGGCGAAATCCCGGCATGAAATCAATGGGCTGGTTTGTGCGTGCGCGCACTCTTCCACCCAGGCAACCGCGCCGGCGCTACCAGCTGCCGGTGTTTTCCATGCTCGCCCAGGGTTCCTGCGGCGGCAGATTGTCGCCGCGCTGCAGGAGTTCCACCGAGATACCGTCCGGCGAGCGCACGAAAGCCATATGGCCGTCGCGCGGCGGACGGTTGATCGTATAGCCCATCGCCTGCAGGCGGGCGCAGGTGTCGTAGACATTGTCCATGCGATAGGCGAGATGCCCGAAATTTCGGCCGCCGGAATACTCCTCCGGATCCCAGTTATGGGTCAGCTCGACACAGGGCAGGCCTTCGGGGATCTTGCCACCGGTATAGACACCGCCCGGATAGCCTGCCGCCTCGACATCCTCCGGCGTGGCGAGAAAGATCAGGGTGAAACGCCCCTTCTCGCTGTCCATCCGGCTGATTTCCTTGAGGCCCAGGCCTTCGCAGTAGAAACGCAGGCTCGCGTCCAGGTCCGAAACCCGGACCATGGTGTGCAGGTAGCGCATGGCAATCCGTCCTAATTCGTCTCGTTGGCGGGTTCGGTCCCCGTATCCCGCTGGCCGGGATTTTTCGGATCGGGCACCGCTCTTACCGCCCATTTGGGGCGTTTGCGCGGAATGACAATGTCATCGAAGGGTTCGCCGCGGGCGCGGGCCAGGGCCGGTACGAAGCCTTCCGGAGAGCGGGCATGGTGGATGCGGGCCATCAGCGCGCCGCAGGCCGCCCAGATCAGGCAGAATCCGAAGAACATGTAGAACATCCACGGATAATAGCCTTCGTCATACCAGGGCCCGCCATCCAGCCCCATCACGATAACCGGCCAGAGCGCCACCAGGCCCAGCGCGGCCAGCGGCGTGATCGCGATCGCCAGCACCAGCGTACCGGCGGCATAGAGCGCCCAGCGCGGCTCGTAGGCGGCGACATAGAGGCGTTCGAACGTGGCGGCATCGACGCCCCTCACGGTCGCCGGCTTGCTCTCGCAGCGTTCGGCATACTCGATCCGCGCGTCTTCCATCAGCCGCCGGCGCGCCGCGACCCAGCGGATCAGGAAGGCGGCGGCGGCAACAAGGCCTGTGATACCGGCAATGGCGAAGGGGTGTGAAAGGTCCATGCACGTAATTTAACGCGCAACGGCCTCATAGGCGAGCATGGCGCGCTTGCGTTCGACACCCCAGTGATAGCCGGTCAGCTGACCGTCCGCCGCGATGACGCGGTGGCAAGGGATCAGCCAGGCGACCGGGTTCGCTCCGACCGCGGCCCCCACGGCGCGCGCCGCCTTCGGGGTGCAGACCTGCTGGGCAATCGACTTGTAGCTCGTCGTCTCGCCGGCCGGGATGTCCAGCAGGGCCCGCCAGACCTGGCGCTGCCAGGGCGTGCCGTAGAGCGCCAGCGGCACCGGTGCGCCGGGCCCGCCGCCCTGGAAGATGCGCTCGGCCCAGGCCCGCGCCTCGCTGTCATCGCGGACATAGTCTGCGGCGGGAAAGCGGGCGTGCAGGTCTGCAAAGGCCGTGTCGATATCCGGTTCGGCAAAGGCGAGGGCGGAGAGGCCGCGCGGCGCGATCAGCAGCACCGCTTCGCCGAAGGGTGTGGGCGTTGCGCCCCAGGTAAAGCTCAGCCCGGCACCGCGCCGTTTCGCATCGCCCGGCGTCACGGCTTCGTGGGCGATGAAGAGATCGTGCAGCCGGCCGGGGCCGGACAGGCCGGCATCGAAGGCGGCATCGAGAATGCTGGCGCCGTCCTCCAGCGCCTCGCGCGCGGCGCCATGGGCCAGCGCGCCGACATATTTCTTCGGGCTCAGCCCCACCCAGCGGGTGAAGAGGCGCTGGAAGTGGTGCGGCGACAGGCCGGCCGAGCGCGCTGCGGCGTCCAGATCGGGATGGTCGCGCCAGTTTTCGCCCAGCCAGGCGAGGGCCGAGGCGATACGGCGATAATCACGGCAGGCCGTGTCGAGATCGAGAATTTGTGCGGTCATCATGCGGCCAGTCTAGCCACCGGCGGGCACGGCTCCACCCGGTTCTTGCGCCGGGTCCTGCGCGGTGTCCTGCGGGCTGTCCTGAGCCGGGTTGAGGGATCGGCGTGCCGTATCGATCGCCGCCCCCAGCGCCTCGGCAAATTCGCCGCGCTCGGGCGGGCTGAGAAAACTGCCCAGCACCAGCGCGCGGCCATGGGCGCTCAATGCCAGCTGGGCATGGTGTTCACCCGGATCGATCAGGCGCAACTGCACCCAGGCCGTGGGCAGGCGATAGCGGCGGCGATGCCCGGTCGGGTGCTGGCGCACCACCTCGATATCGCGCGCATTCACCGTCACCCATTCGCGCGCCCGGCCATCGCGATAGGAAATGCGGAAGGCCAGCCAGACCAGGAAAGCATCGAGCCCGAAAAACGGTGTCACCGGCCAGGCCCCGATGGTGATGAACAGGATGCCGGCGCTGAAGGAAATGATGGCGATGGCGATCATCAGCGCCGTGAAGGCGGGATTGGGCAGCGACCGGTTGGGCGCCAGTTCGGCCTCCATGAAGGCCGGACCCTCATGCGGTGCAACGGCCTCTGCCTCGGCCGGCCAGCTTTCCACGATCGTGCGCATGCCGGGCAAGATAGACGCTCCTGTGGCCGAGACAATGGCCGCCGGGTCCGCGCGCCGGATGACAGGCCGCGCGAAGCGGCTATACCTGCGGCCATGACGACATCCACGCCCCGCAAGACCGCCGCCAAGCCGAAGTCCCGCCGCAAGTCCCAGCCGCGCGGCCTTTCCCGCGAGCAGGCCCACGACCTGATGGCGCGGCTGGCGCAGGACCGGCCCGCGCCGCGCACCGAGCTGGACTATACCAATCCCTATACGCTGCTGGTCGCGGTGGCCCTGTCGGCCCAGGCCACCGATGTCGGCGTGAACAAGGCGACGAAGCTTTTGTTCCAGGAAGCCGATACGCCGGAGAAGATGGTCGCGCTGGGCGAGGATCATGTGCGCGACCGGATCAAGACGATCGGCCTGTTCCGCAACAAGGCGAAGAATGTCATCGCCCTGTCGAAAATCCTGATCGAGAAGCATGGCGGCATCGTGCCGGCCGAACGCGAGGCGCTGGAAGCCCTGCCGGGCGTCGGCCGCAAGACCGCGAATGTGGTACTCAACGAGGCGTTCGGCGTACCCACAATCGCCGTCGACACGCATATCTTCCGTGTCTCCAACCGCACCAAACTCGCCCCGGGCAAGGACCCGCTGGCGGTCGAACTGCGGCTGGAAAAGATCATGCCCGACGAATTCCGCCAGGGTGCCCACCACTGGCTGATCCTGCACGGCCGCTATGTCTGCAAGGCCCGCAAGCCGGAATGCTGGCGCTGTCCGATCGAGGATATCTGCCAGTTCAAGGACAAGACACCGGCCCCGAAAGGCGTTTAAGGCGCAGGGCTTCCCCTGCGAAGCGGGGGAAGTGGCCGAGCCCGGCCCTGCGCCGGGTGAGGTCGAAGGGGGTAAGTGAATGCGCGCTGCCGCGCTCTGCGGTGCTCCGCACCGCCCCCTCAGTCCGCTTCGCGGACAGCTCCCCCGCAAGCGGGGCGAGCCCTTGCTTGTCCTGACACCCTCTCCATTTCCCCAGTACAATCCATTTTCCCCAACCTCACCACTTTCCCCGGACTTGTTCCGGGGCCCAGGGAAAGTGGCGAGGCTGAGTTTACCCCCCTACCGTTCCACAGCGATCAGCGTGTCGTAGTCATACTGCGCCCGCAGCGCGTCGCTGATCCGCTCCAGACGCTCGATGGCCGGGTGGCCGGAGCAGCCACGATACCAGCTGACATCCTGACGGCCGTCTGCTCGGGTGACGGACAGCTCATAGCCGGGCGCATCGGTGTGCCAGAGCGGGCAGGTGTCGTCGTCCTGCGTGTTGATCGATACCGGCAGGCTGGCCGCGTCCTCGCGCTCGAGCACGGCGGTCATGCGGGCAAAACTGCCGGCGTCCAGCGCGCCTGTCGTGCGGCCCTGCGTCCGCGTATGGCTGCGCGCCTCGAGCACATAGCGATCGTCCGGCGTGACGGTGATCGTATAGGCCGGGCAGAAGCCGAAACAGGGCGTCTCGGTGATGCTGATCGCACGATAAGTGTCCGGTGCGGCCGGACCGGACGTCGCGGCACAGGCCGACAGGCCGGCAGCCAGGAGAAGGGCGGAGAGACTGTGACGGATCATGGCGGCCTTGCATGGGACGGGTCTGGACGTGGAAAGACCCCATCAGGGCGGGCAATCCGGGCCATTTCAAGGCCCCGTTCCGGTCGCCGTTCAGGGTCAGCGCTATCCCGCGTCCCGGAAGCCGGCCTTCAGCGCCTTCTTCACCTTTCTCGGCCTGTCGCCGAACACGGCCTCGGCCCGCTCCAGCGCTTGGGCGGCCAGCGCCTCGCAACGCGCCTCGACCCGCTCGATCGCGGCATCGGCGTCGGCCAGGTCGTCCAGCCGGCGGGCCAGGCGGGAGAGGTCATGGTGCAGGCCAAGCAGGTCGACCAACGCGTCCGTCTGCGACTTGCGGCGCTCCACCTCATCCGGCCAGGCCCGCTTCAGCGCAATCGCCTGGTAGCGCCAGTCCTGGGCTCGCTTGCGCAATTCGTGCAGGCGCTCGCCATCCGGCACGGACTGCGCCTTGCCCAGCCGCTTTGCTGCGCGGCGATAGGTGCGCGCCATGCCGCGGGCGACCACATCCGGCGCATCGTCCGGCGTGGGCAGGCCGGCCAGCGCCCGGTCCATCTCGTCCAGCGCGCGGGCGGCCTGCCGGGCCGCTGTCTCGCGATCGACCCGTTCACGGTCGGCGCGCGCCTGCGCCGCCAGTTCCGACAGGGCCGGCCGCGCCGCATCATCGTCGCAGTCACGGAGCATCGCACGGGCCAGCTGTTCCAGGCTGTCGGCATCGCGGGCCCCGGCCAGCACGTGTCCGGCGCGCCGGGCGGCGGCATTGACCAGGCTGGCGACCTCGCGATCGCTCTCGCGCAGGAGGCGCGCAATCGACCGGGCCCGCTTGATGCTCTTGCGCGCCTCATGCACGGCCAGCAGGGGATCCTCGCCCATGCCGTCCAGGGCGCGGCGGGCATTGGCGATCTCCAGGCGGACGAGACGCGTCACGCCGGCCAGATCGTCGTCATTGCGCAGTTTCTCGGTCATGGGCGCGGCTTTATACGCAGTCGATGGCGAAGTCGTGACACCAACGGGCGCGAGCGCCTGCGCGTTCCCCGGAACCGCCGCTTTTCTAGGCCGGCACCGCCAGCATCCGCCCCAGAGCGCCGGCCAGGGTCTCGCCCATTTGCGGGCCCTGTTCGGGATAGAGATAGGGTTCGATCAGCTCGATCTCGATCAGCGCCAGCTGGCCGTCGAGCCCGCGCAGCATGTCGACCCGCGCATACAGCGGCTCGCCATCGATACAGTCGAGCACCGAACGCGCCAGCGCCAGCTCGTCTTCGCCGGGCACATGGACCTCCTCGTGTCCGCCATATTCCGACTGCACGCGGTAATCGCCGCTGGCGGGGATTTTCCGGGCACAGTGCGAGAACTCGCCACCGAAGAAGAGGAAGGCATATTCGCCCTCTTCCGCCACGGCCGGCAGGAAGGGCTGGATCATGCAGTCCGCCGGCGGCAGGGCCTCGGCGGCCGGGACGGGCTCGCCCTTGCGGATCCGGGCCTGGCGCCAGGCCCCGGCGCCCAGAACCGGTTTCACCACGACATCGTCGCAGTCCAGCGTCTCGAAGGCCGCCGCGATCGTGTCTGCGGTCGCGCGGTCAGCCCAGACGGTCGGGATCATCGGCGCGCCGCGTCCGGCCAGGTCTTTCAGGTAGGTCTTGCGGCTGTTCCAGCGCACCATGGGCAGCGGATTGAACAGGCGCGTCGCCGCAGAAACCGCCTCCAGCTTTGCCATGAAGGCGTCCGGCTTTTCCATATAGTCCCAGCAGGTGCCGATCATGACGGCGTCGAAACTGGCCGGGTCGAAGTCCGGATCGTCCCAGATCACGGGGACAAGGTCGAAACCGGCGGCCGCACAGGCCGGCTGCAGCGCGGCGATCTCGAGCTCGTACTCGAAACAGTCGGCGCGGGCGGCGGGATTGTCGCGGAACATGCAGGCCGCGGTGAGGAAGGCGATACGGGTCATGGCGCGGGCTTTAGCAGAGCGGCGTCCGGCCGCAAGCCTTGTTCTCGCGCAGCGCTGCGGTTAGGTGTCACGGCTTAACCCGCTGTCTTTCAGCCACTGAACGGATTTTCCATGTCCCAAGCCCGTTTCGACGTGCTCGCCGTCGGCAATGCCATTGTCGACGTTCTCTCGCCGGCCAGCGACGAATTTCTCGCCGCCGAAGGCATTGCCAAGAATGCCATGACACTGATCGACGAGGACCGGGCGCGTTCGCTCTATGCGCGCATGCAGCCGGGCAAGGAAGCCTCCGGCGGGTCCGCCGCCAACACGGTTGCCGGTGTCGCCTCGCTGGGCGGCAAGGCGGCCTATATCGGCAAGGTGGCCAATGATCAGCTGGGCGAGATCTTCACCCACGACATCCGCACGATCGGTGTGCATTTCGACACGCCGGCCCTGCAGGAAGGCCCGGCGTCGGGCCGCTGCCTGATCAATGTCACGCCGGATGCGGCGCGCTCGATGTGCACCTTCCTGGGCGCCGCCGCCCTGGTGACCGAGGACGATGTGGAAGCCGGTGCCGAGGCGCTCAAGGCTGCCGAGATCATCTATCTGGAAGGCTATCTCTTCGACCGCGAAGAAGCCAAGCGCGCCTATGTCGCCGCGGCCGAAATGGCTGCCGCTGCCAATCGCCGCACCGCGCTGACCCTGTCCGACGTGTTCTGCGTCGACCGGCACCGCGCCTCCTTTCGCCATCTCGTGGCCAACCATATCGACATCCTGCTGGCCAATGAGGCCGAGCTGCTGGCGCTGTACGAGACCGAGGATTTCGACACGGCCCTCAAGGCCGTGCGCCAGGATGTGGCGATCGCCGCGGTGACGCGGTCGGAAAAGGGAGCCGTGATCGTCGCCGGCGAGGAGACCGTGACCGTAGCGGCTGAACCGGTCTCGCAACTGGTCGACACGACGGGCGCGGGCGATCTCTTCGCCGCGGGCTTCCTTCTGGGCATCGCCCAGGGCCGGCCGCTGGCCGAAGCGGGTAAAATGGGGGCGATTTCCGCCGCCGAAATCATCTCGCACTACGGCGCGCGTCCCGACTGCAGCCTGAAAGACCTCGCCGAACAGGCCGGAATCGCCTTCGAGTAAAGGCGTCCCCGGTATTCAACTAAAAACTTAACGAAAAAACTCCGGCATTTTAACCACAATTCAAGTGCTTGGTGTCACCGTGACCCTTGAGAACGGGCGAGAAGGTCTTCTTGCCTGCGTATTTGGTGGCGAAAACGCGCTCCGTTTCCGGAGCGCGCTCAGGGGTAGACATGGCACCCATCCGCAAAGCGGTGTCGCGAGTAATGCGTTCGCTGGTGATGAAGTTCACGCTTCTCACCGGCGCTCTTATCTTCGCGACCACACTCATGCTGATGACGCTGGAGAGCATTTCCGCGCAACGGGAAACGCGTAACCTGCTGATCGACCGGTCCGTGGCCTCGCTGCAGACCACGGCGAGCCGGCTGGCAAATGCAGTATCCGAGAACAATAGCGGTTTCGTCGACCTGTATGTCGAGGAACTGATCGCTTCGCTCGGCGCACAGGAAATGTACGTCCTCAACAATCGTCGCGAAGTGCTCGGCGAAGCCTATGACGACAATCGCGAACAGGGTCGCCTGCGCGCTGCCGACATGGCGGTCATGGCGCTGGGTGCGGGGGATCTGCGCTATTCCGTGCATGACGGCTTCCTGGAAATGGCGGCACCTGTCTATACGGCCGAACGCCGCCTGGTCGGTGTCGTCTATGCCAAGCGCGAACTGGTCGAACTGGTGGCCTCGCGCAATGCAGCGATCCAGCGCCAGACGCTGATCGCGCTGTTCGCCCTGGGGATTTTCCTGCCGCTGGCTGCGCTGATCGTCGGCCGCGCCCTCAAGCCGGTGCAGACTCTGACCGATGCCGCGCGCCTGGCCTCGTCGAAAAATCTCGACATGCGCATCAATGTGAAGACGGGCGACGAGCTGGAAGTGCTCGCCAACGCCTTCAACCGCATGTTTGCGCGCCTCGACGGCAATCTCAAACGCATCCATCGCCTGGCCTATGTCGACCTGGTGACCGAGCTGCCCAACCGCGAGCGCTTCCGCAAGGAAACCGAGCGCGTGGCCCGCAAGGCGCTGGAAGACGGCACGTCCGGTGCCGTGCTCTTCCTCGATCTCGACCGCTTCAAGCGCGTCAATGACAGTCTGGGCATCGGCGAGGGCGACCGCCTGCTGGAAATGGTCGGCCGCCGCCTGTCCGAGGTCGCCCGCGGCTGCGACATGGCTTCCGGCGGTGACGAGGAGCCTTCCATGGTCGCGCGTCTCGGCGGCGACGAGTTCACGGTGCTGCTGCCGCAGATCGCCGACAGCGCCGACGCGGCCCGCGTTGCCAACAAGCTGGTCGACGCAATCCGCATGCCGTTCGAGATTTCCGGCCACCACGTCTTTCTGGGCGTGTCGATCGGTGTTGCCGTCTTCCCGCAGGACGGGGCCGACCCGGAAACCCTGATGCGCCATGCCGACCTGGCGATGGCCCACGCCAAACGCGCCGGCGGTTCGGCCGCGCAATTCTTCGAGCCGACCATGAACCAGTCCGCCTTCGAGCGCCTGGTGCTGGAAAACGAGCTGCGCGACGCCGTGCAGCAGGACCAGCTGGTCGTCTACTACCAGCCCAAAGTCCTGATGAAAGACGGCACGTGTGCCGGGGCCGAAGCGCTGGTGCGCTGGCAGCACCCGACGGCGGGCCTTCTGTCGCCCGGCGCCTTCATCGAGGCGGCCGAGGAATGCGGCCTGATCGGCGAGATCGGCGACTGGGTGCTGCGCGCAGCCTGCCGCGAAGCCGCCTCCTGGCGCGCCCGCGGTCTGGAAATTCCGGTCGCGGTCAATGTGTCCGCCATGCAGTTCGAACGCGAGGGTTTCTCGGACTCCGTGCTCGACGCGCTGCAGGCCGCCAATCTGCCGCCGCACCTGCTGGAGCTGGAGCTCACCGAGTCGATCGCGATGGAAAACCCGGAACGGGTGATCGAACAGGTACAGCCGCTGCGCGATCGCGGCGTCAGCTTCGCCATCGACGATTTCGGTACGGGCCACTCCTCCCTGTCCTACCTGACGCGCATGCCGTTTGACGTGTTCAAGATCGACCAGTCCTTCGTGCGTGACATGGCGACCGACCCGCACGCCCGTATCGTCGTCGAGACGATCCTGGCGATGGCCAAGTCGCTGAAGCTGGAAACCGTCGCGGAAGGCGTGGAAACCGCCGAGCAGATGAACATGCTGCGCGGCCAGGGGGCCACGCTGGCCCAGGGCTTCCTGTTCGGCCGTCCGATGCCGGGTGCCGATCTGGTGGAATTTGCCACCGATTCCAGCACCGACCGCGCCATCAACGAATAGCCGCGCCCGGCGCCGGGGACGCCCGATACGGCAAAGCCTGCTTGTCATCCCGGATGGATGCCCGGCCTTGTGCCGGGCGCAAGTCCGGGACCCATGGGCAGGGTGCGTCTTCAGACAAACATCGGTCCCGGGAACGCGCCTGCTTCCGGCCAGCCGCGGCGTTTATAGGTCCCGGCCCTGCGCCCCGCCTGCGCGGGGCATTCCGCCGGGATGACAATTGCGGTTGGTTTCAGCAGACCCCGGGGGTTGATCCTGCCCGTCGCGTCGGCCACATCCTGTTCTCATCCTGATTGCGGAGAGACCGTCATGACTTCCCCGACCGACTATGCCGATGCCAGCCAGTGGCGGGGCACCACGATTGTCGCGGTCCGCAAGGCCGGCAAGCTGGTGGTCGCCGGCGACGGACAGGTGTCGATCGGGCCGACCGTGATGAAGGGCAATGCCCGCAAGGTGCGCCGCCTGGCCGGCGGCAATGTGGTGGCCGGGTTCGCCGGCGCCACGGCCGACGCCTTCGCCCTGTTCGAACGCCTGGAAGCCAAGCTGGAACAATATCCCGGCCAGCTCGCCCGCGCCTGTGTCGAGCTCGCCAAGGACTGGCGCACCGACCGCTATCTGCGCCGCCTGGAAGCCATGCTGATCGTCGGCGACAGCGTGGAAACCTATCTCCTGACCGGCGCCGGCGATGTGCTGGAACCGGAGGACGGTATCGTCGCTGTCGGCTCCGGCGGCAATTACGCCCTCTCGGCCGCCCGGGCCCTGTTCGAATACGAGGACGACCCGGAAGTCATCGCCCGCAAATCCATGGCCATCGCCGCCCGCATCTGCGTCTACACGAACGAAAACCTGACGGTGGAAGTGCTGGGCAGCGATTAGGGCTGCTCTCATACTCAAGCGCACTTTCTCTAACTCAAGCGCACTCCCGCCTTTCCTCCCCATTTCATGGGGAGGTGGATCGCCGCAAGGCGGCGAGACGGAGGGGCGCCGCGTAGCGGCGTAGTATTGATGCTGGGCGCGATCGCCTCCCGGCGCTCCGCGCCGGCCCCTTCGACCCGCGGCTGAAGCCGCGGCCCACTTCCCCACGATGTGGGGAAGAAAGGGAAACCGGGTGTTGTGCTTCTTCCCCACTCATATCGGGAAGAAGCACTCCAACCCCTCACCGCGCCGGCGGCACCTCGATCACCACCGCTTCGCCGCCACGATCCACCGTCAGCGCCCCGCCATCGGCCTCGCTGTACTCTGACATCAGCCAGAGCACGTCCTCGCAGCCATCGCCGCCCAGCGTACGCCCGTCGATGGCCGTCACACGGTCGCCCAGGCGCAAACCGGCTTCGTCCGCCGGCGAGCCCTCGAACAGCTGCACCACCTCGACACCCTCTTCGGCAAAGGCCAGTGCAAAGCCCGGCTCGATCCGTACCGGCGCCGGCGCGTCTCTCGGCGACAGGATGAAGGCCGCGCCGGGATAGTCCAGCGTCACGATGAACCGGTCCATCATCCCCGCGCCCACCAGGCTGGGCGGGACCGCCCGCGTGGTGGCCCGCACCGTTCCCGGCGACATCTCGCCGATCCGGAAGTCCTCGAGCGAGAAGCGCACCAGTTCGCGGTTTTCAGACCGTCCGCCCGCGCTTTCGCCGTCACTGCCCTGGCCGGTCATCACCGAGCCGCGCACGATATGCGCCCGCGCCCGACGGCTGTCCGCGACCTCCTGGAACAGCACCACCTCTTCCTCGCTGCCGGTGTCGAACAATGCCTTGTCCTCGATCCGCCCCAGCGCATAGTCCAGCACGGGCGCGTGCGGATAGCCGAAATCATGCAGCGGTGCTTCCAAGGCCGTTTCCAGCGGCGCCAGAGCCGCGGCGCTTTCAGCGATCTCCAGCCGGCCGGCCGCCGTATCGATCCGCCAGGCACTGCCGGGCAGGATTTCCGACCCGATCACCCCGCCGCCGATCAGGCAGGCCCCGGTCGCCAGGCCGGAGAAATCATGGATCAGCACCGGCACGCGGGTGAAGGTGACATCGCCCAGGGTCAGCCGGTCGATAATCGCGAAATCCATGGTGATCGGCGTGCCATTGGCATCGCGACCGGTATTCTGGCCGACAATTTCCAGCCCCAGCGCATCGGCGAGCTGGCGCGACAGCACGGTCGGCGAACCGGTGTCGAAGATGAATTCACGGGTCTCGCCGTTCACCGACGCGTCGAGATAGAATTTCCGCAGCCGCGTCTGGACGGGCACGCTGGAAACCGGCGCCGCGCGCTCGATCCCCACAGGGGCCGACAGCAGGGCCTGCAGGTCATCCTGCCCGGCAGACGCCGGTGAAGTGGCTGGAAGAGTTACGGCCAGCACGACGGCGAGCACCGGTACGGCCAGTCGGACAAATGAAAATCGCCGGGTGAGGGGCGTCGGGCATGGTCTGGTCAAGGGTCATCTCCCCGTCAAGGAAACACCCGCATCGACCCATCCCCCGATGTGCCTGCCGGCACTCTAGCCGCGGTGAATTGCGGAGGCCACAGGCAATGCAGAAGCAGAACCACTCTTCCCCCGGCCCTGTGCCGGGGCTGCCATGGCTGACGGATGAGCACAGACGCCTTCGTATGCCGGCCCCCGGAACGGGGTCCGGGGACAAGCGTGTTTGCTGCAGCGCTTGATGCGTCACACCCTTCCGGTGTCATCCCGGATGAACGCCCCGCGCAGGCGGGGCGCAAGTCCGGGACCCATAATCCCGGTGCCCATCCAGCTGTCGCGGGCAGCGGACCTGCTTCCGGCCAGCAATAGCGCGTATGGGTCCCGGTCCTCCGGCCTGCCTCCGCAGGCCATGCGACCGGGATGACAAGAGGAACGGGCCTTACGCCGCGAAAATCTGGTCGTCGTTTCGGAAGGTCTTGAATTCGAGAGCATTTCCGGCCGGGTCGCGGACGAAAAAAGTACCCTGTTCGCCCGGCTGGCCCTCGAAGCGCACATAGGGCTCGATGACGAATTCGAAGCCGGCTTTGCGGAATTTTTCCGCCAGGTCTTCCCAGTCTGACCAGTCCAGCAGGAGACCGAAATGGCGGCAGGGCACCTGGTGGCCATCGACATCACCGGTGGGCGGCGGCGTGCATTCGTCCGGCGCATAATGGGCGACGATCTGGTGGCCATAGAGGTCGAAATCGACCCAGGTCTCGGCCGAACGGCCTTCCGGGCAACCCAGCAGACCGCCATAAAACCGGCGTGCCTCGGCGATATCGTTGACGGGGAAAGCGAGGTGGAAACGGGGACGGCTCATGGGCATTCTGCCTTTCGGGACTGGTTTCAGGCCATGGCCCTGATTACATCATGCTGACCAACAGGCAACGCAAAGCTCTCGATGACTGATTTTTCTCCCCGCGAAATTGTCTCCGAACTCGACCGCCACATCGTCGGCCAGTCCGACGCGAAGACGGCCGTGGCCATCGCCCTGCGCAATCGCTGGCGGCGGCGGCAGCTGGACGAGACACTCGCCGAGGAAGTCACGCCGAAAAATATCCTGATGATCGGGCCGACCGGTGTCGGCAAGACCGAGATCTCCCGCCGCCTGGCCAGGCTGGCCGGGGCGCCCTTCATCAAGGTGGAAGCGACCAAGTTCACCGAGGTCGGCTATGTCGGCCGCGATGTCGACCAGATCGCGCGCGACCTGGTCGAGGTGGCGATTTCCCTGGTGCGCGAGAAGAAGCGCGAGGAAGTGAAGGCGCGGGCCCATACGGCTGCCGAGAACCGCGTGCTCGAGGCACTGGTCGGGCCGGGCGCGTCCGAGAGCACCAAGGACAGTTTCCGCAAGCGCCTGCGCGCCGGCGAGCTGGACGACAAGGATGTCGAGATCCAGCTGTCCGAAACCTCCTCGCCCATGCAGATGCTGGATATTCCGGGCATGCCCTCGGGCGGGGCCGGCGTGCTCAATCTGGGCGAACTCTTCGGCAAGGGCTTCCCGAAGAAGACCAAGACGGTTCGGATGAAGGTAAAGGATGCCTATGAGCCGCTGATCGAGGAAGAGGCCGACAATCTGCTCGATGACGCGCAGATCACCGCCGAGGCGATCAAGCTGGCCGAGAATGACGGCATCGTCTTCCTCGACGAGATCGACAAGATCGCGGCACGCTCCGACGCCCGCGGCGGCGATGTCTCTCGGGAGGGCGTGCAGCGCGATCTTCTGCCCCTGATCGAGGGCACGACGGTGGCCACCAAGCACGGCGCCATCAAGACCGACCATATCCTGTTCATCGCCTCGGGCGCCTTCCACGTCGCCAAACCCTCGGACATGCTGCCCGAATTGCAGGGCCGCCTGCCGATCCGGGTCGAGCTGTCCGCGCTCACCGAAGCCGACTTCATCCGCATCCTCACCGAGCCGGAAGCCAATCTGATCAAGCAGTACACCGCGCTGATGGGCACGGAGGGCGTGACGCTGGACTTCACCGAAGATGCCGTGAAAGCGCTGGCCAAGCTGGCCGCCGACGTCAATTCCACCGTCGAGAATATCGGTGCACGGCGGCTGCAGACCGTCATGGAAAAACTGGTGGAGGAGGTCTCCTTCACCGCCTCAGACCGCTCCGGCGAGACGATCACGATCGACGAGGCCTATGTTGCCAAACATGTCGGCGAACTCGCCAAGAATGCGGATTTGTCTAAGTTTATTCTCTAGGCTTGACCCGCAGCGTCACATAGAAGGCGCCGCCGCCGCCATGGCGGATATGGGCCGGCGCTATTCCTGACACCTGCTGACGAAATTCCGGACTGCCCAGCCATTCCGGCAGTTTGCGGCGCAGAACGCCGGGCTCCTCGACATAATCCCACGGTTCGGCATCGCGCTCGCGGGTCTTCAACCCCTTGCCGGTGATGACCAGCACGGTGCGATATCCCCCCCTGTGGGCCATCGTGATAAAATGGCGCAGCGAGGAGAGCGCCTGGTCCTGGGTGAGGCCGTGCAGGTCGAGGCGGGCATCGATCTCCACCCGTCCCCGGCGCACGCGTTTTTCCGTCGAGCGGTCATGCGGTACCGGCGGGTGATGGGTCGCCGGATCGCGATAGGCATGACGCTGCGGCAGCGGTTTTTCCGGCTTTCGGGCAGACATGTCACCGGATGGGGCATCAATGTCACGCGAAGGGGGGACCAATGGGGGCTCTTCGTCACGCTCAAGTGACAGCTTTTTCGCATCATCGAGCGGCGTGACCGAGCGCGCCACTTTCCGCCAGAGCGCGCGCTCCTCGGGCCGGATTGTCCGCTTGCCCTTCATCCGCGATCACGCAGGTTCACGGTCAGCGAACAGGCGCGCAACCACCGTGTGCGGCAACAGCATCACCCATTCCGCCTGCGCCCGGGTCGAGCCGGCCCTGCGCTCTGCCGCCTCGCCCCAGCCCCAGAAAAAATCCACCCGCAGCGGACCCGTGATCGCCCCGCCGGTATCCTGGGTCACGACCAGGCCGGACCAGCGACCCAGCTCGGGCAGGTCGGCACTCAGCCAGACCGGCACGCCATAGGCATGCTGGGAGGGATCCACCGCGATCGAGGCCATCGGCGTCAGCGGCACGCCGGCCGAACCGGACGGACCGATCGAAGGATCGTCCAGCATCCGGGTCTGGAAGAAAACATAGCGCGGATTGACCGCGAAAAGCTCTGCCGTGGCCTGCGGACCGTTTTCCTCCAGCCAGGCCTCGATCCCCGCCTTGGACGCCGCATGGGCCTCCAGCTCGCCCCGCTCGATCAATTCGCGGCCGATCGACCGGTAGGGCAGACCATTGTGGGCGGCAAAGGCGGCGCGCTCCTGATGACCGTCGGGCCAGACCAGGCGTCCGGACCCCTGGATCTGCAGGAAGAAGACATCCGCCGGCCGGCCCCAGGCAAAAATCTCGCCGGCGTTCAGGCGCTCGATCTCGCCGCGATCCTTGTAGAGCACAAGCTCGCCACCACGCACCTCGCCGACAATGCGGCGCCCGGCCAGGGCCGGATCGAACCGGCCCAGATCGACCGTCACCAGATCGTCCGGACGGCGGCGCAGGGGCTGGGTGAAACCGTCTCCGGGTTCCGGACGGACATGGACGAAAGGCTCGTAATAGCCTGTCATCATACCGGTTTGCTCTTCGGTGCCACTCTCCGGCTCGACCGCGACGACACGGACGGGCGTGAACACGGCCTCGAACACCGGCTGCAGCTGCGCCGTGCCTGCTTCCACCGCATCGAGCTGGGTACAGGCCTCGCGCCAGTCGGCGACCGTTCCGGCCCAGGCGGCCCGTTCGCTCAGCGGCACAGCTCCGTCGCGCACCCGCAGGCGTTCGCAGCTGCGCAGGAAGGCCGATTGCGCGTCGGCAAGATCGGCCTCTGCCCAGCCCGACAGCGCATCCCAGCTGGCAGGCAGGAATTCGAGCGTATCGGGCAGGGGCGCCGGCGGCTCTTCCGGCTGTGGCACCGGTTCTGGCTCGGGCTGGCACGCAATCAGCAGCAGACAACCGGCCGCGACCGTCCAGGGTGCGCGCCGGCCCTCAAGCCGAGGCGACACGGGTCAGCACCCAGTTCGGATTGCTGTCGTCCGTGCGGCGCTGGAAGACCCAGTCCTCGTGCACCGTCGAGAGGCGGTTGAAATCGCCCGCGACCGACTTGCCATCGGCATCCAGGGTCTCGGTCGCGATCTCGGCATCGAAATGCACCTTGATCGTTGCAACATGATCGGCGTGTTGTGCGTCGGTGATCTCGGCCGAGCGGATCCGTTCGATCTCGGTACGAACCGTTTCTCCCTTCGTCTCGCGCTTGGCAATGGCGGCTTCGTAGCGATCGTAGACGGACGGTGCGAGCAACGGTTTGAGGGTTTCGCGATCGCCCCGGGCAAAGGCCTCGACGATCATTTCATAAGCCGCCTTGGCACCCTCGAGGAAATGCACGGGATCGAAACCCGTATCGGCCTGGGCAATGGCTTCCAGTCCGGCCGCAGCCGGGCCTTCAAAGGCCGGGCGCAGGTGCGGTGCTGCATCCGAAGACAGGTTTTTCTTCTGTTCGACATCCTGCGGCGCGGGCGCCTCCATATGGCCCTCGCGCCGTCCGAGCACGGAATACAGGCGGATGGCGAAGAAAACGGCGATGGCACCGAAGATAAGGGTCGAGAGGAGTTCGATCATCAAGGTCCGCCAGACAGGGCAAGCAACAGGTCCAGTCTCTAGATATAGGCCGGAATGATGGTCGCGTCAGCCTCTGCGCTGTGGAGCTGCCAGCTTGCCGCAGGCAGGCCCGCATGTTAACGGGCCCGCCTTGTTTCAGTGCGGCCCTGTTGAAGGGTCCGACATCCACCTTGCCCGAACCGGGGCTCATCCGGGGACTTACATGACCGACGCACCGTCCACGCCGACCGATAACCAGACGCCCGCCCAGCCGCAGCTTCGCGTGCTGGCGCAGTATGTGAAGGATCTCTCCTTCGAAAATCCCGGCGCGCCGGACACGCTGCGTCCCGGCCAGCCGGCGCCCGGTATCGACCTGTCGATCGACGTTCGCGCGCGCAGTGCCGGCGATGACACGTTTGAAGTTCTCCTGGTGATCAATGCTCGCGCCAGCCGCAAGACCGAAGCGGGCGAAGACAGCGTCGTCTTCATCGCCGAGCTGTCCTATGGCGGGCTGTTCCAGCTTGCGAATATCCCGGACACCGAGCGCGAGCCCTTCCTGCTGATCGAATGCCCGCGCATGATCTTCCCCTATGCGCGCCGCATCCTCGCCGACACCACGCGCGACGGTAATTTCCCGCCGCTGATGCTGGATCCGGTGGATTTCGCCAGCCTCTACCGCCAGCAGCTGGCCAAGCGTGCCGCCGCCGTTCCGGGTGCCGATACGAACGGCAATGGCGATCCGGCCGCGTCGAACTGACGCAAGAAGCCGCTAGACGTTCGACAGACGTTTCCAGAGCGCGTCGTCGCCCAGCTCGTCGATAAAGGCGGCATGGGCGGCGCGCTCTGCGTCGGACACGCGCGAGACCAGCGGCTGCGGCCGCGGCGATCGCGCGGGAAACACGACCTTGCCGCCTTCCGAGGCGTGCCGGCCGGACAGGTCGAGCGCCCGGGTGCGTCCGCCCGTCAGTTCCAGATACACCTCGGCCAGCAGCAGGGCGTCGATCAGAGCGCCGTGCTTGTCACGCGTGTCGAGCGAGATATCGAACCGCTTGCAGAGCGCATCCAGCGAGACATAGGAGCCGGGAAATTTCGCGCGGGCGATCCGGGCCGTGTCCTTGAACCGGTCTTCCGGATAGATGGGGTGGCCGAGCCGCGCGAGCTCCATATTGATGAAACCGCGGTCGAAAGGCGCATTGTGTGCGACCAGGACGGCATCGCCGACAAAGGCCAGGAAGTCCTCGGCGATCTCCTCGAACAGCGGTTTGTCGGCGAGGAATTCCGCGGTCAGGCCGGTAATCTCGATCACTTCCTTGGGGATGGAGCGCTGCGGATTGACATAGGCGTGAAAGGTCTTTCCGGTCGGGATACAGTCGATCACCTCGACGCAGCCCAGCTCGGTCACCCGGTCGCCGGTATTGGGATCGAGACCCGTGGTTTCCGTATCGAAGACGATTTCCCGCATGGCCGCCCCTGGACCTCTCTGGCTGTCGGCCGCTTGCCCGCCGGCCGGAATACTAGCTGGTGCGCAGGGCGGCAATGATCTTGCCAACCTGCTGACGCGCATCGTCTAAACCGCCCGATGTTTCAACGATATAATCCGCTTTTTCAAGCTTCACCGAATCAGGTGTCTGTCGCGCGATTATGGCTGCCAGCTTGTCTTCCGTCATGCCAGGCCGCTGCAGCACGCGTTCCCGGCGAACATGATGCGGCGCATGCACGGCGATCACCGCATCGACATGTTCATGACCGCCGGTCTCGAACAGCAACGGCACGTCGAGAACGACGATGTCGGCGCCATCATTTCGCGCAGCGTCAAGGAAATGCTGCCGGGCTTTGGCAACAAGCGGGTGCACAATGGCTTCCAGCCGCGCAAACCCGTCCGGATCGTCATTCAGCTGTCTGGAAAGCCGTGCCCGGTCGATCGAGCCGTCTTCGGCCAGCGATCCGGGAAAGGCAGCTTCAACCGGCCCGACAGCCGCTCCGCCGCTGTCATACAACGCATGCACACAGGCATCGGAGTCGAAGACCGGGATACCAGCCTCGCGGAACAGCCTGGCTGTCGCCGACTTTCCCATTCCGATAGAGCCTGTCAGGCCGATGATTTTCACGTGCGGGCTCCCAGCACTTCAAGCAGTATCGGACGAACCGGCGGATCGGCCGGCGCTTCCTGGCCGAAGAAAGCCCGGAAGCTGGGCCGGGCCTGGCCGATCAGCATGTCCAGCCCGTCGATGGTTTTCAGCCCGGCCTGTCTCGCCCCGGCGAGGAAACCCGTGTCCAGCGGCGTATAGACGCTGTCGAACACGATCGCACCGGGCCGCGCTTTCTCCCAGTCCATGGCAAGATCGTTCTCACCTTTCAGGCCAAGCGCCGTGGCATTGACCACAATATCGGCCTGGGCGAGCGCCGCGTCGCGATCGTTCCACGCGACAATCGCGGCATCGGGGGCAAGTTCAGCCGCCAGGGCCCGGGCCCGGTCGGCGGTCCGGTTGGTGACGATGAGATGTTTGACACCTGATGTCACCAGCGCATGAACCAGCGCCCGCGCTGCGCCGCCCGCGCCAAGGACAAGAGCGGCTGAACCGGCATAGTCGGGCTTTGCGGGCGCGAGCGCCGCAAGGAAGCCTGCCGCATCGCTGTTGTCCGCGAGAATTCCGTCTTCGCAAAATGTCAGGAGATTGGCGGCACCGATGGCCCGTGCGGCCGGGGTCGTTCTGTCGGCCAGGGCAAGGGCCGCTTCCTTGTGTGGCAAGGTAACATTGAGCCCGCTGGCCTGGGTGCGGGCCAGCCCGCGCACAAAGGCCTCGAAACCCGACGGCGGCACGGCAAATGGCAGATAGGCCGCATCCAGCCCCAACGTGCGGATCCAGTGTCCCATCAGCCGGGGCGACAGCGAATGCGAGACCGGATCGCCCGCCACACCGGCAAAGACGGCCCGCCCTGTCAGCCCGTCCGTCATGCCGGGATCACGCCGAATTCGCGCAGCGCATCCAGCAGCGGCAGGAGCGGTAGGCCGAGAATGGCGTAATAGTCGCCGTCGATCTTCTCGAACAATTGCGCCCCCAGGCCCTCGAACGCATAGGCCCCGACGCTGGCGGTCAGGGCAAAGCCGGCCCGCTCTAGATAATCCTCGAGAAACGCGTCGGAAAAGGCACGCACATACAGGGTGGAAGATTGCTGGTGCTGCCAGACGCACTCGCCGCCGCGGTAAAGCGCAAGGCCTGAATGCAGTTGGTGCGACCGGCCCCGCATGACCATCAGGCGATCGCGGGCGAGGGCAGCATCCGGAAGCTTGTCCAGCAGGGCACCATCGAGTTCCATCGTCTGGTCAGCGCCCAGAACCAGGGCGCGGGGCCGGCCGCGTGATACGGCTTCAGCCTTGGCCTTGCCCAGCACCAGCGCCATGTCGGCCGGCGAGAGATCGCTGCGCTGCTCCTTGATCACGCTTTCATCGACGTCGGGCTTTTCGACCGAGAAATCGATGCCCGCATTGTCGAGGATCTGGCGGCGGATCTGGCTGCCGGAAGCGAGGACGAAGTCAGTCATGATTTGGCTGCGCGCTTTTCATTGACGAGATTGATGATCTTGGCGGCCGTTTCCTCGATCGAGCGGCGGGTGACATCGATGGTCGGCCATTTGTGCTTGGCGTAGAGCCGCTTGGCGTAGAGGATTTCGTCGCGCACCGCGAAGTCGTCGATATAATCGGTATCGCGGTCTTCATTGAGGCTGAGCAGCCGGTTCCGGCGGATCTGCACGATACGCTCGGGCGAGGCTGTCAGACCGACAACGAGCGGATTGCGCAGTTTGAAGATCGCCTCGGGCAGCGGCACATCCTTGACCAGCGGGATATTCGCCGCGCGATAGCCGCGATGGGCAAGATAGACGCTGGTCGGGGTTTTCGATGTGCGGCTGACACCCAGCAGCACGATATCGGCCGCTTCATAATCATCGCCCTGACCGTCATCATGCGCCATTGTATAATTGAGCGCGTCGATACGGCGGAAATATTCGGCGTCCAGGGAGCGCTGGGCTCCGGCGCGGCTGGCCACGGGGCGGCCGAGATAGGTGCTGAGCGTGGCGAGCATCGGGTCCAGGACGGCGATGGCCGGCACACCGAGTTCGGCGCAACGGGTTTCCAGCTCCCGGCGCAGATCGGCATTGACGATGGTATACATCACCACGCCGGGATAGGCCTCGACCTCCTCGAACACGCGTTCCATCTGCCGGGAAGAACGCACCAGGGCGTAAAGATGCTCCAGCGGATGCGTGCCTTCGAACTGCGCCACTGAAGCACGCATCACCTCCATCAAGGTCTCACCGGTTGAATCTGACACCATATGGATGTGGAAACAGGTTTCGAAGCGTGTGGACGGCGGAACGGTCATGGCTCGTTTTTGCCCCTCGATCGCGTTTACGATCTGTTAACAAATTGGGAAAACCGGCCGCAATTCCGCCGCAAATTCCCCGCCCTGTGAGTAGTACCGGGTGTTACCCGGCACAACCAACACCTCTTTCCACACGCCGGACGCTGTGAACAAGCCTGTTCGGGAATATCGGCAATTCACAGGGCATATCTCGTTTTCGACACGATATTCTTTGAGGATATATATCCAGATTGTTGGATTTAAATGAGAGTTTTCGTTTTCAAACGGCTCGTTCTGGCCGGGGTGTGGATATCGCGCCGGGGACGGGGATATCCGGCAAAACGGTATAACCGTATTCGCCAACACCATTCACGGTCCAACAATCACATCAATTCAATTAAATGGTTTTGGGAAGGAAAAGGGGCTGGTGAAAAGGACGCATTGATCGAAAGCCCGCGGATGCCTAATCAAGCGGGATGACACTGACTTCGAAAAAACCGATGCTCGCAGTCCTCTCCGGAGAGACGCGCACCCCGCCTCCGGTCTGGCTGATGCGCCAGGCCGGCCGGTATCTCGACGAGTACCGGGAGGTTCGCTCCCGGGCGAAGAATTTCATCGATTTCTGTTTCTCGCCCGATCTGGCGGCCGAAGTGACTCTGCAACCGATCCGACGCTTCGGTTTCGACGCTGCGATCCTGTTTGCCGACATCCTGCTGATCCCGATCGCGCTTGGACGCAAGGTCTGGTTCGTCACGGGCGAGGGTCCCAAACTGGAACCCTTCGATCCGCTGGCTTTCGAAACGCTGACACCCGAGCGCGCACGCGAAGTGCTGGCACCGGTCGGTGAGACCTTGCGCCGCGTTGCGCCTGAACTTCCCGAAGAGACAACGCTGATCGGTTTTGCCGGAGCGCCCTGGACCGTCGCGACCTACATGGTCGAAGGCGGGGGATCAAAGGACCGGTTTTCAGCCCGTGTCGCGGCCTGGCAGCATCCGGAAGCCTTCGACGGCATGCTGGACCGGATCGCCGACGCGACGGCGGAATACCTGGTCATGCAGGCCGAGGCGGGCGCCGAGGTTCTCAAGATTTTCGACAGCTGGGCGGAAGGGCTTCCGGAACCGCTGTTCGAACGGGTCGTGATCCGGCCGACCAAGCGGATTGTCGACAAGGTGCGGGCTGCCGGCGTGACCGTGCCGATCATCGGCTTTCCGCGCGGCGCCGGGGCTTTCTATGCCCGCTATGCCCGCGAGACCGGCGTCACCGCCGTGGCGCTCGATACCGGCATGGATCCGGCCTGGGCGCAGTCCATGCTGCCTGAGGGCATGCCGGTTCAGGGGCATCTCGATCCGGCGGCCTTGCGGGCGGGCGGTGCGGCTTTGCGCAGTGAAACGCAGCGTTTGCTGGATAGCTGGTCGGGACGGCCCCATATCTTCAACCTGGGTCACGGCATTACGCCCGATGTCCCGGTCGCGCATGTCCACGAATTGCTGGCGTGCATCCGGGAGCGGGCCTGAATCAGGAGAGCGCCATGGGCGAAGCGCGCCGCAAACTGGCTGTTGTGCTGTTCAATCTGGGCGGCCCGGACGGTCCGGACGATGTTCGTCCCTTTCTGCGTAACCTGTTCCGCGACCCGGCGATTATTCGCGCGCCCGGCCTGATCCGCGAAGCGCTGGCGTTGCTGATCTCGACCACGCGGGCGAAGGAAGCCAGAGCCAATTACGCCAAGATGGGCGGCGGTTCGCCGCTCCTGCCGGAAACCCGCAAACAGGCTGCGGCACTGAAGGCCGAGCTGGAAAAGGCTTTTCCCGATCACGAGCTCGGTGTCTGGCCGGCGATGCGCTACTGGCATCCGCTGACCGAGGATGTGGCGGAAGAAGTCTCGGCCTGGGCGCCGGACGAGTGCGTGCTGCTGCCGCTCTATCCGCAGTTTTCCACCACGACGACCGCAAGCTCGCTGAAGCGCTGGCGCGAGGCGAAAGGCCCTGAAACACGCACGGTGTGCTGCTATCCCACCGAACCGGCGTTTGTGGATGCGCATGCGGCGCTGATCCGCAAGACCTGGGAGAAGGCGGGCCGGCCGGACAATGTCCGCCTGCTGTTCTCGGCTCACGGTCTGCCGAAGAAAGTCATCGAGGATGGCGATCCCTATCAGTGGCAGGTCGAGCAGACGGTCGAGGCGGTGATGCGCCAGATGCCGGAATTCCCGGACTGGCAGGTGTGCTATCAGAGCCGGGTCGGACCGCTGGAATGGATCGGCCCGTCGACCGAAGCGGCGATCGAGGGTGCCGCAAAGGACGGCCGGAACATTCTTCTCAGCCCGATTGCCTTTGTCTCCGAGCATATCGAGACGCTGGTCGAGCTCGACGAGGAATATGGCGATCTGGCCCGTGAGCAGGGGGTGAGCTCCTATGTCCGCGTGCCGGCGCTGGGTCTGGATGCCGTTTTCATTGAATCCCTGGCGACTTTGGTGAAGTCTGCCCTGGCGGGGGCGCCCGGTCCGCGATGCGATACGGGCGGGCGGATCTGTCCGGCGGAATGGTCCGGATGTCCCTGCCGGAACGGGGAATTGGAAACAGCATGATCCTGGCAGCGGCGTATGACTGGTTGCGGGCCTTGCACATCCTGGCGGTGATCGCCTGGATGGCGGCGATGCTCTATCTGCCGCGTCTGTTCGTCTATCACTGCGGCGCACAGCCGGGCGGCGAGCTGGACGAGACGCTGAAAATCCAGGAACGCCGTCTGCTCAAGGGCATCATGAACCCGGCGATGATCGCGACCTGGCTGTTCGGCCTGCTTCTGATCTGGTCGAATGCCGAGCGTGCCGGCGGCTGGGCCATCTTCCTGCACTGGGCCTGGATGGCCAAGTTTGCACTCGTGCTGGCGATGTCGGCCATGCACGGCGTCTATTCCAAGCGGACCCGCCTGTTTGCCGAGGGCGCCAATGACTGGTCGGACAAGCGCTATCGCATGCTCAACGAAGTGCCTTTCCTGCTGGCCTTCTTCATCGTGCCGATCGCGGTGGTGGCGCTGAAATAGCCGACTGCCCCGCGCTTGTGCTTGACGAGGATGGCAAGGCGTGGCAAGGCTTTGCGTAACTCCTCTTATGGATCCTTTCTTTGCGTGGCGCAGGACATCGGTCCGACGACGCGCCAGCCCATTCCACATGTCACAGGTCGTTTCCGGATTTTCCGGCACGCCGATTGTTTGAACGCGACAGCTCCCGGTCTCGGGATGGTCGCCCGTAATGTCTGACAGATAGACCCATCATGACCGACGAAACTTCCCTGCCCGCCCCGCTCGAAGGCCTGGAGCGGATGACTCTGCAGGATCTCAAGGAAAAGAAGCCGACCGAACTGCTGCAGTTCGCCGAGGCACTGGAGATCGAGAACGCCTCAGCCCTGCGCAAACAGGGCATGATGTTCGCCATTCTCAAGGCGCTCGCCGAACGCGGTGTTGAAATCCACGGCGGCGGGGTGATGGAAGTTCTCCAGGACGGGTTCGGTTTCCTGCGTTCGCCGGAATCCAACTACCTGGCCGGCCCCGACGACATCTATGTCTCGCCGACCCAGATCCGCAAATTCGGCCTGCGCACCGGCGATACGGTCGAGGGCGAGATCCGCAGCCCGCGCGACGGCGAACGCTATTTCGCGCTGCTCAAGGTCTCCTCGATCAATTTCCAGGACCCCGAAAGCGCCCGCCACAAGGTGCATTTCGACAATCTGACGCCGCTCTATCCCGAGAGCCGCTTCGTGATGGAATCGCAGGATCCGACGGTGAAGGATCGCTCGGGCCGCGTCATCGATATCGTCGCCCCGCTCGGCAAGGGCCAGCGTGGCCTGATCGTGGCACCGCCGCGGACCGGTAAGACCGTTCTGCTGCAGAACATCGCCCACTCCATCGAGAATAATCACCCGGACTGCTACCTCATGGTGCTGCTCATCGACGAGCGCCCGGAGGAAGTCACCGACATGCAGCGCACGGTGAAAGGCGAGGTCATCGCCTCCACCTTCGACGAGCCGGCAACGCGTCACGTCCAGGTCTCCGAAATGGTGATCGAGAAGGCCAAGCGCCTGGTCGAACACGGCCGCGACGTGGTCATCCTGCTGGACTCGATCACACGTCTGGGCCGCGCTTACAACACGGTCGTCCCGTCCTCGGGCAAGGTGCTCACCGGCGGTGTCGACGCCAACGCCCTGCAGCGGCCCAAGCGTTTCTTCGGTGCCGCGCGGAATATCGAGAATGGCGGCTCGCTGACCATTATCGCCACAGCGCTGATCGATACTGGTTCGCGCATGGACGAAGTGATCTTCGAAGAGTTCAAGGGGACGGGCAATTCGGAAATCGTGCTGGACCGCAAGGTCGCCGACAAGCGCGTCTTCCCGGCGATCGACATCCTCAAATCCGGTACCCGGAAAGAGGAACTCCTCGTCGACCGCAGCCAGCTGCAGAAAATGTATGTGCTGCGCCGCATCCTGAACCCGATGGGCGCCCAGGACGCGATCGAGTTCCTGCTCGACAAGCTGCGCCAGACCAAGACCAACGACGAATTCTTCGACTCGATGAATACGTAGGTCCGTATCTGCCGAAATTGTCATCCCGGCCGTATGGCCTGCGCAGGCAGGCCGCAGGGCCGGGACCTATACGCTCGTTAGAGGCCGGAAGCAGGCTCGATGTCCGCGACAGCTGGGTCGGCACCGGGATTATGGGGCCCGGACTTGCGCCCCGCCTTCGCGGGGCATTCATCCGGGATGACATCGGCGAGGTGCGCTACGGCAACAGCACACTTGCACCCGTCGTGCGCCGGCTTTCCAGATCCTCATGCGCCTTTCGGGCGTCGGCCAGGGCATAGCGCTGATTGACGTCGATCGAGATGGCGCCGCGGGCGACGGCGTCGAAGACGTCGGCGGTGTTCGCGGCGAGATCATCGTCCGATGCCACATAATGCATCAGGGACGGCCGGGTGACATAGAGCGAGCCTTTCTGGGTGAGGATGCCCAGATTGACGCCGGTCACCGGCCCGGACGCATTGCCGAACGTCGCCAGCAGGCCACGCGGCGCCAGACAATCCAGTGACATCTCGAACGTATCCTTGCCGACGCCGTCATAGACGACCGGCACGCCGCGGCCGCCGGTGATCTCGCGAACGCGCTCAACGACATTCTCGCGGGAATAGTTGATCACATGCGCTGCGCCCTTCTGCCGGGCGATCTCGCACTTTTCGTCGCTGCCGGCTGTGCCGATCAGCGTGACGCCCATATCGGCCGCCCACTGGCAAGCAATCTGGCCGACCCCGCCCGCGGCGGCATGGAAGAGGATCGTGTCGCCGGCTTTCAGCGCATAAGTGTCCTTGAAGAGGTAGCGCACCGTCATGCCCTTCAGCATGAGGGCTGCCGCCTGCTCGTCGCTGACGCCATCGGGGATTTTGGCGACACGTCCGGCGGGCAGGATATGGGCCTGGGCATAGGCACCGATCGGTCCGGAGCCATAGGCAACCCGGTCGCCTTCCTGCAGCGTCGTTACACCGTCGCCGACAGCCTCGACGATACCGGCGGCTTCCAGGCCGATCCCGCTGGGCAGGGGCAGGGGGTAGAGGCCGGAGCGATGATAGGTATCGATGAAATTGACGCCGATCGCCGTGTGTCGGACGCGAACCTGACCGGGTCCCGGATCGGCCAGATCGACCGTATCCAGACGCAGCACGTCGGGCCCGCCGGTCTCGTGAATGCGGATTGCCTGGATACTCATCGCGCGCGCTCCCGTATCAACACCCTGTCACATAGGATGTTTCCCGTGAAACACTAGCCGATGAACCGGTCAGGCATCAAAAACGTGTCGCGGGATGCCGGGTCGGCGAGGCGGGCCGGGCTGTACCAGGTATCGAGTGTTTGCGGGTGCGGAATACCGCCGCCTTCCCGGATCAGTGACAGGAAAGCCAGTGTCTTTGTGACCGAGCGCTTCTGCGGGACGCCGGCGCGCGCCGTGATGCGGGCGAGGGCCTGATCGTAGAGCAGCGCAGCGTCTAGGAAGCCGGTGCGGGCCAGCAGGCCTTGCGCAATCCGCACATGGGCAGCGTGGGAAAAGGTTGACGGATCGGTCCGTCCGGCCAGGAAGGCATCCAGCTCGCGATCCGGATCAGGCTGACGCGTCATCGCTGTCCTCGCGGAGCGTGTGGCTGTCGGCCGCCGTAAGATCGAGCCCGTAGACGGCTTTGAGCTGGTCAATCTTCGCCAGTGTTTCGGGTGAAAAGGCAGGCTTGCCCTCAAAGGCGTGCCAGACGATGCCTTCAAGGAGATCGCCCAGCGACAGGTCGAGATATTCGGCCAGGCCCTTGAGGGTTTTCAGTGTGCGGGTTTCAAGCCGCACACCGGTCTGGGTCCGGATGAGTGTGTTTGTCATACTGGTATATTGTTACCAATGTACCAATTTGTCAACTCGCCGTACAGGCGGCGATCTGTGCGTGCAGCACAGCCGGGCCTCCCAGCGCGACCACGGCCGTGTCGACATCGTCGATCGAGAGCAGTTCAACACCGGCTGCAGCGGCTGTCCGGTAGACAGCGGGATCGCCGTTTTCGAGCCTGAACAGACCGGCGGAGGTTTCCAGGCCGGCTTCGGCCAGGCGGGCATCCTGGTCGGCGTCTGCGGCCCCGACCCCGGTCCAGATGTAGACGGCATCCAGATTGGCGCCGGCCGCGCTCAGGGCGGCCGGATCGTTGGGGGCGGACAGGAGGAGGCCGTTATCGAGGGCGTGGATGGCGGCAGCCTGGTCGATCGAATAGGCGATGATGGCGACTTCATCGCGCGCGTCGTGGTCATGGACAAAGCCGACAATCTCTTCGGGAGAGACCGATTTGAGATCCAGATTGAGGACCAGGCCGGCCTCGCGCGCCACCGTCAGAGCATCGGCGAGGGTCGGGATCGTGTCCTCGACAATGGTGCCGTCCGGATCGCGCAGTGTGGTGCCGGAAAGCGCCTCCCAGGCGAGACCGTCCAGGGAGCCGGTTCCGGTCGTGGTGCGGTCCAGCGTGTCATCATGCAGCAGGAAGAGCACGCCATCGGCGGAGCGGCGCACATCGATCTCGGCATAGAGCACGCCCAGCTCGGCAAGACGGCGCAGGGTGGACAGTGCGTTCTCCGGATAGCCCGGCGCCGGGCCGGCGCGGTGCGCGGCCAGCATGGCAGCTCCGGTCTCGCGGAAACAGTCGAGCTGGATCGCCGGTGCGGCCAGCTCGGTTTCTGCCGCTGACGGGGCGGACGGCGAGCAGGCGGCGGCCAGGACGAGAAGGGAGGGGATGAGGCGCTTCAGCATGGGTGTCTCCGGAAAGTGTCGCGAAACACTATCCCATGCGCGCGACAGAGTTGTATCTGTGACATGCTGAAATTCAGCGCGGCGGCGCAAGATCGCCGTGGAACGGTAGGACACGCACAAGCATGGATAAGGGGAGACCGGCCATGGCCGATACGTCAGGAATTCGCGTCTATCACGCACCGCGCACGCGCTCGATCCGGGTGCTGTGGCTGTTGCAGGAAATGGGCGTGCCGCACGAGATCGTGCCGGTTAAGTTCGACTCGCGCCCGGCCGGCGACGAGGCCTATGCCGAGATTCATCCTTTGCGGAAAGTGCCCGCACTCGACGACAAGGGCACGATCGTCCTGGAGTCGCTGGCGATCGTGCAATACCTCCTGGGCCGCTACGGACCGTCACCGCTGGAGGTAACACCGGACCAGGCCGATTATGGCCGGTATCTGCAATGGCTGCATTTCGGCGAAGCCGGGATGATGATGCCGGTCAGCCTGCTTCTGGCGCACACGGTCTTGCTGCCTGAAAAGGCGCGCGATCCGAAACTGGCCGCATGGGCCCGGTCAGAAGTTGACCATCTTCTTGAATTTATTGGTGAACATGGGATCGGTGACCGCGAATACCTGGCCGGCGACCGCTTGACCGCGGCCGATATCTCGATCGTCTACATGCTCTACCTGATCAAGGTGATGCGCCAGTTCGACGGTGCGCCGGAAAACGTGCAGGCCTATTTCAAACGCCTGACCAAGCGTGAAAGCTGGGTCGCGGCGACGGCGGTGGAATAGCGTCTGTCCTCGCCCTTGACGGGCGCTGAAGAGCCCAAGAACAGTCCGGGGGACTGTTCGACGCGATGAAGGACCGCGCCGGAGGCGTGGTGGAGTGGGTGATTTTCCGGAACCGGAAACGCGTCGCGTTTCACCCCTTCCGTCCGGCAAAGCCGGACACCTTCCCCATCAAGGGGAAGGATGAGATCTGGCTCGGTCTACTCAGTTCGCAGATTCTTCCGGAAGAATTCCAGGGTGCGGCTGTCGGCGAGATGGGCGCTTTCGGGATTATAGTGTTTGCCTTCAATGCGCGAGAAGGCGTGCTCATCGTCGGGATAGTCGTGCAGGGTGACCTGGAGATGCGGGTCGAGACCGGTATGCATCGCGGCCTGGGATTCCGGTGGCACAAACTCGTCGCGCCCGGCGATATGCAGCATGAGCGGTTTCGAGATCTTGCCGGCCTCGTCGAGAAAGTTCGGGATATTGACGCCGTAATAGCCGACTGTCGCATCGCTGTCGGTGCGCGCCGCGGTGAGATAGGCCATCAGCCCGCCGAGACAGAAGCCGATGGCGCCCACCTTGCCCGTGCACCCGTCCAGCTTGCGCACATGGTCGAGGGCCGCCTGCACGTCCTCGATACCCGTATCCGGGTTGAACTTGCCCATCAGATCGAAAGCCTTGTCGAGCTCGGCCTGGGTCTTGTCTGTAATGTCGACACCCGGCTCGATCCGCCAGAACAGGTCGGGGCAGACCGCTATGAAACCCTGGGAGGCCAGGCGGTCGCACATCTCGCGCATGACATGATTGACGCCAAAGATTTCCTGCAGGACGACAATGCCGGGCCCCGTTCCGCTCGCCGGTTTGGCCATGTATGCCGAGAAGGTGCCGGCCGGCCCGGTGATGCGGATGTCTTGACCTGTCATGTCATGCTCCTGTTCATTGCAACAGGACCCACCATCCTGCGAGGCGGCCATGAAGGTCAACATCGAGATCGAGTGCACACCGGAGGAAGCGCGCAGCTTTCTCGGTCTGCCGGACGTAACGGCGCTCAATGAGAGCCTGATGGCGGAAATGCAGAAGCGGGCTGAAGCCAACATGGATCAGCTGGACCCCGAGGTTCTGATGCGTCAATGGTCGGCCTTTGGCGGTCAGATGACGAACCAGTTCATGGAGCTGATGCGCAGTGCGGCCGGGCCCGCTGCCGGCGGCAAGGCGGGCAGCAGCAAGGATCGCTAGACCGTGAGCACGACAATCTATGCCCTGTCGACGCCCCCGGGACGGTCCGGCGTGGCGGTCGTCCGCCTGTCCGGTCCTGGCGCTGGCGGCATGCTGGATGCGCTGGCGGGTCTGCCCAGGCCGCAGCCGCGCCGGGCGGCGTTGCGCACGCTGAATGCTCCCGACGCGTCCGTGATAGACCGGGCTCTGGTGCTGTGGTTTCCGGGCCCGGCGAGCTTTACCGGTGAGGATTGTGTCGAACTGCACCTGCATGGCGGGCCGGCCGTGATCGAGGCCGCGCTTTCGGCTCTGGACGAAAGCGGGGCAGTGCCGGCAGAGCCGGGAGAGTTCACGCGGCGGGCCTTCGAGAATGACAAGCTGGATCTGACCGAGGCCGAGGGTCTGGCGGATCTGATCGAGGCCGAGACCGAGGGCCAGCGTCAGCAGGCCCTGGCGCAGATGTCCGGGGCTCTGCGGGAGCTCTATGAGGGCTGGCGCGAGGATCTGATTGTCGCCATGGCCTCGATCGAGGGAGAGATCGACTTCCCCGACGAGGCCGACGTTCCTGACGCCTTGTCCCACGTGGCACACGCGCCGCTGAGCCGGCTGATCGCGTCCATGGACGCGCATCTGGATGATGGCCGGCGCGGCGAGCGCGTGCGGACCGGCTTCTCCATCGCGCTGATCGGGGCACCGAATGCGGGCAAGTCGAGCCTGTTGAACCGCCTGGCGCGGCGCGAAGCGGCCATCGTCACGGATATTCCGGGGACCACACGCGACGTGGTCGAGGTGCGCGTCACGATGGCGGGCTTTCCGGTCATCATCTCCGACACGGCGGGTCTGCGCGAGGCGGTGGATGCGATCGAGGCCGAGGGCGTCCGGCGCGCGCTGGATCGCGCCGACAATGCGGATCTGCGGATCGGCGTCGTGGATGCACGGTCTGATGAGGACCTGCTCGATCTGCGCGGACGTCTGAAGGACGACGATCTGCTGGTTCTCAACAAGCTCGACCTGGCGCCGCAGAAGCGCTCGGAAGGGGCTTACCGCCTCTCGGCCAAGTCCGGAGATGGCGTGGACATGCTCGAGGCGAAGATCGAGGAGATCGTGCGCGAACGTCTCAGTGCTCGGGAACTGCCGGCGTTGAGCCGGGCCCGGCATCGCCGTGCAGTGGAAAGTGCGCGGGCTGCCCTGGAGCGCTGCCGGGAGCGGCTGGCCGATGCGCCGGAGCTCGCAGGCGAGGATGCGCGACTGGCGGTGCGGGCATTGGAAAGCCTGACCGGTCGCGTCGATGTCGAGGATGTTCTGGACCGGGTGTTCAGCCAGTTCTGCATCGGGAAGTAGGCTCTTGTGAACTGCGCGGCGTGTTTCACGTGAAACACGCGGGTCCGCCCCTCGACTCAACGGCCTGCGGGCATTATGTAGGCCGACCTTTTCCGCACGTCAGAGCATCGGGATCGAACCGGTCATGAAGCAATGGGATGTCATCGTCATCGGGGGCGGGCACGCCGGTTGCGAAGCCGCGTCCGCAGCCGCACGTCTGGGCGCCTCGACCCTGTTGTTGACCCATCGTCTCGACACGATCGGCGAGATGTCCTGCAATCCGGCCATTGGCGGCCTGGGCAAGGGGCATCTGGTGCGCGAAGTGGATGCGCTGGACGGTGTCATGGGCCGTGTCGCGGACGCTTCGGGGATCCAGTTTCGTCTGCTCAACCGCTCCAAGGGTCCGGCGGTGCGCGGTCCGCGGACTCAATCCGACCGGGCGCTTTACAAGGCGGCGATGCAATCGGCCCTGGGCGCGACGGACAATCTGGAGATCCGCGCAGCGGCCGTCGAAGACCTGATCCTCGATCAGGGTCGTTGTGTCGGGGTGACGGACGCGGAAGGCAATGAATACGCCGCCGCGTCGGTCGTGCTCACGACGGGAACTTTCCTGCGTGGCATGATCCATCGCGGTGCCGAGCGTATTCCCGCCGGCCGGGCCGGGGAGGCACCGGCTATCGGTCTGGGCGAGACGCTCTACGGTCTCAAGCTTCGGATGGGCCGTCTCAAGACCGGGACGCCGGCGCGGTTGAAGAAGTCTTCGATCGACTGGGACGCTCTGGAGCAGCAGGCCGCCGACGAGACGCCGGTGCCCTTCTCCTTCCTGACCGACCGGATCGAGGTGCCGCAGATCACCTGCGCCATCTCCCGGACCACGGAAGCGACGCACGCCATCATCGCTGCCAATCTCGAACACTCTGCCGTCTATTCCGGCGCGATCGCCGGTCGCGGGCCGCGCTACTGCCCCTCCATCGAGGACAAGGTGGTCCGCTTTGCCGACCGGACCAGTCACCAGGTTTTCCTGGAACCGGAAGGCCTGGACGACGACACCGTCTATCCCAATGGTATCTCCTCCTCATTGCCCGACCATGTCCAGGACGCCTTCCTGAAGACCCTTCCGGGTCTCGAACAGGTCGAGGTAAAGCGTTACGGCTATGCCATCGAGTACGATTATGTCGATCCGCGCGAGCTTGACGCGACGCTTCAGGTGCGCGCCGTTTCGGGGCTCTGGCTGGCCGGTCAGATCAATGGCACGACGGGGTATGAAGAGGCCGCCGCCCAGGGCGTGATGGCCGGCTTCAATGCGGCATTGTCGGCCCAGGCGCGTGAGCCTTTCGTGCTCAGCCGGTCGGACGCCTATATCGGTGTGATGATCGACGATCTGATCACGCGCGGTGTCAGCGAACCCTATCGCATGTTCACCTCGCGCGCCGAATACCGGCTCACCCTGCGCGCCGACAATGCCGATCAGCGCCTGACGCCGAAAGCGATCGCGCTGGGTGCCGCATCTGTTTCACGTGAAACACGCTTCACCGGAAAGATGACGGCGCTCGGCACGACCCGCAGCCAGGTGCAGGCGCTGACCCTGACACCGAACGAAGCGAAGGCGCACGGTCTGGCGGTCAATGCCGACGGAAAGCGCCGCACGGCGAGCGAACTGCTCGCCTATCCGGATATAGCCTGGAGCGACCTCGCACCGATCTGGCCCGAGCTGGACGGTATCGCGCCGGACATTGTCGAACAGATCGAAATCGACGCGCTCTATGCCGGCTATATTGATCGCCAGCAGGCCGACATCCTCGCCTTCCGCCGCGACGAGGCCGTGCGGCTGCCGCGTGACCTCGACTACCGTTCTGTCGGCGGCCTGTCCAACGAAGCCCGCGAGAAGCTGGAGCGCGCGCGCCCCGAGACCCTGGGGCAGGCGTCTCGCATCGAAGGGGTAACGCCGGGCGCACTGACCGCCGTTCTGGCGCATGTGAAGCGGCTCAGCAAAGAGGCCAGCTAGGTGACACGCGACGAATTCCAGAGCCGAACGGGTGTTTCACGTGAAACGCTCGACGGGTTCGACCGCTGGCGGCAGATCCTCGTCGAGACGAGCGCCCACACCAATCTGGTGGCGCGCAGTTCGCTCGATCACTTCTGGGAGCGCCACGCCCTGGACAGCTTCCAGCTGATGCCGCTTGTTTCACGTGAAACGCGTCTCGTCGCTGACCTCGGCGCCGGTGCCGGCTTTCCGGGCATCGCCCTGGCACTCGGTTTCCGCGACCGCGGACAGGCGGCCCGTGTCGTGATGGTCGATTCCGTGGGCAAGAAGGTCGCCTTCCTGCGCAAGGTGATCGACGATCTCGGCCTTGATGCCGAAGCCCGCTCGGTGCGGGTGGAGACGCTCGATCCGGCGGAAGGTTTCGATCTCGTCACCGCGCGCGCCTTCGCGCCGTTGAATAAATTATTGGGCTATGCCGCCCCCTTGTTGAAAAACGGGGCTGAAGGCCTCTTCTTCAAGGGCCGGCAGTACCAGGATGAATTGACCGAAGCCCGCAAAAGCTGGACAGTTGATCCTGAAGTCATACCCAGTCAGACGAGCGACGGTGTGATCCTGCGCATCAAAGAGGTCGAGCGTGTCCGATAAGAACGAGCGCCGCAGAGCGCCCCGCGTCATCGCCATCGCCAATCAGAAGGGCGGCGTGGGCAAGACCACCACCGCCATCAATCTGGGAACCGCCCTGGCGGCGATCCGCCAGAAGGTCGCGATCATCGATCTGGACCCGCAGGGCAATGCCTCCACCGGTCTCGGCGTGCCGCCCAGCAAGCGCACCCTGACATCCTATGACGTTCTGGTGGGCGGCGACCCGCTGAAATCCGCCCTGGTCCCGACCGTGGTGCCGGGCCTCTCGATTGTGCCGTCCGATCAGCTTCTGTCCGGGGTCGAGCTGGAACTGGCCGACGATCAGCGCCGTTCCTACCGGCTCAAGCGCGCCGTCGACCAGAGCATTGCAGCCCTGTCGCACGATGAAGACGGGCTGGACTATATCCTGATCGACTGTCCGCCCTCGCTGAACGTGCTGACGGTGAATTCGCTCACCGCGGCCGATGCCATCCTGGTGCCCCTGCAGTGCGAATTCTTTGCCCTTGAGGGCCTGTCCCAGCTCCTGCGCACTGTCGAGCGTGTGCGCGGCCATCTGAACACCAAGCTGGAGATCCAGGGCGTCGTGCTGACCATGTATGACGGCCGCAATAACCTCTCCGCCGAAGTCGCCGCCGATGTGCGCGAGCATTTCGGCGACAAGGTCTACAAGACCATGATCCCGCGCAATGTGCGGGTCTCTGAAGCGCCCTCCGTGGGCAAGCCGGTGCTGCTCTATGATCTGCAGTGCACGGGGTCTCAGGCCTATATCAGCCTGGCCAAGGAAATCGTCCAGCAAGAGCGCAAACGCCGCCGGGAAGAGCAGGGTGAAGCCGCATGACATCCACTGACAAGAACCGCCGTCTGGGCCGCGGCCTGTCCGCCCTTCTGGGCGAGGTCGAGACCGAGGACTACGCCGCGCCCGAGGGCTCTGATGCGCCGGCCTCCGCGCCGCGCGCGCGTGATGGGGTGCGGACCCTGCCGATCGAGCTGATCCGGCCCAATCCGGACCAGCCGCGCAAGACCATCACCGAGGCCGAGCTGGAAGCCCTGTCGGAATCGATTGCCGAAAAAGGCGTGGTCCAGCCTATCCTGGTGCGGCCCGTAAAGGGCGAGGGCGAAGCCTATGAGATCGTTGCCGGCGAGCGCCGCTGGCGTGCGGCCCAGAAGGCGCGTCTGCACGATATTCCGGCGCTTGTCCGCGAGCTCACCGACAAGGAAACGCTGGAAATCGGCATTGTCGAGAACGTCCAGCGCTCGGACCTCAACCCGGTGGAAGAGGCACATGCCTATCGCCAGCTGATCGACCGTTTCGGCCACACCCAGGACGATGTCGCGCGCGCCGTGTCCAAGAGCCGCAGCCATGTCGCCAACATGGTGCGCCTTCTGGCCCTGCCGGAGGCCGTCCTGACGTCTCTTGCCAGCGGTGAAATCAGCACGGGTCACGCCCGGGCGATTGCCACGGCACCCGATCCGGAAGCGCTGGTCCGTATCATTGTCGAGAAAGGCCTGTCCGTGCGTGAAGCCGAGCGCCTGGCGCGCGATGCGCAGGCCGGCAAAGCGCCTGACGGCAAGGCCGGCAAGGCCTCCAAGCCTGGTGACAAGGATGCTGACACGCGGGCTCTGGAGTCTGACGTTGCGGCACGCCTCGGCCTGTCGGTCGATATCCGGCACGGCAATAAGGGCGGTGAGATCCGGGTGCAGTACAAGACACTCGAACAGCTCGACGATGTCTGCCGCCGGCTGTCCGGCAACCGCACCGCCTGACGTCTCCAGGAAGAGTAGCTGGAGCATTTTCAGCAAAAGTGGGCACCGGTTTTGCGGTTCGAAAATGCGACCACTTAAAAAAGCTGGAGCAATTGCGTCGACTTCAATGGCGATGCAATTGCTCTAGCGGCTGGCCTGTGCAGCGCCGCGGGCCAGCCGGATCAGCAATTCACTGACCAGGGCCTCGGCCGGACTACCCGATCGCTTCACATCCCGCTCGGCCTGGAAGGCGAGCTGTCTGGCGTGTTCCAGCCGGCGTCCCCGCCACAGGCTGACCTGCCGCTTGAAGGCATCGGCCTGGGGACCGAAGCGCGGCGCGCCCGAGCGCGCCAGGGCGGCATCATCCCCGCCGGAGCCTTGCACGGCACCGATCTGGTCCAGTCGCCGCTGCAGGGCGCGCAGGATCGCGACCGGACTGCCACCCGCACTCACAGACCGGACATAGGCCTTGTCGGCTTCGGCGAGCCGTCCGAGCAGGGCAGGCCCGATGACCGCATCCATCTGGGCTTCGCCCTGGTCGGCGGCGATGGCTTCGACATCCTCGATCGTGACGACATCTTCGCCCTCGGCGCGCTGGCCGCGGAGACCCTTGTAGAGGATCATCTTGTCGATCTCGCCGCGGGCAAGTGCCCGGTCGCCCTCGAGCCGCGGCAGCCAGAGCATGCGCGCATCAGCGGCAATCGAGAGACCTTCAGCTTTAAGTAGCTCTTCCGCGAGGCTTCCGAGTGATCGCGCATCATCGGCGTAACATGCTATGGACAAAGCCCTTTTTGCGGGTTCGAAGGTTTTTCTGAGCTTCCCTCGCGGCGTTAGATCCCCGGACTCGACCACGAGTACGGTTTGCGGCGCGAGAGAGCCGCTCTCGATCTCCGAAATCACATCCGCAACGGGGCCGCTGCCGGTCTCGCCGCTGAGCCGGACCCGGACCAGGCGCTGACCGCCGGTCAGCGACATGGCGACCATTGCGTCGGACAGGGTGGCCGGATCGGATTTAAGGTCTTCCTCGGTGAGGAGGGTCAGCGCGAAGGGATCGTCGGGGTCGGCGAGGATCGACTTGACCAGCGTGCTGGCGCGCTCGTGTGCGAGGCCGCGATCCGGCCCGTAGATCAGATAGGCCTTGATGGCCGGATCCGGGGTCCGGACGCGCGCTTCGGCGTCGCGGGCCGAGACCTTCATGGCGTGGCGGGTCCGTGGGTCTGGATCTCGTCCAGGGCGCGTACAAGCTGCATGGAAACCCGCTGGGCCGCCATCCGGGCGGCGCGGGCCTGGGCATCCTGTTCGGAGATCATCGAGGCGTAGACAGAGCTCGACAGATTATAGGAGGCCTCGCCATAGGTGGAGCCGACCAGAACCGGGTCGCTCTCTCCGTCGCGATAGAGCGCATAGTCGACTTCAAGCCGGATGGAAAAACGCCGGACGATCGCATCGGCCCCGACGCCCAGTCCGGTCGCGCCGAGATCCGTCTCCGTCCGCAGCGTCAGATCGCCATCGGCATGACGCGAGCCCATCTGGTCGATCAGGGCCTCCTGAAGCAGGAAGTCGACCCGTTCATCGCCCGTCTCTACGCGGATCTGGGACAGCGTGCTGCCGACAGCGCTCGATCCGTACATCGGCGAGAAACCGCAAGCGCCCAGCGCCAGCGTGAGGGAGGCTGCCAGAGAGCCCAGGATCACTCGACGGCTGGTACGCATGGTTTTCCTACCCCGCGACGATATTGACGATCCGGTCCGGTACCACGATCACCTTGCGCACTGTAAGCCCTTCGGTGGCGCGCACCACCCCGTCATGGGACAGGGCGAGCTCTTTGACCGTGTCTTCCGGCGTACCCTTGGCGACATCGATCTGGGCGCGGCGCTTGCCATTGACCTGGATCGGCATCGTCACCGTATCCTCAACCAGCAGCGCCGGATCGGCTTCCGGCCAGGCGGCGTCGATCACCAGGCCGTCACCGCCCAGCACAGACCAGCATTCCTCGGCCAGGTGCGGCACGAAGGGGGCGATCATGCGCACGAGAATACCCAGGCCTTCCGCCTTGGCCGCGACACCGGCCGCGTCGGACGGCTCGAACTTGCGCAGCGCATTGACCAGATCGTGAACCTGGGCGACGGCCGAGTTGAAGCGGAAGCCTTCAATGGAATCCGTAACAGACTTCAACGCTTTGTGTGCTGTCTTGCGGATCTCCAGCGCGTCGCCGGCGGCGTCGGCCGCGACCGTCGCGGGACCGGGTGCACCTTCGGGCAGCGAGGTGACAGTCGTCCACAGGCGCTGGATAAAGCGCCAGACGCCCTCCACACCGCTGTCGGTGTACTCCACATCGCGTTCCGGCGGGCTGTCGGACAGCACAAACCAGCGTGCCGCATCGGCGCCATAGCTCTCGATGAACGCATCCAGGTCGACGACATTCTTTTTCGACTTGGACATCTTCTCGATCGCGCCGACCGTCACCGGCTTGCCTGTGGCGATCTCGACGCGCGTTCCGTCGCGCTCCTCGATCTCGTCGGGGCCGAGCCATTTGCCATCGGCCGACTTGTAGGTCTCGTGGGTCACCATGCCCTGGGTGAACAGGCCGGCGAAAGGTTCGCCGCCGTCCAGCTGCATCAGGCCGCAATCATTCAGAGCGCGCGTGAAGAAGCGGGCATAGAGCAGGTGCAGGATCGCGTGCTCGATACCGCCGACATACTGATCGACCGGCATCCAGTGCTCGGCCTCGGCCGGTGCAAAGGGCGCGTCCTCGGTCCAGGGCGAGGTGAAGCGCAGGAAATACCAGGACGAGCACACGAACGTGTCCAGCGTGTCGGTCTCCCGGCGCGCCGGCTTGCCGCATTTCGGGCAGTCCGTGTTTTTCCAGGTCGGATGGCGTTCCAGCGGGTTTGAGGGCTGGTCGAAGGTGACATCCTCGGGCAAGACCACCGGCAGCTGGTCTTCCGGTACCGGCACGGCGCCGCAATCGGCGCAATGCACGATCGGGATCGGGCAGCCCCAATAGCGCTGGCGGGACACCAGCCAGTCGCGCAGGCGGTAGCTGGTCGCACCCTTGCCAAGGTTCAGCTTTTCCAGCTCTTCGATCGCACGCTCGATCGCGGCTGGCGTTTCGAGCCCGTCCAGGAAGCGCGAATTATAGATCGTGCCATGGCCGGTGAAGGCTTCGTCGGTGATCGTGTGCGTTGCGGCGTCGGCGTTCGGCGGCAGCACCACAGGATTGACCGGCAGATCATACTTGCGGGCAAAGTCGAGGTCGCGCTGGTCGCCGGCAGGCGAACCGAAAATCGCGCCCGTACCATACCCCGACAGCACGAAATTCGCCGACCAGACCGGGATTTCCCAGCTTTCGTCAAACGGATGGCGGACCTTGATGCCCAGATCGATGCCCTTCTTGGGGGCCTTCTCGATCTCTTCTTCCGTCGTGCCCATGCGGGCGCAATCCTGGCAGAAGGCCTCGATCTGCGGATTGTCCTTCGCCAGTGCCTTCACGATCGGATGATCGGGCGCCAGGGCCAGGAAGCTCGCCCCGAACAGCGTGTCCGGACGGGTGGTGAAGACGTCGATCGTCTCGCCGAAACGGGTATCGGTCAGCGGGAAGCGCACTTCGGCCCCGCGCGACCGGCCGATCCAGTTCGACTGCATCGTGCGGACCTTGTCCGGCCAGCGGTCAAGGCCTTCAATGGCATCGGTCAGCACATCGGCATACCGGGTGATCTTGAAGAACCACTGATCGAGCTCGCGCTGCTCGACCTCGGCGCCCGAACGCCAGCCCTTGCCGTCGATCACCTGTTCGTTGGCCAGAACGGTCTGGTCGACCGGGTCCCAGTTGACCTTCGCTGTCTTGCGATAGGCCAGGCCGTTCTCCCACAATTTCAGGAAGATAGCCTGCTGATGGCGATAATAGGCCGGGTCGCAGGTCGCGATCTCGCGGCTCCAGTCGAGGGCCAGGCCCAGACGCTGGAGCTGTTTGCGCATGACGTCGATATTGCCATAGGTCCACTTGCCCGGATGCACGCCGCGGTCACGGGCCGCGTTTTCCGCCGGCAGGCCGAACGCGTCCCAGCCCATCGGGTGCAGCACGTCGAAGCCACGGGCGCGCTTGTAGCGCGCCACGACGTCGCCCATCGTGTAATTGCGGGAGTGGCCGACATGGATGCGCCCCGACGGATAGGGGAACATCTCCAGGACATAGTATTTCGGCTTGCCGGACTCAGGTCCGCCGGCACGGAAGGCATCACGCTCCGCCCAGGCCGATTGCCATTTCGGTTCGGCCTCGCGGGGATTGTATCGGCTCATGGTCATGCTCGCTGCGAGGCCTTGCGGCGTCACTAGCCTTCCAGCTGGGAAATGCGCAGCTGGCGGGCCCGGGTCAGGATCGCGTTCTCGATCTCGTAGGCGGTATCCTCTCCGCTCGGCGCGTCGGTCCATTCGCCTCGGTCGTCACGGACCTGGCGGAAGACATTGACGGCCAGTGCGTCGGCGCGAAGGCGCGTATCGAGAATGTAGACCGTCAGCTTGAAGCGCTCGGTCGGCATCTGCGGATTGGCGTACCAGTCCGTGATGATGACGCCGCCGAACGGATCGACTTCCGACAACGGCATGAAGGAGATCGTGTCCAGGCTGGCGCGCCACAGGAAACCGTTGACGCCGATGCCCTCGACCTCGACCGGACGATTGCCGCCGCCCAGCGGGTTGGGCAGGGACGGCAGACGCAGGCCCGACCGGCTCTCCGACGCAGCGGACTGGTCGGCCGCATTGTTCGAGGCACAGGCCGACAGGGTAAGAATGGCGGCGGAGAGGGCTACTCCAAGAATCCGACGGTCGGACATAAGCCGAGACTCCTTCGAAACAGACAGCGGTAACACGCGGGGAACCGTGAACGCGGACGCGCTCCTTGCTTTGACGATTTGTATAACATGCGAAACGGGACACGCCAGCGCCGAAAGGCACCCGTTGCGAGCGTGGCAGGATCGCAACAACCTGGCACCAAGTTTTCTGCAAGCCGTCCGGGGTGCTTGACCGGACCGGCGCGCTGGCCTCCTTTAGGTGTGCGACGTCCGGGGGGACGGGGCCGATCGGCGGGACCGCGAGACATGGTACGGACACTCAGCGCGACCTTGATCGCCGCTCTGTCCGGAGCGCTTGCGGCCCCGCCGGCATTCCCCCAGACGGACTCGTCTTCCGGCATATATTCCAATGAAAACAGTGAGTTGGGCGCGGCGTTCGAGACGCGTTTCGAGCTGGATGCCGGCATGGTGTTCGCCTCGGGCGACAGCGCCGATACGCCGCTTTTCGACATCGACACGGCCCTGACCATCGAAGGCTTCACCGATGCCGGCCGCCGTTATGGCCTGGTCGTCGGCGGGCGGATCGAGCGCGACAGCGGCCGCCGGGGATGGGGCGGGCTGGCCGGAGACTGTCCGGCCGGGCGCGGCGATTGTGCCACGGGGGTGAGCCCGGCGAGCGGCTATCGCAGCAGCGGCGCACCGGTGGGCGACGTCACGCGCACCGCGCTGGAAGACGCCTATCTTTACTACGATACCGGCTGGGGCGAGCTGCGGCTGGGTTACGGGCCCGGTGCGGCCCAGCTGGACACAGCCGGCGGGCCGGCGGCCTTCCGCCTCAGCCGCGCCGATGGCGGCCGGGTCGCCACCGACCGCCTGTCGGGCGCGCGTACGGCCAATCTCGCCTCCGGCTGGTCGCCGAAAATCCTGTTCCGCTCGGTCGCGCTGGGGCAGGAGAGCACGATCGGTACCCTGCGGGCCTCGGCCTCCTGGACCCCGGCCGTGCGCGATTGCGGCGTCGATGTCTGTCATCGCGAATACGGACCGGCCGGTCTGGTCAGCCCGGTCTTTGATGATATGGCCGAGCTGGGATTGATCTATGCCGTCCGCCGCGGCGATCACGAGATCGAGGCCTCCTTCGGTGTCGCCAGCGGCGCCGACGCCACCGGCCGGCCGGGCTTAGAGCGCCTCCTCGCCTGGGATGCGGGCCTGTCCTGGCGCCATGGCGACTGGTCGGCGGGGCTGCGTGGCCTGGTCAGCGATAACGGTCTCGCCGGCGACCAGGGCTATCAAGCCTGGTCTGCCTCGGCAGGATATGAAGCCGGGCCCTGGCTGTTCACACTGGAATATGCGGGCTTTTCCGACGACGCGGTTCATGTCGACGGCACCAGCTGGCAAGCGGGCGGATCGCGTCTGATCGGCGAGCACTGGCTTGCCGGTGTCGGACTGCGCAGCGCAAGCCGCCGGGACCCCGTTCTCACCCCGGGCGGGCGGACACAGGTCCGGTCGGAGGACACGGTCGGATTTTTCGAGCTCGGCTGGCAGTTTTGACAAATCCGCCACAGGCGGCGTGAAACTGTTGCAGCCGCCGCAGAATCCTCTTGGGACGGACAGGCCCGGTGCGGTAAAACAGAGCGGTGTGAGGGAGAGTGCAATGAGCGGGCGGAGCTATCCGTTTGACATCATTGGTAAGACGGCGCCTGCAGTCGTGACGGCTGCGGCTCTGTGCCTGTGTGCGCCTGCGGCTTTCGCCCAGGACGATACCGCTTCTGCGCTCGCCGCGCCGGCCCCGGCTGCGTCCGAGGCCGAGACGCCGTGGTATGAGGCCTTCACCCTGTCCATGAATGAAGCCGCCCATCCGGGCCTGGAAGAACCCGACACGTTCGACTGGGAGTCCGCCGGTGGCCGCTGGGGCATTACGCTGGGCGTGGAAGATCATTCCGACACGCGTTTCGAGATGGAAGACGTCAGCGCCGGCGCCTTCGTCAATCTCGGCGAACGCTTCCGTCTGGGTGGCCAGGTCCGCTTTGCTGCGCCGGACAGTGAGTATTTCACGCTTCGCGAGAACCGCCAGGATCGCCGCGAGCCGGAAATCAAGTTCGAGTCGGCCCTGCGCTTCTGATCGCGCCGACACACGCAAATCCTGAAAAACCGAGACCTGTCAGCCGTTTCGCCGTGCGCCTATTGACGCCGCCCAGCGCATAGACCGGCAGATCTGTCGCCTGTGCCATCGCCGCTGCGGCCCACACCCCCAGAGGCCGTCCGGCGCTGGGGCTCTGGCTGGGAAAGACCGCCGACAGCAGGGCCGCATCGACACCGGCATTGCCCGCTCGGGCCAGCGCCCGCCAGCAATGGGCGGCGGCTGTGAAAAAGCCCGTATTGCCGCGCGCCCGGCAGGCGGCGGCCTCGGCGATCTGCCGTTCCGGCCAGTGCACGCCGTCCGCCCCGGCCCGCCGGGCCAGATCCGGATCTCCCGACACCAGCAGCCAATTGCCCCGCGCGCGGCAGACCGCAGCCAGCCGTTCTGCGATCTCCAGCCGGTCCGGTGCACCGAAATGCCGGTAGATCACCGCGCTGCCGCCCGGGACCGCAGCGGCGAACGCGTCCGGATCCGGCGTGCGGGCCGGATCGGTCAGTGCCAGCAGCGCCGGCAGGCCGGCCCCGCGTGCTCCCTGGACCGCAAACGCCTGTCTTGCCAAGCCCGCCGGGGCGTCATATGGCGGCATGATGAGCGACACTTCCGCAATCTCCGCAAACCGTCAGGCCCTGCTCGACACGATCGCCGCCGCGGCCGGTACGGCAGGGCGAAACCCGGGTGATATCACCCTGGTGGCCGTATCGAAACGCCAGAGCGACGGCCGGCTGGATGCCGCGCTTGCGGCCGGCCAGCGCGTATTCGGCGAAAACCGTGTGCAGGAGGCCCGGGCGCACTGGTCCGCCCGCCGCGCAGACCATCCCGACCTCGAACTGCGCCTGATCGGGCCGCTGCAGTCCAACAAGGCGGAGGATGCCGTTGCCCTGTTCGATGTGATCGAGACGCTGGATCGCGAGAAGCTGGCCGGAGCGCTGCGCAAGGCGATGGACGCGCAGGGCCGCACGCCGCGGCTCTACGTGCAGGTGAATACCGGCGAGGAGGACCAGAAGGCCGGCGTTGCCCCGGCCGAGCTGCCGGACTTCCTGGCGCGGATGCGGCAGGACTATGGTTTCGAGATCGAGGGCCTGATGTGCATTCCGCCGGTCGAGGAGCCGGCCGGTCTTCACTTTGCCCTGCTCGACAGGCTCGCCCGCGAGAACGGGGTCGAAAAGCTGTCCATGGGCATGAGCGGCGATTTCGAGACGGCCGTCGCGCTGGGTGCGACATCGGTCCGCGTCGGCACAGCCTTCTTCGGCGAACGGCAAGTTTAGAGCCGCCGCATTTTCGAACCGCAAAACCGGTTCCCACTTTTGCTGAAAATGCTGGGTCCTGAGTGGTCGCATTTTCGAACCGCGAAACTGGTCCCCACTTTCGCTGAAAATGCTCTAGCTGATCGTCAGCGTGTCGCCCGGTTTCGCCTGCGTCAGCAGGGCGCGCACATCGTCAGGATCCAGCGCGACACAGCCCAGCGTCGGCTCGTAGTCCCCGCGCTTGCAGTGCAGGAAGATCGCCGAGCCCGCTCCGGGCACCGGCGGATCGTCATTATGGCCGAGCACGAGAATGATGTCGTACAGCCCGTCCTCGCGCCACAGATCCTCGTGAGACGCCGGATAGGGCTTGCGGACGGGGCGGTTATAGGCGGTGTCGTCCGGCGCGTCGCACCAGCCGTCATCGGGCCGGATCGCCCGCACCGGCAGTGCGGTGTCTGGCGGCGTGACCCGGTCGGCCCGGTACATCACACGGCGCAGCGCATAGCGGCCCAGCGGCGTGGCGCCATCGCCCTCACGCTTGTCTGACGCGTCCGTGATGCCGCCTTTTCCCAGCGCCGCGCGTACGGTGCGGTCGCCGAGGTCGATCTGCCCGGTTCGTGAGACTTGCCAATCCATAACGCCAGCATAGATGAAAAAAGAGGTGGTCGGCGAGGGACGCTCTTGCGCCGGAAAAGGCACAGGCATCCGCTTCGCCTCCCCCACCACGGAAGAGTGTCCGGCCTGCGGACTCAGCGCTAACCAAGCAATTTCGGTACCAGAATTCGTGACGGAAATACGGGACAGATCGCCATGTTTGAGCAAATATTGCCGGGCACTTCCTGCCGGTGGGCAGAATTTGCCTTGCGACCGGAAAAGGGCATGATCGCATCATGAGCGCACAGAAAACGATTCTGATCGTGGACGATGACGAGGACCTGCGCGAAGCGCTGGTCGAACAATTCGCGCTTCACGAGGAGTTCCGCACGCTCAGCGCCGGCACGGCCAGCGAGGGCATGACAACGGCCAAGGCCGAACGCGCCGATCTGGTCCTGCTCGATGTCGAACTGCCGGACATGGATGGCCGCGAAGCCTGCCGGCTGATGCGCAAGAACGGGGTGTCCGCGCCGGTCGTCATGCTGACCGCCCAGGATACCGATGCCGACCAGATCCTCGGTCTGGAATCCGGCGCCAATGACTATGTCACCAAGCCGTTCAAATTCTCGGTCCTGCTCGCTCGTGTGCGCGCCCATCTGCGCAGCCACGAGCAGAGCGAGGACGCGGTCTTCCGCATCGGCCCCTACGAGTTCCGGCCGGCCATGAAGCTGCTGCTGACCGCCGACGAGAAGAAGATCCGGCTGACGGAAAAAGAGACCAATATCCTCAAATACCTCTACCGCGCTGGCGGCAAGCCGGTGCCGCGCGACGAGCTGTTGCACGAGGTGTGGGGCTATAATCCGGCCGTGACGACGCACACGCTGGAAACCCATGTCTACCGGCTAAGACAGAAAATCGAACCGGATCCGGCCCATGCGCGGCTCCTGGTTACGGAGAGTGGTGGTTACCGGCTGCAGGGCTGAGAAACTCAATGGGACGCATCAGGGGGCTGCTGGCAGCCGGGGTGATCGTGATGGTGGCCGCACCGGACCTGTTCGCGCAGGAGCCGCCGGACCTGCCCTATATCCCGCAAGTCCCGACGACGGTGTCGATTACACACTATCCCGTGTCCGGCCGGAACCTGCGTGACGTGCTGGACGATACCCGGTTTTCCGGCCCGATCGGTTATGAGGCGGAAATCCAGTATTCGCCGAACCCGTTCTTCATGTATGAGCCGGGGCCGAATGGCTGCGTTCTCACGCATCTCGAGATCGCGCTGGACATCACGATTCGCTATCCGGAATGGACGGACTATGACCGGGCCCGCCGTTCGGAACGCCAGCGCTGGGACGCGCGCATGCAGGTTCTTGCCGTGCACGAGAATGTCCATGCGGTGATAGCCCTTTACGGAACCAGTCTCGCCTTCAACCATGCAGCGGAGACACCGCCGGCAGCGGACTGCGACACGCTGCGGGAGCTGCTCGATGCCCGTCTGGAAACCGGCTTTTCTCGCCTTTCGGACTGGCAACGCGCCTATGACGACGAAACCAATCATGGCGAGCTGCAGCACGAGTTCGACTTCCAGGCCTTCATTGCCAGTCTGGACTGATGCCGCGTGCAAAGCGGGACAGACGCCTGAGCGGGTTCAGGTGTCTGTCTCCGTTTCCATACCGCTTCCGCCTTCCCAGATCCCGAAACAGGCTGTGAAGACCAGCAGGTCGCCCTGCTGCAGCGTGTCCTGCTCGATCTTGTCATTGTAGCAGGTGCGGAAGTGGAAATCGAAATCGCCCTTGCGGTTGCGCAGCGTGTCGCGCTTGGTCACCGGCAGCCAGCCGACCAGGTGCAGACCCGCATGGCGGGTCCGGACGAGGCTGGCATAGCTCTGTCCGATCAGCGGATCGTCGGCCGCCAGCTCCTTCATGTAGAGATGGGTGCCGTCGCGCATGTTCATCACGGCGATCAGGAAATCGAGAACCGAATTGCCGTCGAACACGTCCTTGACGAGGAAGCGTTCGACCAGTGTTGCGCTGGGGATGACCGCATTGGCGCCCGCGCCGGCATGACTGGCGGTTTCGCGGACAGGCAGGTCCTGTCCCTGTGAAAATTGCGGACCGAGAAAGGCGTCGCGGTCCTCGCGGGCGATCGCCTCGGCGATGATCTTGCAGGTCCATCCGCTGCTGTCGGCGATCTGACGGATCAGCTTGGTGGCCAGAAGCGTGTGGGCATCGGCCGCGCGCACCCGGGCCGAGCTGGACGCATTGCGCTTCTTCTTCGCGTCGGCCAGCACGATGGCATAGTCGAAACCCTCCACCCCGCAATCCGTCCTGAAACTGTCGAGGCGTTCGGCCAGAACGCCGCGTGTCAGGAAGGGGGTCGATTCAATCGTGACGACGCAGATCTGCGGATCGCGGTGAAAGGCGCGCAGGTTCTTTTCCAGCCGGTCGACATGCTCTTCCGAGGCATAGATCAGGATGCGCGTGCCTTCGGGGCGGGAAAAATCGAACAGGTCGCGGGGGATCGGGCTTGCGTCCAGCACGGTCTGGCGATGCCCGGGCTTCAGCACCGTGTCGCGGGTGTGGGCAGCGTAGATGATCCTGTCATTGCGCGCCGGGACATAGTCATAGCCGGCCTCGCGGGTCAGCGAGATGATCGGACCGCCATCCAGAACTTCGGCATCATAGACAGCCTCACGCTTGAGGTCGCCGCGGACCACGCCGATCAGGTTTGCCCCGCTGCGCCAGATCTCGCGTTCGATATCGCACAACGTCATTTCCGCGTCATAGCCGGGGTGCCGGTCGCACAATTCGCCGTATTCGACGGCGTAGATCTCGTCGAACTCGTCATAGGTCAGCACTTCCAGCAGATAATCCACCATCAGCGGATGGATGGTGGAGAGCGCGGCGGCCTTGGCGATGAAGAGGTCCGGCGTGATCAGCGTGTCGCAGCCGAAGCTCGCGAAATGGTCGGCATTCTGGTTGAAGTTCAGCTCGGCCGAGATTCGGATCTCGGGGTTCAGGCGCTTCAGATTCATCGCCGTCAGGATGGCACCGATATTCTGGCTCTCCCGGCGCTCGTAATCGGCCAGGATGATGGCGTGCGAGGCGCGCCTGGCGCCGGCTTCCTCAAGCGTCTTGCGGTCGGCGCTGTCGCCGCGCCGGAAACGGACCCGTTTGGGATTGAAATGATGACCGTCCATCGGGCTGGCATCGCCCGACTGGGCTACCATGCAGACCTTGTATCGCTCGGCTGCGTCCTGTCCCGTCAGCGAGTAGATGACGCCGGACAGGTGCTCGTTCCAGCCGCATACCAGGATGTGGTCGTGCCATTTCGTGCGGGCCCAGCCGGCGGCCTTGGCGGCACGCTGCCGGCCGATGAAATTGCTGGTGACGATGATCGCCGTGATCGGGCCGCCAATGCCCAGCAGGGCCAGGCAGGCCACCATCACCCGGCCCGGCGGGCTGAGCGGGTAGGCGTCATTTTCGGTAAAGCCGCTGGCCACAAAGGCCAGCATCCAGACAATCCCCTCCATGAAGGCGAGATCGCCGAACGGATTGTCCAGGTTGAAGGCCCGCGCGTGCATCGCCTCGGCTGTGCGAAGGGCGATAAAGGCGCCGCACAGGATGATGGCAAACAGGCTGATGCCGATGAACCAGGGGCTGGGCCGGGCCCAGAGGTCGATCGCCTGCTGCACGCCCGGCAGGCGCCGGTCCCGGGCCCGCGCTTCGCCCGTGCGGTCGTAGGTGGTGCGCATGGAAATCGCCGCGACGCTCGAGGCCAGCAGCGCGCCCCACGCGATCAGCCAGAGCCAGTAGCGCGGTGGCGCAGCGGCATGGCCCTGTTCGACCAGGACCGCGCGTGCGGCCGGATGAAAGTCCAGCGCCAGGCGCGTCACGAAGTCCTCGGGCGGGTACAGCCCGCCGACATCCTCCTGCAGGTCGGGCCAGATCGCGAGCAGTGCGCCGGTCAGCGACCCGACCGCCTCTCGCGGTGCATCCCGCCGGGCCAGCAGTACAGCGCGCGTCGCCAGAGAGGCCTGGATGCGCCCGTCGATCTCCAGGCCGGAGCTTTCGTAATAGGGGTTCTCGTTGGCCAGCTGGGTAATGATCGACGGCGGCACGGCGAGGCGCGAGAAGCGGTCCGCATCGAACTCGAAATTCTCGCCGGCCGTCACGAAGACGGCATCCACCGCATTCTCACCCAGCGCTGCGAAAGCTTCCCGTATGCCATGGCTGGCCGGCAGATAGTCGACCCTTTCACGCAGACCTGCCGCGGCCAGCACATCGCGCGCATTGATCGTGCTGCCCGATCCGGGCACGCCGATATTGATGCGGCGTCCGCGCAGTTCTCCGAACAGGTCCGGCGCCGTGTCTTCCCGGCGCACGAAGACCTGTACGAATTCGGGGAAGAGCGGCGCGACGGCGGCAAAGTCCTGCCAGCGCTCCAGCCCGTGGCTGCCGGTAAACTGGTGATAGGCGAGATCGTTCTGGGCGATGGCGAAGGCCAGCCTGCCATCCCGCATTCCGCGCAGGTTCTCCAGGCTGCCGGCGGTCGGCGTGTTGCAGACCGAGCCTTCGAGCCCGGCCTCGATCAGGCGCTCCGCGAAAGCGTGATAGCGTCCGCCCGGCTCGCCGGAGCCGATACACACCTCGGCATCGCCCGGCCCGGTCTGGGCCAGAGCGCAGCAGGCCGCCAGGAAGCTTATCGTCGCGGCTGTCAGGAATATTCTCATCAACCCGTCCCCCGACGTGCAGGATGCGTCGAAAAACGGTCGGATTACAAGAGATTGGGCGGAAACCGGTGATCAGCCGCCGATCCGCAGCACCACCGGGGCGTGATCCGACGGCTTCTCCCAGCCGCGCACATCTTCCCAGATCCTGAAAGCGTCACGCCCGCCGGCCAGGGCGCGCTCGCGCACGGCGGGAGCGGCCCAGATATGGTCGAGACGGCGGCCGCGATTGGCGGCTTTCCAGTCGCGGGCGCGGTAGCTCCACCAGGAATAGACCTTCTCGTCCATCGGGATCAGCTCACGCGCCACATCGGCAAAATCGCCGGCCTGGCGGATCCGCTCCAGCGCTTCGGTCTCGACCGGTGTGTGCGAGACGACTTTCAGCAATTGCTTGTGCGACCAGACATCGTGCTCATAGGGCGCGATGTTGAAATCGCCGACCAGCACCAGCGGCGGGTTCTCGGCCGCGCGCGCCTTGAAATAGGCCTCGATGCGATCGAGGAAGCCCAGCTTGTGGGCAAAGCGCGGATTGATCGCGGGGTCCGGCTCGTCACCGCCGGCCGGGATGTAGAAATTGTGAAGCTCGATGCCTTCCACCATCACCCGCTGATGCCGGGCTTCCGCCTTCGGGCACAGGTCTTCATCGCCCAGATCCTCCAGCGGGAGTTTCGAGGCGATCGCGACGCCGTGCATCCCCTTCTGGCCGCGCACGTGGAAATGCCGGAAGCCCATTTCGCGGAAGGCCTCTTCCGGGAATTGCTCGTTCAGGCACTTGATCTCCTGCAGGCACAGCACGTCCGGATCGGCCTGGCTGACCCAGTCGGCCACAAGCGGGGCGCGCAGGCGCACGGAGTTGATATTCCAGCTGGCGAGCGTGAAGGCGGTCATGGGCAGTCCTTGTTCGGGCGGTCGGTCAGAAAGTGTCAGAGGATGTTGTAGGTGGCGCCGGCCAGGCCCACCGGCCAGCGGCCGCGGGCGAACAGGCGCCAGCGTGCGAGGAAGGGATGGGGCGGCTCGTCGTCCTCGGCTTCGGCCAGAACCACCAGAGCCGCGCCATTCGCCGCCTGGGCCAGCGCACCGGCAGCAGCATGGACCAGCGCCATATCCTCGACATCGGCCAGTGCGGCCGCGTCCTCGATCGCGTCGCGCGCCGTGTCGCCGGTTTTCTGGGCAACCAGGGTCAGCGCGGCATGCACCGCTTCCTCGTCCAGCCGCTCGAGAACCCGCGATACCAGGCCGGTTCGCAGCATCTCCTCGGCTTCCCAGCCCATCGGATCGGTATCCATGGTTTCTGCCGCGCCGGCGGCCTCGTCCCAGCCCGACAGCAGGGCCGGCTCGGCTTCGGGAAAGCCCAGCCCCTCCAGATAGGTCCGCGCCAGAAAACGCTCGCGCGCGTCCAGCGGTTCGCCCAGGCGGGAAAACCAGGTGTTGGCATTGAGGCTCTCGGCAAAGGCCCGGGCCTTGTAGAGCAGCGGAATTTCTTCGAGCAGGCGCGGGATGTCGGCGCCTTCGTCTTCATCGTGGAAGTGCATGCGACGTATTTAGCGATCCGCTGCCGGCTTTGACAGGGGGAAGGTGTGCCGCGGGTGGGTCGCGGATCACGGCAGCCCGAAGTGACGGAAGCCTGAAACGAAAGGCGCCCGGTCTCGAGGGGGGAGAGACCGGGCGCCAAGCCGTGCGCCTGTTTCGAGCGCAGCGCCGGGAGGGGATCAGTCCGGCGCGACCGAGAAGGGATCTGCAAGCGGGGGGACGACGCCGATCCTTTGCCTCTCAGTCAGCGTATCAATAACGCCACATCGTCCGAATTTCTGCAAATAAAAAATGAGAAAGGATTTGCCTGTGGCAGAAAAACATCAACCATTTTACCGGTTGCGGCGCGAATCCCGGCGGTCTTCCGCTTCCGGAATGACAAACAGGCGTGGATTCAGGCGCATGCCGGTCTCGACATTATTCAGGCTGACCCGGGTGGTCTCGCCCATCGCATCGGTAACGAACCATTCGCGCAGCTCATAGCTGGGCTCGGCAAAGACGAACATGATCTCGCCCGCCATTTCCTCGTTCGGGTCGCGCAGCGTTACATAGAGAAAGCCGAACTCGCTTTCCATGCCCGCCAGTTCTGCGTCACGTGCGATATCGATATCCTCTTTCAGCAGCCACCAGAGCGGCGTCGAACGCAACGGGCCGCGATCGACCGTCTCCAGGGCGCTGTCCTCGATCGCGACGGTCGTTCCGTCGGCAATGATGCGGATCGGCGTCGGCTCGTCATACTCGAAGCGCAGGCGGCCGGGACGCGCCATGGCCAGTTCGCCGGTCGCCGACGAACCGTCGGGCGCCACCTGCACGAAGTCGGCGCGCAGGGTCTCGATACCGTTGAGATAGGCGTTGATACCGGCCAGCACCGCTTCGCGGTCGAGGCCGGACGGCGCCGTGCCGGCTTCTTCGGCCGCCGGCGTTTGCACAGCCTCGGCGGGAGCGTCGGCCGCGGGGTCCTGCTGCAGCAGGGCGAGGGAGAAAAGCAGAGCGATCATGGCCGCAAGCTGGCCCGGGATTTGGGCGCGAGCAAGGCCTGGATGTTCATTCTTCCGTCAGCCGCAGCCTTGGCTGCAGCTCAACGCAGCGTGTCGAGCAGGCCGGGCAGCCCGGCCAGATCGCCGATCTCCCGGAAGCGGGGGTGTTCGGCCGGCGCTTCGGCGTGTTCGAGCGCCCAGGTCATCCCGTGCGGCACGTGAACGCCCCAGCTGCCCGCCTCGATCGCCGGCACCACATCGGAACGCATCGAGTTGCCGATCATCATCGCGCGGTCGGCGCCGTCACCATGCCGGTCGAAAATCGCCCGGTAGATGTCCGGGGTCTTTTCCGAGACGATCTCGATCCCGTCGAACAGATCCGCCAGACCGGAGGCCGCAATCTTGCGCTCCTGGTCCATAAGGTCACCCTTTGTGACGATTATGGTGCGGTAATGGGGGGTCAATGCTTCCACTGTGTCACGCACATGGGGCAGTAACTCGACAGGATGCTCCAGCATGTCGTGACCGGCATCCAGGATCTGCCGGATCGTGGCCGCCGGCACCCGGTTCTCCGTCACTTCGACCGCCGTCTCGATCATCGACAGGACGAAACCCTTGATGCCGTAGCCATAGCGTTTGAGGTTGCGCCGTTCCGCTTCCAGCAGCCGCTCCGACAGGTGATCCGGCTCGGCATAGTCGGCCAGCATCGCGGTAAAGCTCTCCTCCGTCAGCCGGTAGAAGCGCTCATTGTGCCAGAGCGTATCGTCGGCATCGAAGGCCAGTGTGGTGATCATGACAGTCGCGCTCCGGACCATTGCGGGCGCGGGAAAATGACCGCCCCCGCACCGGAAGGCAATGCCCTAGACCCCGTTATTCTCCGGCAGGAAGATTTCGCGGCGGCCGGCGTGGTCGGAGGGGCCGATCATGCCTTCGTCTTCCATGCGCTCGATCAGGGTGGCGGCGCGGTTATAGCCGATCTGCAGGCGGCGCTGGATGTAGGAGGTCGAGGCCTTGCGATCGCGGGCCACCAGGGCGACGGCCTGGTCGAAGAGCTGGTCGCCGGAGCCCTCATCGCCCATGTCGAGACCGGGAATGCCGTCCTCGTCATCATCGCTGCCGGCGGTGACGGCCTCGATATATTCGGGCGGAGCCTGCTTTTTCAGGAAGGCAGCGATTTCCTCGACTTCGCGGTCGGAGACGAAGGGGCCGTGCAAGCGGCGCACGCGTCCGCCCGACGCCATGTACAGGAGGTCGCCCATGCCCAGCAGCTGTTCCGCGCCCTGCTCGCCCAGAATGGTGCGGCTGTCGATCTTCGAGGTGACCGAATAGGAAATCCGGGTCGGGAAGTTGGCCTTGATCGTACCGGTGATGACGTCCACCGAAGGACGCTGGGTGGCGGTGACGAGGTGGATACCGGCGGCACGGGCCATCTGGGCCAGGCGCTGCACGGCGGCCTCGATCTCCTTGCCGGCGACCATCATCAGGTCGGCCATTTCGTCAATCACCACGACGATATAGGGCATTTTCTCAGCCGCGATGGTCTCGGTCTCGTAGACCGGTTCGCCGCTTTCCTTGTCGTAACCGGTCTGGACCGTGCGCGAGAGTTCCTCGCCGGTCTTCAGGGCTTCCGCGACGCGCTCGTTGAAGCCGGAGACGTTGCGCACGCCGATCTTGGACATGCGCAGATAGCGGCTTTCCATTTCCCGTACCGCCCATTTCAGGGCGACCACGGCTTTTTTCGGATCCGTCACGACCGGTGTCAGCAGGTGCGGGATGCCGTCATAGACGGAGAGTTCCAGCATTTTCGGGTCGATCATGATCATCCGGCAGTCTTCCGGTGGCAGCCGGTAGAGCAGGGACAGGATCATGGCGTTGATGCCGACTGACTTGCCCGAACCGGTGGTCCCTGCGATCAGCAGGTGCGGCATGCGGGCCAGGTCGGCCACGAAGGGTTCGCCGCCGATCGTCTCGCCGAGAGCGAAGGGCAGTTCCGCCTTGGCGTCCTCGAAGGCCTTCGAATTGAACAGGGCGCGCAGATAGACGGTCTCGCGCTTGGGATTGGGCAGTTCGATGCCGATCGCATTACGGCCGGGCACAACGGCGACGCGGGCGGCCATGGTCGACATCGAGCGGGCGATATCGTCGGCCAGATTGATCACGCGCGAGGATTTCACGCCGGGTGCCGGCTCGAATTCATAGAGCGTGACGACGGGGCCGGGGCGCACCTGGACGATCTCGCCCTTCACACCGAAGTCCGACAGCACGCCCTGCAGCAGCTCGGCATTCTGGCGCAGCGCCATCTCGTCGACGGCGTCATTGCGCACCGACGGCTTCGCCAGAAGGTCGAGCCGGGGCAGTTTGAACCCGTCGGTCTTCACGAAGGGCAGCGCGCCCTGTGCCTCGCGGGCGTCACGGTCGGACTGTTTCGCCTTGCGGCCCGGCGCCACTTTCACTGCGCTTGAAGCTTCGGACTCGCTGGTTTGAGCACGAAGGGCTGCCGGAGCGTCGTCCGCAGCCCGCATGGCACGGCGCAGGACCGGCTCTTCACGAACGGGACGGTGAACCTCGTCGTCCGGGCCGTCATCGCCCGAGAAACCGGCGACCCGGCCGCGTACGGCATCCAGCCATACGCGCACCGTTGCCCAGGCCAGCCCCGCGGCATCGACGGCTGCCGCGATGTCGCGCGAGCGCAGGCCGAAGGTGAGGAAAATACCCGCAATCGACAGGAGGAGAGCAAAGCCCGCCGCCATCCCTGTCGCGCCCGGCAGATCGAAGCGGGCGGGCAGGGCTGCGAGCGTGTTGAGGAAAATATCGCCCATCGCCCCGCCCATTCCCGAGGCAAACGGCCAGGCATTGGGCACCGGCAATGCGCTGACGGCGGCGGCGAAACCGGCCGTGCCCAGCGCTGCGAAAAACCAGCGGAAGCCGGCAACCGAGCGTGGACGGGGCTGCGGCGTACGCCAGACGAGGATCGCGCCCCAGATGGTCAGGGCAATCGCCGGACCGCCGGCAGCCCAGCCGACCGATTGCAGCAGCATATCCGACAGGGAGGCACCCCAGCGGCCCATCCAGTTTCGCACCTCGCCCTCAGCCGCAACATTCCAGCTGGGATCGAGCACATTGTGCGACAGCAGGGACAACAGCAGGAAGAGACCGGCAGCCAGCATCAGCCCGCCCGCGACGAGGTCGTGCAGGCGCAGCCGCCAAAGCGGTTTGGCGGCGCGGTTCGTATCCCCGGTGTCGGCGTTGGCGGCGGCTTTGCGGCTCATGAACACCGTCCTAGCGGGGAAGTCTTCCCGCAGGGTAAACAGAAACTGAATGCGCTGCGGCGCTCTGACCGCTTTTCACAGAACACAAACCCCGTATTCTCCGTTCCATGACAAGCAAACCCCTTTTTGATGGCGATGTCGTGATCGCCGGCGGCGGTCTCGCCGGAATGACGCTGGCCCTGGCCATGGACCAGGCCGGTCTGTCGGTCGCGGTCGTGGACGCGCTGGAATTCTCAGACCAGCTGGCGCCGACTTTCGATGGCCGCGCTTCGGCGCTGGCCTACACCTCTTGGCGCATGTTCGAGGCGCTGGGGGTGGCCGATCACCTGCGCGAGCACGCCCAGCGGATCGAGCACATCCTGGTGTGTGACGGGCGGCCCTATGGTGGCGACAAGCCCGGCGGTCCGGGACCGCACACGCTGCATTTCGACCGCAACGAGATCTCCGAAGGCCCGGACGGGGAGCCGCTGGGCTGGATGGCCGAGAACCGGCGCTCGCGCCAGGCGCTCGTCAAAGCGCTGCAGGCGCGGCCGCAGATCACGCTGATCGCACCGGCGCGCGCCGATCGCTATGAACATCGCAAGGGCGGGATCGATCTTGTCCTCGCTGACGGGCAACGCCTGTCCGGCAAGCTGCTGGTCGCGTGCGATGGCAAGTTCTCGCGCCTGCGCGATCAGGCCCGTGTGCGCACGGCCGGCTGGGGCTATGGCCAGAAGGGCCTGGTCGCCACCGTCCGTCATGCCGAGCCGCACAATGGCACCGCCTATGAATATTTCCTGCCGTCAGGCCCGTTTGCCATCCTGCCCCTGACTGACAACCGCTCTTCACTGGTCTGGACCGAGCCGGACGCGATTGCCGATGCGCTCAAGGAGGCGCCGGACGCGGTGTTCCAGGAGGAGCTGGAAGCGCGCTTTGGCGATTTCCTGGGCGATGTACGGCCGGAAGGTCCGCGTTTCGCCTATCCGCTGGGGCTGCGCTATGCCGAACAATTCTGCGACGACCGGATTGCCTTTGTGGGCGATGCCGCGCGAGGGATTCACCCGCTGGCCGGGCAGGGCTTCAATCTGGGCATTCGCGACGCGGCGGCTCTGGCGGAAGTCTGCGGTGAGGCCAGGCGGGTCGGGCTCGATATCGGAGCCGTCACGACGCTGCGACGCTATGAGGACTGGCGCAAATTCGACAGTGCCACGCTGGCCGCGGGTACGGACTTCTTCAACCGCCTGTTTTCGAATGATATCGAGCCGATCCGGCAGCTTCGCGGCATCGGCCTGTCGATCGTCGACAGCATTCCGCCAGCGCGCCGTTTCTTCATGCGCCAGGCCGGTGGCGAGACCGGCGATCCGCCGCGTCTCCTGAAGGGTCAGCGCCTGGACGCCGCCTAGAACGGGTTGAGCGTGTAGCCGTCGGCCTGCAGCAGGGCGTGGGCGGTCATGGCGGATAGCGACATGGACACGCCCGGCAGGAGATCGTCAGCCGCGACGTCGTACCAGACAGCGCTCTGGCCGCAGACGAAAATCTCGACGCCGTGCTCCACCAGGGCCGCAACAAGATCGGCATTGGCGCCGGCACTGTCGCGTGTCACATCGTGAACGGCAGTGCCGTGAACCACGATGGCGAGGTGTATGTTCTCGACAGGCACGCCGGCGGCAGCCTGCATGTTCAGGAAGCGCGCTGTGGCGGTCAGCTTTGAATTCAGCTCGCCTTCGGCGGTCTGGTCCTTGGTATCGAAGCTGATCCGGAATTCGGTGCCTTCAGGGATGGACAGGGCGCCATCGACAGATGCAACCGGGCCGAAGTCCTCGATAACCGGACCGGGTGCGAAATCGCCGGGTCCGGCCCAGGCGAAAGCCGGCAGGGCAACGGCAGCTACGAAGCCGGACAGAAAGGGTTTGAACATCGCAGTCTCCTTGGACCGGTGATCAGTGCGCGCTTTCACCCAGCGCGTAGAGATAGTCCCACGTGAAGAGGCCGGAATCGTGGCCGTCATCGAAGACGAGCCGCACGGCATAGCGGCCGACCGGCTCGGCTGCCGTGACCAGCACATTCTCCTTGCCGGTCACCAGTCGCTTCTCGCCGGGGCCGTGCCCCTGCACCTCGGCGCTGGGACTCTCGACCCGCAGGGTTTCGAACGGGATCGCAAAGCGCTTGCCGTCATCGAAGGCAACATGAAGCGTCTTGTCGGCGCGGGAGAAACGCAATTGCTCGGGCCAGGGGCGCGCCATCAGTCACGCTCCAGCTTGCGCGCCTCGTCGGGCAGCATGATCGGAATCCCGTCGCGGATCGGATAGGCCAGGCCGGCACTGTCCGACACCAGTTCCTGAGCCTCCCGATCGTATTTCAGCGGGCCACGCGTGACCGGGCAGACCAGGATTTCCAGCAGTTTGGGATCAACTTCGCGCGGGGCGGTCTGGTTCTCGCTCATCGTCATCTTCCTTACGAAAACAGGATGGCCGACAGGCGGCGGCGGCCCTCGCGGGTCACCTCGCTGGCAGGGCCAGCCGCATCGAAGACTTTCAGCAGCAGCGTGCGGGCGGCCTGGTCATTCCATTCCCGGTCGAGCGCGGTGATCGCGATCAGCTGATCGATCGCGCCCTTGTGATCGCCTGCGGCGACCAGGGCCTCGGCCAGCTCGTAACGGGCCTGCAGGTTGGACGGATCCTGATCGACGCGGCTGCGCAGCGCAGCCGTTTCGCTGTCGTCTGCCGGAGCGCCGGAGGCAAGCTCGAGCGCCGCGCGCACACTTTCAACGGCGGGGTCTCCGGCGCGGTCTTCAGGAACATGATCGAGAATCTCGCGCGCCTTGTCGGTATCACCATTCTTCAGCCAGACACGGGCCAGACCGGCCAGCGCGCCGGGATGTCCCGGATCGGCCTGCAGCACGGCGGCGAAGTCCTGCGACGCACCACCCAGGTCGCCGGCCTCAAGGGCTGCCAGGGCGCGGTCGACCATCGCCTTCAACTCGGCCTCACTGGGGCCTTTGCCGGAAATGCGCTGGATGAAGTCCTTGATCTGGCTTTCCGGCAACGCACCCATGAAACCGTCAACCGGCTGGCCGTTCTTGAAGGCGAAGACGGCCGGGATGGACTGGACGCGCAGCTGCTGGGCGATGCCGGGGTTCTCGTCAATATTGATCTTGACGAGGCGCACTTCACCGCCCGCATCGCGCACGGCCTTTTCGATCACCGGACCCAGCTGGCGGCAGGGACCGCACCAGGGCGCCCAGAAGTCGACGATGACCGGCACATCGCGCGACGGCTCGACCACATCCTGCATGAAGGCCTGATCGGTGGAGTCCTTGACGATATCGCCTTCCGGCGCACCTGTTCCCAGGGTCAGATCTGCGCTCATGACCAAATTCCTTGTGTTCGCGTCACCCTAGACCGGGAGGCTTCCGCTTGGAAACCGGCCCGGGGTGCTCAAAGGCACGATGCAGTCGCCACACCGGCAATCGCATCGCAGTGTTGAGTCCTAGTTGGCCTTGCTGGCGCCGGGATGCAAGGCGTCACTGCGCCGCGCCCGCCTCGGCAGACAGCGTGTCGAAATCGACAATCTGCACCGGATGGCCTGTGTCTTCGGCGAAGCGGATCAGGTCGGCACAGCTCACCGCGGTCGTGGCATCATTGGAGAGCGGGTGGAAATTTACCGGGTCGTGACGCGTCAGGGCTGCGTCGAGCACAAAATGGACCCGCCGTTCGACATCATTTATCAAGGCAAAGGCGGTCACCGACCCCGGCGTCACGCCCAGCACTTCCTCCATCAGTTCCGGTTTGCCGAAAGAGAGGCGGCCGCAATCGAGCAGGCGGTGGAGACGGTTGACCGGGATCTGCGTCTCGCCAAGCGCAGAGACCAGGATGATCCGGCCCTTCTTGTCGGCGAGGAAGAGATTCTTGGTGTGCCCACCCGGCATCTTCGCCTTGATATCGCGGCCTTCCTCGACCGTGAATACAGGCGGATGATCGACGGTTTCATGCGCGATGCCCAGGGCGTCGAGACGGTCGAAAAGCTGTTGGCGTGTCGCTGGCATCTGCCCGTTGAAGCGCGAGATGCGGTCATGTGCAAGTCGACGGAATCAGGTGCTTGCAATTATCCGGCGTTTGCGCGATATACCCCGCTCCCCGGCGGGGCTTGCCCCCGCACATCGTGAGCGGGCGTAGCTCAGGGGTAGAGCGTCACCTTGCCAAGGTGAATGTCGTGAGTTCGAATCTCATCGCCCGCTCCATTCTCTCCCTGCAGAATTGAGTTTTCTTTCAGACGCTTGCCCCGCGGTCGTTGTTCTGAAATAGCATTCGCGCATGCGAAAAAGGCCGCAGCCCGGAGGCGCGGCCTTTCCGAATGCCGGAAATTCCCGTTGATGCCTAGTCCGCCAGCGAACGCAGCAGGTCAATGACGCGGCGGCGGACCGTCTGGTCCTTGATGCCGGCAAACGCCTGGGCCAGGGCGAGGCCATCGGGGCTGGCGATGAAATCGTACAGCGTATCCGATTCCGCGCCTTTAAGCTCGGAGGAGCCATCTTCCTCGAGGCCTTCGAAGAAGTAGGACACCGGAACTTCCATGACCTTAGCAACGTGGAAGAGCCGGCTGGCGCCAATGCGGTTCGTGCCGCGCTCGTACTTCTGGACCTGCTGGAAGGTGACACCCAGCTTCTCGCCCAGCTCGGACTGGCTCATTTCCATCAGGCTTCTGCGCAGACGCAGACGCGCTCCGACATGCTGGTCAATACTCGTTGGGCCCCTGGCACTCATGGCGCATCCTCACGGTTGTGGTCTAATGACGTCTATGCCGCAGAACTCTCGCGGATGACAGAACTCTTCGCGAAACCAAGGATTGTTTCTACGATTGAATATGTCAGTGATCCAGTCGCCAACACACTTTATTCTGCCGATCCCCTGACTTCCGGGCATATATTTGAGCCACACCCTGATGTCCTGATGAAAATCGTAGTCCAATACTACCAATTCATCGGCATAGAGAGCGGCAAGATAGGTTGGTGCCATGGCGATACCGCCACCATGGCGTACCACCTCAAATAACACCGAACTCAGGTCAGTGCGGAAGGAATATTTAATAAGAGTATCTGCCGCCTCGGCTTTTTCGCCCCACAACGACAGCGAGCGATCATATTGTTCGAGTGTCGCGAACCTCAGGTTCATCACATCGACAAGGGACCGGGGTGCACCATAGGTTTCAATAAATTCCCGTGATGCCACAGGCATATAGTGCAGGGTGGCCAAAAGCTCGGCCTGCGTGTCCATCGTCTTTTCCGGTACGAAAGTGACGGTCAGGGACGACGCGTTTTCACCTGTTGCAGCCGAGTGGTCGCCGACCAGTTTCAGGTCGATGGCCGGGTGGGTTCGCTGGAATTCCGGCACGTGTCTTGCTAGCCAGAAGCTGGACAGTCCGTCCGGCGCGCGCAGGGTGACCTCGCCCTCCATCGCCCGGTCACGCCCGGCGATCTGGGTTTCCAGCTGGTGCGCCGAGCGCTGCATGGTCAGCACATAGTCGAAGGCATTTTCTCCGGCTGGTGTCAGCATGATTCCGCCGGCGTGCCGTTCGATCAGCTGACTTCCCAGCCGGCTCTCCAGCTGGCGCATGCGCTTGGAGATGGTGGATTGCTGGCAGCCGAGTGCAGTGGCGGCCGCGCTCATCGATCCCGTCGTCGCCACTGCGTGGAAAATCTGCAGGTCATCCCAGTCGAACAGGTTCCGCCGGAGAAGGGTATCTGTTTCCTGACTATCCACTATTCCAACTTTGCAGAAGTCGCCATCAAGGCGGGATGTTAACCATTGGGTAACCGTGTTGGCATGAGGAGCACGACGGTGACTCAGGCGACCCACACTAGCCAAACCCGAACCGGGTTTCAATTTCCCCTGGAGCGGTTGGATCAGGCTTTTGCATCAATGGATTTCGAGCCCGTCACGCTCGACAGGATCGACGAATTCCATGCGCTTGCGGATGCGCTCATAGAGGGCGAAATAGCGAGTGCTGAAGACATTGCCCGCGTGCAGGGCTGGACGCAGAGATCACTTCATATGCGCGTTTGGAATGGCACCCCTGACGGATTCGTCGCGTCCATCCCGCTCAGCGAAAAAGGCGTGTCTGCACTGCTGGCCGGGGAGTTCGGCTTCGCCAACGCGAGACGCGACTGGGTGTGCGGTCTGGACCAGAAGGCCGCGGCACTGCTGTCCTGGGGGCTTGCCGGTCGCACGCCGCATGCCCAGGCGGCAGCCCTGCGTGCGCTGCTGGTGGGCTGGCGTGGCTTTTATTCGGATGTCCGCGTCTATGCCCGGGCACGCACCACCGAGGGGCAGGCTCTGATGCGACGACTGGGCTTCGAGGAATGTGCGCGGCCGGACGGTGTCAACCCGCTCTACGGTAGCACGGGCTTCCCCGACAGGCTTGGCGACATGCTGTTGCGGCACAGTATTCTCGGAGACTGGGAGGCGCCGCGATGACGGACGAGACGGATGGCACAGTAATCGAGGTGACTGTTGCCCGCACGCTGGACCAGGTTGTCATGGCGATGACCTTGCGAGGCGTAATCTATCTGGGCGAACAGGAAGCGCCTTATGCCGAAGAATATGACGGCAACGACCTGGTGGCGGCCTCACACCTGATTGCCTGGAAGGGGCGCGAGCCGGTCGGCGTGCTGCGCCTGCGCTGGTTTGCCGATTTCGCCAAGGTGGAGCGTGCCGCCGTACTGCAGCAATACCGGCGCGACGGCGTGATGCGGGTGCTGATGCAGGAAGCCTTGCGCTACAGCGCCCGCCGCGGCTATCGCCGCATCATCGGCCATGCACAGCTCAATCGGGTGAAATACTGGCGGACGCACGGCTTTCGCGTTCGACCGGGCCGCCCGGAGTTCTATTTCTCGGACTATGCCTATGTCGAGATCGAACGAGAGCTGATACCGCCGGCCAACGCCATCACGGCGGATACGGATCCGATGGTCCTGATCCGCCCTGATGGCGAATGGGACCGGCCCGGCCCGTTCGACCTTTCACTCGAACGGCTCGAAGCCGAAAAGAAACAGACCAAGAAAGACAAGAAGAAATCGGAGGAGGAAGCGGCATGACGAATGCCCAGAATCCGGCGCTGATCCTGCTCGACTGCCAGCGTGACCGGGTCGAAGGCCCCGACGGCCGGATCGATGCGGATAATCATGCGGCCATAGCCCGCATCGAGGCGCTGCTGCGCCGGGCCAGGGCCGATGGCTGGTCGATTTGCCATTGCCAGCACGCAATGACGGATGGCGCGCGCGCGGATCGCACGCCGGTGCCGGCCTTGCGTCCGCTGACCCGCGAACCCGTTTTTGTGCGACGGGGCCTGTCGGCATTTTCAGACAGCTATTTCCATCAGTTTATGGCCCGAAACACCGGCCGGGCCTGTCTTCTGGTCGGATTTTCGGCGCCCTTCTCGATCCTGGCGACTCTGTTCGACGCCCAGACCCGTGACATTCCGCTGACCCTGGTGCCCGAGGCCGTGGGGGCGCTGGCCGTTGCGCCGCGCGATGTCGCGGAAACCCGGAGCCTGGCATTCGACCTGGCGGGCCGTCTGGCGCCGTCCCTCAGCCTGGACGCCATCGGACGGCAATGGCCACGCCTCGCCGAAACGGCGGGCTGATCAGGTATTCCGGCGTGGGCTGCGGGGTTTCACAAGAGCGTGACAGTCCCTGTCCTTGGCGCGGAACAAGGCGCTCCATATGGTTTGCCGAACGCTGCAGAAATGGCTGCGGCCGGGCTGGCGATTTTCGACACTGACGGTCTTGGATTCAGTACGGGCGTTCCTACATAAGTAGGCGAGCGGCCGCCCTGCCTCGTTCTCCTCCCCTCGAGCGGGCAGGATGACGGCCGCTCCAGACGATCAGGCCTCAAACGAGCGTCCCCCCAGCCTGCCGATGAGGTCTGCCAGGCACCGCCGGGTTCCCTGTCCCTACCCGGCGGTGCCGCTATCGTTCCGAGCCCCACCATGACCGGCATTTCCGGCGCCGTTTCGGCCGGTGCCGTCGAAATATCTGCGCTCTTGCCAAAAAGAATGGCTTGTTTGCGTTTTCAACGGTGTACATGGCTTGCGTGTGGGGAAAACAGGGCTAGGCTCGCCGCAAGAACCACAACAGACCACAGGGAGCGCCACATGGGGGCGGTCGTCGGAGTCGCGCACGCGTACACCCGTGACGAATTCATGGAGGCCGCGCGTTCGCGCTGGCAGGATCGCTATGGCAGCGAGTGCGGAGAGACGGGCACATCCTTCTTTTCGCAGATCTACGACGATGCCCTGGCCGAAGACCTGGAGCAGGTCGCCGCCGCCGATCTGGCGTCCATGTGCGTGGATTTCTGGCATTATGGCGAACAGCGCAGCGGCGAGGAGATCCTTGTCCGGATGCGAACGGCTACTCGCGATGATGGCAGCGAGCTGCCACGCGACGTGCTGGAGATCATCGGCCGCGACCGGCCCTTCATCGTCGACAGCGTGATGGGCGAAATCGGTGCCCAGGGCTACGACATCCTGGCCATGTTCCACCCGATCGTTCAGGTGCGCCGCGACAATGACGGTGCGCGGGTCGATCAGGGCGGGCGCTGTCTCGCAGAGTCGATGATCCAGGTGCATTTGCCGCCGCTCGACGATCTGTCCCGCCGCACGCTGATCGAGGGGGTCACGGCGACCCTCGATGATGTCCGCGTTACGGTCGAGGACTGGGCCGACATGCGCGCCCAGATGGACGAGGCCATCGCCCATCTCGCCCAGGCGACCACAAACGCCTCGCCGGAAGAGCTCACCGAAGCCTGCGAATTCCTGCGCTGGTTACGCGATGACCATTTCGCCTTCCTGGGTTGCCGCATCTATGACTTCGAGGTCGACGAAAACGGCGGCATGGCCCAGCGCCATCCGCGCGTGCGTCCGGAGACCGGCCGCGGCGTGCTGCGTGATCCCGATCGTCATGTTCTGCGCAAGGGGTCCGAGCCTGCGGTTCTGACCCCGGCCATCGAAACTTTCCTGCGTGAGCCCAGCCCGATCATCGTCGCCAAGGCGAACATGAAGTCGCGCGTCCACCGCCGCGTCTACATGGATTACATCGGCGTCAAACGGTATCGCGAGGACGGTGCGGTGATCGGCGAGATGCGCTTCGTTGGTCTTTTCACGGCCGAGGCCTATGACCAATCGGCCGCCCAGGTGCCGCTGATCCGCCGCAAGGTGCGTCGCGTGCTCGAGCGCGCCGGCAAGACGCCGGGCACTCACAGCGCCAAGAAGCTGCGCAACACGGTCGAGAACTTCCCGCGCGACGAGCTGTTCCAGACCGACGAGAACGACCTGCTGGAAATCTGCCTCGGCATTCTGCACCTGCATGACCGGCCGCGCACCAAGCTGTTCATCCGCCGCGACCAGTTCGACCGCTTCGTGTCGGCGCTGCTCTTCGTGCCGCGCGAGCGCTATTCCTCGAAGGTCCGCGAGCAGGCCGGCGAGCTGATCCGCGATGCGTTCGGCGGCCGCCTCTCGGCCTTCTATCCCCAGTTCGGCGACGGTTCGCTGGCCCGGGTGCACTACATCATCGGGCTCAACCCGTTCGATCACCCGGAACCGGAAGTCGGTGACCTGGAACGCCGGGTCGCCCGTCTGGCCCGCACCTGGGAAGACGATCTGGAAACCCATGTGCGCCGCAATGCGCCCGAGGACATCCGCTTGCGCATGCCGGCCTACCAGGACGCCTTCAAGGCCGGCTATCGCGAACTCTACGATCCGGAAGATGCTCTGGCAGATGTCATCAAGCTGGAAAGCCTGGAGAATCCGAGCCAGGTGGCCGTGCGCGTCTATCGCGAAGCCAACGATCCGGATAATGAGCTGCGACTGAAGATCTACCGTGTCGGCAAGCCGGTTTCCCTGTCCCGGGTCATGCCGGTTCTGGAGAATCTCGGCCTCTACGTGGTGCAGGAGACCGGTTTCCCGGTGGACCGCCGCGCCAGCGACGGCCAGGGCGTCGACCGTGCCTATGTGCACGATTTCGAAATGAAGTCCGACGCGCTGAAGGGGCAGGACGTCAAGGCGCTTGCACCGGTACTTGAAGATGCACTCCTGGCGATGGCCGACCGCCGCGCCGAGGATGACGGTTTCAACCGCCTGATCGTCGAGATCGGGGTGACCTGGCGCGAAGCGGCTTTCCTGCGCACCTGCGCGCGTTATCGCCAGCAGACCGGGCTCGACCCGTCCCAGGCGATCCAGGAAGAAGCGCTGGCCGCTTATCCGGACATTGCCCGCGGCCTGCTTGAACTGGCCCGCGTCAAGTTTGATCCCGCCTTCACCGATGATCGCAAGACGCGTTCCGACGCTGTCTGGGATGTCGAGGAACGGATTGGCAAGGCGCTCGATGGCGTCAAGAGCCTCGACCATGACCGGGCCCTGCGCCGGATCTTCCATCTGATCCGCGCCACGCTGCGGACCAACTTCTATCAGCTCGGCGCCGACGGTCAGCCCAAGGCGCGGATCTCGATCAAGATTGCCAGCGAACTGCTCGAAGAGCTGCCGCTGCCCAAGCCCTATCGCGAAATCTTCGTCTGGGCGCCCGATGTCGAGGGCGTTCACATCCGCTTCGGCCCGGTCGCCCGAGGCGGTCTGCGCTGGTCGGACCGGCGCGACGATTTCCGCACGGAAGTTCTGGGTCTGGTGAAGGCTCAGCAGGTGAAGAACGCGGTCATCGTGCCGGTCGGCTCGAAGGGCGGTTTCTATCCCAAGGCCCTGCCGCGAAACGGCAGCCGGGACGAGATCTTCGAAGCCGGACGTGAGGCCTACAAGACGTTTATCCGGGGTCTGCTCGACATCACCGACAATATTGTCGACGACGTGGTGAGACATCCTGATGCGACGCTGTGCTGGGATGACGAGGACCCCTATCTCGTCGTTGCCGCCGACAAGGGCACCGCGACCTTCTCGGACACGGCTAACGGGCTGGCGACCGACGAGTTCGATTTCTGGCTCGGCGACGCCTTCGCATCCGGCGGCTCGGCCGGCTACGACCACAAGAAGATGGGCATCACGGCGCGCGGCGCCTGGGAATCCGTCAAACGCCACTTCCGCGAGATGGGCAAGGATATCCAGTCCGAATCCTTCACCGTGATCGGCGTCGGCGACATGTCCGGCGATGTGTTCGGCAACGGCATGCTGCTGTCGAAACAGATCCGTCTCGTGGCGGCCTTCGACCACCGCGACATCTTCATCGATCCCGATCCGGGCGATCCGGAGACGATGTGGAATGAGCGCAAGCGTCTGTTCGACCTGCCGCGTTCGTCCTGGCAGGACTATGATACCTCGCTGATTTCCAAGGGCGGCGGTGTCTTCTCGCGGGGCGAGAAGTCGATCAAGCTGACCGACGAGATCAAGGCGCTGACCGGTCTGACCAAGGATGCAGTCAGCCCGACCGAGCTGATCCACGCCCTGTTGAAAGCCGAAGTCGAACTGCTGTGGTTCGGCGGTATCGGCACCTATGCCAAGGCGACGCACGAACAGCACTGGGAAGTCGGCGACAAGACCAATGACGGTCTGCGGGTCAATGCAGACGAGGTGCAGGCGAAGGTTATCGGCGAGGGCGCCAATCTGGGCTTCACGCAGGCGGCGCGGATCGAATACGGCCGTCATGGCGGCCGGGCCAATGCCGACTTCGTCGACAACTCGGCCGGCGTCGACAGTTCCGACCATGAGGTCAACATCAAGATCCTGCTGCGTCCGATGGTCCGCAATGGCGAGATGAGCCGGGAAGACCGCGACACGCTGCTGGAATCGATGACCGACGATGTCGCGGAACACGTGCTGCGCCACAATTACGACCAGACCCTCGCCCTTTCCATGGCCGAGCATACGGCCGAGGCCGATCTGGATGCGCATGAGCGCTTCATGCTGGCCCTGGAAAAGCAGGGACGCCTGGATCGTGAAGTCGAGGGGCTGCCCTCCTCCGAAGGCATGCGGGCGCTCAAGGGCCGCGGCCAGGGCCTGACCCGGTCCGAGCTGGCGGTTCTCAACTCCTATGCCAAGATCACCCTGTTCGATCAGCTGGTGGCTTCCGACGTGCCGGACGATCCGCACTTCCGGGACATGCTGACAAACTACTTCCCGGAGGGTGTCCACAAATTCTCCGCCGCCATGGATGGCCACCGCCTGAAGCGCGAAATCGTGTCGACGGTGCTGGCCAACGAGATGATCAATCTGGGCGGTCCGACCTTCATCCACCGTGCGATCGATTCCACCACGGCGACCGTGCCGGCGATTGCCCGCGGTTTCGAGGCAGGTCGGGGCATTTTCGGCTTTGCCGAACTGACAGCGGCGATCAATGCGCTGGACAACCAGGCTCCGGCTGACGTCCAGATCAAGCTGCACGAGGAGATCATCCGCCTCCTGCGCCGCCAGACCTACTGGCTTGTCCGTCGCGGCCGCAACGAAGCCACGGCCAATGCCAGCTCGATCTCCGACGTGATCGCCTCCTACCGGCCGGGCGTGCAGGAATTGCGCTCCATGGTGCACGAGATCATTTCCGATCACGAACGCGCCGGCGTGAAGAAGCGCAAATCCGCCTTCGTCAAGGCAGGCGCTCCGGCCGATCTGGCCCAGTCGGTTGCTGAATTGCGGCCGCTGACCTCGTCGACGGACGTGATCGACATGGCCAATAATTTCGACTGGCCCCTCGCCTCGACGGCCTACATCTACCATGCGGCCGGTGCGCGCTTCCGCTTCGACCGGCTGCGCGGCCTTGGCCAGGAGGTCTCCTCGGACCTGCACTGGGATCGTCTGGCCGTGCGGCGCCTGATGGAAGACTTCTACGCCAACCAGCAGGCGGTGACGGCGTCGATGATGCGCTTCGCCCGCCAGGCTGGTGGATCGCTGGAAGCGGGTATCGAAAACCCGTCCCGTGACTGGGCGGATTCGGTCGTTGAGGCCTGGAATACGGTCAATGAGGAAGAGGCCGGCCGGGTCGACTCGGTGCAGCGGCAGCTGGACGAGTCCGGCGCGTGGACCCTGTCCAAGCTCGCGATCGCCTCGACCCAGATCGGCGAGATGGCGGCGGTCGCTCAGCCCTGATCGCGCAGGTCGTGGTCAAGAATATCGACGATGCGGGCGCGCGCACGGGCTGCCGCGTCCGCATCGTATTCCATCCGCGGATCCGGCGGGGCAGCCGGCTCGTCGAAGGCATGGGTGATGCCAGGCCAGGTGACATGATCGACCGGTGTCCGGCCGCCTCCGCGCGGTCGAACAGGCGTGTACAATCGCCTGTCGGAGCCACCATGTCGCGTTCCGCCAGGATGGCGTGGATGGCAATGTCTGACGGGAATGCCCGGCCGTCGGCCCGCACCGGAAATCCGCAATAGGGATAGAGCAGGATGGCCGAACGTACGCCGGCCAGGGGCGGCGTCTCCACGCCGGCAAGGCCGGGCGAAACCCGGCCCTCGCCGGCATAGTCCAGCGCATCCAGCACGGTCCAGCCGCCATGGCTCCAGCCGATCAGGGCGAGGCGGGCTTCGTCGATACGCGGGTCCTCGCGGGCCAGCATCAATGCCGCTTCGATATCCGCAGCCCGCTCGCGGCCCCACAGACGCAGCGCGGTGCAGACCTGGCTCATGGCGGCAAACCGGCCGATGCCGCGGGCGCGGTTCGAATCCACCGTGATCACGCCATAAGCGGCCTCCAGAAGGGCGGTGGCATAGTCCGGCTGGACCTGGCGCAATCCGCCACAGCCATGAAGCAGGATCGCGGCAGGGACCGGTGCTTGGGCATCAGCGGGTATTTCGATCGTGGTGTGCGGCCGGATCAGCGCGACCTGTTCAGCGATATCGCGCCCGGGCGTGGTGATGCCGGTCGCCTGTCCGATGGCGCAGCCGCCCAGCCCGGCGAGCAGAAGGATGAGCGTGGCCAGTCCGCCGCGCAGGATCGTGTTTGCCGACATGAAAAGACCCTGGCGGGCAGCGCCGGCCAGGGTCAATGAAAAAGGGATTCACGCGCAGTTGCCTGGCGTGGACTAGTGGCGGAAGTGGCGCATGCCGGTGAAGACCATCGCGATGCCGGCCTCGTCGGCGGCCGCAATGACTTCCTCGTCGCGGATCGAGCCGCCCGGCTGGATCACGGCCGTGGCGCCGGCTTCTGCCGCGGCGTGCAGACCGTCGGCAAAGGGGAAGAAGGCGTCGGAAGCACAGACCGAGCCCTGGGTGCGCGGCTCGTCCCAGCCGTTTTCCTGGGCCGTCGCCTCGGCCTTGCGTACTGCCAGGCGGGCGGCTTCCAGACGGCTGGTCTGGCCCATGCCGATACCGGCGGTGGACAGGTTGCGGGCATAGACGATCGCGTTTGACTTGACGTGCTTGACCACTTTCCACGCAAACATCAGATCGGCCAGCTCGGCTTCGGTGGGCTCGCGCCGGGTCACGGTCTTCAGATCCTTGACCGAGATCATCGCGGTATCGCGTTCCTGTACCAGAAGACCGCCGGCCACCGTCTTGGTCAGCCAGCCGGACTGCTTCGCGTCGGGCAGGCCGCCGGTCAGCAGGACCCGCAGGTTAGATTTGCCGGACAGCACCGACAGCGCGTCCTCGTCGGCGTCCGGAGCAATCACCACCTCGGTGAAGATCTTCACAAGCTCGGCGGCCGTGTCGGCGTCGAGTCTGCGGTTCATCGCGACAATGCCGCCAAAGGCCGAAATCGGGTCAGCGGCGAAGGCCTTTTCGTAGGCGACAGCGAGATCGTCGTGCGTCGCCACGCCGCAGGGATTGGCGTGTTTGACGATCACAACGGCTGCCTTGTCGGCCGGATCGAACTCGCCGGCCAGTTCGAAGGCCGCGTCGGCATCGGCCAGATTGTTGAAGCTGAGCGCCTTGCCCTGCACCTGGCGAGCCGTGGCGATGCCCGGCCGGTTTTCCGGTGTGGCGTAGAAGGCGGCACTCTGGTGCGGGTTCTCGCCATACCGCAGCGGCTGGGCGAGCTTGCCCCCGAAGGCGCGCCAGGCCGGGCTGGTGTCTTCCAGCGTGTCGGCAAACCAGTTGGAGATCGCGGCATCATAGGCGGCCGTGCGGGCATAGGTCTTGGCCGCCAGTCGCTTGCGCAGCTCGAGCGGCGTGTGACCCTCGTGTGCCTCCATCGCGGCGAGCACGGCGTCGACATCCTCGCCGTCGGTGCACACGCTCACCCAGGCATGGTTCTTGGCCGCGGCGCGCAGCATGGCCGGGCCGCCGATATCGATGTTTTCAACGCAGTCGGCTTCTTCGGCGCCTTTCGCGACGGTTTCCTCGAACGGGTAGAGATTGACGTAGAGCAGGTCGATATTCGGGATGCCGTGATCGGCCATCGCAGACCGGTCCTCACCATTGTCGCGCCGGCCGAGCAGGCCACCATGCACCCGCGGATGCAGCGTCTTGAGACGACCGTCCATCATTTCCGGGAATTCGGTCACTTCGGACACATCACGGGCCGCGATACCGGCTTCGTTGAGGGCGCGCAGCGTGCCCCCGGTGGACAGGATTTCAACACCGGCGTCGACGAGCCGGCGGGCCCGGTCGACCAGTCCCGTCTTGTCGGACACGGAAATCAGGGCGCGGCGCAGAGGCGCAAGATCAAGGTCGGACATGGCTGGGGCTCCGTTGTAACCATCCGGATGTGCGCGGCGAGGTATCCATCACAGCGCAGCAAGTCAATCCGCGGCCGTGGCAGGCCGCAGGGCACATAGCGCGCCCAAGGCTTCGGAAACGGCCGCGGCATCACCGCTGCGGGCCGCGTCGAGCAGGCATTCCAGTTCTGCTGACACGGCGGCGGTATCGAGCACCGGACCGGTGATCGACCAGACGCCGTCAATGGCGGTCGGCTCGCGGCGTTCGAAGGCATAAACGAGGTTCTCGTGACGCTTCTCGCCGGGCCGCAGCCCGACGATCGAGATTGCTCCGGGCGCGTCCGGATCGCGGCCGCGCAGGCGCAGCAGCTGTCGCGCCAGGCGCAGGATGGAAACCGGCTCGCCCATGTCCAGCACGTACAGGGCGCCATTGAGATTCGCGTCGAAGGCGGTCTGGGCGGCGGCGTCGAGAACGAGGCCTGAGGCTTCCTCGACGGTCATGAAATAGCGGGTGGCGTCCGGGTCTGTCACGGTGACCGGGTCGCCGGCCTCGATCTGGCGTTCGAAAAGCGGCACGACCGAACCGGTCGAGCCGAGGACGTTGCCGAAGCGCACGACGCATATTCGGGTATCCGAACCGTCGGCAGCTGCCGAGCGCGCATACAGTTCGGCCGCGCGCTTGGTCGCGCCCATGACATTACCCGGATCGACGGCCTTGTCGGTTGAGATCAGGGCGACGATGCGGGCACCATGCCGTTTGGCCATCTCGATCGTGTTGACCGTGCCGATCACATTCGTGCGCACGGCCTCGCCCGGATTGAGTTCGCTCATGGGAACGTGCTTCAGCGCGGCTGCGTGCAGCACGACATCCGGACGTTCCTCGGCGAAGGCGGTTTCCAGGCGTTGGATATCGCGGATATCGCCCAGCATGGCCCGCCATTGCATGTGCGGCCGGTGGCGGGCGAATTCGAGGTCGATCTCGTAGAGATTGGCCTCGGACGCATCGAAGAAGATCAGCTTTTCCGGATTGAGTGTTGCCGCAAGCCGCGCCAGCTGTGAGCCGATCGTCCCGCCGGCACCGGTGATCATAACGCGGCGGCCTTCGATCAGAGGCCGGGCCGGTTCCAGGTTCGGCGGACGCGGCGGGCGGTTCAGCAGGTCGGCGGCTTCCACCGGCGAGAAGGCGCCCGGTCCCTCGGACGGGCGGGCACGGGACAGTTTGGCACCGGTGCGGGCGGCGATACGGATCAGCTCGTTGACGACTTCCACATCGGTGTTCGTGCCGGCCAGTACCAGGCGCGGCGCCAGGGTCTCCGCCTGGGCCAGCCGGGTAAGCGCCGGGGTCAGTGCATGCAGGCCGCCCAGCACAGGCACGCCGCGAATGGCATGCCCGGTGAGCTGCGAGCCCGGCTCGATCAGGCCTTTCGGCCGGAAGGGTGCGGACCCGTTGCGGCGGACAATATCGCGCAGGGCCTCATCCAGATCGGCTTCCGATCCGACCAGGATCGCAGCAGGCTTCGAGCGGTCTTCCACCTGCAGCACACCGCGCAGGCCCTGTGTCCGGACAGCCGCGAGCAGGAAACGCGGCGCCAGCAACAGGCCGATCAGGATCGGGATGTCGATCAGGATCGAGGTTCGCGGGAAACCGTCCAGACGGTTGATCAGGAACAGCATCGGCAGGAAGACCAGATTGGCCACCAGGACCGCTCGGACGATGCGGGCCGCATCATTCAGGGCGGTGTAGCGCCACAGGCCGCGATGCAGGCCTTCAAGCGGGAAGACGATGGCGCAGGCCAGCGCGAACACCGTTACCGATTGCAGCATGACCTGTTCGGGCGGGCCGTCCGGCTCGAACCGGTAGCGCAGCAGGACCGCCGCCCACATCGAGAAGGCGCCGGCGGCGAGATCGAACAGCGCCACCGCCACCATCGACAACTGGTTCCGCGTGGCGGTCAGATTGCCTGAAACGGTTTGACGCGCTCGCCTGCGGCGTCCGTCCTGAGGACGCGGTGTGCTCATCCGGTTTCCCCTTCTGCGCCGCCGACCTGGCCGAGACGCTGAAAAGCCCAGCGAACGCGATTGGGCGGCCGGTCCCCGGCACCAAAGGGTTCTGCTTCTCCCTGTACTACAATCTGTGTCGCGCGTTGTGGAGGTGCGCCCGCAGCCAGATACACAGAACGCTCCAGCCGGATCGGTCCGCCATCGGTCCGGAACCGCCAGCCATCGCCATTGGGCTGGACCAGAAGCGCGCTCATCGAGTCGCGCGACAGGGAGGCCCGGACGTCGGGGTGCAGGTGGAAGCGGATTGCAAAGCGCCAGCGCACATCGACATCGTCGGGGGCGCCGTCGTTAACGGGCCGGAACAACGCATCTTCGCCGCGCACATCCCCGCCATCGGCTGCCAGGAAAATCCGCCGCCGGTGCGAGAGGCCGTAATCCTCGCGATAGCCCTCGTGGATGCCCTCCAGCCAGATCCCCATCTCTTCTTCATTGCGCCGGGCCGAGACCGAGGCGGGCGCTGTGGCAAGACGCGGACCCAGGAGGTCGCGTTTCCAGCCGGGCGGGAAGAGGCGGGCCGAGGAGGTTTCGTCGAGAATGAGGGTGGAGTGAGCCGCCGTTGCGCGCACCGCCTCGCGCCAGCTGGCGGGCTGGTCATCATGCCAGCCGCAATTGACCACCAGGCGGCCACCGGACGTGCACAGCTCGAAAGCCAGGGCACTGGCATGGGCGCCGGTGCTCAGCGGGCCTTTGGGCGCATTGCCGACATCGAGCAGGACGGTGGCTTCCCCGGCTTCGGCGCGGTGATAGCCGGAATGGGGCGCAAAGCCGAAGGGGCGTGCGCGGGTGTCGTCATGATCGAGGGCGGCCTTGAGCGCGTGGCGGTCGCCTTCGCCGCCACCGTGGAAACTGGCCAGCCCGTCATCCGACATGCGGAAGAAACGCACCATGGGCGCCAGCCGGTCGATCGCGCGGCGCACATCCTGGGGCAGGTCGGCACCGGCGGCCTGGGCCGCTTCGCGTACCGTGACAAGGTCGATCAGCGCTTCCGCGCAGGCGCGTGGCGAGCGGGTGACATGGCCGCCATCGGGCAGGATCTGGCGCTGGACTTCGCGGGCGAGGGACTGGAAGCCTGCGCGTTGCAGGGCGTCGCGGCCCGGCAGGCACAGCCCGGTCAGGGTGAGTGCGGCGGCGCTCTGCAGGCGGGTTGTGCCGTCCGGCGCGATGGCGATCGAACGCTGCAGATAGCGCGCCTGGCGCAGCAGGGAACGGAGGCGGGCCTGCCGCGCCTTGCGGCTGTCCACGTCGCCATTGAACAGGGCATCGCCGCAGCGCAGCCAGTTCAGGAGCCGCATCGACAGGATGTCGTGCGACCAGGCAAAACTGTTCCAGCGGCCAAAATTGTCGATCCAGCTGTCGACATAGCGCCGGATCATGTCGGGGCCGGCTTCCGGGTCGGCGGCCAGACAGTCGCGCATCCAGCTGAAAGCGTGCAGGCGGCGGGCAAAGGCACGGGTCGGTGCGGGTTGCAGCCAGGCGGCGGCAGGGCCGTCGGTTGACAGGCTTTCCCCGGCCAGGGTGAAGCGGCCGTGCAGGATCGCTTCGCCGCGTTCGCGATTGGGGGCGTACACGTCTTCCGGCACGACACTCAGCGCGTCGGGCAGCCCGCCCAGATCGCTCAGGCCCGATGGCAGACCGATGGCGTGCAGCGTCGAGGAGGCCTCGCGCCGCAGCGCCATGACGGTGGCTGCGGTATAATCGGACAGACGCACCGCGCGAGCCATGGCGATCAGCCGCGGAGTGCTGCGATATTGTCGCGATAGGCGTCCGGCCCGCCGCGGAATACCGCCGATCCGGCGACCAGCGCGTGGGCGCCGGCCGAGATGCAGGCTTTCGCCGTGTCCGGGTTCACCCCGCCATCGACCTCGATCAGGGTCGAAAGGCCGCGGCGGTCGATCGACTGGCGCAGGCCCTCGATCTTGCGCAGCTGACTGTCGATGAAGCTCTGGCCGCCAAAACCCGGATTGACGCTCATCACCAGCACCAGGTCGAGCTCGTCGAGGACATAGTCCAGCGTCTCGCCCGGGGTGGACGGGTTGAGCGCGGCGCCGGCCTTCTTGCCGGTGTTGCGGATTTTCTGGACCGTGCGGTGGAAATGCGGACCGGCTTCGGGATGCGCCGTGATCAGGTCGGCCCCGGCCTCGGCAAAGGCGTCGATATAGGGGTCGACCGGCGTGATCATCAGATGCACGTCGAACGGTTTTTCCGAGTGCGGCCGCAGCGCTTTGACGACGCCCTGCCCGATCGTGAGATTGGGTACGAAATGACCGTCCATGACATCGACATGGATCCAGTCGGCCCCGGCTTCGTCAATCGCACGAACCTCTTCGCCCAGCTTGGCGAAATCGGCCGAAAGAATTGACGGCGAGATGATTACGGAAGCGCCCATGCAAGTCCGATAACAGGGGGGCCGGACCGGCGCAAGACGGCCGGTGGTCCGTCCTTCGCGGCAGGCGGCCGGTTAACTGCGCTTTTCGAAGCGGGCGGCAAAAAACCCGTCCATTCCGCCGCGGTCTGCCCACAGGGCCGGGGTCAGGCGCAGCCAGCCTTCCGGCGTGATGGCTTCGGCCAGGCCGGGCACTTCCCCGTCCTGGATCGCGACGGGCTTCAGGTCCTTGCGGGTTTCCAGCAGGCGGGCAGCAAGCTGTTCGCCCTCTTCCGGCTGCAGCGAGCAGGTACAGATCACCATCCAGCCGCCGGGACGCAGCATGCGGGCGGCGGCGCCGGCCATCTCCAGCTGCAGTTTCGACATGCGCTGGACGTCGCCCGGCTTCTTGATCCAGCCGGCCTCGGGATGGCGCCGCATCGTGCCGGTGGCCGTGCAGGGTGCGTCCAGCAGGACCGCATCGGCCGGGCCCTTGGGCCGGAAGCGGCGGACATCCTCGACCGCGACCGCGGCGCGCAGCCCGGTGCGCGAGAGATTGTCCCGCAGGCGTTTCAGCCGGCCCTCATTGTCATCGACAGCGGTGACGCGGGCGCCCAGCGCGGCGAGCTGCAGCGTCTTGCCGCCGGGGGCGGCACACAGGTCGGCGACGTGGTCGCCGGACTTCACGCCGAGCAGGGTGGCCGGGATTGCAGCGGCGGCATCCTGGGCCCACCAGGCGCCTTCGCGGAAGCCGGGCAATTGCGTGACGTCGCCGATCTCCTTGCGGCGCAGCGTCCCGGTCGGCAGGATTTCCGCGCCCAGCGCCTCGGCCCAGCGTTCGCGCTCGAGCGGGTCCTTCACGGTCAGGTCCAGCGGCGGCGGCTGCATCTGCACATTGGTGATGCGCGACAGCGTGCCGGGGCCGTAGGCCTTGCGCCAGGAACGCGACACCCAGTCGGGAAGATTGTCGCGCGGGGCGGTGCGGGCGGCGAGGTCCGGCCCTTCCGTGCTGACCTTGCGCAGGACGGCATTGACCACACCCTTCAGCCCGTAGGTCTCGGTCGTGTCCTGGCACAGGGCAACGGTGGTGGAGACGACCGCATGCGGCGGGCCGTCCATCCACAGAAGCTGGGTCGCGCCGGTGACCAGAAGGGCGGCTGCGTATTCCGTGGTTTCCTCGAGCGGCTTGGCCAGGAATTTGTCGAGCACTTTGCGGGTCTGGCCGAGGCGGCGGAATGTGGTCGCCAGGATGGCGCGCGCAAAGGCCCGGTCCCGGTCGCTCATCTTGCGATAGCCGGGCGTGTGTTCCAGCGCGGGTTCCAGGGCACGCCGGTCGCGCAGGATGGTGGCATAGGCCAGGGCGGCGCAGCGCCGCGGGGGCAATCCGTCTTTCATGGCGCGGGAGCTAGCACGCGCGGGCGCGCCCGTCTAATGCGCGTTGCTGGCCTTCCTCCCCACAGAAGTGGGGAGGGGGACCGCGTCGCAGGCGTGGTGGAGGGGCGCCGCGCAGATGCGCAGCGATATGGCGGAGCCTGGTGCCGATACGCCGGCCTTGCCGGCACCCCTTCGACCCGCAGCTCCGCTGCGGCCCACTTCCCCACAAATGTGGGGAAGAAAACCAGTGCTCCTACCCCCACGGGCCGCGTGGCGCCCAGGGGCCGGACTGGACCGGGGCGGCGGCGCCGGCCATTTCACGCAGCCTGGCGATCCGGTTGGCGGTGTCCGGGTGGGTGGAGAAGAGATTGTCCATCCGCTGGCCATTCAGCGGGTTGATGATGAACATGTGGGCCGTTGCGGGATTGCGTTCGGCGCTGTCATTGATGGTGCGGCGGGCCGTGCGTTCGATCTTTTCCAGCGCGCTGGCCAGCGCCATCGGCTTGCCCATGATCTCGGCGCCGATCCGGTCGGCCTCGTATTCGCGGGCGCGGCTGATCGCGCTCTGCACCAGCATGGCGGCCATGGGGGCAAAGATCATCAGGGCGATCGAGCCGATCAGGCCGGCGCGGTTATTGCCGCCGAAAAAGAGCGCGAAATTGGCCAGCATGCCGATCGCACCGGCCAGGGTGGCGGTGACGGTCATGGTCAGCGTGTCGCGGTTTTTCACATGGGCGAGTTCGTGCGCCATCACGCCCTGCACCTCTTCCCGGTCGAGCCGGGCGAGGAGGCCTGTCGTGGCGGCGACGGCGGCGTGACTAGGGTCGCGGCCGGTGGCGAAAGCGTTGGGCTGGTCGCTCTCGATCACGAAGACGCGCGGCACCGGCAGGCCGGCGCGGCGGGCGAGATGTTCGACATCGGCGGCATACTGGCGCAATTGCGGATGGCGTTCGTCCGGACCGATCTCGCGGGCGCCGTGCATGCGCAGCACCATGTCGGCGCTGTTCCACCAGGCAAACAGGTTCATGCCCCCGGCAATGACCAGGGCGATCATCGCGCCGGCGGCCCCGCCCAGCACATAGCCGATTGCCATGAAGAGCGCGGTCATGCCGGCGAGCAGGAGGAAGGTTCTCAATCCGTTGGCAGTCATGGTTCTGGCAGCATCCATTCTTGGCGACAGGCCCCTGTCAGACTAGATAAATGGTATGACCCAGAATGAACGGCAAGACGGGACGGACATGGCGGGAATCCCTGCTGCTGCGGCGCCCGGCAAGACATTGAGCCCGGCCGCCCGGCGGGCGCTGGAAGAAGCCGAGGCGCGCCGCAAGGCGCAGGCGGAGGCCGCACTGCCACCGGAAACCGGCGGACGCCGCAACGGGCCGGAACCCACCCGCTATGGCGACTGGGAGAAGAAGGGCATTCTAAGCGACTTCTGAGGGGGTGCGGATAGTTGAGCACTTATCCCCGGTTTCGCGTGCCGGGTGCACGGGCTTCGCAACATTGGATACCCGCGATACTGTGCCGGAATGGCACACGTTTTACGCCCTGTTTTCATGGTTTTGGCGACCGCCCTCCTGGCGGCTCCGGCGGCATTTGCGCAATCCGGCAGCGCGCCGGCGCGGGAGTGTTCGCCCGAGGATATCCGCCAGGCCCTGGCCGGGGAGTATACTGGCCCTGCCTGCCGTTTCACGCAGATGCCGGATGAGGCGCAACGCCCTCAACCGACAGGGCTTTCCGCCGATGTGACCCGGCTGGAAGGGGCGCCGCGGCAGAACCGTCGCATCGCGGCCCAACAAGTCCATCATTCCTATGACATAGCGGCCACATACGAGACCCGTTCCAGCGACACTGTGCGCCATATGGTGACGCAGACCGCGGATTACGCGCCGCCGGCCCGCGCGACCGTCACCCTGGACGACAGCTTCTTCACCGGTCCGCTGGCCGGCGGGGTCGAGCGTCCCTTCACGCCGCTTTACAGCTATCGCGGCATCGTCCTGATTTCCGCCTCGGGCGAAGTACGCACGCGCTTTGCCGGCCTCACGCACACGACACGGCAAGTGCGCGCCATGGATACGCAGGCGCGTGCGGCTGGGCGGGCCTATCCCTACGATTAGGCGGGTTTCGGTTCGGGTGGATGCCGATTGCGCACATCTCCACCGACCGTCATCCTGACGAAAGTCAGGACCCGGTTCATAAGGCGGGGCTGGTGCAAATTCGCGCTCATCCCGCACGGCGGCCTGATGTGATCCGAACCCATCTCGCGCAAATTGCGCTTTGCGATCTGGGTCCTGACTTTCGTCAGGATGACGAGGTTTGGTTGAACAGGGAGGAAGGCCCATTTCTCCCGGCCACCCGCCTTCGCGGGCGCAGGCTACAGCCTGCGCAGGCAGGCTGTAGATCCGGGATCTACCGGAGATCACTTCAAGCGATGAGTTTCCCGTAGGTCCCGGCGCTCTGCCCGGCTCATGGCCGGGCTTCCGGCCGGGAAAAACGTGGAGGGGTTATCCATCCGCGATGACAGCAGAAATGCCCCCCACTCAGGCCGGGACGCCGGCCATCTCGTCCACAATCGCCCGGGCGGCGGCGGCCGGATCTTCGGCGGCGTTGACGGGGCGGCCGACGACGAGGTGGGTGGCGCCCCGGGCGAGGGCTGCGGCCGGGGTGGCGACGCGTTTCTGGTCGCCGATATCGGCACCGGCAGGCCGGATGCCCGGGGTGACGATCAGGAAATCATCGCCGAAGCGCTGGCGGATCTCGGTGGCTTCGTGGGCGCTGGCCACGACACCGTCGACACCGGCCTCGAGCGCCTGTTCCACGCGGCGCAGAACGAGATCGCGGGCGCCATAGGCATAGCCCATCTCGGCCAGCATGGCGTCGTCATAACTGGTCAGCACGGTGACGCCGAGAATGCGCAGTTTCGAGCCTTCGCGCCCGGCGACGGCCGCGCGCATCACCGGCGGTTCGGCGTGCACGGTCAGCAGATCGGCGCCGCCGGCGGTGATCGACCGGGTCGCCTTTTCCACCGTGGCGGGAATGTCGTGCAGCTTGAAGTCCAGGAAGATGTCCTTGCCGGCGCTCTTGAGGCGGCGGCACAGGTCCATCCCGCCCACGGGGAGCAGCTGGAGGCCGATCTTGTAGAAGCTGACGGCATCGCCGACGGCCTGGGTGATCGACCAGGCCTGGTCGGTCGTCGGCACGTCGAGCGCGACAATGAGGCGGGGATCTGCGGTGTGTGACATGGGCGTCTTCTAGGTCGCATTGCCCGAAAAGATCAAGCGCAGACCGAGCCCGCCGAACGCGGTAGCAGCGATGCCGTTGAGCACGCGGCGCGAAATCCGCGAGGATTTCAGCTGCTGCTGGGCGGCGCCGGCGGCGAACACGATGGCCACCAGCACGAAAGCGCCGATGGCGAAGAAGACCAGGCCGAGCGTCAGCATCTGCAGCCAGACCGGACCCAGTTCGGCATTGGTGAATTGCGGCAGCAGCGCCAGGAAGAAGAGGCCGATCTTGGGATTGAGCAGATTGGTCACCAGGCCGCGGCGAAAGGCGCGTGCGGCGCTGCCGGCACTCTCGGCCTCGATCGGCGCATCCAGGCTGCGAAAGGTTTTCCAGCCCAGCCAGATCAGATAGGCGGCCCCGGCATAGCGTACGGCTGTCAGGGCATGTTCGGAGGCGGCGATCAGCGCCGCCAGCCCGGCCGCGGCGGCCATCGTCCACACCAGACCGCCGGTGCAGATACCCGCGACAGCGCCCAGCCCTGCGCGCGGTCCGCGCGAGGCGGCGGTGGCGAGGGTGAAGGCCATGTCGGGACCCGGTGTCAGGGCCAGGGCGATGCCGGCGGCCAGGAAAAGCGGGAAAAGCGAGAGGTCGAGCATGGCGGACTCCGGGCCGGTTTGCGGCACTATGACGTCATCCCGCGGTCCTGGCGAGCGTTGTCAGTCGGCGGCGACACGGGTTCAGTCGGTCGCGACGCCGGCGAAGATGTGGAAGGGGTAGTCCTCGATCAGGCGCCGGGAAAACTCGATACCGCGCACGCAATTGCCCTGCCGGTCGAGCCGCGGCGAGAACAGCGCGATACCGGCGATACCCGGTATGACGATCATCAGACCGCCGGACACACCGGACTTGGCGGGCAGGCCGACCGAGAAGGCGTATTCGCCGGAATAGTCATACATGCCGCATGTCAGCATCAATGACAGCGTGTTGCGCACGATCCGCGGGTCGATCACCCGGTGGCCGGTGAGCGGACACACGCCGCCATTGGCCAGCATGGCGGCCGCCACTGACAGGCCCTGACAATCCAGCGTCAGCGAACAGGTGCGGAAATAAAGATCGAGGGCGGCATCGGTATCGGTGCCTTCGGGGAAGGCATCATGCTCGTCCATCAGCTTGACCAGCGACTGGTTGCGCGCCGCGGTCTGACGTTCGGAATGATAGACGGCTTCGTCAAAACCGCATGCCGCCCCGCCCGCCGCCGAAGCCACAAAGCGCTGCACCAGGTCCTGGCGGTCGGCAATGGAGCGCGAGGGGCGGATCATGGCGGTGCACATGATGGCGCCGGAATTGATCATCGGATTGTGCGGCCGGTTGTCGGGGTCCAGCGCCAGCTCGTTGAAACGGCGGCCGGAGGGTTCGCGGCCGACATGGCGGTGCACCTGGTTCTCGCCGTTCAGCGCCAGGGCGAGGGCATAGTTCAGCGGTTTCACCACCGATTGCAGGCAGAAGGCCTGTTCTGCATCGCCCAGGGCGAGACGCTGACCGTCCAGGCTGCACACGGCCAGGCCGAACTGGTCCGGGTCCTGGCGGGCCAGTTCGGGGATATAGCTCGCCACCGTGCCGGCGCGGTTCTCGCGGGCATAGTCGAACAGATTGGCGATGCGGCCGGAAAACCCGCCGAAACCGGCAATGGCCAGCTGGCCGTCCAGCGCGCGCTCCATGAGCCGCAGTGCGTCCGCCGGAATTTCGGCGCCGGCTTCGAACACGTCCGGTTTCAGCGAACGGGGCTCCCCTTCCAGCGCCGCTTTCAGGCCGGCAAGGCGCGGGATGGCGAGATCGATCCCCTCGCGCGCCAGCCGCTCCGCCAGCGCCTGTGTCGTGCCGATCCCGGCCTGTTTCGCCGTGCGGCACAGCGCACGCAGCCGCTCCTCCTGCGCCGCCCGGTCGCTGCGATCATGCTCGAAGCGCGCACGGCGCCCGCGAAAACGGGAAAAGCGTGACAGTCCGGACCGGTTCATGCGGCGAGCATGACGCGGATTGCGTGTGTGTCCAAGCGGGGTTGGCGGTTTGTCCGGTTTCGTCCCGTGCTGGCCTCAGCCGCCGTCATCCTGACGAAGGTCAGGACCCAGTTCACAGAGGGAGATTTGGGCTGGAGGGGCTCGGATCGAGCGATGCCATCATGAGGGATGGGGGCGAGGCCGCGGCCACTGCGCTCTATGAACTGGGCCCTGACCTTCGTCAGGGTGACGGTGTTTGTTGCGGCGTTTGCGCTTTCTTCTCGCCTCTCTCTACTTTTCGCGGACGAAGGCCTGCGCAGGCAGGCTGCAGATCCGGGACCGACCGAAGATCATCTCAAGCGATGCGTTTCCCGTCGGTCCCGGCGCTTTGCCCGGCCTTCGCCGGGCGTCTGGCCGGGAAAAACGTGGAGGGAGAAGGGGTTTGTTGCAGTGGGCTGTGCGCACCCCCGATCATTCCCCTTGCGTGCGCACGGGCTTGGCGGTAGGCGAACGGCAGACGAAAAGGAAATGCGCCATGCCTGCCAAAAAGCCTGTGAAAAAGGTTGTTCTTGCCTATTCCGGCGGTCTCGACACGTCGGTGATCCTGAAATGGCTGCAGGATCAGTACGGCGCGGAAGTCGTGACCTTCACGGCCGATCTGGGCCAGGGCGAGGAGCTGGAGCCGGCGCGCAAGAAGGCCGAGGCGGCCGGCGTGAAGGATATTTTCATCGAGGATCTGCGCGAGGAATTCGTGCGCGACTTCGTCTTCCCGATGGTGCGCGCCAATGCGGTCTATGAGGGGCTTTACCTGCTGGGCACCTCGATCGCCCGTCCGCTGATCTCCAAACGCCTGGTGGAGATTGCCCATGAAACCGGCGCCGACGCCGTGGCGCACGGCGCGACCGGCAAGGGCAATGACCAGGTGCGGTTCGAACTGGGCGTGTATGCGCTGGACCCGGATCTGCGCGTGATCGCGCCCTGGCGCGAATGGGATCTCAATTCCCGCACCAAGCTGATCGCCTATGCCGAACAGCACGGTATCCAGGTGGCCAAGGACAAGCGCGGCGAGGCGCCCTTCTCGGTCGACGCCAATCTCTGGCACACCTCGTCGGAGGGCAAGGTGCTGGAGAATCCGGCCGAGGAAGCGTCCGACATCGTCTTCCAGCGCACGGTCGACCCGGTCGATGCGCCGGACACGCCGGAATATGTCACGATCAGCTTCGAGCGCGGCGACGCGACGGCGGTGAACGGCAAGGCGATGAGCCCTGCCACCCTCCTGACAGAGCTGAACGAGCTGGGCCGCAAGCACGGGATCGGCCGTCTCGACCTGGTGGAGAACCGTTTCGTCGGCATGAAGTCGCGCGGCATCTACGAGACGCCGGGCGGCACGATCCTGATGGCGGCCCATCGCGGCATCGAACAGCTCACGCTCGACCGCGGCGCGGCGCATCTGAAGGACGAGCTGATGCCGCGCTATGCCAAGCTGCTGTATGAAGGCTTCTGGTTCTCGCCGGAGCGCGAAATGCTGCAGGCGGCGATCGACAAGAGTCAGGAGTTTGTCAGCGGTGACGTCCGCCTGAAACTCTACAAGGGCTCGGTCAATGTCGTCGGCCGGTCCTCGGACCACACGCTGTATTCCGAGGCGCACGTGACCTTCGAGGAAGACGATGTCTACGACCAGAAGGACGCCGAGGGTTTCATCCGCCTGAATGCGCTGCGCCTGCAGCTGATGGCGCGCCGCAAGCGCCGTCTGGGCCGCAACGACTGACCCTGGCGGGGCGCGAAATCCCCGTGCTCGCCGCCTGATGGCCGTATTCCCGCGCGATGAATGAAATATTCATTGCGCCGGGCAGCGCTTTACACAGCCACCCCCCGGGGCAAGGGTTATCGACCGCTGGCAGCCATGCAGGCGGCGGATATGGAGCAGAGCGGGCGTTTGACCAAATGTACCCGGGGCCGGAGCGTGTGAGACCATGCACTCTACCTGGCTGACGATATTGCTGGATCTGCTGTTCGTCGCGGCCGGAACCGTCGCGGCGGCTTATCTGTGGACGCACGCCCGGTCGATCCAGTTCGCCGGCGCGGTGCGGGCCGTGCAGGTGCTCTCGGTGGGTATCGTCCTGTGGGCCGCCTATTATCTCGCCGACGCTCTTCTGCACATCGCCGGCCCGCTGGTCCTGCCGCCGGACGTGCTTGTTGCCTGGGTGGATTTTGCGGGACATCGCATCCGCCCGCTGTCCGATGCCGTGGCCGTCGGCCTGATGCTGGCCGGCTTTGTCATGCTGATCCGCCGGCTGGGCCGGCTTCTGTCGCGGATGCACCGTTCGGCGAGCCGGATGCAGGTCGAGTTGTCGTCTCGCGACACGCTGGAGGCGGAGCTCAAGACCGAGGCCGAGATGCAGCGTGCCCTGCGCCAGTCCAAATCGGAATTCCTGATGGGGCTGAGCCATGAGCTGCAGACGCCGCTGAACGGTATTCTCGGCCTGGCAAGCCTCTTGGCCAATACCGAGCTGGATGCCGAGCAGCGCCGTCTTCTGACCACGCTGGAACAGTCGGCCCAGTCGACGCTGAACCGGGTCAGCGATGTGCTGGATCTGTCCCAGCTGGAGAACGGCAAGGTGGAATTGCGCAGCACGGCGTTCGAGCCGTGCGAGCTGATCCGGTCGGTGACCGGCCTGTTTGCGCCGCTTGCCGCCGAGCGCGGCCTGGAACTGGGCCCGGCCTGCGGCGATGAGGGGAAGCAGCCGATGATCGGCGATCCGGCCCGGATCAAGCAGATCCTCACCCATCTCGTCTCCAACGCGATCAAATTCACACCGGAAGGCCGGATCACTGTCGATGTGCAAGCCGAACCGGTCGATCCCGACCATATGCGCCTGATCTTCACCGTTACCGATACCGGGGTCGGCATGACGCCGGAAGAGCTGGAGATCGCCACCGAGACCCGCACGTTGCGCACCGGATCGGGCCGCGGGGTCGGCCTGTCGATCTGCCGCCGCCTGGTGGAGCTGATGGAGGGCGAGCTTGTTTTTGACAGCACGCCGGGTAAGGGCACGCGCGCAAGTGCCTGCATCATCGTCCAGATCGAGCCGGATACTGTCGAGGTCTGACCGGCCCGCCCGGGAGGCAGGACGGCGACCTGTCCGCTTCCTCATGGAAGGGTAATTTGCCAGCCGGGCTGCTGCCGCTAGTCTTCCCGTACAAGGGGAGGCTCATCATGATCACGACTTATCTTGTCGCACTCATGCTCACCGCCGCCGGGCTGGACGGCGCCGCTGCAGCGGACTTCGATCGTCCGGCGTTGCTGGAACTGGCTCCGGCGGACGTGCAGGCCGATATCGCCGCGTCCGGTCGTCATATCCTGGTGGTACGGCACGCCTACAAGATCTCGCCGGACTGCAATGGCATGGAATGCCCGCTCAGCGAGACCGGTGAGGCGATGGTGGCGCGACTGTCCGGCCTTCTGGGCGAAATCCCGGTCGAGCGGGCCTATGCCAGCGCTGCCTGCCGCACCCGGCTGACCGCAGCGGCGGGCCATGCCGAGGTGGTCGCGCACCAGGCCGTGGACGGTTACGCCGCCGACTGCACGCCGGGCGCCACGATCGAACGCCAGCGCTCGGCGGCCTTTGCCGAGGCCCGTGACGGCGAGGTCCGCTGGACGCTGGCCGGCGAGCATTCCAACACCACCTGCCTGTGGCTGGCCGAGTTTGCCGGCGTCTCCGCTGCCGAAGCCGCCGGCTGCGAAGAGGGCCGTCTGCCGGAAACCGCCTATGGTGACATCTACTGGCTCTACCGGTCCGGCGGTGACTGGCAGCTCACCGTGCTGCCCGGCGCCTTCAGCGTCGATGCCGAGTGATGCGTCTGCTCTTCGTGTGCACCGGGAATATCTGCCGTTCGCCGACGGCGGAAGCGGTTGCGCGGGCGCGGATCGAGGCGCTGGGGCTGGACTGGCGCGTCGATTCTGCCGGCACCAGCGGCTGGCATGCGGGCGAGCCGCCGGATCCGCGCAGCCGGGCGGCTGCTGCGGCCCGCGGCTACAGTTTCGAGGGCCTGGCGGCGCGGGCCCTGACGGCGGACGACTTCACGCGCTTCGACCATATCCTGGCCATGGACAGCGGCCATCACAGCCATCTGCACCGCCTCGCACCGCCGGGCGTGTCGGGCCGGATTTCCCGCCTGATGGACTGGGCGCCGGGCGTGGCGATGGATGACGTTCCCGACCCATATTACGGCGCCGAAGCCGGCTTCGAGGACGTGCTCGACCTGGTCGAGGCCGGGGTGGACGGGCTGATCGGCGCGCTGCAGCCCGGTCAGGCCAGCGGGTAGTCGGCCTCGGCTTGGTAGATATTGGCGTCGCCGCGGGTGATCCAGCTGGAACAGAGGCTGAAATGCGTGGCCATCCAGGCTTCGGTCTCCAGATCGCTGGCGCGCTGGGTGAAGCGGTTGGCCTTGTCCACCGGCGTGCCTTGCAGATAGGCGATCGTCATGTGCGGGTGGAAATTGCGCGTTTCCGGTTTCAGACCGGCGCGCCGCGCCGCCCGCTCGCACTTGCCCGCCAGTGCGGCAACGGCCTCGCCGGCCTCGACGCCCAGCCAGAGCGCACGCGGATCGGCCTTGCCGAACCAGCCGGCCCCCTTGAGCCGCACGGTGAAGGGGGCCATCCGGATATTCGCCAGCTCGGCATCGAGATCCTCGGCCGTGCGCTCGTCGATCTCGCCGAAAAACCGCAGCGTGATGTGGAAATTCTCGACCGGCCGCCAGCGCGCCCCCGGCACGCCCTTCTGCAGGCGCACCAGTCCGGCTCCGATCTCCTCGGGCACGGGCAGGGCGGCAAACAGGCGCAGGGACATGGACCGGGACTCCGCTACAGGCACTGACGTGCCTAGGACAGTTTGCGCCGGCTCTGCAATGGTCCGCGGGACATGTCAGCGTCTGACAGGGGGGACGCGACCCCCGCCGCGTCCCGCCTTGCCATTTCGGCCGGTCGCCCCGATATTGCAGGACAAAGCGCCCTGTCGGCGCGCGGCGTGTTTCCGCACGCCCTGACTACGAGAGAGACGTAACGATGAACGACTTTTCCCGCACCTATTCCGGCGCCCAGTCGATGGACATGTCGCGGGATGCCGGCCTGCGCAAATTCATGCTCGGCGTCTACAACAAGATGGGCCTGGGCCTGCTGATCTCGGCCGCTCTGGCCTATGCAGTCGGCACCGTCGCGCCGCTGACGGCGCTGGTCTACGGCACGCCGCTGCTGTTTGTCGTGCAATGGGGCCCGCTGGCCCTGCTGTTCGGCTCGATGTTCTTCATGCGCAATCCCTCGCCGACCGGTTCGGCCCTGCTCTACTGGGCGATTGTCGCCCTGATCGGCACGGGTCTGAGCATCTGGGTCGTGATGGCGGGCGGTGCTGCGCCGGACGGCGTGACCACGTCGGGCGGCCGGACGCTGGCGATCAGCTGGGCGACCATCGTGCAAGCCTTCACCATCACCGCCGGTGCCTTCCTGGGCCTGTCGGTGTTCGGCTATACGACGAAGATCAACCTGCAGCCCATCCAGTCCTTCCTGTTCATGGGCATGATCGGCGCGATCATCCTGGGTGTTCTGAACGCCTTCTTCTTCCACTCGGCCGGCCTGGAACTGCTGCTGCAGTTCGGCGTGCTGCTGCTGATGGCGGGCGTGACGGCCTGGCAGACCCAGAGCCTGAAAGTGATGTACTACCAGGTCGCGGGCGACCAGCGCTCGATGGCCGTGCTCACCAATATGGGCGCGCTGAACCTCTACATCGCCTTCATCAACATGTTCCAGATCATCCTCTCGCTGCTCGGCAGCCGCGAATAGGATCTGCGGACATCGCACAGAAAACGGCCCCCGGGGAAAACTCCGGGGGCTTTTTTGTGGGTGTGGTGCGAGCGAAACACGGGTTGTCATCCCGGCCGTACGGCCTGCGCAGGCAGGCCGGAGGGCCGGGACCCATACGCTCGCTTTCTGCCGAAAGCGGGCTCGACGTAGGCGACAGCCGGACAAGCAGCCGGATTATGGGTCCCGGACTTGCGCCCCGCCTGTGCGGGGCATTCATCCGGGAAGACAAGTGTCGCTGAAGTTTCAGTCCACCACGTGGAAGCGCTTCTTGTCGAAAATGCGCAGGACCTGGGAGAGGTCGTGGCCGCGCTTGAGGATCTGGCCGTCCATGCCGACCACCTTGTAGGCGCCCTGGCGCTGGGCGTCGGCGGGCGTCTTGATCACGGCATACATCGGCATCTCGCTGTGCCGGCGGAAGATCGAGAACACGGCCTGGTCGCGAAGGCCGTCAATCGCGTAGTCCTTCCACTCGCCGCGCGCGACGAAATGGCCGTAGACGCGCAGGATGGTGTCCAGTTCCCGGCGCTGCCACATCACCGATTGTGGCGCCGGACGCACGCTGTGGGGGCTTGCTGTCACCCGCATTCTCCCATGGGTTGAATGGCCGTTTACAGCTTACAAACATTTCACGCGGTGCCGCAAAGTCGCCACATTCCCGGCCAGTTCCCGCCATACCGCGAAGCCACCGTCCAACGCGTCGGCCGGTCGCGTCAATGTTCCGGATCCTGGATTTAGACAGCCCCCCCAGCCCCCCGGGTCAAGGAGCAGCGGTCCGGTCGACACCCTCAACCCCTCCTTTTGCCCGCCTGTTTCGCCTCTGGCCAAGCGCGCGCCGGCACGCTAACGCTAGGGCCCTCTCAGCCTGGAGTCTCCGAGCGTTACATGCTGGTTGCCGACCATCTGACCAAGGATTTCGGACCGCGGCGCGCCGTCGACGACGTCTCCTTCACGCTGGAGCGCGGCGAGGTGCTGGGCTTTCTCGGCCCCAATGGCGCGGGCAAGACGACCACGATGCGCATGCTGGCCGGCGCGCTGGAAGCCGATGAGGGCCGCGCCTCGATCGCCGGGCATGACTGCGTCGCGGCACGCCTGGAAGCACAGGCCCGGCTGGGCTATCTGCCCGAGGGCGCGCCCGCCTATCCGGCCATGTCGCCGCGCGATTTCGTCGCTTTCAGCCTGCGTGCGCGCGGCTTTTCCGGCGCCAGTCTGAAACGCGCCGTCGCGCTGGCGCTGGAGCGTGCGAATCTGGGCGGTTATGAGCATCAGCCGATCGGCACGCTCTCCAAGGGCTATAAGCGCCGCGCGGCGCTGGCGGCGGCCATCGCCCATGATCCGCCGGTACTGATTCTCGACGAACCGACCGACGGGCTGGATCCCAACCAGAAGGACGGGGTGCGCCAGCTGATCCGCGACATGGCACCGGACAAGGCGATCATCATCTCCACCCACATTCTGGAAGAAGTGCCCGCCGTGTGCTCGCGCGCCATCGTGATTGCGCGCGGCCGGCTGCTGTTCGACGGCTCGCCGCGCGAACTGGCCGAGCTGGCACCGGAACGCCAGATCGAGGCCGCCTTCCGCCAGCTCACCCTGGCGCCGGCCGGTAATGGCAATACGCCGGAGGCGGCCGCGTGATCCACACTCTCTGGGCCATCTACCGGCGCGAACTGGGTGCCTATTTCCTCACCCCGCTGGCCTATGTGTTTCTGGCGGTGTTCGGCTTTGCCGCGCCGGCTTTTGCCTTCCATGTCGGCCGTTTCTTCGACACCAACCGCGCCGATCTCGCCCCGATGTTCGACTATCTGCCCTGGCTGCTGGTCATCCTGATGCCGGCGCTGGCGATGCGCGCCTGGGCGGAGGAGCGCGATCGCGGCACGCTGGAATTCCTGATGGCCCTGCCGATCCCGCTCTGGGCGACGGCGGGCGGCAAATTCCTCGCTGCCTGGACGATGGCAGCCCTGGCCATCGCGCTGACCTTCCCGATGTGGATCGCGGTCAATTATCTCGGCGAGCCGGACAATGCCGCCATCGCCACCGCCTATCTGGGCACGCTGCTTCTGGCCGGGGCTTATCTGGCGGTCGGCCAGGCCCTGTCGGCGACCACGGCCAACCAGGTTGTCGCCTTCGTGCTCGGCGCTGGCGCGGCCTTCCTGCTGACCATGGCGGGCCTGCCCTTCGTGCTGTCCGTGCTGGGCGCCAGCGCGCCGGCGGCGGTGACCGAATTCGTCGCCGGCCTGTCGGCGCTGGATCACTACAACGCTTTCCGCAATGGCGTGATCGGTCTCTCTGACCTCGTCTACTTCCTCGGCCTGACCGGCATCTGCCTGACCATGGGCGGTGTGCTGGTGTCCGAACGGCGCGGAGGCGGCCGATGAAACGCGCCCTCTTCACGCCGCTGATGCTGCTGGCGCTCGCCGTGATCTTCCTCGCGGGCAACCAGATTGCCGGGCTGACCCTGCGCAGCTGGCGGCTCGACCTGACCGAACAGGGCCTCTACCGCCTCTCGCCGGGCACGGAGGACGTGATCGGCCGCCTGGCCGAGCCGGTGGAGTGGCGCTTCTACTATTCCCGCGCCGAGGCCGCCCAGTATCCCGCGATCCGCGCCTATGCCAGCCGGGTGCGTGAAATGCTGGAAGCCTATGCCGACCGCTCCGGCGGCATGATCCGGCTGACCGAGATCGACCCGCAGCCCTTCTCGCCGGACGAGGATGCCGCGCTGGAGGCGGGGCTTCAGGCTGTGCCGACCGAGGCCGGCACCTCGCTCTATTTCGGCCTGGTGGCGCGCAATTCCATCGACGAACAGGCGGTGATCCCGGTTTTCCGCGAGGATTCCGAGGCGCGGCTGGAATACGATCTCACCCGTGTCATCTCCGATCTGGAACGGCCGCGCCGGCCGCGTATCGCCGTTATCACCAGCCTGCCGATCACGCCGGACACCGGCGCGCCCAACCGTTTCGTCACCGAGCTGAGCGGCGCCTATGAGATTGTCTGGGTGGATCGCGATTTCCAGGACCTGCCCGAGGCCGATGCGCTCCTGCTGCTGCATCCGGGCGAGCTGAGCGAGGCGCAGCTCTACCGTATCGATCAGCATGTGCTGACCCGCGGGCGGCTGCTCGCCTTCATCGATCCGCTGGCGCATGTTGCCATGCGGCCGGGACCGGACGGTCTGCCGCCGATCCGCGCCCGGCGCTCTTCGGATCTGGGTCCGCTGCTGGCGCGCTGGGGCGTGCGCTACGATGCCCAGAGCGTCGCCATGGACCGGGCGCTGGGACTGCCGGTCGAGATTGTCGATGCCGACGGGTGGGCGCGCCGCCGCGCCTACCCCCTGTGGTTCTCGGTCGGCCAGGCCCAGCTGTCCGGCGAAGATCTGGCCACGGCAACGCTCGATCTGGGGATCAATTTCGGCTCGCCCGGTTATCTCGAACCGGTCGGCCAGCCCGGCATGACGGTGACGCCCCTGGTCGTCACCTCACCGGAAGGCGCTGCCATCGATGCCGATATCGCTGCCGGTGCGCCGGGGCCGGATGCGCTTCTGCGCGGCTACCAGCCCGAGCCGGCACCGCTGATGCTGGCGGCGCGCCTGTCCGGCCTGCCGGAGACGGCGTTCCCGGATGGTCCGCCCGCCAGCGACACGCTGTTCAGCCCGGCCGATCACGTCGGCCAGGCCGACGCGCCGGTCGATATCACCGTGGTCGCCGATGCCGACTGGCTGGACGATACCTATTATGTCCGATCCGATCCGGCGGTCGGTGACATGATGGTGGCCGACAATCTCACCCTGGCGCTGAACCTGATCGACATGGCGGCCGGTGACCGGGCGCTGATCGAGGTGCGTTCGCGCACGCCCTCGCTGCGGCCGATGAGCCGGGTCGACCGGCTGCGCGAGGCGGCCGAGACGCGCTATCTGGAAATCCAGGATGCGCTGGAACAGGAAATCGCCGATGCCGAGGCGCAGCTGGACAGTCTGACCGGCTCGGGCCAGGCCTCGGCCTTCCTGTCAGCCTCGGGCGCTGCCCAGCGCGAGGAGGCCGAGCGCCTGCGCCACCAGATCGCCGAGACGCGAGCCGAGCTGCGCGCCGTCGAGCGGGATTTCCGCCGCGATATCGATGCGCTGAATGCCACACTGCAATTCTGGACCATCGGCGTGCCGCCGGTGCTGATCATCCTGGCCGGGATTGCCGGTGCGCTGGTGCGCCGCCGCCGGGGGAGGCCGTCATGAGCCAGCGGATGGACCGGCAGCGCGGCATGCGGCTCGCCATTGCGGGCGTGCTGGCGCTGGGGCTTCTCGGCCTCGCGGCCGGGCTGACCTGGAACCAGGCGCGCCAGGCCTGGCAGCCGGAAGTTTCCGGGCCGGTCCTGCCCGACTGGCCGCAGGCGGTGCGCGAGGCCGCCGAGATCGAGATCGACAGCGCCGAGGACCATTTTACCCTGAGGCGCAGCGAGAGCGGCTGGATCATGCCCAGCCGCGACGGCCATCCCGTGGTCGCCGGCCGGCTGGCCGAACTCGACGCTTTCCTGGCAGGGCTGGACTATGCCGGCGCGCGCACGGCGGATCCGGCCAAACATGCCCGCCTGGGCCTGGGCGGCCGGGGCGAGGAGGGCGAGGCGACGCGGGTGACGGTGCGCGATGCCTCCGGCGCCGTGCGGGTCGATATCCTGCTGGGACGCGAAACCGAGACCGGCATTTATGTGCGCTTTCCGGGCCGCAACCGCACCTATGCGGCGCGCCCGGCCGAGACGGCGGCCAGCCTGCCGCCCATCGCCGAGGCGGGGCACTGGCTGGACCTGGACTTCCTGGAACTGGGCGCCAATGCCATCGCTGTCAGCACGATCGTGCCGGAAGCGGGCCCGGCCTACCGGCTGGAACGTCCCTCGCCGAGCGTGCGCAGTTTTGCCCTGCGCCAGCCGGGCGGCTGGACGCTGATCACGGCGGCGGCGGGCAATGGTCCGGCCAGCGCGCTGGCGCGGGTGCGCTTTCGCGATGTGCGGGCCGCCGCGCGCCTTGAAGGCGAGGTCGTCGCCCGCCATATCGCCGAGACCTTTGGCGGCGTGCGTGTGAGCCTGGATGTGCTGGCGCTGGGGGAGACACGCTGGGCGGTGCTGCAGGCGGACGCCCTGACCGATGATGCCCGCGACGCGGCCGGGGCGATCAATGCGGCAGCGGACGGGTGGGCCTTCCTCCTGTCCGACCTGACGCTGGACCGCCTGATCCGGCCGCTGGACCAGATTGCCGATCCCAGGCGGGAGACCGAAACCGATGCAGCTGAACCAGATAACCCTCCCCGTCAGTGACATCCCGCGCTCGAAGGCCTTCTATCTTCAGCTCGGTTTCAGGCTTCTGGTCGACAGTCCGCACTATTGCCGCTTCCTGGCACCTGAAGGCGATACGACGTTCTCCATTCATGTCGAGACCGGGCCGGTCCATCCCGGCGCGGTGGTCTATCTGGAAGATGCCGACATGGATGCGCGCGTGCGGGAACTGGAGGCGAAGGGCCTGGTCTTCGAGACACAGCCGGAGGATCAGTCCTGGCTGTGGCGCGAGGCGATCCTCCTCGATCCCGACGGCCACAAGATCAAGATCTACCATGCCGGCGAAAACCGCATCGACCCGCCCTGGCGCGTGAAGCCGGAGGCTTAGGGGGCGGCACACTCCAGGTCCTCGCCCTTGATGGGCGAGGGGGACCGCTGTGCTAGCAGCGGTGGAGTGGGTGTCTCTTTGAGACCGGAAACGCTGCGCGTTTCACCCCTTCCGCCCCTGCGGGGCACCTTCCCCATCAAGGGGAAGGACAAGAGAGCTCCGGATTTGCCTCGAATGGCCCGATTTGCCCCATTAATGGCCTTTGGGCCATAACGGGGTGAGGCTAGGGTGGCGGGCATGGATACACCGCACACCATCGTCTTCCTGATCTATCCGGGGTTCCAGCTGCTCGACCTCACCGGGCCGCTGGCCATGTTCTCGGCCGCCAACCGGGCCGCTGGCCGCCGGCTCTACGATATCCGTGTCGCCGCACCGCAGGCGGGCAATGTTGCGAGCTCGTCCGGGCTGGCCGTAGCCGCCGGGGACAGTGCGGCCGCCGCAGCGGCCCGGCTGGGCCCGGGCTCTACCGCGATCGTCGCCGGCGGCGAGGAGCCGGGCGTGCGTGGTGCGCTGGACGGGCAGGACGTACAGGCCTTCATCGACATGGCCTTTGACCGCGCCGGACGCGTCGCCTCGGTCTGCTCCGGGACGTTCCTGCTCGCACGCCGGGGCCATCTGGACGGTTGCCGTGTCACCACGCACTGGCGGTCGGCAGCCCGGCTGCAGCGCTATTATCCCGCGCTCGAAGTCGAGCCCGACGCGATCTTCGTGCGCGATGGCAAGGTGTGGACTTCGGCCGGTGTGACGGCGGGGATCGATCTCGCCCTCGCCCTGATCGAGACCGATCATGACCGCGAGCTGGCCCTGGCCGTGGCGCGCGAGAATGTCGTCTACCGTATGCGGTCCGGCGGACAGGCGCAGTTTTCCGCCGACCTGGCGGCCCAGGGCGCGGACGATCGCCGGCTGGCCCGCCTCGCCGAGGCCGTGCGGGCCGCGCCGGAGCGTGACTGGTCGGTCACCGCGATGTGCGACACGCTCGCCGTCTCGCCGCGCACGCTGAGCCGCCTGTGCCGCCGCGAGATGACCACTTCGCCGGCCGCTTTCGTCGAACGCGTGCGGATCGATCTGGCGCGCTGCCTTCTGGTCGAGACGCGCCAGCGCATCGACACGGTGGCGCAGGCCTGCGGCTTCGGCACGCACCAGCGCATGGACCGCGCCTTCATGCGCCAGCTGGGCGTGACGCCCAGCGATTATCGCGCCCGTTTCACCTCCCCCCTGAAAGAAGAGGCCTGATCATGACCGCCACCCTGAATATCGGCTTCCTGCTGTTCGACGACATTACCCAGCTGGACTTCACCGGCCCGCTGCAGGTGCTGTCGCGCATGCCGGGTGCGAAAATCCACCTGGTCGCCAGGACGCTGGACCCTGTGCGCACCGATTGCGGCCCCTTCATCCTGCCGGACACGACGATCGTGGCCTGTCCCGATCTCGACATGATCTGCATTCCCGGCGGTTTCGGCATTGATGCCGCGATGCAGGACGCGGAGATTATCGATTTCGTCAGACGCCAGGGCATCCAGGCGCGCTATGTCACCTCGGTGTGCACCGGCGCCTTCATCCTGGGCGCGGCGGGCCTGCTGGCGGGCCGCGAGGCGACGACGCACTGGCGCTATCATGAATTGCTGACGGCGTTCGGTGCCGAGCCGGTGAAATCGCGCGTCGTGCGCGACGGCAATCTCTTCACCGGCGGCGGTGTGACGGCGGGTATCGATTTCGCGCTGACCGTCGTCAAGGAGCTGGCGGGCGAGACCGTCGCCCAGGCGATCCAGCTGGGCCTGGAATATGATCCGCACCCGCCCGTCGACTGCGGCAGCCCGGACAAGGCCGGTGCGCAGGTCCGCGGCGCCGTCGAACAACGCTTCGCCCCGCGCGTCGAGGCTTTCGAGGGCCTGCTTCGCGAGATGCGCGCCGCCGAGACGGTTTAGGGGGGGGTGCTGTTTCCTCCCCATTTCATGGGGAGGTGGATCGCCGCAAAGCGGCGAGACGGAGGGGCGCCGCGTGAGCGGCGTTACAGGCAAGCCGGGTCCGGTCGACTTTTGCGGCCTGCGGCCGCAACCCCTTCGACCCCTCCTTCGCCAAGGCTATGGAGGGCCCACTTCCCCACTCGCGTGGGGAAGAAAGCTCTATTCCTCTCGCATTCCGGGACACGTACCGGAGGTACATGTCCCCTGGCTTACTCCTCCACCCGCATCAGCCGGTCGGCGGCGGCGCGGGCGAAGCGCAGGGTGAGGGCCTTGCGGCGGGCCGGGGCGAGGGCGAGGACGGGGCTTTCGCGCACCACTGCCCCGCCGAACCCGTCGGCGATGATCAGGCCGGCATGTTCGGGAATGAGCTCGTGCGGGAAGCGTTGGGAGACGGCAAAATACAGCCGTTCGCAATAGCCGGCGTAATTCTCCCACTTGTTGTCGGCGCGGAAGTCGGCGATGCCGGACTTCACCTCGACAATGGTGATCTCGCCCTTGCGGCCGAGCGCGGCGAGATCGGCGCGGCGGCCGTCGGGCAGGATGAATTCCGGGATCGCGCTATAGCCCATCTGCCAGAGCAGGCGCGCCGCCCCGCGCATCAGCGCCTGGGCGTCGTCGATATCCGGATTGGCGGCGGAGGCAACGTCGGACAGGTCCATGGCGCAAAACATGTTCCATATTTGTTCGCGGCGCAAGCCTGCCGCGGAAACGGACTGACAGCGCCCGCCGTGGCCGGTATACGGGGGCCATGATCCGATCCCTGCCCCACGACCTTTTGCCGCCCTCCCTGGAAGATTTCGAGGCCCTCGCCGCCCGGGCCTGGGAGGGCCTGCCCGACGGGTTCCGCAAGATGTGCGGCCGGGTGGAGATCTTCGTCGCCGACTTCGCTGATGGCGAAACCCTCGAGGCGCTGGGCATGGAAGACGCGTTCGAGCTGACCGGCGTCTATATCGGCGTCGACCTGGCGCGCAAATCGGTGATCGATCCTTCGCCGGAGCCGGACCGGGTCTTCCTGTTCCGCCGCCCGATCCTGGATGAATGGGCCGAGCGCGGCGACATCCCGCTGGGCGAGCTGGTCGCCCACGTCCTGGTGCACGAGATCGGCCATCATTTCGGCCTCTCCGACGAAGACATGCACCGCATCGAGGATGAGGGTTAGCCGTGCTGTCCTCCTTCCCCTTGACGGGGAAGGTGTCCGGCTTCGCCGGACGGAAGGGGTGAAACGCAACGCGTTTCCGGTCTGCGAAAGTCACCCACTCCACCGCTGCTGACGCAGCGGTCCCCCTCGCCCATCAAGGGCGAGGACTTGGGGCCTGCCTCACCCCTGCGCCAGAAATGCCTCGGTCCAGGCGGGTACGGCGGCGCTGGCCGGGCCGGTGATGTGGCTGTCGAAAACGGGCGAGGTATCGGTTTCCGCAAGGTTGATCTCGGTGAGATGCGCCCCCGCGCGGCGGGCGATCTCGGAGAAGCCGGCGGCGGGATAGACCGTGCCGGACGTGCCGATCGCGACGAAATGAGTGCAGGCCTCCAGCGCCTGGAAGATCAGATCCATCTCCAGCGGAATCTCGCCGAACCACACCACGTGCGGCCGCAGGAAGCCGGGCTGCTGGCAGCGCGGACAGGGCGTGTCCGCACCGATCTCGTCGAAGGCCGTGGCGACCGTGTGGCAGGCCTCGCAGCGCATCTTCCTCAGCTCGCCATGCATGTGAATGAGACGCTGCGAGCCGGCCTGCTCGTGCAGATCGTCGACATTCTGGGTGACCAGCAGGAAATCTCCGCCGCGCGCCAGCCAGTCGCGCTCCAGCCGGGCCAGGGCCGCATGCGCCGCATTGGGTGAGGCGTCTGCCAGATTGGCGCGGCGGGCATTGTAGAATTCATGCACTTTGAAAGGCTGGGCCGCGAAGGCTTCCGGGGTCGCCAGTGCCTGCCAGTCAAACTTCGCCCACAGCCCGTCCGTATCGCGGAACGTGCCCAGCCCGGATTCAGCGGAAATTCCGGCGCCGGTGAGAATGACGAGCGAGCCTGTCATGGGGCCGAGTTAAGCGGGATTGGCGGGTCAGGTGAAGGCTTGCCTCACATTCTTTGTCATCCCGGCCGTATGGCCTGCGCAGGCAGGCCGGAGGGCCGGTACCCATATGCTCGCTGACGGCCGAAAGCAGGCTCGACGTACGCGACATCTGGGCACACACCGGGATTATGGGTCCCGGACTTGTGCCCCGCCTGCGCGGGGCGTTCATCCGGGATGACAAGTGTGACGCCGGCAAACGCAAACCAAAAAACCCCGCCGGTTTCCCGGCGGGGTCTTTGAAATCGTGCGAGGGCGGACGCCTATTTCTTGGCTTCGCGCTTCTCGATGCCGCGGCCGGTGACGCGTTCGGCGATACGGGCCGACTTGCCGCGACGGTCGCGCAGGTAATACAGCTTCGCGCGGCGGACCTTGCCCTTCCGCTTGATCTCGATCAGCTCGACATTCGGCGAGTAGACCGGGAAAACGCGCTCGACACCTTCACCGAAGGAAATCTTGCGGACGGTGTAGCTCTCGTTCAGGCCGCCGCCATTGCGGGCGATGCAGACGCCTTCGAACACCTGGATCCGCTCACGGTCGCCTTCCTTGATGCGAACATGGACGCGCAGCGTGTCGCCGGCGCTGAAATCCGGGATGGTCTTCTCGCCCAGAACGCGGGCGGCTTCTTCTTTTTCAAGCTGCTCGATCATGTTCATCGTGCATTCTCCTTGCGCGCCACGTACCTCGCCCAGAGGTCGGGGCGCCGCGCCTTCGTAATCTCTTCCGCCTGTTCCCGGCGCCAGGCCTCTATCCGGCCATGGTGCCCCGAGAGCAGGACTTCGGGGATCTCTTCATCCTCGAACACGCGCGGACGCGTGTAGTGAGGATATTCGAGGAGATCGCCCTCGAAACTCTCATCTTCGGCCGAGGCCGGATCACCGAGCACGCCGGGGAGAAGTCTCACACAGGCCTCGATGAGAACCTGGGCAGGGCCTTCGCCACCGGCCAGAACGGCATCGCCGACACTGACCTCTTCCATCCCGCGACTGTCGATGACCCGTTGATCGAGCCCTTCGAACCGGCCGCAGAATACGACAACGCCAGAACCGGCCGCCCATTCCCGGACCCGGGATTGAGAGAGCGGTCGTCCTCGCGGCGTCAAATAGATCAACGGCCGTTTCCCGCCTTGCCAGCGAGACTGCACCGTATCAATCGCCTCCGCGGCTACATCCGGCCTGAGCACCATACCAGCGCCTCCGCCGGCCGGGGTGTCGTCCACGGAGCGGTGCTTATGACGGGAAAAATCCCGGATGTCCACAGTTTCCAGCGCCCACAACCCACGATTCGCAGCTGCGCCGATCAGCGACACGCCAAGCGGTCCGGGAAACGCCTCCGGAAAGAGGGTCAGGGCCGTGGCAGTCCACGGCAGGGAAGGGGCAGGCGCGTCAGTCATGGCGCGCGGGTTTAGCAGGGATGGGGGGCATGAGTCTGCAATTTCCCTCATCTTGTCATCCCGGCTCAGGGCCGGGCATTCGTCGGGGATGACAGCGGAAGTCAGTGTTTCGGGCGCTGCGCGCCTCACCCCTTCCGTCCGGCAAAGCCGGACACCTTCCCCATCAAGGGGAAGGACCTATGGCGGTGCTAGGCTCCAGGTCCTCGCCCTTGATGGGCGAGGGGGACCGCGCCAACGGCGTGGTGGAGTGGGTGATGGCTCGGTGCGGCCAGTTTCCGCCAGCCTGTCATCGGGCTGGATGTCCCGCGAAAACGGGGCGTAAGGCCGGGATGACAAGGGCCGGTGTTTCGCACCTCTCCGGGAACAAAGCGGGGTCCGGGCCGTTGGTCGGGGTGAAACCTGATCCGGAGATACCGCCATGGTCCGCCTGTTCCGCATACACACCGCCGCCTGCCGTTTTCTGGGGCTGGGCGCTGTCAGCGTCCTTGCGCTGGCGGCCTGTTCTGAAGGGGCCACCGGGCCCGGCGCGGCCGGAGACGCGGAACCGGGCGTCGAGATCGGCACGCTCACCGCGGACGATATCCGCGGCACCGACCTGCCGGGCGAGCTGGCCTGCGCCTTCGACATCGACGACACGCCGCAGCCGGTGATGCTGGTGCGGGCGAATGTGATGGACGAGGAGTTTTCCGAAGGCGTGATCAAGGTGGATGGCCGCATCGAACCGGTGCGCAGCCAGACGCCGGGCGGCTTCAATGCGCTGCTCGACGGCGAGACCCTGGCCGGCGGCGGGATGACGGTGGATGTGATCGTGACGGGCGAGCCGGAGACGGCGGGCGAGGAATCCCCGCCCATGCCTGCGCGTCTGGTCTATGTCGGTGACACTGGTGCCCGCATGGTGGTCGAAGGCGAGTGGCGCTGCGGGCCGTAGAGTCTGCGTCCGGTTTCCCCGACCCGTTCCGGGGTCTGGCGGCGCTTCAGAAGCGGACTCAACCAGGCCCCTGTGTGTTGGATGTGTTGTAGGGTGGTTGCGCGAAGGAGGCCGTCAGGCCCCTGGCGCTTGTGACGCCGTGTGCCGGCTTGGGCCCCTTCGCGCGTGTCTGCGTTCAGCCTGA
>JAZAHA010000007.1:0-12253 GCA_036231565.1 Pseudomonadota bacterium
CGCCGCCGTCGTGCGATGACGTGAGCTTCCCGGTCTATTTCGAGTGGGATCGCGCGGATCTGACGGATCAGGCCCGGGCCGTGATCGCCCAGGCTGCCAACCAGCGCGGCAATTGCGGCGTGACCCGCGTGTCCGTCGCCGGCCACGCCGACCGTTCGGGCGCTGCTGCCTACAACGTCGGCCTGTCCGAGCGCCGTGCCCGCGTCGTCCGCGACGAGCTGGTCCGCCTCGGCGTCCCGGCGAGCACGATCTCGATGGAAGCGTACGGCGAAACCCGCCCGGCGGTGCAGACCGCTGACGGTGTTCGCGAGCCGCTGAACCGTCGTTCGGAAGTGGTCATCGTTCTGGACTAGGTCCGGATCCGATTGATCGAAGGATTGCGGCCCGGCTCCTGCCGGGCCGCTTTTCTTTTGCCTGAAGGCCGGCGCAGCGGGTCCGGTGCGGTTTTGGCAAAATAGTGCACGAAACGCCCCCGGGCGGGGTCGATCTGGTCGCTTTTTCCGTCTTGCTGAGGCTGCGCTTGACCCGTTCGAAGCGCCGGTTCACACCGGATGCAACGCGGCGGCCGGGGCCTGGCCGCACCTGCAATGAGGGAGAATTTCCATGAGCAAGCCGGACAAGCCGTATCGCAAGCGCGAGATCGCCGGGCACAAGCTGAGCCCGGAAACCCAGATGATGAGCTACGGCTACGATCCGAAGCTCTCGGAAATGTCGATCAAGCCGCCGATCTTCCTGACCTCGACCTTCGCCTTCGAAAGCGCCGAACACGGCGCCGCCTTCTTCCGCGTCTCGCTCGGCCAGGCCGAGGAGGGCGATCCGGAAGCGGCCGGCCTGATGTATTCGCGCTTCAACAATCCCAATATGGAGGTGCTGGAAGACCGCCTGGCCCTCTATGACGGCGCCGAGGAATGCTGTGTCTTCTCCTCCGGCATGGCAGCCATCTCCACCACGCTGATGGGCCTGGCCCATTCCGGCTCTGTGATCCTCCAGTCGACACCGCTCTATGGCGGCACGGAGAGCCTGATCCGCAAATTCCTGCCGAATTACGGCATCCAGTCGGTCGATTTTTTCGCCGGTGCGCATGAGGACGAGATCCACGCTGCCGCCGACGAGGCGCTGGCCAAGGGCGAGGTTTCGGTGATCTACACCGAGACGCCGACCAATCCGACCAATGACCAGGTCGACCTGAATGTCTGCCGCCGCCTGGTCGACCTGATCGAGAAGAAACAGGGCAAGCGTCCCTATCTCGTCGTCGACAATACCTTCCTCGGTCCGGTCGGCCAGAAGCCGATCGAGCTCGGCGCCGACGTCGTCGTCTACTCGCTGACCAAATACATCGGCGGCCATTCCGACCTGATCGCCGGTTCGGCTTCCGGCACGACGGACGCCATGGCGCAGATCCGCAGCCTGCGTGGATATCTGGGCACGAATCTGGACCCGCACACCTGCTGGATGCTGCTGCGCTCGCTGGAGACGGTGAAGCTGCGCATGGAAGCGGCCGCGACCGGTGCCCGCAAGGTCGCTGAATTCCTGCGCGGTCATCCCAAGGTCAATCGCGTGCGCTATCTGGGCTTCCTGGAAGAAGGCACGCGCGACGGCGATGTCTTCAAGGCCCAGTCCTCGTCCGCCGGCTCCACCTTCGCCTTCGATCTGGAAAGCGAGGCGGCAGCCTTCCGCATGCTCAACGCCCTGCAGGTGATGAAGCTGGCGGTCAGCCTCGGCGGTACCGAGACGCTGATCTGCCACCCGGGTTCGACGACCCACCGGGGCGTCGATCCGGAACTGCGCAAGCGCCAGGGTTTCTCGGACGGTCTGGTGCGCATTTCGGTCGGTATCGAGAATCCGGACGACCTGATCGCCGACCTGAACCAGGCGCTCGAGCACGCCTGACCTCGGGCCTGCCTCGCTCAGCCCCCGCGCGGTCTCTGCCGCGCGGGGCTAGACCCGTCCGTTTAAACGGCTATCACTGGGACATGCAGGACAAAATCGATCTCAACCCCGACGAGCGCGCCGTGCTCGACTGGATCGACAGCCGCGCCGATCACATGATCGATACGGTCAAGGCCTGGTCGGCGATCAATTCCGGCAGCCGCAATGCGGACGGTCTGGAGCGCATGCGCGCGTGTCTGGAAACCGCTTTCGGCGAGCTGGGCGGCGAGATATCCGCCATCGACCTGCCGCCGACGACGATCGTCGATCCCGACGGAACCGTGCGCGAGCAGGAATTCACGCCTTCCTTCCACTGCCGGCTGCGGCCGCAGGCGCCGATCCGCATCGTCATGACCGGTCACCACGACACGGTCTTTCCGGCGGACAGTCATTTCCAGTCGACCGAACTGTGGGATGCCGACACGCTGAACGGTCCCGGCGTCGCCGACATGAAGGGCGGCATCCTGGTGATGCTGCACGGGCTGCTGGGTCTGGAACGCTCGCCCTGGAAGGACGAGATCGGCGTCGATGTGCTGATCAGTCCGGACGAGGAAATCGGCTCGCTGGGTTCCGGCCCGATCATTGCCGACCTGGGCGCCGGCGCCGATATCGGCATGACCTATGAACCCGCCCTGGCCGACGGTTCGCTGGCGGGCGCGCGCAAGGGTTCGGGCAACTGGTCGCTGAAAGTCTCCGGCCGCGCGGCCCATGCCGGACGCGAGCACCATCTGGGCCGCAATGCCCTGGCCGCAGCCTGCCAGTTCGGGCTGGGACTGGACGCGCTCAATGGCCGGCGCGAGGACGTCACCTTCAATCTCGCCCGCATCGATGGCGGCGGTCCGCCGAATGTCGTGCCGGACAATGCGGTGGCGCGTTTCAATGTGCGCGTGAAGACCGAGAATGACCGCACCTGGGTGGAGGCCGAGCTGGAACGCCTGGTCGACGAGATCCGCGTGCGCGACGGTATCGCGGCCGAGCTGCATGGCGGCTTTACCCGTCCGCCCAAACCCATGAGCCCGGCCAATGCCCGCATGTTCGAATGGACGAAGGCGGCGGGCGGCGCGCTGGGCCTGGACATTCGCTGGCAGGATACGGGCGGTGTGTGTGAGGGCAATAATCTGTGGGCGGCCGGCTGTCCCAATGTCGATACGCTGGGTGTGCGCGGCGCCGATATCCATTCCGATCGCGAGATCGTCAAACTGTCGAGCTTTGCCGAACGGGCGAAGCTGTCGGCGGTGATGCTGATGAAGTTTGCCCGGGGCGAGTTCAACGCCAAGGAAGCGCGCGCCCTGGCAAGGACCCAATAGTCACAGGCATGATCGGGGAGAGAGCATGCTGATTGTACGTGCGGCCAAACGCACCGACACAGACGCGCTTGTGCGTCTGGCGCAGGAAGCGGGAACCGGTTTCACATCCCTGGCCGTGCCGGCGGATGTGCTGGCGGCGCGCCTGGAGAAATCCGAAGCGATCTTTTCCACGCCGGAGCCGGGCCAGACCGAGGATGCCTACCAGCTGATGCTGGAGGACACAGAGACCGGCCGAATCGTCGGCTGTTCGGCCATCAAGGCGATGGTGGGGGTGTCGAAACCCTATTGGGATTTCAAGATCATCACCCTGGCCCAGCATTCCCACGAGGCCGAGCGCCGCTTCGACATGGATGCCATGCTGCTGGTCAATGATTTTGCCGGCGCTTCGGAAGTGGGCACGCTGTTCGTGTCGGAAGCCGGGCGCGGCACCGGTGCCGGCCGGCTTGTCGCCCAGTCGCGCTATCTGATGATGGCCGCCGACCGGTCGCGCTTTGGCGAGCGTGTGCTGGCCGAGCTGCGCGGCGTGGTCCATGACGACGGATCCTCGCCCTTCTTCGATGCGGTGTCGCGACCCTTCTTCCGGATGGATTTCGACGATGCCGACCGGCTGTCCGCGTCGACCGACAACCAGTTCATCCTCGATCTGGGCCCGCAGCACCTGATCTATCTCGACCTGCTGCCGCCCGAGGTGCGCGAGGTGATCGGCAAGCCGCATCCGCACGGGGAGGGGGCGTACAACCTCCTGCTCTGGGAGGGGTTCCACTATGACCGCTATGTCGACATTTTCGACGGCGGTCCGCTGGTCTCCACCTGGACCGAGAATATCCGCACCCTGCGCGAGAGCCGCGAGGTGACCGTGCGGGCGGCGACGACGACGGGCGGTGTCGACGGCATATTGTCGACCGACCGTTTCCCGGACTTCCGGACCTGTCACGCCCAGGTCGTCGATGATGGCGACATTCTGGGCATTTCCTACGAAACCATGCAGGCGCTCGATCTGGCCGAAGGCGATCGCGCCCGCTTCTGGCGACGAATGAGGTGATTTCATGCTGCTGATCGATGGCCAATGGCGCGCAGGCAATGGCGCTGACATGCACTCGGAAAACCCGGCCGATGGCAGCCGCGTGTGGAGCGGCAAGGCCGCCACGGCGGACGATGTCGACGCTGCTTTCAAGGCCGCGCGGGCCGCTTTCCCGGCCTGGGGGCGCAGTCCTTACCCCGAGCGTGTTGCCATCGTCGAGGCCTACCAGGCCTATCTCGAGGCGCACAAGGCCGAGCTCGCCGAGCTGATCTCGCGCGAGACCGGCAAGCCGCGCTGGGAAGGCCTGGCCGAAGCCGGCGCCATGATCGGCAAGATCGCCATCTCCAAGACCGCCTATGCCGAGCGCACGGGCGAGCATTCGGCCGACACCGCCTTTGGATATGCCGCCCTGGCGCACAAGCCGCTGGGCGTGATGTTCGTGCTGGGCCCGTACAACTTCCCCGGCCATCTGCCGAACGGCCATGTCGTGCCGGCCCTGCTGGCGGGCAATACGATCGTTTTCAAACCGTCCGAAATGACCCCGGCCGTGGGCGAGTTCATGGCGAAGGCCTGGGCGGCCGCCGGCCTGCCCAAGGGCGTGCTGAACCTCGTGCAGGGCGCGCGCGAGACGGGCGCCGCTGCGCTGGATCATGGCGATCTGGACGGCGTGCTGTTCACCGGTTCCTGGGGCACGGGCAAGTTCATCCACGAGAAATTCGCAGGCCGCACCGGTATCCAGCTGGCGCTGGAAATGGGCGGCAATAACCCGCTCGTCGTCTGGGATGCCGACGATGCCGAGGCCGCGGCGCGCGTCGCGGTGCATTCCGCCTATATCACGGCCGGTCAGCGCTGTTCCTGTGCGCGCCGCCTGATCCTGCCCGAGGGCGCAGCCGGCGATGCCGTGGTCGAGGCGATCGACCGCATCGCAGGTCAGCTGAGCATCGGCCGCTGGGATGCCGACCCGGAACCCTTTATCGGACCGCTGGTCTCGGCCCAGGCCGCGCGCGGCGTGCTGGCTGCCCAGGACGACCTCCTGTCGCGTGGTGCCAAAGCGATCCGCAAGGCCGAGACGGTCGCGGAACTGGGTGAGGCCTTCCTGCGTCCCGGCCTGATCGACGTCACCGGTGTGGATGTGCCGGACGAGGAAGTCTTCGGCCCGCTGATCCAGGTTGTGCGCGTTGCCTCCTTCGACGACGCCATCGCGGCTGCGAACAATACCGCCTATGGCCTCTCGGCCGGGCTGGTCTCGGACGATGAAGCCCTGTGGGAGCGCTTCTGGGTGGAAGCCCGCGCCGGTATCGTCAACTGGAACCGGCCGACCTGCGGTGCGGCCTCGAACATGCCCTTCGGCGGGCCGGGGCAGTCGGGCAATCTGCGGCCCAGCGCCTTCTATGCTGCTGACTACTGCGCCTATCCGGTCGCCACGCAGGCCCAGTCGAAGGCCGAGCGCATGCCGGTCAAGGGAGTGGATTGATGGCGCGCGCGGTCGAGGCAAATTTCGACGGGCTGGTCGGTCCGACGCATAATTATGGCGGCCTGTCCGAGGGCAATCTGGCCAGCGCGAAGAATGAGGGTCTGGTGTCCTCGCCGCGCCAGGGCGTGCTGGAAGGCCTCGCCAAGATGAAACGCCTGGCCGGTAGCGGCCTGGTGCAGGGCCTGCTGCCGCCGCATGAACGCCCCTATCTGCCGCTGTTGCGCCGGGCCGGTTTCTCCGGTTCCGACGAAGCGGTGATCGAGACCGCCTGGAAGATGGCGCCGGGCCTGTTGCGCAAGGCCTGCTCGGCCTCGCCCATGTGGGCCGCCAATGCCGCGACCGTGTCGCCGTCGGCCGATACGGCCGACAGCCGCCTGCATCTCACCCCGGCCAATCTGCTGACCACGCTGCACCGTTCCATCGAGGGCGAGCAGACCCGCCGGGCCCTGCAATGGGCTTTCCCGGACACGGCCCGTTTCGCCGTGCACGACGTCCTGCCCATGCAGCCGGACTTCGCCGATGAGGGCGCGGCCAATCATGTCCGCCTGTGTGCCGAGCAGGGTGGTCCGGGTGTCGAGATCTTCGTCTATGGCCGCGAGGCCGGCGAGGCATGGAGCGGCAAATTCCCGGCACGCCAGACGCTGGAAGCCTGCCAGGCGGTCGCCCGTTCGCACGGGCTCGACCCGAAACGCACCGTCTTCATCCGCCAGTCGTCCGAGGCGATTGCCGCCGGCGCCTTCCACAACGACGTCGTCTGCGTCGGTACGCGTACCACGCTCTTCTTCCATGAACTCGCCTTTGCCGACCGCGAGGCGGCCCTGGCCGAAATCCGCAAGGCGGCCGAGGGCCTGTTCGAGCCGGACTTCGTCGAAGTGCCCGAAGCCGAGGTGCCGGTCGGCGATGCCATCACCAGCTATCTGTTCAATTCGCAATTGCTGGAATGGCCCGGCGAGGATCGCCTGGTGCTGGTCGCGCCGAAGGAGACCGAGGAAACCGCAACGACGCGCGCCTACTGCGCGGCGATGACGGCGGGCAATGGTCCGATCGGCCGGGTGGAGTTCGTCGAGGTGCGCCAGTCCATGCGCAATGGCGGCGGACCGGCCTGCCTGCGCCTGCGCGTCGTGCTGACCGCCGAAGAGCGGGCCGCCGTGGCGCCGCAGGCGCTGATGTCGGACACGCTCTATGACACGCTCGTTGACTGGGCGGGCAAGCACTACCGCGACCGGCTGGAGCCGAATGATCTGGCCGACCCGGCCTTGCTGCGCGAGAGCCGCGAGGCGCTGGATGCGCTGACCGGAATTCTCGGCCTGGGCGGGGACTATTATCCGTTTCAGAAAGCCTGAAGCATTTTCAGCAAAAGTGGGAACCGGTTTTGCGGTTCGAAAATGCGAACATTCAAAAACCGGAGCCATTTCATCGGCCGCAATGGCGATGAGATGGCTCCGGGCTTGCCTAACCACGTTTTTGCGAAACGTTCGCTTCGCACTATTCAAACCGGCAAATCATGATAGGTTTCGCGCCGTCTGATTGTGGGGAGCAGATATTGAGCGAGAGCCAGAGCGTTTCCGTCATTCTGGTTGACGATGACCCGGACGAGCACTTCCTGTTCCAGGCGGATCTGGAGGATGCCGGCGTGCGGTTCCGCTTTGCGGCGTTCACCCGCCCCGAAGATGCGCTCGCTCACCTGCGCGACAAGGGCGACGGTCCGGCTGTCGTCTTCACCGATCTCTCCCTGGCCGGCGCCAATGCGCTCGACTTCATCGTCTCCGTCCAGCCGCTGCTGGGCGGCGGGGCGGTCGGTGTCTATTCCGGCGCGCGCAATCCGGAGATGGAAGCGAAATGCCGGGAGGCCGGATCCAGCTTCTACATCGTCAAACCGGTCACCCGCGAGAATTTTTCCGGCATGATCGCCGGGCTGGGCAATGTCTGCCTGGAAGAAGACCGCGAGACCGGCGAACTGCACCTGCGCCCCGCGGGCAGCGCCGCGGCCTAGACCGCTTCCGCCTTTGCCGGCAGACCGCCGGCGCGGGCGTATTCCTGCGTGCCTTTGGTGTAGATCCTGTCGCCCTCGACCGTGTCGGAGGGTTTCAGCTCGTCCATGCCGGGCAGGCGGGCATAGATCGGCGCGAAATCCTCATAGGTCGCTTCCATCAGCTCGTCATAGCTGTCGATCACGAAATAGCTCTGCTGGAAATCGTCATAGCGATAGTCGGTGCGCATGATGCGTTCCAGATCGAAATGGATCCGGTTGGGCGAGCGCGCCTCCAGCGAGAAGATCGACTCGGCCTTCGAGGAGACGATGCCGGCGCCGTAGATGCGGCGGCCTTCCGGCGTGTTGATCAGGCCGAATTCCACCGTGTACCAGTACAGCCGCGCCATGTGCTTGATGGCGTCGAACTCGAGCGAGCGCAGCCCGCCGCGGCCATAAGCCTGCATATAGTCGGCAAACACCGGCTGGGTGAGCAGCGGCACATGGCCGAACACATCGTGGAAGATATCCGGCTCGGGCAGGTAGTCCAGCTTCTCGCCATCGCGGATGAAGCGGCCGGAGACGAAGCGGCGATTGGCGAGGTGTTCGTAGAAATCCTTTTCCGGGATCAGGCCGGGCACGGTGACCACGGTCCATCCGGTCAGCTTTTCCAGCTTCTCGTTGACCCGCCGGAAATCGGGAATGCCGCCCTCGTTGAGATTGAGCAGTTCCAGCCCCTTGAAGTGTTCCGGCGCCGCGCGGCCCTTCAGCACGTCCATCTGGCGCTCGTAGAGCGTCGTCCAGATGGCGTGTTCCTCGGACGTATAGCGGTCCCACTTCTGGTCGATGGTAAAGTCGGCGGCGGGGGTCTGTTCCGCCACGATCGGGTCATTGACAGGCATGACGGGTCACCCGGCGTGTAACTAGTTTCATTTGTAACTAAATATACGCTCGATTGGCGCGCCACCCAAGAGGGCCGCGCAGACTTTGTTATGCAGGTCTGCACCGCCCGTGAAAAAGGGCCGCCCGGTGTGTCCGGACGGCCCGTCTTCAGTCCCGCCGCTGCGATCCGCTCAGTAGCGGCCCAGGCGGCGCACCGAGGAGATTTCCCGGTTGAGCAGGTGGAGATTGTCCACCTCGCCGGAGACTTCCTCGCAGCGGCCGCGGAAGCCGGCATCCTCGCACACCAGCCAGCGGTCATAGCCGCGCACTTCCAGGCTCAGGGCCCGGTCGTTGAAGCCGAGGCGTTCCAGGTTCTCGATCTCATGCTCGATGCGGACCGAACGGCCGCGCTGGCTGAACTGGTCGTACAGGATGATCTCGCCGCCACGATCCCAGCCGCCGCCACCGGGATAGCCGCCATAGCCGTTGTCGATACGGCGCAGGGAGGTGATCTCGTTGCGCATGCCGTAGCGGCCCAGATCGTTGACCTCGCCCTGCACGCGTTCACAGCGGCCGCCGAAATCATCGTGCTGGCAGATCAGCCAGGTCTCGCCGCGGGCGATGACGAGGCTGTCGACCCGGTCGTTGAATCCCAGGCTGGACAGGTTGGCGACATCCCAGCTCACATCGACACGCTGGCCGGTGAAGTTGGGGCCGTCATAGAGGAAGACGCCGCTGCGCGGGCGGTTGTCGCTGCCCGGACGTCCCGGCCGGCCGGGGCGGCCCGGACGGCTGCCGTAATCCGGCTCGACCGAGGAGATCTGCGCGGCCATGCCGCCGCCTATGGAGGGGATGTCGCGATCCACTTCCATGCAGGCGCCGTCGAAATTGGCGTGCTGGCAGACGCGCCAGGAGCGGCGGCCGGAATGGCGGATCGAGCGCGCCTGGTCGTTGAAGCCGAGCTGCTGGAGATTGCTCACCGTATCGGTGATCGTTACCGAGCGGCCGGTATAATTATAGCCCGAATAGAGCGTGATCGAGCTTTCGCCGGGGCGTCCCGGACGGCCCGGACGGTCCGGATAGCCCGGATCGGGGCGGCCCAGATAGGCCGGGCGCACCGAGGTGATCTGGTTGTCCATCCGACCCAGCGAGGGCTGGTCGCTGCGATGGGTCTCGCAGGTGCCGTTGTAATCGTCGTGCTGGCACACTTCCCATTCGCCGGAGACGATCCGGAAGGAGGAGGTGCGGTCGTTGAAACGGCGGCTCGACAGATTGCGGTCGGCGCCGGTCACGCGGACCTGCTGGCCGGTATAGTTCGGGCCGTCATACAGGATGATTTCCTGGGCCTGTGCCGGTGCAGCGGCCGGCAGCCAGGCTGCGGCGAGCAGGGCTGCGCCGAGTGTGGCGGTACGGATGGACATGGGTTCTCTCCCTCTTGCCAATGCGGTGCGAGCCTCACCCTGCCAGAGCCCGCCTGAACCCGAACGAAGCGACAGGTTCATGCGCGGTTCATGGCGCGGGCGCGGTCCGCAGCCGCATCCCCCTCTGGCACCGCCGGGCGGTACCGGTGTCGATGGCGAACCTAGTTCGGATCGCCGGAATTGTCTTCGGTCTCTTCGGACTGCTGTGACCGCTCGCGGCGCTGGTTGAACAGGCCGCGCAGCAATTGTTCGGCCGGATCGACCTCGTCCTCACCGGTCTGGCCCTCTTCGCCGGCCGCGTCCTCGCTGTCCCGGCCGCCCAGGCCCAGCGCATTGCGCAGCGCGTCGCGTGCGGCGTCTTCGGGTGACTGGTTGCGATTGCCGCCGATGGCATTGCTCAGCGCCCCCTGCAGCAGGGCACGCGTCACGGCCTCGGTATCCACGCCATAGCTGACAGTGTTGAAATCGCCGCGGAAGCGGATCGGCACGACAATGCCCTGCAGGTCGGTCGAACCGCCCTGGCCCTCGATCGAGGCGACGGCGCGCGGACGCAGGCGATAGTCCAGCGTCTGGCCGGGCAGATCGACCCAGCCCTGGCCTTCCACGCGCAGGAGCGGGGAGAGCATCAGGAGGTCGTTGTTGGTCAGCCGGCCATTGGCGATGGCGAAGCTGCCGCCGAGGCTGGAAAAGTCGGTCTCCTGGCGCTCGCCGACACTGGCCTGTTCGCTGTCTTCCTCGCTGGTATCGGCCGCCCGGGCGCCGCCGGCGCGGTCCAGGAAGCCGGACACATTGCGGATCGTCTGGGCGATATTGATGCCGACAATGGCGCCGTCGGCGAAGCTGAAATCGCCATTGCCGCCCAGATTGCGCATCATCGCGGCCTGGCTGTTGCCGGAGGTGGCGAGCGACAGCGTCATGGCGCCGGTCCCGGCCAGCCGGTCGAACCCGGCGGCCGCGTCCAGGAAGGGCAGGGCGTCGAGCCCTTCCAGGCTGGCATTGAGCGAGAAGGAGGGCGTCGCCGTGCGGGCATTGGCCACGATGGTGACATTGCCCCGGCCTTCATACAGCGAGATCCGCTCCAGCACGGCTTCCAGACGGCGGTTCTCGACCACGGCCCGCAGGGCCGCATCGGTCACCTCGATATCGCGCACCTGCAGACGGCCGACATTCAGCGCCAGATCGGCATCGGCAATACCCAGGCCGGCAAAATCGATCGCTGCCTCGCTCCAGGGCGGGATGCCGCCACCCGATGCCGGTGCGGCATCTTCGGCGGGGGCGGGCAGATAGGGGTTCACATCCAGCTCGTCCAGATCCAGACGGCCGGTCAGGCGCGGCCGGCTGCCCGACAGGTCGGCGGCCAGATTGCCCGAGCCGCGGATCTCGTCGAAACGGATCGAGCGGGCCGTCAGGCCCAGGCGCGAGGTCGTGCCCTCGATCCGGCCCTGCGCGGCAAAGCGCTGCAGGTTCTCGCCCGGCGGCAGCGGGCTGCCGGCAAAGGCGGCCAGCGCGCGGATGGAGGGGATGTCGGCGGAAAACTCGCCGGCAAACTCGATATCCTCGGAGGCCGGGATTTCCCCGTCAAAGCTGACATCGACCAGATTGCCGCCCAGCGACAGGGTGAGCGGTGTGGCGCGGCCCTCGAAGAAGTCGCGGATCGAGCCCAGCTCGGCATCGAAGGTCATCGCCTCGCCATCGGCCGAGAGCGAGCCGTCGATCGCGGTCGGCGCGTCCAGCGAGGGCAGGGCGATGGCCAGGTCCAGACCGGTGATCTCGCGGCTCTGGCTGCCATCGCTATAGAAGATCGAGGCGTTCTCGATGCGCACATCGCCGAAACTGGCATCGATCGGCAGGGCGCCGGGCCGGCGCGCAAAACCGTCGCCCGCCGGTGCTGCCGGGGCGGGCGCCGCCTCGGGATCGGCAAAGGTCCAGTTATTGCCGCCGCGGCGCTGTTCCAGCCGGATCACCGGATCGACCAGCACAAACTCGGTGATCTCCACCCGGCGCGACAGCAGCGGGATCAGCTCCACGCCCACCCGCATCTCGCCCATCTGCGCGAAGGGTTCGTCCGAGAACCCCTCGGCATTGGCGATGGTGACGTCGCGCGCCACCACCTGCACCCGCGGCAGGATGGTCAGGCTGACATCGCCGGCCAGCTGGCGCGGCCGGTTCAGCGCGGCGCCGGCGGCGGCTTCCTCGCGGGCGCGAGTGGCCGCGGCCGGGGGCACGGCCGGGCGGGGGAAGGCGGCGCCG
>JAZAHA010000008.1:0-16935 GCA_036231565.1 Pseudomonadota bacterium
CTAGGACACAGACTCATAATTTCTGAGCCATATCTGGATAGCGGCGAGTTTGACGAGGGCAAGGTAGTTATCGGCGTGTTTTTCGTAGCGCGTTGCGATGGCCCGGAAGTGTTTGATCTTGCTGAAGAAGCGTTCGACGAGATTGCGGTAGCGATAGAGGAAGGGGCTGAAGCTGGGCGGGTTCTTGCGACGTGAGACCGGTTTGATGCAACCCCATGCACCACGCGATTTTAGGCTGTCGCGCAGGGCGTCGCTGTCATAGGCCCGGTCGGCCAGCAGGATCTGGCCTTCGCCGATCCCGCCGAGCATATCGGTGGCGCTGCGTCCGTCATGGGCCTGGCCGGGCGTGAGCTTGAGTGCGACGGGCAGGCCGTTGGCGTCCACGAGGGCATGGATTTTCGTCGTCAGCCCGCCCCGCGAGCGCCCCATGCATCGGGGGTCAGGAGTGTCTCCGGCGGCGGCGTCCGCGCCCCCTTTTTTGCGTTCGCCCCGTGCTGGTGAACGCGGATCGACGAGCTGTCGATCATCTGGATGTCGCCGTCGTAAGCCGCTGTGATCGCGTCGAATATCCGATCCCAGACGCCCAGCTTGCGCCACCGGACGAAGCGGTTGTAGCAGGTCGTCGCCGGACCGTAGCGCTCCGGGATTTCCGCCCAGGGCGACCCGGTGCGCAAGCGCCAGTAAATCCCGTTGAGCACCTTGCGATCGTCCACACGCGGCACACCGCGCGGCTTGTTCGGCAGCAAGGGTTCGATGATCCACCACTCGAAATCGGTCAACTCGTAGCGGCGACGGCCCATGATCCATATCCTCCTCGCGAAGGTTGAATCAGGCTTCGGCCAAAAACGGAATCCCGTTTATGAGTTTATGACCTAACCCAAGCCGCGGCAACGACAATGAGCGACCTCCTTATCCGTCAATTCCCCTGCCTATCGGACAATTACGGCTTTCTCGTGCACGATCCGGAGACCGGAGAAACCGCCACGATCGACACGCCCGAAGCCGACCGCATCCTGGCCGAGGCCGACGCGGCAGGCTGGCGCATCACCCAGATCTGGAACACGCACCATCATTTCGACCATGCCGGCGGCAATGCCGCCGTGCGCGCCGCGACCGGCGCCCGCATCATTGCGCCCAGCTATGACGCCCACCGCATTCCCGACATCGACGTACCCGTCAGCGAAGGCGACACCGTCTCGCTGGGCAGGCACGAGGCGCGCGTACTGTTCACGCCGGGCCATACGCTGGGCCATGTCTGCTATCACTTCGCCGATGACCGGATCGCCTTTGTCGGCGACACGCTGTTCGCGCTGGGCTGCGGCCGTCTGTTCGAAGGCTCGCCGGAGCAGATGTGGGCCAGTCTGAGCCGTCTGGCCGCCTGGCCCGAGGAAACGCGCATCTACTGCGCCCATGAATACACCCAGGCCAATGCCGCCTTCGCGCTCTCGGTCGATCCGGACAATCGCGACCTGCAGGCCTATGCGACCGCTGTCGAGGCCGAACGCGCCCGCGGCGAAGCAACCGTGCCGACCACGATCGGCGCGGAACTGGCCGCCAATCCCTTCCTGCGCCCCGCCGACCCGGCCATCCGCAAGCATCTCGGCCTGGAAACCGCCGACGACACCGCCGTCTTCGCGGAAATCCGCCGGCGCAAGGACAATTTCTGAGCCACCCGTCGCAGTCGTCAGTTTGTCGCGTTGACACCGCCCGCTCCAGGGGGTGACAAAACCTGTCCGGCAATCGGCCTGTGCAATCGGCACGCCGCCGGGTAATGCGGGGTGTGCTGCCATGGATTCATCATCGAGCGACCGCCGGTCCGGTCATCCGCCGGCACCGGGCTTTGCCGCCCTGTTCACACCCAAGATCGTCACCGTGCTGCGCGAGGGCTACGGGCTGGCGCACCTGCGCGCCGACATGGTCGCGGGGCTGACGGTCGCCATCGTCGCCCTGCCGCTGTCCATGGCGATCGCCATCGCGTCGGGCGTCTCCCCGGCGCAAGGCCTCTATGCCGCTATCATCGGCGGTTTCCTGGTATCGCTACTGGGCGGCAGCCGCTTCCAGATCGGCGGCCCCGCGGGCGCTTTCATCGTGCTGGTCGCTGCAACCCTGGAACAGCACGGGCCGGACGGGCTGATCCTGGCCACGCTGATGTCCGGCGCGATCCTGATCGCAACCGGCTACATGCGGCTGGGCACCTATGTCAAATTCATCCCCTATCCGGTGACGATCGGCTTCACGGCCGGGATAGCGGTCATCATCTTTGCCAGCCAGCTGCGGCCGATCCTGGGCCTTGAGCTGGACGGGCCGGAACCCAGCGCCTTTGCGCCGAAGCTGGAAGCCCTCGCGGCCGCCCTGCCGACGCTGAACCTGCAGGCTGCCGGTCTCGCGGCGGCGACCATCGCCATCATTGCCGGCCTCAAGGTCTGGCGGCCCGGCTGGCCGGGCATGCTCGTCGCCATCGTCGCGGCCTCGGCTGCTGCAGCGCTGCTGGACCTGCCCGTGGAGACCATCGGCAGCGCATTCGGCGGCATTCCGCACGGACTGCCCGCCCCGTCCCTGCCCGCCTTTTCGCTGGACAAGACTGTCGCCGTTCTGCCCAGCGCCTTTGCCTTCGCCCTGCTCGGCTCGATCGAGTCGCTGCTTTCCGCCGTCGTCGCAGACGGCATGACCGGCCGGCGCCACCGCTCCAATTGCGAGCTTGTCGCCCAGGGCGTCGCGAATATCGGATCCGGCCTGTTCGGCGGGCTGTGCGTGACCGGCGCCATTGCGCGTACGGCGACGAATATCCGTGCCGGGGCTCGCAGCCCGGTCGCCGGCATGCTGCACGCCGCCTTCCTGCTCGCCTTCATGCTGATCGCCGCACCGCTCGCCCGCTACATCCCGCTCTCCGCACTCGGTGGCATCCTCGCCGTCGTGGCCTGGAACATGGCCGAGCGGCACCAGTTCTTCGGCCTGCTGCACGCCTCCCGGGGCGACGCGCTGGTTCTCCTTTCGACCTTTCTCCTGACCGTCTTCTACGACCTGACTGCCGGCATCGTCGTCGGCTTTGCACTCGGCGCGATCCTGTTCATCAACCGCATGTCGGAACTGGCGGGCATCGACAGGGAGGACGAGCTGGTCCAGCGCGACATCGCCGACAGTGTCGAACGCGACGGCTATGATGCCGGCCTGGCGACCGATCCGGATATCGTCATCTACCGCATCCGCGGTGTGTTCTTCTTCGGAGCGGCATCCACGGTCGACAGCGTACTGGGATCCATCGCCGACCGGCACCGGGCCTTCATTCTGGACTTCACCCATGTCCCGGCCATCGATTCGACCGCCGCTCACACGATCGCCGCCTTTGCCCGCAAAGCGGCGGAACGGCACGCCATCGATGTCTGGCTTACCGGCACGAACACGACCGTGCATGAGACGCTGGAGCGTCAGGGTGTCACCTCACCCCTTGTCGCCTATGCCGCATCAATCGAGGATGCGGTCTCCGCCGTTCGCCAGAGCAACGGCGCCACAGGGACATGATCATGACGCTTGCACCGGAGATCCGCACCCTTATCGACACGCTGGGCATGCAGCCGCACCCGGAGGGCGGCTGGTTTGTCGAGACCTTCCGGGATGCCGACGGACCGGACGGCCGGTCGCGCTCGACCGCGATCTATTTCCTGCTGACCGCGGGGCCCGGCTCGCACTGGCACCGGGTCGATGCGGTGGAGACCTGGCACTGGTATGCCGGCGCACCGCTTGTGCTGTCGGTCAGTGAAGATGCACAGACAACACGCGCGATCGAACTCGGCCCGGATGTGGCGGAGGGCCAGCGGCCGCAGGGCGTGGTGCCGGAGGGCGCCTGGCAGGCCGCGCGCACAACGGGCGCCTGGACCCTGGTCGGTTGCACGGTGGCGCCGGGTTTCGAGTTTTCAGGATTTGAGCTGGCCCCCGAAGGCTGGGCGCCGGGGCAGGGTTTGGCCTAACTCGACATCCGCGCCAGGACCTGGGCGATCATCGCCGAGGACGGCCGTCCGGCATGGCCCGCCTCCGGCGCGATCACGATCACCAGCCGGCTGTCTTCGACAAAGGCCGCCGGCCGATCGCCCAGAACCAGGCTGATCTCCGTCAGATCGCGCAGGCGCCGCCGGTCTCCAGGAACCAACCCGACGGCCCGGTCGATGAGATCGAGCGTGTCGAACTGGATGCCGAGGCCGGCCCGCGGCGCCGGTGCATACTGGACTGAAATATTACGGTCGAGCTGGCGGGCCAGGTCGCTGGCCAGGCGCTCGGCGCGGCTGCGTACCTCGCCCGGCGAGCGCGGGATCGGCGACAGGCCGGCCGCGGGGCTGGCAAACTCGACGATCACGCCGTCAGGCGCATCCGCGGGGAAGTAGGTCGCCCCGCCCAGCGCGTTGAGCCGCATCAGCTCGCGTCCGGTATCGGTGATGTAGGCGGTCCCTCCACCCGGCGCGCGGTCGGGATAGAGCACGATCACCTCGCTGTCGGGCGCATCACGCTCGCGCAACAGGGCGGCCTCGCCGGACCGGTCGAACAGGAAAAAGGCACCGGTATCGGCCCGCTGGTACCAGCCGGTGCTCTCCTGGGCGCGCTCATTGCGCAACAGGCGGTCACGCAACGGGTTTTGCATTCCCGAAGCAGCGCCAGCAGCGAGTGTGGCGATCAGTATGGCGGTTATCCAGCGTATCATCCCGGTCGGTATCATCAGCGGCAAGACGGCAAATTTGCGGCAGGCACTGCATCCCGCCGCGAACCGACATCAGGCCATGTACTGACCGCCATTGATGGTGAGGGTTGAGCCGGTCATGAAGCCCGCCTCCTCGCTGCACAGATAGACGACGAGCGCCCCGATCTCTTCGGCTTCGCCCAGCCGGCCGGCGGGAATGCCGGCGATGATGCTCTCGAGCACTTTTTCAGGCACGGCTGCGACCATGTCGGTGTTGATGTAGCCCGGCGCCACGCAATTCACCGTGATCCCCTTGCGGGCGGTTTCCTGGGCCAGCGCCTTGGTAAAACCGATTACGCCAGCCTTCGCCGCGGAATAGTTTACCTGTCCCATCTGGCCCTTCTGGCCATTGATCGAGGAAATATTGACGATCCGGCCCCAGCCCCGTTCGCGCATGCCGTCGATGACAGGACGCGTAAGATTGAACATCGAGTCCAGATTGACCCGCATCACGTCGCGCCACTGTTCCGCACTCATCTTGTGGAACATGGTGTCACGCGTGATACCGGCATTGTTGATCACGATATCGATCGGCGCGCCGGCTGCCTGTTCAGCCGCTGCAAGGCCTGCAGCGCTGGCATCGGCATCGCCGACATCGAACTTCACCACCTTGATACCGGTTTCCTCGGCAAAGGTCCGCGCGACCGCTTCATTGCCGGCGTAGTTGGCAATAACCGTGTGACCGGCCGATTTGAGCGCGAGACTGATCGCGGCGCCGATGCCCCGAGTGCCGCCGGTGACGATTGCGGTGCGTGTCATTCCATCCCCCGAAATTCGACATGGCTCATCGGCCATTTGCGTTCGCGCTTGCAGCAGGCCACATTAAGCGCGTACACCCTTAGATGAAATAGCTACGCGCTCGTGTCGAGCGAATTGCGGCTCGACCGATAAAAAAAAGGGCGCACCACAGGGGAGTAAGCGGTGACCAAATCTAACGGAAAGTCGCCCGAGATTATCATCAAGAAGTATGCGAACCGGCGCCTCTACGACACCTCGACCAGCCAGTACGTCACACTCGATTATCTGCGCGACCTGGTGAAGAAAGGGACGGAGTTCCAGGTCGTCGATGCCAAGAGCGGCGACGACCTGACGCGCGGCGTGCTGGCCCAGATCATCTTTGAAGAGGAGTCGCGCGGCGCCAACCTGCTGCCCGTCGATTTCCTGCGCCAGCTGATCGGCTTCTATGGCGACAGCCTGCAGAGCGTCGTGCCCGGCTATCTGCAGATGTCGATGAATTCCTTCGCCCAGCAGCAGGAGGAATTCCGCGAGCGGATGACCGAGGCGATGACCTCGCCGCAAGCCTCCATGGCCATGATCGAGGAACAGACCCGCCGCAACATGGAAATGTTCGGCCAGGCCATGCGCATGTTCTCGCCCTTCACCCAGGCAGGCGAGAGCGCCGGCGAGCCTGAAAAGACCCCGCCCGAGAAGGAGAGCGAGGATCTTTCCGCCATGCGCGAGGAGCTCGACGCGATGCGTGCCAAGCTCGACCAGATCCTCGACAAGAAAAAATAGAGCGGCTTCGCGCCGTTAAGATTTTCGTATCGATTTGACGCACCCGGCGGTTCCGTGACTGCCGGGTGTATTCATTTACAACCTCTAAACCCTGTTTTTGCCCCCGGATCGTGGTTAACCTCTCATTAAGAGTTGGCATCGGCCTTGCGAAGCAGAGGGCATGACCACGATCCGCAGTGCATATTCTGTCCCGACCCCGACCCGCCGGCGCGTAGAGCCGGCCGGTCGTGCACGCGGTTCCAGTGACCATCCGCCCCGGCAGGACCGTGCCCTTGTCACCGTCCCGACCCGGCAGAGGACCGACGGCGATGCCGAACGGTCCTTTGTCCGCGCACGTCCTGCCACGGCGGAGGTCATGGTCCAGATTATCGCAGGCGATATCCCGCGCCGTGGCATCAAGGCAGACCCCAGCGAGGTCGAGCGTTTCCGCCGCACCTACGCCCAGGCTGCACAGCCAAACGCGCCGGCCCCGAAATGGGAGCGGCGCGCATGAGCCTGTCTCTTGGAACCGCCCGGCGTGTCGGTTTCTGGCTGGATGTCAGCCTGGGCGCCGGACTGGTGTTTTTCCTGGTCTGAAGCGTGATCAGGTGAAGTGGATGCCGGTTCACCGGTTCGATCACGCGACCGCTAAAGCCGAGCGTGATCAGGTGAAGTGGGCACCGGTTCACCGGTTCGATCACGCGACCGCTCAAGAATCTGGAGCGAGACCGCTTCCGCAGAAAACGATCCCGCTCTAGACACAGTCTCCCGCCCCGCTTGCGCGGGGCGAAAGGTTCCGGATGCCTATTCCCCGCCGACCGCGAGGTCGCGGCGGGCAGCAACGATCGTCACCACGAAACCGGCCACCGTATCCATCAGCGTCATCATGGTTATGAGGAAGAAAACCGATGTGCCGAAACGGCCGACCAACAGGAACAGCGCCATCGCAACCACGAAGACCAGCATGGACAGACCGTGATTGATGATCGTCGCCGTGCCCGTGCCCGCCGACTTCACCAGTTCGATGAACATCATGATCAGCGCGAAGATGATCATCAGATCGCCGACCGTCATGCCCCAGGGACCTGATACCAGCGGCACCTGGAAAACCGTGTTGTCCATCAAGGCTGCAGCCGAAGCCGGCTCGCCGCCCGTGAAAATCACCAGTACCGCATAGACGATGACCGGGATTCCCAGCAGTGGAATGACATTGAACATTGAACTTCCCCCCTTGGATCCGCCGGCGCTCCGAGCCTGGTTCGCCGCCGTCATACCTAGCAATACACCGTTATCCCCGCCTCCGGCCATCTCGCGTCCTTTCGTCCCCTGACCGGCGGCCATGGGCAGGCGCCGGTATCAATACTCGTCGGTTCCGCGCGGGCTGCGCGCCCGCGAATTTAACCACATCATGCCAAGAATGTCTGTCAAAGAGGCGAAAAGACGGCCGAAATTCGTATATTTTGACGAACCGATCGTGCGGTGCCGGTGGGAAACCGGCCGGAACTCGCACAGATAGCCCTCGCGATTCATCAGGGCCGGGATGAAACGGTGCTGGTGATCGAAGAAGGGCAATTCCAGATAAGCCTGACGCCGGAAAGCCTTCAGCCCGCATCCGGTATCGTTGCAATCATCGTTCAAAAGCCCCTTGCGGATACCGTTTCCGACGCGCGAGGCGAATTTCTTCCAGGCGCTGTCCTGGCGGTTCGCCGTACGGTCTCCGCCAACCAGGGCCAGTCGCTCGGGCGCATCGGGACGCGTCAGGGCGTCGATCACCGTGGGCAGGTCCTGCGGCGGGTTCTGACCGTCCCCGTCCAGTGTCGCGACGACCGCACCGCGCGCGTTCATCACGCCGGTCCGGATCGAGCGCGACTGACCGGCATTGTGGCGGTGCGACACCACCCGCAGCATGGGCAGTTCAGTCCTGGCAGCCACGAGCTCGTCGCGGGTTGCGTCGGACGAATGATCGTCGACGAAGATAATCTCGAAATTGCGGCCCTCGAGCGCTTCGGCGATTTCGCGGGCGAGCGGCACGACGTTGCCGGCCTCGTTATAGGCCGGAACGACGACGGAGATTTCCGGCAGGGCGGAGGAGGTCTGGCTCATGGGATGACGGCTTGAGCTTGCGAAACAGGGTCTGCCCGTTACATACCGGGTTTGGTTCGCGACGCGAGGGTTTTCTCATGTCCGGCGTGAACCGGAGAGGTGGATGACCGAGCTTTCCCGGGGCCTGCGCGCCTGTTTCATCATTGCAGCGATTGCGGCCGCGGCGGCCCTGGCCGGGATATTCACCCTGCCGCCGCTCGACCGTGACGAGAGCCGCTTTGCCCAGGCGACGGCCCAGATGCTGGAGAGCGGCGATTTCGTCGGGATCAATTTCCAGGACGAGGAGCGCAACAAGAAGCCGGTCGGTATTCACTGGCTGCAAGCGGCCAGCGTCGCCGCCCTGTCGAGCGCCGAGGCGCGCGAGATCTGGGCCTATCGCATCCCTTCCGTGCTCGGCGCCATCCTGGCAGCCCTCGCCTGTTTCTGGGGCGGCCAGCGCCTGGTCGGCCGCGAGGCGGCCTTTGCCGGCGCGGCGCTTTTTGCGGCGACCGTGATGCTGGGCATCGAGGGCGGCATCGCCAAGACCGACGCCGTGCTGGCAGGCGCCACCACGCTCGCCCTGGCAGCGCTGGCCAATCTGCGCGCCGGCGGGGGCCGCAAGACCGCCCTCCTCTTCTGGTTCGCGCTCGGCCTGGGCGTGCTGATCAAGGGCCCGGTGACACCGATGGTGGCCGGATTGACGATCCTGACGCTGGTGATCTGGGAGCGCGAGTGGCGCTGGCTGAAACCGCTCCTGTTCTGGGCCGGGCCGGTGCTGGCGGTCGTGATGGTCCTGCCCTGGATCGTCTCCATACAGATCGCCACCGAAGGCAATTTCCTGCGCGAGGCGCTGGGTGTGGACATGGGTCCCAAGATCATCTCGGCCCAGGAACGCCATGGCGGCTGGCCAGGCTATTATCTCCTTTTGCTGCCGCTGACCTTCTTCCCGGCCATCCTCTTCCTCATTCCCGGCCTGACACGCCTTGTTCCGGCCGTGCGCGGACGGATCGACGAGGATGCCACCCGCACGGCGCGGTTTCTGATCGCCTGGGCGCTGCCGACCTGGATCGTCTTCGAGCTCATGCCCACCAAGCTGCCGCACTACGTGCTGCCAACCTACCCCGCCCTGGCCCTGATCGCAGGCTGGGGGTTTGTCGAGCTGACGAAAACCGCGAACTGGGCCCGATGGGTAGGCCGGGCACTGTTCGGACTGGCCGCGCTGGCCTTTGCGATTTTTATCCCAACGATTTTCGCGGTGTACGGGGACGGCTCAAGCCGGGATGTGCTGGCACTAGTGCAGGCCAGCTTCGACGGCACCGCCGAACCCGGGCTTTCGCCGGCGATGACGGCACTCGTGCTCGCCGCGGCCGCGGTCTTTGCCGGCCTGGCAGGGGCGACCCTGATCGCTGGCTGGCTGCGCGCCGGGTCCGCCGTTCTGGTCCTGGCCGTGCTGTCGGGACTGGGCTGGCACGTGATGACACGCGGCACGGCCCTGCCCGGCGCCGAAGCGGTACGTCTGGCCGAGCGGGTGCGTGCCGTGCGGGAAATGTCGGAAGAGGTCGCGCACATCGCTCCGCACGAGATCGTCACGGCCTCGTCCTACACCGAACCCAGCCTCGTCTTCTCGCTGGGCACGGACACATTTCTCGGATCGGCAGAGGATGTGCTGGCCTTTGCAGAAGCGCGCGAAGCCCCCACATTGCTGCTGCTGGACCTGTCGCGCGACGAGGATCTGCGCGCCACTTTCGCCGGGGAGAGCCGGCCCGGCAGCGCTTGGCCGGAGCACGACCTGTTCGACCGCCTCAACACGCTTGGCGACTGTCATCGGGCTTGGCTTCCCGGTACGAATTATTCCAGAGGCCGTGACACAACGCTGGTCGCGATCTTCACGCGCTGCCAGCCGGACACGCCTCAAATCCCGGAGCTTGATGTTGAATGACCCGCAAGATCGAAATCGTTGAAGTCGGCCCGCGTGACGGGCTGCAGAACGACCCGGCGATGATGTCGACAGATGCCAAGATCGAATTCGTCGAACGCCTGATCGCGGCGGGCGTCCGCCGCATGGAAGCCGCCAGCTTTGTCCATCCCAAACTCGTGCCGGCCATGGCCGACAGCGATGATGTGATGCAGCGTGTGCCGCGGCAGGACGGGGTGAAATATATCGGCCTCGCCCTCAATGAGCGCGGCATGCGGCGCGCGCTGGAGGCGGGCTGCGACGAGGTGAATTATGTCATGGTCGCCTCGCCGGGTTTCGGCCTGAAGAACCAGAATGCGACGCCGGATGAGACCGCCGACCTGTTCGACCGTATCGCCATCCTCGCCCATGACGAGGGCGTGCCCGTTTCGGTGACCGTCTCCGTGGCCTTCGGCGATCCGTTTGACGGCGAGGTCGACCCTGCCGTCGTCGCGCAGCTGGCCGGCCGGGCCCGCGCCGCCGGTGCGGTCGAGTTCGCCATGGGCGACACGATCGGCGTCGCTGATCCGTGGAAAGTCCGCAAGACGCTGGATCTGGTGCGCGCGCAGAGCGGCGACATGCGCCTGCGCATGCACTTCCACAACACGCGCAATACGGCGATGGCCAATATCTACGCCGCCGTCGAGGCCGGCGTCGACGTGATCGACGCCTCGGTCGGCGGGATTGGCGGCTGCCCCTTCGCCCCGGCTGCGACCGGCAATGTGGCGACAGAGGATGTGGTCTACATGCTCGAGCGTGGCGGCTTCGACACCGGGCTCGACCTGGGCAAACTCATCGAAACGGCAAAATGGCTGGAAACGGACGGGCTGAAACACCCGGTGGATTCCGCGCTGTCACGGGCCGGCGGATTTCCGGCGCCTGCCCGCTGACCATTGCGACATCCATCCTTCCCCTTGATGGGAAGGTGGGCCGAAGCAAAGCTTCGGGTCGGAAGGGGTGAATCCCGGTGTTGACCTTTTTAGTGCAAAGCCGCGAACACCTCGCCCTCACCCCATCCACCACGCCTTCGGCGCGGTCCCCCTTCCTCATCAAGGGGAAGGATGGCTCATGTCGCAGTCGAGTGTTTACTGTCTGTCCCGGCCGCCTAGCGGCTGCCGCTGGCACGCCGGATACGGCGCAACCGGCGTGCCGCGCGCCGGCGGTTCAGAAAGTTCTGCACCTTGGCCTTCAGGCGCAACAGGGTCACCCGCCCCCAGATCGCTGCAAAGATCGGCCCGATCATCGTCATCGTGGCGAGCCGCTGCAGAGGTCCGGGATAGTGCTTCCAGAAATATTTGATGAAACCGAGCGCCTTGTGGGTTTCCACGAAGAAGGGCGAGGTGCGGCTGGTCCCGCCGTAGTGGAGGATTTCCGCCCGTGGTTCGAAATATACCCGCCCCCCCGCGGCGCGCACCTGGCGGCACAGATCGATATCCTCGACGTGCAGGAAATAACGCTCGTCGAACCCGCCGTGATCGAGAAAGGCCTGACGCGGCACCATCATCGCGGCGCCCGAGACGACCGGCACATCCATCATACCGTCGGCCAGCGGCTGGTTCTCGAAATGCAGATTGCGGGCTCCCGGAATAAACCGTTCCAGTCCCAGGAAGCTGACCATCGCCGAGACCGGTGTCAGTTCGCCGCGGCGGCCACCGCGCTGTTCGGTCCCGTTCTCATTGGTAATGCGCGCGCCCAGCACCCACATGCCCGATCCCAGTTCCGCCGCCGAGGCTTTCAGCCGGCGCATGGATCCGGGACGCAGTACAGCGTCGGGATTGAGAAACACCACCCAGTCGCCGGAGGCCCGCCGGGCGCCGATATTGCACCCTCTGCCAAAACCGAGATTGGCGCCCGTTTCCACCAGGACAAGCTTGTCACTGCCCGCGGCCATTTCTCGCAGACGGCGGATCAGGTCCGGCGGATTGCCGTGATTGACGAGTACGAATTCATCGACACCGGGCGCCGCCAGGATCGCGGCAACGGCCTCGAGCAGGCGCGGCCCGGTCTGCCAGGAAACCGTAACAACGCTCAGACGCGCGGTACCCGCCCCCGGGGCTGCTTCGCTCCGAGAAAGAAGACCGACGTCGCCGCCAACGCTACTGTCCCTTGGTGCCATTCCTGCCAGACCCCGTAGGAGAACACGATAAGGGATACATACACCACAAGTATCCAGACCACTCCAACGGCCTGAAGCCGTGAAAGTTGCCGGGCACCTGCAATTCTTCCCCCCATGGCAACCAGACAGGACGCCAGGAGCACGGCTCCGACAGCGCCTGTTTCAAGCCAGATGTGCAAAGTCGCATTGTGCGGGTGCAACGGCAAGCGTTCGATTGTGTAACCGGCCAGTTCCATCTCGGCGTTGAGTGGCCGCGACGCATCCAACCCGTAGCCTGTCCAGGGTTTTTCCCGGATCAACTCGCCCGCATAGGACCAGATCTCGAGGCGCCACACCCAGGACAGCGGCATGGCGTCGCGCAGGCCCTGCGGTATGTGAGCAATCACATCGGGAAGCGCGAGCGGCATCACGATCAGCATGCCCGCGACCGTCCCGAACACGATCGCCAGCAGCGTGCGTGGCCAGAATACGGTCAGAACCGCAGCTATTCCGGCAAGGATGAAGGCGACCGTGTTGACCTCGGTGTCGAAGGCAAAGGCCGCAACACCAGCCAGAGCGACAAACAGCGCCCCGATCAGCGGGCCGCCCTCGCGCCAGGCGATCAGGGCCGCGGGAACCGACAGCAGAAGCAACGGCACAGCCGCATGCCCCAGATTGCGGTTCACATGGATCATCTGATCCCGCTCGGGCAGGCTGCCCATACCCTCCACGGCGATCTTGAAGCCGCGGGTCGCGCTGCCGTTCAGCACCGCTTCGGCAAAGAGATAAAGCCCCAGCCCGGCAACAAGGAACATGATCGCCGCCTCGACGCGCCGCTGCCAGGCACCGCCCAGCTTGCCGATGCGCACGGCAAACAGCGCATAGAGCGGAATACCCAGACAGGTCCGCCAGATCTGGCCGGGATCGTCGTGCGGCGACCACAGAAAGCTCAGTGCGATCCAGAGCAGGAAGAGGCCGCCGGCAATCAGCGAGATCGGCACCCGGCCGGGCCGCCAGAAGGACGGCTCGACCGGGAAGGCCACCAGCGCCATGATCGCCACAGCCGGCGCGATCATCAGCGATCCGGCGATACCGAAGAGGAAGGAGAGTGCGAACGCGGCGATGCCGGCTATGCCTGCCCTGGTATCATCGCGCACGTCCGCGTCCCTCCCGTACGCCGCTAGTTCCGCTTCAGGTCCGGCGGGGTGGCATCAGCCACCAGGCGGGCGATCGCCTCGTCCAGCGGCAAGACCTCCTGCTTGTTACCCTCTTCCCCCAGGAAGCGCAGGGCGAGCGTGCTCTCCTCGGCCTCCTTGCGGCCGACAACAGCGATCACCGGCACCTTGCCCACAGAGTGTTCGCGGACCTTGTAGTTGATCTTCTCGTTGCGCAGATCGGTTTCGACATTCAGCCCGGCCTTCACCATCGCCGCCTTCACCGTTTCGGCATAGCTGTCGGCATCGGACGTGATCGTCGCGATGACGACCTGGCGCGGGGCCAGCCAGAAGGGCAGCTTGCCGGCATAGTTCTCGATCAGCACGCCCAGGAAACGCTCCAGCGAGCCCAGAATGGCCCGGTGCAGCATGACCGGGCGATGCTTCTCGCTGTCATCGCCGACAAAGGTCGCGTCCAGGCGTTCCGGCAGGTTGAAGTCGCACTGGATCGTGCCCGTCTGCCATTCCCGGCCGATCGCATCCTTGACCACAAAGTCCAGCTTGGGCCCGTAAAAGGCGCCATCGCCCGGATTGTGCTCGTACTCCAGGCCCGAGGCTTCGGCAGCTTCCTTGAGCGCCGCTTCGGCCTTGTCCCACACCTCGTCCGACCCGACCCGCGTTTCCGGACGGTCGGAGAACTTGATCCGCGGTTCCTCGAAACCGAAATCGGCATAGACCGACTTCAGCAATTCGCAGAAAGCCTTCACCTCTTCGGTGATCTGGTCGACCGTGCAGAAAATGTGAGCATCGTCCTGCACGAAGCCGCGCACCCGCATCAGACCGTGCAGCGAGCCGGACGGTTCATAACGGTGGCAGGAGCCGAACTCGGCCATGCGCAGCGGCAGGTCGCGATAGGATTTCTGGCCCTGGTTGAACACCTGGACGTGACACGGGCAGTTCATCGGTTTGACCGCCAGGACCTTCTCTTCCTGGTCGATCGAGGAGATGAACATGTTCTCCCGGTACTTGTCCCAGTGGCCGGAGGCTTCCCAGAACTTGCGGTCCATCAGCTGCGGCGTCCTGATCTCGACATAGCCCGCCGCTTCCAGCCGCCGGCGCATATAGTCCTGCACTGCGCGATAGAGGCGCCAGCCATTGGGGTGCCAGAACACCTGGCCCTGGGCCTCTTCCTGGAAGTGGAAGAGCTCCATCTGCTTGCCGAGCCGGCGGTGATCGCGCTTCTCGGCCTCTTCCAGACGGTGCAGGTGTGCCTTGAGCTGTTTCTCGTCGGCCCAGGCCGTGCCGTAGATCCGCTGCAGCATGGCGTTGCGATGATCGCCGCGCCAATAGGCACCGGCCACCTTCATCAGCTTGAACGCCTTGCCGATCTTGCCCGTCGAGGGCAGGTGCGGGCCGCGGCACAGGTCGAACCAGTCGCCCTGGCGGTAGATGGTGATCGTCTCGCTCTCGGGCAGATCGCGGATCAGCTCGGCCTTGTAGGCCTCGCCCATCTTCTCGAATTCGGCGATCGCCTCATTGCGGTCCCAGACCTCGCGCACGAAGGGCAGGTCGGCATCGACGATCTCGCCCATGCGTTTTTCGATCGCCTCGAAATCTTCCGGGCTGAACGGCTCGTCGCGGGCAAAGTCATAGTAGAACCCGTCCTCGATGGCCGGGCCGATCGTCACCTGCGTGCCGGGGAAAAGGTCCTGCACGGCCTGGGCGAGAATGTGGGCCGCGTCGTGGCGGATCACTTCGAGCGCCTTGTCATCCTTGCGCGTGATGATGGCGACCCGGGCATCACCCTCCAGCGGCCGGGTCAGGTCCCAGTCCTGGCCGTCCACTTCGGCAATGATGGCCGCCTTGGCCAGCGATTTGGAAATGCCCTCGGCCAGGTCGAGGGGCGTGGCGCCGTCGGGAAGCTCGCGTTTCGATCCGTCGGGAAGCGTCACATTGATCATCGGTCACATGTCCTTGTTGTCGGCGCGGCCCGCCGGCGAAAGCTCGTCCTGCGCTGGTCCCGGCGACCGGGTCCGGAAGGCCCAGACCCGCCACCAGGGAACATGCGTACGCGCCTCCGGAACCGGGTCGAAACCGAACGTGCCGCCCGGGCGGCATCGTCCCAGCCGCCCCAGCGTCAGCCAGAAACCGCGCCAGGGGCCCTGCGCCGTCACCGATCCGATCGCATAGTGCGAGCAGCTCGGCTCGTGGCGGCAGCGCACGCCCAGCGCATAGAAGACCGGCGACAGGGTCCATTGATAGACGCGCAAGGCGCCGATCATCACGGCCCCGACGAGCGGGCGGTCTGGCGTTTCTTTCCGTTCCGTCGAACGCATATGGATTCAAGCCTTTTAACGCCGCTGGACGCGCTGTCCACCATGGACATCAAGCGCGCACCGCGGGCCGCAGTAAAGCCTGTGGGTGAAGTGTGGAAGCCTTTTCGGACTGCCCGGGCTCGTCCCGCCGGCAAAGCGGGGCCGGACAGCCCTATCCAGTGAGCGAGGTCGGAGTCTGCGCCGTCGCCGCCTGGCGGGCAGCCTCGGTCACGGCCTCGAAAGCCAGCATCACCGACTGGTGACGCGCGGGATAGGCGCGCGCGCCTTCCAGCACAGCGAGTTCGCCAAAGCGTCCGCGCGGCGCCGGACGGCCCTGTTTCAGCATGGCCAGCAGGCTGTCTCGCGCGACCTCCAGCTCTTTCAGGGAAGCGCCGACAACCTGGCGCGCCAGCACCGAGGCCGAGGCCTGGCCCAGCGCACAGGCCTTCACCCGCAGGGCGAGGTCGGCAACGCGGTTGCCACGCATGACAATATCGATCTCGACTTCCGAACCGCACAGGCGCGAAACCTTGCGCACCGACGCCTGCGGACGTTCAAGACGCCCGATGCGCGGAATATCCGCCGCCAGCCGCAGGACGGCATTGGAGTAGAGTTCGTCAGCCATTACGCCCTCTATCTAGTGCGTTTCTGCGCGTTTTGCCATGGGGTGAGACGCTCTCCCCTGAACACCACCTCGCTTCTCCCGGCCACCCGCCTTCGCGGGCGGAGCGCCGGGAGAAATGAGGGCGGCGAAAAGAGCGCCACCGCCCCAACAAACGCCGTCACCCTGACGAAAGTCAGGGCCCAGTTCATAGGGTGCGGTGGTTGCGAACGCGCACTTATCCCGCACATCGTCACAGATCAGATTGAGCCCGCCTGGCAAAAATCTCCCTTTACGATCTGGATCCTGACTTTCGTCAGGATGACGGTGCGTGGGGTGGATATCGGAAACTTATCCCCGGTCTCTCATTTGCCCTTACCATCGCAGACGGTTTCCGGGATGGGAGGCATGAGCTCAGTCACTTATGCCCGGGAGCGTGCGGAGCTCGTCCGCGCCTGGTGGGTGACAGCATCAGGCTCCGGCGTGGCCATCTGCGGGGACACCGGCAAAAAGC
>JAZAHA010000009.1:0-9148 GCA_036231565.1 Pseudomonadota bacterium
CGGCGAGACGGAGGGGCGCCGCGCCAGCGGCGTTATGCTTGAGACACGCTCCACTGCCTCCCGGCGCTCACGCGCCGGCCCCTTCGACCCCTCCTTCGCCAAGGCTACGGAGGGCCCACTTCCCCACACGGTGGGGAAGAAAGAGAGTGGCGCTTTCCCCGGATTCATTCCGGGGTCAGGCGTGTTCCGCTTCCACCGTACCGTCCGCACGCACGCCCGCCTTTTCCAGCTCGCCATCGAGGCGGCCCGTCAGGAAGAGACCGAACATGCGGTAGTCGCTGATCAGCGACCAGAGCGGATAGGTGAAGGTCGCCGGCTTGTTGCGCTCGACAAAGGCGTGGCTCACCCAGGCGAAGAAATACCCCGCCACCGGAACGGCCAGCAGGCCCCACCAGGTCTGCGTCGCCAGCGCCGCGACCAGCACCAGGATGGCGAGGGTGGACCCGACATAATGCCAGTTGCGCGTCGCCGGACGGGCGTGCTCGCGCAGGTAATAGGGCCAGAAAGAGCTGAATGTCGTGTGTTCGCGCATCGTCACCTCCCCGTGTCGAACTGCCGTGTCGAACTCGCGTATCGGCAGTCCGAATCACTAGCACGGCCAGGCCTGGAACCGGAAACCGCAAAAAAACATGGCTAACGAAAAATCTTCGAAAAGCCGCTCATTTCCATGAATCGATTAGGAAACCGGCAAGGACGGTGAACCATTTTCCCAATTTTCCCGACCCCGTTAACTCCACCTTAAGGGTTCTCAACCAATTCTGTACGCGTCTTCCCGTGAAGACACCCCACCATCCACCCAATGCCTTTTCGGGAGCCTTCGCGGCTCCCGATTTTTTTTTGCAGGAAACCGGCAGGTCTTGAGCAGCAGGGTGCTTGCGCCCGGAACAAAAGCTCTGATAAAAGCCGGTCCTCGCTTGAGAGAACGGTATTCCCCGGTAGCTCAGTTGGTAGAGCAGGTGACTGTTAATCACCGGGTCGGCGGTTCGAGCCCGTCCCGGGGAGCCATTCTTCTCCTGAAAGCGAAATCCCCCGCCACAGACCGGTTTGACGAACGCGCCTCGCGTTCCGATTCTGCACACCCGCTTCCGCCCGCAGGGTCGATTCTCCCGGCATGAAACTCGCATGAGATTTCCTTGCCGCACGGAGACTTCCCGCACCGGCACAGGAGGGTGAGCGATGCGCGAGACATTCCAGCTGGTCGAGGCCGCCGCACTGCGCGAGAAGGACTGGCAGTCCCTTGCCCGCCTGCGCGCCGCCTGCCCCGGCTGTGAAAGCCCCTTCCTCGACCCTGCTTTTACCCGCGCCGTGGCGCAGGTCCGCCCCGACACGTTCATCGGCCTCGCCTTCGAGGGCGTGACGCCGGTCGCCGCCTGGCCGCTGCATGTGGCGCGCGATGGCTGGACGCGCCCTGCCGGTGCGCCCTTTGCCGACTGGAACGGCCCCCTGATCGCGCCGGGCAGCACGCTGACCCCGGCGCGCCTGATCGACGCGCTGGGCCTGGCCGGTCACACGGGCCCGAACATGATCTGCCGCCCCGGCGGTCCGGCCCTGCATGAGGAAACAACCCGTTCGCTGGTCACCGACCTGACCGGCGGGGGGCAGGCCACGCTCGACGGGCTCACCCGCCGTCACCCGCGCCATTTCAAGAAACTGCGCCGCCTCTGCCGCAAGCTCGCCGCCGATCATGGCCGGGTCACCCTGACCCGTGCCGGACCGGACAGCGAGGCGCTGGACCGGCTGCTCGACCTCAAGCGCGCCCAGCTGGTGCGCTCGGGCCTGCACGACGTGCTGTCGCCGGCCTGGGTACGGGCGCTGCTGGAAAGCCTGCACCGGCCACGCACCGGCAGTGATTTCGGCGCCGAACTCTTCGTGCTGGAAGCGGGCGGCGACTTCGTCGCGGCCGAGTTCAACCTGCGCTCCGGCCCCGTCATGCATGGCTGGCTGGCGGGGTATGAGCCACGCTTTGCCGCCTATTCGCCCGGCCATCTTCTGGTGATGCATCTCCTGCCCGAGATCGCCGCACGCGGCGTCGAGGAATACGATGCCGGCACGGCCGAGCATGGCTACAAGGATTATTTTGCCAATGGCGAACGCACTGGCGTGTCCGCAACCCTGTTCGCGGAAAGCCGCCGTACGGCCTTCCGGCCCGTGCACCGCACGCTGCACCGTCTGGAACATGCCGGCCCGGGCATGCTGGCCCGCCTGATCGGACGCACCCGCCGCCGGCTCGACCAGATCTGCGCTGCGGAAACCAGCCTGCGCGGCCGCACCCGCGGCACACTCAGCGCAATGCGGCGCTTCTTCCCGGCGGGGTAGGTTGAAGGTCTGTGCCCGTCCTTCCCCTTGACGGGGAAGGTGTCCGGCACAGCCGGACGGAAGGGGTGAAACGCGCAGCGTTTTCGATCTCCCAAAGTCACCCACTCCACCCCGCCTTCGGCGCGGTCCCCCTCGCCCATCAAGGGCGAGGACCGAGCCGTCTCTACCGCATCAGCCCCGGCGGCGTCCGGTAGGCGAAGAAATAGTCGGCATCGCCGGGGCGCGGCGTCCAGGCCTGGCGCATGGCGTCGTCGCGGAACTGGACATGGCAGGGGTCATAGTCGAGCCGGCGCGCCAGGCACCAGCCGCCGGCCCGTGTGACGGCCTCGGGAACCGCGCGGGGGAAATGCAGCCGCACCTTGGCGACACCGGCCCGCCGCGCACATGCCAGGATATGGCGCAGGACCGCGATCTGGGCGGTGATACCGTCCTCATCGTCCACGCCCAGCCAGTCGACAATCTCGACATGCTCGAGCCCGTCGGCCGAGGGCTTGGTCAGCAGCGCGCCGGCGAGCAGCGCGGGCACGCCATCGATGCGCGCGAGGAGATAGTCAAACCCGCCGGCCCGGTCGGGGTCGCGGCGGCGATAGTCCAGGCGCTCACGGTCGAAAACCCGCACGGCCTCGCCCGAAGCGGCCAGCCGTTCGGTCAGGCGGGCGAGATCGACATCGTCGGCCCGCGCCAGCGGCTCTACCGTCACACGCGGTGCCGGCCGGTCGGCGGCATCCAGGCCCAGCTCGAACACCCGGCTGAAGCGCTCGCGATCCGGCGGCAGCCGGTGCAGCGCCTTCTGCAGACGCGTCAGCGCGATGCGCAGCGGCGCGGTCGGCCATTCCAGCCACACCCGCCCCGCCTCGCCCAGCCAGGGCGCAGCGCCGATCCGCGGCAGGATGCGGGCCGACAGGCCGTTATTGTTGAGGGTGGAATAGACGTCGACCCCGGTCTGGCGCAGGCCGTGACGCGCCAGGGTGATCCCGGCCTGGCGCCCGGCAGAAAGGTCGGTCACCAATGTGTGGCCGATGGCAGCGCGCAGCGTGCGCTCGCCGATCCGGTAGCGCGAGACGAAATTGCCGATCAGGCCCACCACAGCACCGTCGCGCTCGCACACCCAGCCGGACGGGATACCGTCCTGGTCCGGGTTTTCGAACAACACCCAGTGCCAGCCCGCCTCCGAGCGTTCGGGAAAGCCGCAATCGCGCACGATGCGGGTGATCGCCGGAATATCGTCCGGCATAACCGGACGGATGTCGCCGCGTGCCATGGCCCTCCCCTCCGGTCCGCGTACGTGTTCCGGACGCTGCCGTCCGGTTGCTGATGACCAGAATGCCCCCCGGAAGTGAGCAAGCGCTTAAGCCGGTGCTATTCGGCCAGACGCTTGTCCAGCGCCCGGGCCGCCTCGAAGAAGCGCCGGCGCAGACCGGCCGCATGCGGATTGTGCCGCTCGATGGCCCGGAACAGCGCGTCACTGTCCTGCGAGACCAGCCGCGCCGCCTCCGCCAGAAGCTCGAAGGAGCGCGTTGTATAGGGCGCGGGCGGCAGGTCGAGATCGGTGATCACCTTGGAGACGAGGTGGGTCAGCGCCTGCACGCTGGCCATGGTGCGGTCGTGCGTATCGGCGTCGGAGAGGTGCACGTCCAGCGCCAGGCGTTCGCGCAGGAAGCTGGCAACACAGTCCGGGTCCGTGCCCGGTTCCGGGCACAGCACGATCGACTGGCCCGCCACGCCCTGCGCCGCACTCTGCGGCCCGAAGAGCGGGTGGGTGCCCAGGATGCGCGTGCCCGCCGGCAGGGTCTCGCGCAGGATACGCATCGGCTCCAGCTTCACCGAGGCCACATCGATCACCAGCGCGCCCGGCCGGATATGCGGCGCAATGGCGGCCGCGGCATCGCCCAGCGCCTGCACCGGCACAGCCAGGATGACGACCGGCCGCGCGGCCGCCTCGGCCAGCGTCCCGGCCCGCACACCGTCCGGCATGGAAGCATGGGGGTCGTGGCCGGTCAGATCGGCATGGGGCACCAGATGCTGCGCGGCCAGGCGTCCGAACGCCCCCAGACCGATAAGGCCGATGGCGGAACGCCCGTCAGGCATGGTTTGCGGGGCACTGGCCATGGCGACTCCGTGGGACCGTTTGAAGCGGGATCAGGTGAAGGGGACACCGGCTCACCTGATCACGCGACCGCTCGAGATTCTGCTCCGGGGTCCGATTATGCACGGCGCCGCAGGCGTGTGAACGCAGCGGCGCTGCGCGAGCCCGGACGGGAGAAATGCTTCGCCCCGGCGACGCACAGCACGATCCCGGCCGCTGTGGCGATCATCGCACCGCTGACGTGTTCGTGCAGCAGCAGGGCCGCCAGCAGGAGACCGAAGAAGGGCATCAGCAATTGCAGCTGGCTCACCGCTGCAATGCCGCCCTGGGCCAGGCCGCGATACCAGAAGATGAAGCCGATCAGCATGGAGAAGACCGACACATAACCCACGCTCAGCCAGACCGGCAGGGCGATGCCGTCAAAACTGGCCGGCGCGGTGACCACCGAGAGGGCGAGCATGGCCGGCAGGGCCAGCACCAGCGCCCAGGAAATCACCTGCCAACCGCCCAGATGCCGCGACAGGCGCGCGCCCTCGGCATAGGCCATGCCACACAGGAACAGTCCCGCCATCATCATGCCGTCGGCGATCAGGTCGGAACTGCCGCCGCGGCCGAGGGCAAAGCCGGCCACCAGCGCCGCGCCGAGGCCGGAGAAGATCCAGAAAACCGGATGCGGACGCTCACCGCCCCGCAGAAAGCCGAAGATCGCCGTGATCAGCGGCAGAAGGCCGAGAAAGACCAGCGAGCGGGCCGCATCCACCCGTTCCAGCGCCAGAGCCGAGAGCAGCGGAAAGCCGATCACCACGCCCGCCGCCGTCGCGGCCAGCGGCAGGAGATCGCCCCGCGCCGGCCGCCGCTCGCGCAGCGCCACGAGCAGCACCAGGCCCAGTACGCCCGCAATACTGCCGCGCATGGCGGTCAGGAAGACCGGATCGAAGCCCGATACCGCGATCCGTGTCGCCGGCATGGATCCGCTGAAGATCAGCATTCCGGCAAATCCGCTGGCCCAGCCCCGATACGCACCACTCATGACGCTCTCCTGTCTGTCACCGCGCTATGAGAGCGGCGGCGGACTGGAAAGGCGAGAGACACTCCGATACAATTCGGCAAAACCGTACTGGTACAAAGAGCAATACAGATGGCCGATGGCAGCCCCCTCTCCCACGCCGCAGACACCTCCCTCGTCGGCAAGGTCATGACGACGATCGAAAGCCGGATCGCTTCGCGCAGCCTGACGCCCGGCGCCCGCCTGCCCTCGATCCGCGCCCTGGCGGAAACGCTGGGCGTGTCCAAATCCACTGTCGTGACCGCCTATGACAGGCTCGCCGCAGAAGGCACGATCCAGTCGCGGCCCGGTTCCGGCTTCTATGTCGCGGCTCCGCTGGCCCCGCTCGCCGTTGCCGACCTCGGTCCCAGGCTGGACCGCGAGGTCGACCCGTTCTGGATTTCCCGCCAGGCGCTGGAAGCCGGCCCGGAGGTGCGCATGCCCGGCTGCGGCTGGCTGCCGGACAGCTGGATGCCGCACGAAGATATCCGCCGGGCGCTGCGATCGCTGGCGCGGGCCGATACCAGCACGCTGGTCGAATACGGCTCACCGCGCGGCCTGCCCGCCCTGCGCCAGATCGTGGCCCGGCGCCTGGCCGAGCGCGGGATCGAAACCTCGCCGGACCATGTCGTGCTGACCGATTCCGGCACCCAGGCGATCGATCTCGTCTGCCGTTTCCTGGTCGAGCCTGGCGATACCGTGCTGCTGGACGATCCGAGCTATTTCAACTTCCAGACCCTGTTGCGCTCGCACCGGGTGAAGATTGTCGGCGTGCCCTACACGCCCGCCGGCCCGGATGTGAAAGCGTTCGCCGAAATCCTCGAGCGCGAGAAGCCGCGCCTCTACATCACCAATTCCGGCCTGCACAATCCGACCGGCGTGACCCTGTCACCGACCGTCGTGCACCAGGTGCTCAAACTGGCCGAACGCGCCGGACTGACCATTCTGGAAGACGATGTCTATGCCGATCTGGAAGTGAATCCCGGTCCGCGCCTGGCGACCTATGACGGGCTGGAAAACGTCATCCATCTGGGCAGTTTCTCCAAGACGCTCACCGCCGCCGGCCGCTGCGGCTTCATCGCGGCGCGGCCGGACTGGGTCGAGGCGCTGGTCGATCTGCGCATCTCCACCACATTCGGCGGCGGGCGGATGACGTCGGAAATCGTCCTCCACCTCCTGCGCAGCGCCGCCTATCGCAAGCATGTCGAAGGCGTGCGCACGCGCCTGGCCCAGGCCATGGCCCGCACTGCCGACCGGCTCGCGCGGATCGGCATCGATCCCTGGGTAAGACCGGCGGCGGGCATGTTCCTGTGGTGCCGCCTGCCCGGCGACACGGACGCGGCCGACCTTGCCCGTTTCGCCCTGAAGCATCAGGTGGTTCTCGCCCCCGGCAACACATTCAGCCCGTCACAGACGGCCCGCTCCTTCCTGCGCTTCAACGTCGCCCAGTGCGACGATCCGCACATCTATGCGGTGCTGCAGAAGGGGCTGGAGCGCCGCTAGAGCATTTTCAGCAAAAGTGGAAACCGGTTTTGCGATTCGAAAATGCGACCACTCAAAAAGCAGAACTAATTCGCAGCCGTCTCTTCAGTGTTCACCGGAAACGGCACGACACTGCCCTCGCCGGCCTCGCTCTGGCGGCGCCACATGGCGGCGTAGAGGCCGTCGCGGGCGAGCAGTTCGTCATGGGTGCCGCTTTCCGCGACCCGGCCGTCGTCGAGCACGAAGATCCGGTCAGCCCCGGCAATCGTCGACAGGCGGTGTGCGACGGCAATCGTGGTCCGCCCGCGCGCAGCGTCGGCCAGCGCCGCCTGGACCTCTTTTTCGGTCTGGCTGTCCAGCGCCGATGTCGCCTCGTCGAGCACCAGGATGGCCGGATTCTTCAGGATCGCCCGCGCCACGCCGACGCGCTGTTTCTCGCCGCCGGAAAGTTTCAGTCCGCGCTCGCCGACCCGGGTATCCAGACCATCCGGCAGGCCGCGCACGAAAGCGGCCAGATGGGCGCGCTCCAGCACCTGCCAGATCTCCTCCTCCGACGCATCCGGGCGGCCATAGACGATGTTGGAGCGCAGCGTGTCGTTGAACAGGACCACGTCCTGCGGCACCAGGCCCAGCGCTTCGCGCAGGCTCTCCTGGGTGACATGGGCGATGTCCTGGCCGTCAATCTCCACCCGGCCGCTGTCGGGATCGTAGAAGCGGAACAGGAGGCGCAGCACGGTGGACTTGCCGGCGCCGGACGGTCCGCAGATGCCCACAAAGCCGCCGGCCGGAACGTCCAGCGCGACACCATTGACCGAGCGCGAGCGTCCATCATGGGTGAAGGTCACATCGCACAACCGCACGGCCCCGCCTGTGAGGCGCAGATCCTGCGCATCCGGTGCATCTGCGACCTCCGGACGGAGCGCCAGCGTGTCGAACACCCGCTCCATGTCGATCGCGCCCTGCTTGATCTCGCGATAGGCCCAGCCGAGGATGTTGAGCGGCTGGTACATATTCATCAGCATCATGGTGACAGCGGCGATATCGCCCGGCTGCAGGACGCCATTCCAGGCCTTCCAGCCGGCCATCAGCGCCATCGCCAGGAGCCCGCCATTCATCACGAAGGCCTGGGCTCCGTTGAGCAGGGCGAGCGAGGATTGCGACCGTGCCGCAGCATGGGCATAGCGCGTCATCGCATCGTCGAACGCGTCGGATTCGCGCCGCTCGGCGGCAAAGGCCTTCACCGTCTCGAAATTGATCAGGCTGTCAACGGCGCGGGCCGAGGCCTCATTGTCGGCCTCGTTCATCTGGCGGCGGATGCGCACCCGCCACTCCGTCACCGACCAGGTCAGCACCATGTAGACCGCAACCGTCACCACGGCGATGGCGGCGAATTCCCAGCCGTAATTCACACTCAGAAAGATCGCCGCCAGACCCAGCTCCAGCAGGGTCGGCGCGATGTTGAAAATGAGGAAGCGCATCAGGAAGTCGACGGCCCGCGCACCACGCTCGATGATGCGGTTGAGCGCGCCGGTGCGCTTGGTCTGGTGATAGCCGATCGACAGGGTCTGCACGTGGGCAAAGGCGTTCACGGCTGTCAGGCGCTGGGCGTCCTGGCTGACCGGCGCAAACAGCGCGTCGCGCAATTGCGGTGCCCCCACCGACATGAAGCGCGCCGCGGCATAGGCGAAGAAGGCCAGACCGAACGTTCCGGCCAGGCCGGACAGCAGGCCTGTCGCCGCATCGGTGTTCCCGCCCGCAGCGGCACTGCCTTCGCCCACCCGGGCGGAAATCAGGTTGATGCCGTCACCGAAAAAGACCGGCGCCGCGACCGCGAACAGTTTCGCCACAACGGTCAGCGCCAGCGCCACGCCCATGCGGAAGCGCCATTTCGCCATGTCCGGCGAGGCCAGCAGCGCGAACAGGCGCACCATGGTCTTGCCCAGCGAGCCCCGGGGCGCGGATTTCGCTTCGTCTTCGGTATCGCCGGGAAGAGGTCTCATCGCGCCATGACATCGGGCGCGCGGCCGCGCGGCGCCAGTGCGGGAGACTGCTGCCCGGCTGCGTTTCTTCCCCACGCGAGTGGGGAAGTGGGCCGATGCACAGCATCGGGTCGAAGGGGTCGCGGGCCCCGGCCGCGCAGGATTTTAAAGCGTGGCTCCGCCATTACGCCGCGACCGCGGCGGGCCCCCCCCCCCCCCGCCGGGGGCCCCCCCCCCCCC
>JAZAHA010000010.1:0-13371 GCA_036231565.1 Pseudomonadota bacterium
AAAACCCAAGAAACTCGCCCTCATCGCCGTCGCCCGAAAACTCCTCGTCACCCTCAACGCTATGCTCAGAGACCAAAAGCCATACGCACCATAAACACAGTTGCCGGCACAAGGCCGGGGAAAGTGAAAAGAGATAAGCGAAGAAGACGGGAAGCGGCGCCCGCTATTCCCCCGCCTCTTCTTCGGCCTTCGAGCCGACCTCTTCGGGCGGGTCGATGGTGATCACGCCGTTGCCGATCGAGACGTGGGGCACGAAGTCGCGGGTGAAGGGCAGCATCCAGGCGCCGTTGCGGCCCGGCGTGCCGGTGATTTCCAAGAGGTCGCCCGAGCCGAAATCATGGATCGCCCGCAGCGTGCCCATGCCACTGCCGTCCAGCGCCTGCACCTTCAGGCCGATCAGGTCGGCATGATAGAATTCGTCATCCTCCAGCGCGGGCAGGGCCGTGCGGGGGATGTGAAGCCGGGTGCCCTTGAGGGCCTGGGCCTGGTCGCGGGTCAGACTTTCGGCAAAGCGGACGATGAAACCGTCCTTCACCGGGCGCCAGCTCTTCGGCGTCAAAAGGACCGCACCATCGGCATCGCGGAACGCACCGTAGGAAAAGGCGGCGTCCGGCTCGCCGGCAAAACTCTTCACCTTGCATTCGCCCTTCACACCATGCGCACCGGCAATGGCGGCGATGAAGACAAGATCGTCGGCGGTCTGGGTCATGGTTTCGGGTCCGGCTCAAACCATCCTTCCCCTTGATGGGGAAGGTGGGCCGCGGCGGCGCCGCGGGTCGGAAGGGGTGAATCCCGGTGCAGGCAAACTCGCCAACCCCTCGCTCCCACCCCCTCCACCACGGCTGTGCCGTGGTCCCCCTCCCCCATCAAGGGGGAGGAGGGGGCGTCGGCGGGCCGGTCAGTCCTATTCGGACTTTTCTTCTTCGGCAGCAGCCTCTTCGGCCGGGGCTTCTTCAGCAGCCGGCTCTTCAGCCGGGGCTTCGGCAGCCGCCTTGGCTTCCGCTTCGGCAGCCTTCTTGGCTTCTTCCTTCTCGAGGCGCTCGGCTTCGCGCTCCTTGGCCTTCTCGCCCGGCTCGCCCTTCTTCGGGTTATTGCCGTGTTCCCAGGCCCAGGCCTCGGCCTCGAGCTGGTTCAGGAAGCGGCCGACGCGGTCGGTCGGCTTGGCGCCCTTGGCGAGCCAGGCCTTGGCCTTTTCCATGTCGATCTTCACGCGCTCGCCATCCTTGGGCAGCATCGGATTGTAGGAGCCGATCTTCTCGATGAAACGGCCATCGCGCGGGGCGCGGCTGTCGGCAACGACGATGCGGTAGTAGGGACGCTTCTTGGCGCCACCACGGGCGAGACGGATTTTCAGAGCCATTGTTCGATTTCCTTCGGGTCTAAAGCTTTGAAACGGGGATTACTTCTTCGGGAGGCCGAGCGGCAGGCCGTCCGGTCCCAGGGGGCCGCCGCCACCCAGTCCGGGCAGTGACGAGCCTGAATTCTTCGAGCCGGTGCCGCCAAGGCCCGGCAATTGCGCGCCTGCAGGGGCCTTGCCGCCCAGCAGGTCCTGGGTCGCCTGGCCCATATCGGCCGGGTTCATGCCGCCCGGCATTCCACCCATGCCACCGGGCATTCCGCCCATCATGCCGGCGAGACCGCCGCGCCCCTTCTTGCCGACCTTCTTCATCATGTCGGCCATCTGGCGGTGCATCTTGATGAGCTTGTTGACGTCGGCGACGGTGACGCCGGAACCGGCGGCGATGCGCTTCTTGCGCGAAGCCTTGAGGATTTCCGGCTTGGCCCGCTCCTGCGGCGTCATCGACAGGATGATCGCCTCCTGGCGGGAGAGCATCTTGTCGTCCATGCCGGCGGCGGCCATCTGCGATTTCGCGGCCTTGTTCATGCCCGGCAGCATGCCCATGATGCCGCCCAGACCGCCCATCTTCTTCAGCTGGCCGAACTGTTCGCGCAGATCGTCGAGGTCGAACTTGCCTTTGGCCATCTTTTTGGCGAGGCGTTCGGCCTTGTCCTGATCGACCTCCTGGGCGGCCTTCTCGACCAGCGAGACGATATCGCCGCGGCCCAGAATACGGCCGGCCAGGCGTTTCGCGTCGAACGCGTCCAGACCGTCCGGCTTTTCCGAGACGCCGAGGAATTTGATCGGCAGGCCCGTGACATGGCGCATGGAGAGCGCCGCACCGCCGCGGCCGTCACCATCCATCCGGGTCAGTACCAGGCCGGTCAGCGGCAGGCGTTCGTGGAAGCGTCTCGCGGTCTCCACCGCGTCCTGGCCGGTCAGCGCATCGGCGACCAGCAGGGTTTCGCGCGGGCGGGTGACGTCGGCGATCGATTTCGCCTCGGCCATCATGTCCTCGTCGATCGAGGTGCGGCCGGCGGTATCGAGAATGACGACGTCATAGCCCTGCAGCTTGCCGGCATTCATCGCCCGCTTGGCGATGTCGACGGCGCGCTGGTTTGCCATGATCGGCAGGAAGCCGACGCCGACCTGTCCGGCCAGCTGCTGCAGCTGTTCCATGGCCGCCGGGCGGCGCGTGTCGAGCGAGGCGAGCAGGACCTTCTTCTTGTGGACGTCCTGCAAGCGCTTGGCGAGCTTGGCAGACGTGGTGGTCTTGCCCGAACCCTGCAGACCCGCCATCAGGATGGCGACCGGCGGCTCGCCCTCGACCATCAGGCCGGGCTGTTCGCCTTCGCCGCCCAGAAGGTCGACCAGGGCGTCATGGACGATCTTGACGACCTGCTGGCCCGGCGCGACGGCGCGGATCACGTCTTCGCCGACGGCGCGCTCGCGGATTTTCGCAACGACGTCCTTGACCACCGGCAAGGCGACATCGGCTTCCAGCAGGGCGACGCGGATCTCGCGCAGCGCTGCATCGACGTCCTTCTCCGACAGCACACCGCGGCCGGTGAGCTTGTCGAATACGCCGCCAAGTCGTTCTGTCAGTGCGTCGAACATGCGTTCGTCCTCAATGCCGTTTCATCCTGCAAGGCCGCGGCCCGAACGTGCGACCAGCCGCACGCGCAAAGCGCCGCAGCCCCGCTGAGCGAAGACTTCGCCGAGCGGGGTTCTCGCCGGCCTCCCCCGTCAGTTGGGACGGATGTGCCGGTAAGACAAGCGTGTGAGCTTGCGTGATGAAGGCGGGGCAATACGCGGCAGGGCCTGCCGAGTCAAGCCTGCCTCAGAGGCGCCGGGCCGTATGCCCGTGGATCAGGCCGCCCTGGTAGAATTGCGCGGGCTCCGAAAATCCCGCTGAGGCGATGAGTGCGGCCAGCTCCGGCGGCGGCAGGAGGCCGACGGATTTGTCCAGATTGGTGCGGTAGGCGGCGACGCTGTTATCGTCCAGGCCTGCCGAGCGCAGTGTGGACAGCCAGACATGCTCCAGCGCATCGAAGGTCGCGGCCTGCCGGTCGCCGGCAAGATCGGCATTGATCAGGATGCCGCCGGAGCGCAGGCGTTCGGCGATACCGGTGAAATAGGCCAGACGTTCGGTCCGGTCGGTGATGAAATGGGAAGCGAGGATGGAGGTGGCCGCGTCGTAGGCGATGCCGTCATCAAGTTCGTCGACATAGCCTTCGAACAGGCGCACCCGGTCGCCGATGCCGGCGGCCTCGACCTCGCGCTTGCAGACCGCAAGCATGTCGGCGGAGGGGTCGAGTGCCGTGAAGCGCCAGCCCGGGGCGAGGCTGGCAAGATGCAGCACTTCCTTGCCGGTTCCGGCACCGACGCAGAGGATTTCCACAGTCTCCGCCAGGTCCTGCAGCAGCAGGCGCCCAGCCAGAAGATGAAGCGCGTCGCGCAGCGGCGCCATCGGTTCGTTGCGGGCGTCATAGTTGGCGGCCATGTCGCCGGCGAAGGCGGGATGGATCTGACGGTCGGACATGTTTTCCCCTCAAAATGTGATAACATCACATATCGGGAGCCCGGTCGCGCCTGTAAAGGCCCGGGTGTGAGACCGGGGCGGATTTTATCGCTGTCGGGGGATGCGCCGTTGCCGGATCAGCCGGTGGCCTTGGCTTCGTGGATCGCCATGACGGGCTGCGGCGCGGCCTCGCGGAAGCTGACGGTCGGACGGTCAGAGCTGGCCGACAGAAGGGCGCCGAAAACGGACGCGAAGACCAGTCCGGCGGTCAGCCAGATCAGTCCGGATTTCGCGATCGTTCCCAGTCCGTAGTCAGCCTTGCTCATCGTCTTCACTCCACTTGCGGCGGCAAAGCCGCTTCCCGTGTCGCTACACGGGCGATTCCAGCGCTGAATCGTTTAACGAAACCTTTCCGGCATCGGTTCCATCGAGCGCGTCGTTAAGACTTCGACAATTCGCATCGAATTGCGTGGAACCGGCCGGTGGCGGGCAGATGGGGAAGGCGCTGGCCGGTTTCAAGAGGCGGCCAGGCGGCGGAACACTTCCGGTGCACGCAAGGCGAACCAGATCGCTGTCCAGACGTTACCCAGCACGAAAACCGGCGCGATCCAGACGATGCGCAGGATCCAGCGCCGTTCGAAACAGCCGATCACGGTCGCGGACAGGATGAAGCCGGCATACAGATCGGCCAGCGTCACCAGGCCCCAGGGGTGGGAGATCAGCCAGCTGCCGGCGGCAGAAAAATCCCCGGTTCTGACAGCGAGGGCAATCAGGGCCGTCAGAACCAGGGACAATGCGAGCAGGAAAAGGCGGGTCATGTGGGGGACTCCTTCTCCCGCTCGCGAGGAACAGGGAGGATACGTCCGCCGTCGTGGATCGGATCACCCGGTTTGGTCGCGGCTCCGGATCGTCCGGCCAGCCAGCCATGCCGCAGCGTGTCGAAGGGTTGGTCAGCCGCCGAAACTGCGGCCGACGGAGAGGACCAGGCGACCTTCGTCGATCTCGCTGTCGTGCCAGCGCACGTCCCAGTCCAGTCCCAGATGACTCGCCGTCATACCCAGCTGGTAGTCGGTATAATTGGCGTTGCTATTGTCATCGAAACGCGAATACCCGGCGCGAAGATCAATGCTGACGGTATCGGAGAACGCCCAACTCGCGCCGGCGTCGACATAGTGTGCAGCCCCGGCTTCGAGGTAGAAATCCGGCGTCCAGTAGAGCCCGGCGTCAACCGTCACCGGTCCATAGCTGCGAGCCGTGCCCGCATGGAGTTCGATGAAGTCCTGATCGCCGGCGGCATCGGTCGCGCCGGGATAGGTGTAGACAATGACCCCCAGATCGAATGCCGTGCCCTGCCACTGCGGAGCCCAACCGGCATAGAGGTCGAGTTCGAAATCGGTATCGTCGCCGAAATCGACATTCGAAACCCAGGCGCCGGCATAAAAGGCACCCTCGTCCAGATCGATACCGGCCTGGATGGCCGGATCGCCGTCCGTCTGTGTCACGCCGCGGAACACATAATCGCTGCTCAGGGTGACATTGCCCGAAACGGACTGGGCAAAGGCCGGCAAGCCGGGCAGTGCCAGCAGCGCTGCCGCGGCAATCACAGACGCTTTTTTCGACATGCTGTCTCTCCTATGCCGCCCGGATGTTGGCGAGGAAGCCGTCGACCTGGTCGCGCAGCAGTTCGGACTGGCGCGAGAGATCCTTGGCTGCGTCCAGTACCTGCACGGATGCCGTGCGGGACTCGCTGGCAGCCTCGTTCACGCCCGCGATATTGACCGTCACGTCGCGGGTTCCGGTTGCGGCCTCCTGGACATTGCTGGCGATCTCGCGCGTTGCGGCGGCCTGTTCTTCCATGGCATCGGAGATCGAGCCTGCGATCCGGTTCAGATCGGCAATCGCCCCGGCCACCGAACCGATCGCTTTCGCCGAAACGCCGGTTGCGCTCTGGATTTCCTCGATCTGCTGGGAAATTTCCGTGGTGGCGCCGGCGGTCTGGGCGGCGAGCTGTTTCACTTCCTGGGCGACGATGGCAAAGCCCTTGCCGGCCTCGCCTGCGCGGGCGGCCTCAATGGTCGCGTTGAGCGCCAGGAGGTTGGTCTGCTCGGCAATGTCCTGGATCAGCGACACCACGGTGCCGATACGATTGGCCGCTTCGGTCAGCGCCTCGACCCGCCGCACGGTGACGCTGGCCTCTTCCTCAGCCGTGGTGGCTCGCTGCGAGCTTTCGACCGCCTGACGGCCGATCTCGCCGATGGAGGCCGACATCTCCTCGGCCGCCGTCGCAACGGTTTCCACATTGGCGGTGGCCTGCTCGGCTGATGCGGCAACAGATACGGCCTGATTGCTGGTCTGTTCTGAGGAGGCCGACAGGCTCTCGGCCGATTGGGACAGCTGGGAGGCGGCGCTCGCCAGTGCGGACACGACGGCCCCGACCGAGTTCTCGAACTCTTCGGCAAGGCGCAGGCGTTCGGCCTTCATGCGCTCGGCCGCGGCTGCTTCGGCGTCGGCACTTTCCCGCTCCAGCCGGGCCTTGTCGACAAGGCTCTGCTTGAACTGGTCGATCGTTTCCGCCAGGGCGCCGATCTCGTCCTGGCGGTCGCGATGGGGTACCTCGATCTGCAGATCGCCGGCGGCCACGGAGCGGGTGACATCGGTGAGGGTCTGGAGCGGCTTTGCGGCCTTCATGGCAATCCAGACACCGATGGCGCCGACAAGCAGGGTGAGAACGATGGCGGCCACGAGGAGGGTAATGGTCAGTGATCGCGAAGCAGCCAGCGCTTCGGCCTGTGTCATGGTCACGACAGTCGCCCATCGAACGCCATGAAACTCGGTCGGTGCGACGGCTGCAAAGACCCGGTTGCCGAGGTGGTCCATGGTCTCGATCACGCTGTGCTGGTTGGTGACCATGGCGGCCTCGATGGCATCGCCGGCGCGTTGCTCCAGAATGGTGGAACCGTCGGCGAAGCGCGTATCGGTGCGCATCAAACCGTCATCGCCGATAATGTAGGCCTCGCCGGTCTCGCCCAAACCGGTAAGGGCACCGGCTACAGCATTCAACCGGCTGATCGGCATCTGGAAAACGAGAACGCCGGCCCGGTTGCCGCCATCATCGAAAACGGGAGTCGCGATGAAGCTGGCCGGTGCGTCGTTGCTGGGCGCGTAAGGTGCGAAGTCGATAAAGGCGATTTCCGAGGCCGGCAGCGCCGACGCCTGGCGATAGATGTGCCCGAGGTCGGTGTCACGGTGCGGACCGCGCATCAGGTTGGTGGCAAAGTCGGCCTCCTTGAACACCGAGTAGACGAGGTCGCCATCCGTGTTGAACAGGAAGACGTCATAATAGCCCCGCGCCCGCAGAAAGCTGCGGAACCACGGATGAAATGTTGCGTGAGCAGCGCTGTAGGCGGAGCCGTCACGGGCAGCGTCCAGGTTTTCGCGTTCACCGACAGGATGCGGGTTTTCGGCGATATAGGCGCGTTGCAGGTGTGCCGTGGCGTTCTGACCCAGCGCGCGCCAGGAGGCATCGAACGCATTGAGCGCTGCCAGCGTGTTCGGATTGCTCGCGACGGTCGCGATGTCCTGATTGATGGATTCCAGATAGTCGGAGATCTGGTCGGACCGTGCGTCCGCGACGGCATAGAGCCGGGTTTCTGCGGCCTGTTTGGAGGCTTCCTGACTGCGCCACACGGCCGTCGTTCCGAGAACGACACCCAGTGCGACACAACCCACAAAACCGATAAGCCCGAATTTCACGGCAATACTGAGTCTGGAAAGCATGGAGAGCTCCGCTACCTACGTCGCCCCCGAATAGAATTGCCAAACGTTAAATCGAATTTACGTTTAAAGCCCTGAAATGAATTTATTATTCAGTAGGTAAGTCGAACGTAGCACAATACTCTACCCTTGGTCACGCCGATCAATCCGGGCGTGTGTCTGTTGGTCCGCGCCGCATTCGATCAATTCCGCCGCGCGCGCCGTGCCGTCTTCCTTGGCCAGCTCCTTCCCGATCAGCTTGCACCGCGCCTGCCAGGTTTCGCTGGTCTCGATCTTTTTCAGTGCGCGCGCAAAGCGGTTTGCCGTGAAGCGTGAAGGACGTAGCGGGGCCGGACCGAGGCCCTGCTCGCGAAGCCGCTCGCCCCACCAGGGCTGGTCGACCATGAAGGGAATGATGAGGCTGGGCCGTCCGGCGCTCAGCGCGGCGGCCGTGGTGCCGGCGCCGCCATGGTGCACAATGGTCCGGCAACGCGGGAAGAGTTTCGCATGGGGGGCGCTGTCGATGACGTGAATGCTGTCGTTCGCGGTGGCAGGCAGATTTGCCCAGCCCCGTGCGATCACGCCGCGCAGCCCCGCTTGCCGCAAACCGTCGATGGCGGCCTCGGCCAGCTCTGTCGCGTGGCCGGACACCATGGATCCGAAACCGACATAAACCGGTGGCGGACCTGAATTGAGAAAGCCCTCCAGCGCCGGGGCCAGCGGCGCGGGATCATCGAGCATCCAGTAGCCGGTGAGATGTGTGTGGGCATCCCAGTCGTCAGGCCGGGGCACGATGAGGGGCGAGTTGGCGATCAGGCGCAGGCAGGGCCGGCCGGCGAAGATGTCGTGCCGGATCGCGCTGCCAACCGGTTGAAGCCCGAGTTCGGTGCGCGCCGCATTTACCCGCTTGCGGAAAGGCGCCATGGCAAAGTCCAGCGGCCGCCAGGACAGACGGTTCCAGAAACGCCCGTGATCCTTCGCGAGCGTGCCGGGCATGGGGAAGGCGTGCGTCGGGGCGATGGCCGGCAGGGGTGCCGTCATCACAAAGCCGGCGCCGGCAGCTTCGGCGCCTGTCGCCGAAAACAGGCATTTGGGATGGGCGACGACCATGTCGGCGCCGCGCGCGCCTTCAATGCCTTCCGTCAGCGTCGCCTCGATCATCGGGTCCACCATGCGGCGGCGATAGCGGAAGGCATTGAGCGGATTGCGCGTCAGGCCCAGCGCATCGGCCTCGCGCAGATAGGCCCCCATATCGATATCGAAAGCCCGGGCGGCCAGGCCGAAATCTTCCACCCAGGCCGTGAAATCCCGGGGCACGGAGAGGGTGACGTCATGCCCCCGCCTCTGCAGCTCCAGCCCGAGCGCGATATAGGGCTGCACGTCACCGCGCGTTCCGAACGCATGAACAGCAATCTTCATCGGACGCTTCCCTGCCAGCCCCGCCGGGGCACCGGCAGCCGGCCCGTATCATGCCGGCCGGATGCGTCGGTGCCTAGATGGTAGCCGGGTCGCGGAAGCGTTCCTCGTCCAGCTCGCCTTCCCACTTGGCCACGGCCGTGGCGACAGCGGCGTCGCCGGTCACGTTCACCGCGGTGCGCGCCATGTCCATGATCCGGTCCACCGGCAGGATGAAGCCGACAATGATCGCCGTGTGCTCGGGCGTGACACCGAAGGTTTCCAGCACGATGGCCAGCAGGAAGAGCGAAGCCGAGGGAATGCCCGCGGCGCCGATCGACACGATGGCCGCCGTGAAGGCGATCATGACGTAGTTCATGAAGGTCAGGTCGTAACCGAAGGCCTGGGCGGTGAAGAGTGCCAGGATGCCCAGATAGAGCGCGGTGCCGTCCATATTGATCGTCGCGCCCAGCGGCAGGACGGAGCCGGCAACCGATTTCTTGACGCTCAGATTGTCCGAGGCGGCGGCGATCGTGACCGGCAGGGTCGCCGAGGACGAGGCGGTGGAATAGGCCACCGCGATCGGGTCGGTCATGCCGCGGAAGAAGCGCACCAGCGGCAGGTTCAGGACGACGCGGATCAGCAGGCCATAGGTGATGATGGCGTGGGCGATCAGGCCCAGATAGACCGCGACGATCAGGGTCAGGATGGCTTGCAGCGCCTCGATGCCCTGGCTGGCGGCGGTATAGGTGACGAGAGCGAAGACACCGAAGGGCGCGACTTCCATCACATAGTGGGTGATTTTCAACACCACGTCGGAGGCCGAGTTGAACAGGTCCGCCACCGGCTTGCCGGCCTTGCCGACAGCGATGATGCCGACGCCCAGCAGCAGCGAGAAGAAGATGATGGCCAGCACGTCGCCATCGGCCAGCGCCGCGACCGGATTGGTCGGCACGATTTCTAGCAGGCGATCGGTGATGGAGGGCGCTTCCGTCGAGACGGGCGCAGGTTCGACGCCTTCAAAGTCCACGCCCACACCCGGGCGGAAAATGGTGCCGAAGGTGAGGCCGATAATGTTGGCGAAGATCGTGGTGACGAAATAGGCGGCGATCGTCTTGAGGCCGAGCGAGCCCAGCTTGGACGGCTTGCCCATGGCGATCACACCGGCCACGAGGGTGGTGAAGATCAGCGGCACGATCAGCATGCGGATCAGGTTGATGAAGAGATCGCCGACCGGGCGCAGCCAGGTCTCGATCCAGGCGGTGGCCGCCTCCTGGCCCATCGTGCCGGAAATGACGAGGCCGGTCGCCACGCCCAGAACCAGCGCCGCAAGCACGCGTTGCCACAGTTTGATCTTGAACCACCAGCGCATGGTCTATCTCCCCCTGAACGCGGTCTCCACGCCGCGCAAACAGACCCCGCACACTAGTGGGTGAGCGAAAAGCGTCAATCTTGCTGCCGCAATGCGACTGCAGTGCGTTCTAGCGGGAGCGGGGGGCGTAGGTGGCCTTGAGAAGCGCGGCCGGCAGCGTGATGGCCGAACCGGCCAGACCGGCCAGCAGGCAGAGTGCGCTCGGCAGGCCGGCAGCGGTCAGCACACCGGCTGCGACCAAGCCCAGCGAGGTGAGCGCCGGCAGGGCAATCCGCAGCCAGGACACGTCGGCATAGTGCGACGCGCGGGACATGGTCTCCCTGGAGAACCACATCCGGCCATCGTGTTCACCGGTGTCGGTGCGATGGGCCCGCTTGGGTAGCGGATCGAGCGTATGGTCGATCATGGACATACGCTCATTATACGGAATTTATACGCACGCGCAATCTGATCCTTGCGCGTGCGTATTTTCACCGGAAAACAACCCGGTGCGCCGGGGTCTTCAGGCGCACCGGAATTTCACGATATCGCCAAAAATCAGCTTTCGGCGGCGATGACGTGCGCCACGGCATTCACCGTTGCGGCGATCCGCACGGCGGTCTGGATCTGGGCCGCGGTCAGCCCGTGCTTGCGCAGTTCGGCTTCGTGGCTGTCGATGCACAGGCCGCAACCATTGATCGCTGACACGGCCAGCGACCACAGCTCGAAATCGCCCTTGTCGACGCCGGGATTGGCGATGACATTCATGCGCAGCTTGGCCGGCAGCGAACCGTATTCCTTGTTCTTGGACAGGTGCAGGAAGCGGTAATAGACATTGTTCATGCCCATGATCGCCGAGGCTGCCTTGGCCGCCGAGACGGCCTCCGGGCTCAGCACTTCTTCCGCTGCCGCCGACAGGGCAGCCAGCGTCTTCGGTTCGCCGACGGCGTGAGCAGAGGCGAGGAAAGTGCCCCACTTCTTCTGGTCGTCCAGTTCGGTTTCGCGCGCCAGCGAGGACAGGTTCAGCTTCAGGTCCTTGGCGTAGTCGGGCAGGTCGTTTTTCAGCGCATCGAGGCTCATCGGGCTCTCCTTCAGGGGAAACCACGCGCGGCCGGACGGGCCGCAATCGCTTGGAATTTACGGGGTCGAGGACAAGGGTGCCCCGATACCGGCCGGTCTATTGAAGAGGCCGGCACCGGGGCAAACCGATGGCGCGCGAGGGTGGCGCCATCAGCCGGGGGTCTTTTTGGCCGCTTATGCGGCCAGCGTGTCGCCGCCGACGGCGCGGTTGCAGGGGCACAGCTCGTCCGTCTGCAGGGCGTCGAGCACGCGCAGCGTGTCTTCCGGGTTGCGGCCGACATTCAGGTTGGTCGCATAGACGTGCTGGATGACGCCGTCCGGGTCGACGATGTAGGTGTAGCGGTAGGCCACGCCTTCCGGGGAGCGGATGCCCAGGCTGTCGACCAGCGAGCCGGTCGTGTCGGCGAACTGCCAGTGACCGAGCTTGTCGAGATCCGGGTGCTCGCGGCGCCAGGCCAGCTTGCAGAATTCATTGTCGGTCGAACCGGTCAGCACGACGGCGTCACGGTCGGAGAATTCTTCGGCCAGATTGTTGAAGGCCACGATCTCGGTCGGGCACACGAAGGTGAAGTCCTTCGGGTAGAAAACGAGGACCTTCCACTTGCCTTCGAAGCTGTCCTGCGTGACGGCCTCGAACGCGGATTCGCCGTTTTCCTCGTGATTGTTGAAGCCCGGCTTCACACCGGTGACTTCGAAATCGGGAAGCTTGTCGCCAATACCCAGCATAGGTCTCTCCATTGAGTGCGGCCGGCTTGTGCCGGCGTTTGTGATGGGGGCCGTATGACGCAGCGCAACAGACAAATCCAATGGATTGTTTCTGGGCGAGCCATAACTATTATCAATACCATGTCCCAGCTCCCCACACTCCGCCAGTTGCAATTCCTGATCGCCCTTGCTGAGCACGGAAGTTTCTCCCGTGCGGCCGAGGCGGTGTTCGTCACCCAGCCGACCTTGTCAGCTGCAATCAAGGAGCTGGAGATGATCCTGGGCACCGTGCTGGTCGAGCGCGGGGCGCGCGGTGCCGCACTCACGCCGGCCGGCGAAGTGGTGCTGGAGCGGGCCCGCCGGGTGATGGCCGAGGCCGAGGATCTGGTGATCGCGGCCCAGGCCGCCGGCGAGCCGCTGACCGGGCCGTTCAAGCTGGGCGTGATCCCCACCATCGCGCCCTTCCTGCTGCCGCGCGTCCTGCCGGCGCTGCGCGCGCTCCATCCCAAGCTGGAAGTCTTCCTGCGCGAGGATCTCACCGACCGGCTGTTTGAAGCGCTGCGCGAGCGGCGTCTCGACGCCGCGCTTGTCGCCCTGCCCTATGAGGCGCCGATGATCGAGACGAAGGCGATCTGGTCGGACGAATTCCTGTTTGCCTGCCCGCCGGACCATCGCCTGGCGGGAGCGGGCAAGCTGTCCCCGTCAGACCTGGCCGACGAACCTCTCCTGCTGCTGGAAGACGGGCACTGCCTGCGCGATCACGCGCTGTCGGTCTGCTCGACGGGCTCGGCACGGTCGGACTTCGCTGCGACCAGCCTGCATACGCTGGTGCAGATGGTGAAGTCCGGCCTGGGCGCCACGCTGCTGCCGCGCATGGCGGTGGATGCGGGCCTGGTCGACCAGATGGGGCTTGCCGTCCTGCCCTTCGATCCGCCCGTCGCGGGCCGCGAGATCGGCGTGGCCTGGCGCAAGGGCTCGGCCCGCGCCGAAGAGGCAATCCAGCTCGGCGAAGCCATCCGGGCAAGTCTGGCTCCCGGTGAAAAGATGCAGGAAGGACCGGCGGCAGCTTCGGGCACTGCTGGCTAGAGCATTTTCAGCGAAAGTGGGAACCGGTTTCGCGGTTCGAAAATGCGACCGCCAAGGAATCTGCATTTTCAGCGAAAGTGGGAACCGGTTTCGCGGTTCGAAAATGCGACCGCCAAGGAATCTGCATTTTCAGCGAAAGTG
>JAZAHA010000011.1:0-19657 GCA_036231565.1 Pseudomonadota bacterium
CGAAGCGGGGGAGGGGCCGCCGCGGCACGCGGCGGAATGGCGGAGCGAGGCTCTGCTGTCCTCCGGCGCTTCGCGCCGCCCCTTCGACCCCTCCTTCGCCAAGGCTACGGAGGGCCCACTTCCCCACGGCGTGGGGAAGAAAATCTCAGATCCGCCGCCGGAAATCCCGCAATATCTCCCGCGCGGCGTTGTGGCCGGGGGCGCCGGTGACGCCGCCGCCGGGATGGGTGCCGGAGCCGCACTGGTAGAGGCCTTTCACCGGGCTGCGATGATCGGCATGGCCCAGCACGGGGCGGGCGGAGAAGAGCTGGTCGAGGCTCAGCGCGCCGTGGAAGATGTCGCCGCCGACCAGGCCGAATGTGCGCTCCAGATCCTTCGGTGACAGGACTTGCCGGCCGATGACGAGATCGGAGAAGCCCGGCGCCCAGCGATCGACCGTGGCGATCATGTGATCGGCGACTGCGTCGCGGCAATCATCCCAGTCGCGCCCGCCGGGCAGAACGGGGGCGACGTGCTGGCAGAACAGGCTGGCGACATGCTGTCCCGGCGGGGCGAGCGTGTCGTCGAGCGTCGAGGGGATCAGCATCTCGATCACCGGTTCGCGCGACCAGCCCTCGCGCCGGGCATCGCTCCAGGCGCGGTCCATATAGTCCAGGCTGGGCGCGATGATGATGCCGGCGGTGAGATGGTCGCCCGGTTCGGGCCGCGCGGTGAAACGCGGCAGGTCCTTCAGCGCGACATTCATCCGGAAAGTGCCCGAGCCGCAGCGATAGTGGGCGATACGCTCGCGGAAATCGGCGGGCAGCTGGGCGTCGTCGACCATGGTGCCGCCGAACAGGAGTTTCGGGTTGAGATTGGAAACGACGGCGCGGGCGCGGATCGTTTCGCCGTTTTCCAGCACCACGCCCTGCGCGCGGCCCTTCTCGGCGATCACTTCACGCACGGCAGCGCCGGTTCGCAGCACGACACCGCGTTCGCGGCAGCAGGCGGCCATGGCCTGGGTGATCGCGCCCATGCCGCCGATCGCATGGCCCCAGGCACCCTTCTTGCCATTCACCTCGCCGAACAGATGGTGCAGCAGCACATAGGCGCTGCCGGGCGTGTAGGGGCTGGCGAAATTGCCGACAATGCCGTCAAAGCCGAACAGCGCCTTGATCGGCTCGCTCTCGAACCAGCCGTCCAGCCAGTCGCCGGCGGATTTGGAGAAGAGGTCGAGCAGGTCGCGCTTGGCGGTCATCGACAGCCCGCCCAGACGGCCGCCCAGTCCCAGCGCCTTGAACAGGTCGGGCAGGGCGCCGGTCAGGTTGCCTTCGCGCAGATTGGGCGGGGTTTCCAGCACCAGCTGGCGCAGCGTGTCGGCGATGGTTTCCAGCCGCGCTTCGTACTCGCCAAGGCGGGCCGCGTCGCGGGCGGAGAATTTCGCGACCTCGTCATGCGTCAGGCCCGGCCCGGCGAGCAGATAGCCGTCTTCCAGCGGCAGGAAATTGCCGACCTTGCGCTCGACGATCCTGAGGCCGTGCCGGTGCAGGTCGAGATCGGCGATCACTTTGGGGTTGAGCAGGGAGACGGTGTAGGCGGCGACGGAATTGCGGAAACCGGGATGGAATTCCTCGGTGACCGCGGCGCCGCCCAGCACGTCGCGCCGTTCCAGCACGGTGACTTTCAGGCCGGCGGCCGCCAGGTAGGCGGCGCAGACGAGGCCGTTATGGCCGCCGCCGATCATCACGATATCGGTGTCCGGCGCGGTCCGGGGTGCAGGTTTGGGCAGGGCGTTCATGGGCGGCGAGTTTCCACGCTACCGCGCAAAGCGCAATCCCGCGCGCAGGTTGTGGCGTCAGGCAAAGGCGCCGGCGACATCGCGGGCCAGCACGAGGGCGCGGCCGCGGGCGACGAGCCGGCCGTCCTGTGTGCGGCAGGTGGTGGCCAGGTCGACAAGATGCTTGTCCGGCCGCAGACGGGTGATCTCGACGGTTGCGGTCACGGGCGCGTCCAGCGGCGCATCGGCGAGAAACTCGGTTTCCTGCTTGAGATAATTCGTGCCCTGGCCGGGCAGGTCGACACCCAGGAGATAGGAAAACATCCCGTTTATCAGCGCTTCGGGCACGCTGGAGCCGCTGTCGGGCGCGCCCGTGAGACGCTGCAGGGCCTCGATATCGGCGCGCGTGAAAATGCGCGTGGTCTGGGCGCTCAGGCCTTCGCTCAGCGGCATGGGGCCACCTCCGTTTCGCCGCGGCAGGTCACTTCGCCGTCGGCCAGCCGGGTCACGGTGAGGGCGAGCGTGATCCGGTCCCCGGTCTCGCCTGTGGTCTTGGCCGTGAAGCGCAGGACTTCACCGGCGGGCGAGGGGGCGGGATACATGGTCGACTGGCGGATCTGCCGCCCGCCGGGCACGATCTCCTCGACCAGGCCGCGCAGCACCGAACACAGGAGCGCGCCGTGTGCGACGGTACGGCCGAACCGGGTGCGGGCGGAGAAGTCCGGGTCGACATGGATCGGATTATCGTCGCCGGAGAGGGCGGCGAAGGCGTCGAAATCGGCCTGGGTGAAGGTCTTGTCCAGTGTCGCCGAGCGGCTCATGACAGCGCCTCGGGCACGGGCAGGAGATGCTTCTGGACCTTGCCGGCAGCCGTGCGGGGCAGATCGTCGGTGAAGCGGAAATGGCGCGGCACCTTGTAGCCGGCCAGCCGCTCACGGCACCAGTCCGACAGGGCTTTCGCATCGGCGCTCTGGCCCTGGCGCAGGATGATGTGGGCACAGCCGACTTCGCCCCATTTCTCGTCCGGCACGCCGGCGACAGCGGCTTCCTGGACCGCCGGGTGAAGGCAAAGCACGTTCTCGACCTCGGCCGGATACACGTTCTCGCCGCCGGAAATGTACATCTCCTTGATCCGGCCGGCGACATAGCAATAGCCCTCATCGTCGAAACGGCCGAGATCGCCGCTCTTCAGCCAGCCATCGGGCGTGAACAGGGCGGCGGTTTCCTCCGGCCGCTGCCAGTAGCCCGGGGTGAGGCCGGGGCCGAAGAACTGGATCTCGCCGGTCTCGCCGGGCGGCAGGGCGCGGCCGTCCGGTCCTGCAATGCGGGCCTCGACGAGCACCTGCGCCTTGCCGACCGAGCCGATCTTGCGCAGGGCGTTGGCCTCGTCGGAGAGGAAGGCGGTGGGGCCGGTCTCGGTCATGCCGAACCCGTTGCACACCAGCGCCCCCTTGCGGGCCATGGTCTCGACCAGCACGTCCGGCAAGGGCGCCCCGCCGCAGGACCAGTGGCGCAGCCGGGTCAGCTCGGTGGTTTCGAAATCGGGATGCAGGGTCAGTTCGCGATAGACCGCCGGCACGCCGATAAAGACGTCCAGCTCGCCGGCATCGATCAGGGCGAGCGTTGCGGCCGGATCGAAGCCGGGCAGGATGTGCACCTTGCCGCCGTTTATCAGCACCGGGAGGGTGTGAAGATTGATGCCCGCGGTGTGGAAGAGGGGCAGGAAGTTCAGCGTCGCATCGCCCGGACGCAGGCCGATCGCCTGGCCGATATTGATCGCGTTCACCAGGGCCATGCGATAGGTCTGGATCACGCCCTTGGGCCGGCCCGTCGTGCCGGACGTGTAGATCAGATACCAGGGCTCGTTGCCCGGCCAGGCCGGGCGGCCGGCATGGGGTTCCAGCGCATCGCGGCGGCCGGCATAACCGGTTTCCAGATCGAGGCTGGCGAGGCTGTGCGTTCGGGCCAGTGCGGCGGCGGTCTCGCGGTCCTCGGCGCCGGTGATGATGAGTTTGGGCGTGCAGTCCGCGACCAGCCCGTCCAGCTCGCTGGCCGGCATGCGCCAGTTCAGCGGCACCAGGATGGCGCCCAGCTTGGCGCAGGCGAACAGGATCTCGAAGAATTCGACCCGGTTGCGGCACAGGATGGCGATCCGGTCGCCCGCATCGATCCCGTCCGCGGCAAGCAGGCTGGCGGCACAGGTGCTGCGCCGGTCGAGGTCCGCATAGCTCAGCGTCTCGCCGGTCTCCACGATGTGGAAGGCGGTCGCGTCAGGTGCCAGGGCGGCGCGGCGCGCCGTGATATCGGTCAGCATGTCCATGCCAGTCCTCCCGAATGGGCATGTTATTTCGCGCCGGCGAGGAAGGCGTTCATGCGCGCTCTTGTGTCCTCGCGGGCAATGCGGTCGAGAAATTCGCGTTTTTCCTGGTCCAGCCGTCCGGCCAGATCCGGTCCGGCGATCTGCGCGTCGAGCAGGCGCCGGGATGTCAGGGCAAGGCCGGGATCGAGCGGTTCGAGTGCGGCGAGCTGCCGGTCGATCTCCGCATCCATGCCGCCCGCTTCCACCACCCGGTCGACCAGACCGATGGCCAGCGCCTTACGGGCATCCAGCCGTTCATCGAAGGCGAGCCAGCGGGCCGTGCGGGCGCGGCCGACGCGTTCCGGCATCAGCGCCGTCCAGCCGCCATCCGGCGCAAAGCCCATGCGGGCATAATAGGGCTGGATGAAAGCGGCCGCGTCCATCAGGATCATGTCGGCGGCCAGCATCAGCCCCACCGATCCGCCGGTCACGGGACCGTTGACCGCGGCGATGACCGGGCAGGGCATGGCGCGCAGGCGCAGGATCACCCGGTTCAGCGTGCCGACCACGCGCTCCGAATAGGCCAGCAGGGCCTCGCGATCATCCGCGCGGGCCCGGAATTCGCCGACATCGCCGCCGGAGGAAAAGGCCCGTCCGGCGCCCGTCAGCACGACAGCGCGGATATCGCCGGCCGTGTCCAGCGCGTGCAGGCATGCTTCGAGCAGGTCCGGTGTGAGAGCATTGCCCCGGTGCGGCCGGTCGAGCACGAGCCGCAGGACGCCGCCGCGCACCTCTGTCCGGACGGTGCCGGTCGATGTCGCGGCGGCCGCGCTCACGCTTCCAGACCCCGGCGGATCAGGTCGGCGGCCTTGCGGGCGACGTCCTCGGCACTGCTTTGCGTATCCCAGATGCCATAGCGCAGACCGAGAAACACGCTCATCCCGATCAGCGCCCAGGCGCGCACCGTCTCGTCGCCCTCGCGGATCTCGCCGCGTTCGGCGGCTTCGGAGAGATTGCGGCAATAGCGTTCGGCGAAGCGGTCATAGTGGGCCTTGTAGGCGTCCGGCGCGACGAACTGGGCCTCCTCGATGATGCGGTAGAGATTGGGGTGGGCGCGGGCGAACTCGATATAGGCGACCAGGCCGAGATGCTCGGCCTCCAAACGGTCCTTTGCACCCTTCACGCGTTCGGCGATCCAGCCGCGCACCATCTCGCCCATATGGGCGACGAGGGCGCGGAAAATCTCGTCCTTGGAATCGAAATAGACGTAGAATGTGCCCAGAGCCACCGATGCCCGGCGCGTGATGTCGCCGATCGATGTGGTGTGGAATCCGCCTTCCCCGAAAGCCCCTTCAGCCGCATCCAGCAGCTTCGCCCGGGTGCGCTGGCCGCGCGCCGTCTTCGGCTTTTTCGCCGTCGTGGTCGTGTTCAAAGTTGACATATGATTCAGTTTTCACAAAATTGCTTCCCACGCAATATGGCATGAAAGCCAGGGCGGGGGAGGATCCAGGAGTTGTCGAAACCGTGCTGAATATCCGCTCGGATAATCCGGCCGGTCGTGACGGGGTGCTGAAACACCTCGCACTGCCGGATGGGACGGACATGGCCTACCGGGATACCGGGCAGGGGCCGGTCCTGCTGCTCGTGCACGGCTGGGCAGCCTCCGGCGGCTTTTTCGATCCGATCGTCGATCTCCTGAAACAGGACTTCCGCGTTATCGTTCCGGACCTGCGGGCCCACGGACAGACGCCGGCAGGGCCTGGCTGTCCGGATATCAATGCGCTCGCCGACGATCTCGTCGTGCTGCTGGACGCGCTGGATGTGGGCGGCGTTGTCGCGCTGGGCTGGTCGATGGGCGCGCAGGTGCTCTGGAGCCTGATCGCCCGGCACGGCTCCGCGCGCCTCGCCGGCCTCGTGGTCGAGGATATGAGCCCGCGCATCCTCAATACGGACGACTGGTCGCTCGGCATGGCCAGCGGCATGGATACGGCCGGCAGCCAGCGCGCGCTCGAAGCGATGCGCTCGAACTGGCCGGCCTATGCGGCAGCGTTTGTGCGCCACATCTTCTCCCGTGATCGCGCCGGCCGCGATCCGGATCTCATTCAGCGCGTGCTGGTGGAATTGCACCAGTGCGACGCCGAAGCCATGGCGGCCCTCTGGGAATCCATGGCCGGACAGGATTTCCGTCCGGCCCTGCCCGCCATGTCTCTGCCGGTTCTCGTGACCTGGGGAGAGGCCAGCCAGGCCTATAGCCCAGCCACGAGCCGGTATCTCGTCGACACCTTGCCGAACGCGCAGGGCAAGGCCTTCGCCCAGTCCGGGCACGCACCGCATCTCGAGCAACCCGAAGAGTTCGCCGACGCGGTCCAGCAATTCGCCAGCCAGGTCCAGGCCGGCGTCACCCACCCAGAACATATCGAGGGGAGTTTCTCGTCATGAAGAAAACGATCACCAAAGCCGTCCTCCTTGCGAGCACGGTCGCCTCGGCCGCGCTGATCTCGGCGCCGGTCCTGGCCCAGGACAGTGCCGGCGCGGGCGAGACCCGCGACGTCATCACCGTCACCGCCCGCCGCCGCGAGGAAACGCTGCAGGACGTACCGCTTTCGGTCTCCGCCCTGACCGGCGCCGAGCTCGAGCGCACCGGCGCCATCGACATCACGGCCGTGGCGGAAGTCACGCCGAACGTCACGCTGGAAGTCTCTCGCGGCACCAATTCGACGCTGACCGCCTTCATCCGCGGCATCGGCCAGCAGGACCCGGTCGCCGGCTTCGAGGCCGGTGTCGGCATCTATGTCGATGACGTCTATTTCAACCGTCCGCAATCGGCGGTTCTGGACATCTATGATGTCGAGCGGATCGAAGTGCTGCGCGGCCCGCAAGGTACGCTGTACGGCCGCAACACGGTCGGCGGCGCCGTCAAATACGTCACCAGCCGTCTCGATCCCGACGCGCCGTCCCTGGATGCGCGTGTCAATGTCGGGTCGTACAACCAGTTCGACCAGATCATTTCCGGTAGTGTGCCGCTGAGCGACACCTTCCGTGTCGGCGGGGCTTTTGCCAACCTGCAGCGCGACGGTTTCGGCGACAATCTCTATACCGGCCAGGACAACTACAACAAGGACGTAATGGGCCACCGCATCAGCGCGGAATGGGAGCCGACGCCCGACCTGTTCTTCCGTCTGGCCTATGATCGCGTTCGCGACGAGTCCAACCCGCGCGGCGGCCACCGCCTGATCCCGAGTGCGCCGGGCTATACGCCGAGCTATCCGGTTCTGGACGATGTGTTCGATACGCGTGCCGGCCTGGATGTCGTGGCGCAGAGCGTTGAGGCCGAAGGCCTGGCGCTGACGGCAGAATGGGAGATCAACGAGCACTTCACGGTGCGCAACATTCTGTCCAACCGTGAAGATGCCTCGGTGACCCCGATCGACTTCGACAGCCTTCCGGAAGGCGATTTCGATGTGCCGGCGATCTACGAGAACGAGCAGTTCTCGGAAGAGCTTCAGCTGCTCTACTCCAGCGAGCGCCTGAACGGTGTGATCGGCTACTACTATCTCGACGCCAGCGCCTACACCGTGTTCGACGTGCTTCTGGATACGACGCTGGCCGGCCTCAACGCCCAGACCTATGGCGATGTGGACACCAAGACCTGGTCGCTGTTCGCCAACTTCACCTATGACCTCACCGACGAGCTGAGCCTGACGGTCGGCGGCCGCTATACCGAGGACGAGCGCACCTCGCGCGTCCTGCGCCGCACCTATCTGGGTGGCTTCTCCGAGTATTTCGGCGGTTCCGGTGTGTCGATCGCGACCACGTCGGACTTCCTGGGAACCAACTCCTGGGATGACTTCAGCCCGTCGGTCTCGCTGGCCTGGCAGCCGGATGCGCAGAACAATTTCTATGCAACCTTCAGCCGCGGCTTCAAGGGTGGCGGTTTCGACCCGCGGGCCCAGACAACAGGCGCGCCGGACTTCGATCAGAACGGTACAGTCAGCGAAGCGGAAATCTTCGAGTTCATGAGCTTCGATCCGGAGACCGTGAACAGCTACGAAATCGGCTGGAAGTACGAGAATGGCCGCTATCGCCACGCGCTGGCCTACTTCTACATGGACTACACCGATGTCCAGGTCCCGGGCTCTGTGGGTATCGATACGGACAATGACGGTATCAACGACACCTTCACGGGCGTGACGACCAATGCCGGTGCCGCGACCATCCAGGGCATCGAATATGAAGGCATGCTGGACATTGCCGACGACCTCATCAATCCGGGCGACAATCTGAATCTGGTGTGGGCTGTCGGCATTCTGGACGGTCAGTACGACCAGTTCATCAACGCCTTCGGTGTCGACATCTCCAATGACGTGGAAATCCAGAACACGCCGGACATGACGGCCAGCGCCACGCTGACCTACATGACGCCGTTCGCGGGCGGCGACCTGACCATGCTGGGCACGGTGAGCCATCGCGGTGACTCGACCCAGTTCGAAGTGCCCTTCGAGGCGCTCGACCAGGAAGCTTACACGCTGTTCAACGCCTCTGTGGTGTGGGACAGCGCCGACGATCGCTGGCAGCTGGGCATTCATGGCCGCAATCTGACGGACGAGGAATACATCGTCGCCGGCTATGACTTCGTCAACAACACGACCTTCGCACCGGAGCTGGGCCAGGCGGGCACGCTGACCGCCTACTACGGCAACCCGATGACGATCACCGGAACCATCGCGTTCCGCTACTAGGCACAGCCAGGGCGGGCTGATCCCTCCCCGGCTCGCCCGAAAGCTGCCAGACTGGGCCGGCGCTGCGATCCGCAGTGCCGGCCATTCCCTTTCTCCCTCCCGGAGCTCCCGTCATGATGCGCACGCTTGGTCTCATCCTTCTTCTGCTGGCGCTCGTCGCCGGCATCGCCTGGTTCGTCTTCGGACGCGGCGGCTCCGGACCGGCTCCCGAAGCGGCGATCGACTCGCCCTGGTGGGATGTCCAGGACCGGCTGGTCGATGTTGACGGTGTCACGGCGCGGGTCCGCGTCCAGGGACCGGACGATGCACCGGTCATCGTGATGATCCACGGCTTCTCCTTCTCGCTGGAGAGCTGGGATGACTGGGCGGACGCGCTCTCCGCCAACTACCGCGTCGTGCGCATGGACCTGCCGGGGCACGGACTGACCGGTCCGGATCCGCAGGCGCGCTATTCGGTGCCGCAAACGGTCGAATTCCTGGGCGGTCTGATGGACGCGATGGATATCGAGCGTGCGACGCTGGTGGGCAATTCACTCGGCGGTCTGGTCGCCTGGCGCTATGCGGCCGATCATGGCGACCGGGTCGAGAAACTGGTGCTCGTCGCGCCGGGCGGCTTCTCGATCAATGGCGTCACCGAGGAACCGGTCGATGTGCCGGTCGGCGTGCGCTTCTATCTCACCCAGGGTCCGCAGCCGGTTGTCGCCGGGGCGACGGCGGCGCTGTTCGGCGATCCCACTCGCATGGATCCGGACCTGCCGGGCCGTGTGCACGGTCTGATGCAGGGCGAGGGCGTGGGCGAGGCGCTGGTCGAGCGGCTGGAGGTCTTCACCCTGCCGGACCCCGAAGCGGATCTCGCGCGGGTGACGGTGCCGGCGCTGATCCTTTGGGGCGGCCGCGACGCGATGGTGCCGGTCGATCACGCGACGCGTTTCGAAGCGGCGATGCCGGATGCGCAGCTCATCGTCTATGACGATCTCGGCCACATCCCGCACGAAGAAGCGCCCGACCGGACGCTGGAGGATGTGCGGGCCTTCCTGGCCGAGAACTAGCGCAATTTCATCGCCATTGCGGTCGATAAAATGGCTCAGGCTTTTGAGTGGCCGCATTTTCGGACCGCAAAACCGGTTCCCACTTTTGCTGAAAATTAGCGGCGGGCCGCAGCCTTCTCGGCGATCTCGGCCTGCAGGTCGGCCCAGTCCTGCGGATCGACATCGCACTCGCGCAGCACGACCACGCCCAGCCCGGTATCGTTCGCCGGCGCATCGGCCGTCAGAAGGCGCCCGAGGGCGTGGGTGCGGGCGGTCTCGCGATTGAGGCAGGGACGGTAGACAATCTCGCGCGCGGTGCGGTGCCGGTCGACGGCGCCCTTGCGGCGCAGACGCTGCAGCATGGCGAGGGTCTCGCCGGCCGGACGGCGGGTTGCAACCGACAGCTCGCCCACAGACGCACCGCCGCGGTCCCACAGGATGCGCATGGTCTTGTGCTCGTCTTCGGTGAGGTTCTGTTCGTTCGCCATCTTCGTCATCCCCTTAGCCTTCTACGCCGCGGCCCGAATTGCAACACGCGCGGCCGTTAAGGTTTTGTTTGCAATTTCGGGGCCGGACCGGGTTGACGGATGCGGGTCCGCTATATATTCACCAATAAGCTATATAACCAAACGGTGAAATATGTCGGATCTCGATACGACGTTTACGGCTCTGGCCGATCCCACCCGGCGGGCCATTCTCGCCCGGCTCGCCAGCGGCGAAGCGACGGTGATGGAGCTCTCCGAGCCCTTCACGCTCAGCCAGCCGGCGATTTCCAAGCATCTCAAGGTTCTCGAGAAGGCCGGGCTGATTACCCGGAGCCGTGACGGGACGCGGCGTCCCTGCCGGATACAGCCCGAGACACTGGCCCAGGCGACGCACTGGCTGGAGGAATTCCGCAAGCTCTGGGATGCCCGCTTCCGGGCTCTCGACGATCTCCTCGACGACATGAAGGCCGGCCACGAGCCCGGCCCCCGCGACCACTGATCACAAACTTTCTGGAGGAAATCCCATGTATCGACACACACTCGAGGTCGCGCCGAAGGGCGAGCGCGAGCTTGTCATGACCCGCCGGTTCGATGCGCCGCGCGCGCTGGTCTTCCGGGCACTCACGGAGCCGCACCTCGTCAAGCGCTGGCTGCTGGGACCGGACGGCTGGATCCTGACGGTCTGTGAGATCGACCTGCAGGTGGACGGTCTTTATCGTTATGTCTGGACCCATGCCGAGCGTGGCGAAGAGATGGGGATGGGCGGGCGCTATCTGGAAATCGAGCGTCCGGACCTGATCGTGCACACGGAGCAGTTCGACATGAGCTGGTATCCTGGCTCGGCCATCGTCACCACGCGATTGACCGAAGCGGATGGTGTGACGACCTTCGAAATCACCATCACCTATGAGAGTGCCGAAGCCCGAGACATCGTGGCGGCAAGCCCGATGCGGGAAGGCGCGGGTGCCAGCTATGACCGTCTGGACGGCGTTCTGGCAGGCCTGGCGGCGGGCTGAGCATGCCTCAGGTGCGCCGGGACCGGCGGGGAGCGGTGCCTCCCGCCTGTCCCGGCAGCCTTCAGGCGCGGTGCGGCAGCACACGCGGATTGCGCAGCACCGCGGCCGACACGAAGCTGACCAGCACGCCGACCGGCAGGATTTCGGTGAAGGTCATCGGCATGCGGAACCACCAATTGGCGTAGAGCGTCATGAAGCTACGCATTTCCGCCTCGAAGGCCGCGAGTTCGGTCTCGGTCGCGCCATCAGCCTGGCGGGTCGCGATCTGGGCGTCGATATAGGCGTCCATGAAGGCCCCGCCCGTGGCATTGAAATAGATCTCCCAGCTCACGACATAGAACAGACCGGCGAGGGCCGCCACGCCGAGTCCGATGCCCAGCGCCGGCCAGAAGCGGATCACGCCACCCAGATTGACATCGCGATGGCGTTTGATCGCGATGAAAACGAAAGACAGGGCCAGCAGCATGGTGAGATAGCCCACCGCCATCGAGCCGGCGCCGTGTTCGCCACTCATCGCGATCCAGCCGATGACCATGAGGATGCCGACGATCAGGCCGGCAATACTTCCGTAGACAAGAATTATCCGTGTCATTGTCCCTGCGCCGCGGACGGCGCCTCCCTGTTTATCCCCCTGAAGTTGAGCGCGTTTCAACGCGCCGCGCTATCACCCGGAAGGGTGATTTGCGGGAAATCACCCTTCCGGGCCGGGTGCCGGTGCCGGTGCATCACCCGGCGCAGGGATAAGGCGGAGCAGGCGGGCGCGCTCGATTGCCTCGACCCGGCCGGATACACCCAGCTTTGCGAACAGGCGGGCGATGTGGGTTTTCACGGTGTTGGGAGAGACGCCGAGACGGCGCGCGATCGTCTTGTTGTCCCGTCCGGAGGCCAGGGCCTCAAGCACCTCGAACTCGCGCGGCGAGATGCCGAGCGTGGAGAGTGCCGTCTCATTGCGCTCGAAGGGGGCGGGCGGGGCCTGGCGTGTCAGCCGTACGCCCAGCCAGATCCCCAGGGCGATACACGCCGCGCCGACAATGGCGATGAAGGCCTCGATGCCGATCGTGCGCGCCCAGAACCGGTATTCCAGCCATTCCAGGGCAAAGACCGCCAGCGCGAGCGCTGCGGCCGAGAGGAGGATGGTGCGCCACATGGCGGCGAATCTGGCCGAAAGCGGCGGGTTGATCAATCTTGCGGGAACCCGGCGCGGGCCGCCGCGTTACGCTGGAGTGGGGAGCATGCTGACATTCTATCTTCGCCGCATCTGGCAATCGATCTGGTTCCTGCCGGCGATCTATGCCCTGGCGGCCGTTCTGGCGGTCGGCGTGGCGCCGGTGATCGGCGGTTATCTGCCGGAGAGCTGGGTCGCGCTGGTCGAGATCGATGCGCTGGCCGCGACCCTGAATATCCTGGCGTCCAGCATGCTGGCCGTTGCCATCTTCTCGATGGCAACGATGTTTTCCGCCTTCCAGGCCGCCGCCAATTCGGCAACGCCCCGCGCGCGTCCTCTCCTGACGCAGGACCGGACCGCCCAGACCGCCATCTCGACCTTCGTCGGCGCCTTTCTGTTCAGCCTGCTGGGCCTGATCGGCGTCAATTCCGGCCTGTATGGCGAGGCGGCGGTTGTCGTCCTGCTCGCGCTGACCCTTCTGCTTGTGGTCCATGTCGTGGTGATGCTGATCCGCTGGATCGACCGGCTGTCCGGCTTCGGCGGGGTGGAGGAAGCGATCGCGGTGATCGAGGCGGCGACGGAGAAAGCGCTCGGACGGGCCGAGAGCTGCCCCAATCTCGGTGCCAGCCGGCTTGACGAGATCCCGGACGGCGCGCGGGCGCTGTGCCCGGCCCGGGCCGGACATGTGCAGACCATCGATGTGGCGGCCCTGCAGGCGATCGCCGAGACGGCCGATGCGCGCATCTACATCCTGTCTCCGCCGGGCAGTTATGTCGGGCCGGGCGAACCGGCCGCCCATGTCACGGGCGGCGACGGGATTGATGACGCGGTGCTGGAACAGATCATCACCGCGCCGCGCCGCACGCTGGAGGAGGACCCGGCCTTCGGCCTGGTCATGTTGGCGGAGATCGCCTCGCGTGCGCTGTCGGACGCCGTCAATGACAGTGGCTCGGCCCTCTCGGCAATCACGGCCATGACGCGTCTTCTGACCCGGATGTGCAGCCAGTTCGAGGCGCTCGCGGACAACCCGGCCGACCGCGTCTTCATGGCGCTGCCGGCCCCGGCCATGCTGGTCACCCATGCCTTCCGCCCGGTCGCCCGTGACGGTGCGGACCGGGTGGAAGTCGGTATCAGCCTGCAAAGGGCGCTCGGCGTTCTCGTTGCGGTCGATGAGGCGGCGTTCGGCGAACCGGCGCGTGCCATGAGCCGCGAGGCGCTGGTGCGGGCCGAAGCCGCCATGCAATACGCCCCGGATGTCGATGTCCTGAAGGCGGCGGCGCCGTTCGAATAATCCCCGAAACGAAAACGCCCCGGCGGGAGGGCACCGGGGCGTTTCGGGTCAGGGCTGGAGAGAGCCCTAGTCCTGTTCGTGCAGCCAGGCGGCATGCTTGGGCGCGCGCTTGGTCTGGCTCCATTCCTCGATCATGGGACGGGCGACGCGCTTGAGCTCGGCCATCTGTTCCTCGGTGCCGGTATTGGCCGCCAGTTCGAGACGGTGGCCGTTCGGGTCGAAGAAATAGATCGACTTGAAGATGCCGTGATTGACCGGGCCGAGCACGTCCAGGCCTTCGGCCTCGATATGCGCCTTGGCGGCCAGGAGAGCGTCCATGTCCTCCACCTCGAAGGCGATGTGCTGGACCCATTCCGGCGTATTGCTGTCGCGGCCCATCTCCGGCGAATTGGGCAGTTCGAAAAAGGCCAGGACATTGCCCATGCCGGCGTCCAGGAAGACGTGCATGTAGGGGTCCGGCGCCTTGGTCGAGGGAACCTCGTTCTCGGCGATGGCCAGTTTGAAATCCATGCCCATGACGCGCTGGTAGAACTCGACGGTCTCCTTGGCGTCCTTGCAGCGATAGGCAACGTGGTGGATGCGCTTGAGATTGACGGTCATGCCTGTCTCCTCATGAGGGACATATACCTGCGGTACGTGTCCCGGGACGTTTTCATCCTTCCCCTTGATGGGGAAGGTGGGCCAGCGCGCAGCGCTGGGTCGGAAGGGGTGAAACCCGGTGCTTGTCCGGGAGACACCTCGCCCCCACCCCCTCCACCGCACGTTCCGTGCGGTCCCCCTCCCCCATCAAGGGGGAGGATGAGGAAGGGCTGGCGGTACCTGAACCCTACGCGTTTTCCGCTTCCTTCGTTTTCAGCACGCCGCGCTTGATCTGGTCGCGCTCGATCGACTCGAACAGGGCCTTGAAATTGCCCTCGCCGAAGCCTTCGTCTTCCTTGCGCTGGATGAATTCGAAGAAGATCGGGCCGATGGCCTTTTCACCGAAGATCTGCAGCAGCAGGCGCGGGTTGCCGCCCTCAGTCGTGCCGTCGAGCAGGATGCCGCGCTTCTGGAATTCGGCGACCGGTTCGCCATGGCCCGGCAGACGCTCGTCCAGCATGTCGTAATAGGTGTCCGGCGGCGGCGTCATGAACTCCACGCCGCATTCCTTCAGCTTGTCCCAGCACTCGATGAGATTGTCGCAGGAGAAGGCGATGTGCTGGATGCCTTCGCCCTTGTACTCGCGCAGATATTCCTCGATCTGGCCGACGCCATCCGACTTTTCCTCGTTCAGCGGGATGCGGATCAGACCGTCCGGGGCCGTCATGGCGCGCGACAGGAGGCCGGTATATTCGCCCTTGATGTCGAAATAGCGGATCTCGCGGAAGTTGAAGAGGTCCTCGTAATATTTCGCCCAGTAGTCCATCCGGCCCTTGTAGACATTGTGGGTGAGGTGATCGATCACGTTGAAGCCGCAGCCCTTCGGGTGGCGGTCGACGCCCTCGATGTATTCGAAATCGATGTCATAGATCGACTTGCCGTCCTCGAACCGGTCGATCAGGTAGACGGTGGCGCCGCCAATACCGCGGATGGCCGGCAGGCGCAGCTCGGAGACGCGCGTTTCGGTCTCGACGGGCTGGGCACCCTTTTCCAGGGCCATGGCATAGGCGCGCTTGGCATTCTTGACGCGGAAGCCCATGCCGGATGCGGACGGGCCGTGCTCGGCGGCGAAGAAGGCGGCCGGCGTGCCGGGCTCGTAGTTGATCAGGAAATTGATATCGCCCTGGCGCCACAGCTGGATGTCCTTGGAGCGGTGATTGGCGATGTGGGTAAAGCCCATCGTCTTGAAGACGGGTTCGATAAGGCCGCGTTCCGGTGCCGTGAACTCGACGAACTCGAAGCCGCAAAGGCCCATCGGGTTTTCGAACAGGTCTGCCATGTTTCGTCTCCAGGGGTCGGGGTTCCGCGCCGAAGGCCTGACAGGCCGTCACGACGCCCATTGGGGCTGGACAATACGCGTTTGGTTGCTATTGCGTCAAGTTGTGATCGCAACTAAAATGGCGATATGAGCGAACCGCGATCCCTTTCCGCCACCGCGCCGGGCGATGCCATCCAGCTGGACAGCTACTGGCCCTACCAGGTCACAGTGCTGGCCGACCTGATTTCACGACGCACGGCCGAGATCGTGCGGCGCGAGGGCGATCTCAACCTGTCGCAATGGCGGGTTCTTGCAGCGATCGCGGAACGGCCAGGCCGCACGGCGGCCGAGGTTGTCGCGATGACGCCGATGGACAAGGGCATTGTCAGTCGCGCCACCAAGGCCCTGCTGCTGGCGGGGCTTCTGGTGCGCGAGGCCTCGCAGGTCGATGGCCGCGTCAGCCACCTCTATCTCACCGCAAAGGGCGCCGCACTTTACCAGCGCCTGCGTCCGCATGTGGAAGCGGTGGCCCGGGCGGCGAGCGCCGTGCTGGCGCCGTCCGGCCAGGCCGAGTTCTGCACCCTCGTCAGGCAGCTGGCGGACGCCATGCCCGCAACGCCCGACAATCGCTGAGTATCTTGGCGGGAAGTCGCAGGCCGAGGCCGAGGAACCGGTGTCTGCTTTCTCTGGAAAACGCGCTCATCAAATATCACGCACGCGCCGCTTTGCTTTGTGTATAGACGATATCTGGAGGCGCCGGTGCTGTTCAGAAACCTCGTCATCGCTGTGATGCATCTTGTCATCGCAGCGGCTCTTGCCGCTGTGGCGGCGACGTGCGTCCAGAGCATACTCAGCGATGCACTTCACGCCGCACGCGCCGAAACCCTGCAGACCTATATCCGCATGCGCGGCGATCGCGAGCAGGCGGTGTTCGACCGGGCCGAAACGTTCATCCTCGCGGCTGAAGCGGCTTTCGTGCGCCGTCTCGAAACGCTGAGCGATGATGAGGTCGAGGCCGAATTCGACCGCTTCTTTCCCCTTTATGGCGACGGGACCCGCCGCAGCGCGCCGGCCCTGTTCGAGGGGGTGGATCTGGATGGCGGCGATAACGCCTACGGGATCGGGGCCTACCTCGGTGATGGCGAAGCGATGAGCCTGGAGGAGCGTCGCCGCTATCTGGCCGGGCTGCATGTCGTGCGCACAGTCGGCGAAGCCTGGCTGCAGCAATTTCCCAGCCTCTACTATTTTACCCCGGACCGGCGGATGGTGATGTTCGCGCCCGACCGCGAAGACCGGCTGGAATTCTACCGTTTCGAAGCACCGGCCGATTTCCCGCTGCAGGCGGACGAGGATCCGCGCCTGTTCTCGCGCGAGACCAATCCGGATGGCGTGATGCAGTGCACCCAGCTGTCGCGCTTCGTCTATCGCGATGCCGGAGAGCGATCGGCGACGGCCTGCCGCAAGCCTGTTCTGGACGGCGATGTCCTTCTGGGCGCCTTCGGAACATCGATGATGATGAATGACCATCTGGCCCGCGCGCTCGATGAACCGCCGGCCGGCGGTGTCAACCTGATGCTCGGGCGGGATCGCCAGGTGATCGCCCGCGGTCGTACGGCCGGGCAGGGCAGCGGTGTCCGCGTCGACCCGGTTGCGCTGGTCGAATACCTCGCCGATGATCCGCGGCCGCGCGGTATCGTGCGGGCCCAGGCACTGGGACAGATGATCGCCTTCAGCCGCGTTGCCGGTCCGGACTGGTATTTTGTCTCCATCGTTCCGCTGGAGGGCATTGAGGTCACGGTTTCCCAGCGCACGCGGCAGGTTTTCGTGATCGTCTTCCTTGCCTCGCTCCTGGTATCCGCCCTCGCCAGCCTCGTCTGGCACTATCTGCCGGCCGTGCGCCTGCCCGGCCAGGCGGCGGCCCGCATCAGCGCGGACACGGAATAAGAACCGGCACCGAATAAGCCCTGCCACGGAATAAGCACTGGCCAGCCCGCGCCTCACAGCGTATGAGGGCGCGCCCTTTCACCACAGGAAAAGTAGAGCCCATGAGCGCGTCCCTCGACAAGCTGCGCAACATCGCCATCGTGGCGCACGTCGACCACGGCAAGACGACCCTGGTCGACCAATTGCTGCAACAGTCCGGTACGCTGGGCGAACGGGCCAATGTGTCCGAACGGATGATGGATTCCAACGATCTGGAAAAGGAACGCGGAATCACCATCCTGGCCAAGAATACCGCGGTGACCTGGGGCGACTGGTCGATCAATATCGTCGACACGCCCGGCCACGCCGATTTCGGCGGCGAGGTTGAGCGCGTGCTGTCGATGGTCGATGGCGTGCTGCTGCTCGTCGACGCGGTCGACGGTCCGATGCCGCAGACCTCCTTCGTCACGAAGAAGGCGCTGGCGCGCGGCCTGAAGCCGATCGTGGTCGTCAACAAGGCTGACCGCCCCTCGGCCCGTCCGGACTGGGTTGTCGACCAGACTTTCGACCTGTTCGACCGTCTGGGCGCCAATGAGGACCAGCTCGACTTTCCGGTCGTCTATGCCTCTGCCCTGCAGGGCTGGGCGTCGAACGAGGCCGGCGAGACCGGCACCGACATGAAGCCGCTGTTCGAGATGATCACGGCGCACACGCCGAAGCCGGACGTCGATCCGGACGGCCCGCTGCAGCTGCAGGTCTCGGCGCTGGACTATTCCTCCTTCACCGGCGTGATCGGTATCGGCCGCGTTGCCCGCGGCCGGGTGAAGAAGAACCAGCTCGTCACCGTCGCCAAGGTCGACGGCCGCAAGGTGAAGGGCAAGATCCTGCAGATCTTCGGCTTCCACGGTCTGGAAAAGGTCGAGCGCGACAGCGCCCAGGCCGGCGATATCATCACCTTTACCGGTATCGAGGATCTGAAGATCTCCGACACGGTGTGCGATCCGGACCATGTCGAGGCGCTGCCGCCGCTCTCGGTCGACGAGCCGACCCTGTCGATGACCTTCCAGGTCAATGACAGCCCGTTCGCCGGCCGCGAAGGCAAGTTCGTGACCTCGCGCAATATCAAGGACCGTCTCGATCGCGAGCTGATCCACAATGTGGCGCTGAAAGTCGTGCAGCAGGACGATGCCGACAAGTTCACCGTCTCCGGCCGCGGCGAGCTGCACCTCTCCATCCTGATCGAGACCATGCGCCGCGAGGGCTTCGAGCTGGCCGTGGGTCGGCCGCGCGTGGTGCTGAAGGAAGAAAACGGCGAGACGCTGGAGCCCTATGAGAGCCTCACCGTCGACGTCGAGGAAGTGAACCAGGGTGCCGTCATGGAGCGCCTCGGCCAGCGCAAGGCCGAGATGAAGAACATGGTGCCGGACGGCAATGGCCGGGTGCGGATCGACTATATCGTCCCGACCCGCGGCCTGATCGGCTTCCGCTCGGAATTCCTCACCCTCACCTCCGGCTCCGGCCTGATGTTCCACACGTTCGACCATTACGGTCCGCGCAGCCAGGGCGAGCTGGGCCAGCGGCACAACGGCGCCATCGTCTCGATGATCGACGGCAAGGCGCTGGGCTTTGCCCTGTTCAACCTGCAGGAACGCGGCAAGCTGTTCATCGGCCACGGTGTCGAGGTCTATGAGGGGATGATCATCGGCGTGAATGCCCGCGAAGAGGACATGATCGCCAATCCGACCAAGGGCAAGAAGCTGACCAACATGCGCGCCTCGGGCACGGACGAGAACATCGTCCTCACCCCGCCGGTCCGCCTGACGCTGGAATACGCCCTGGAATTCATCAATGACGATGAGCTCGTCGAGGTGACCCCCCAGTCGATCCGTATCCGCAAGGTCTGGCTGAAAGAGCACGAACGCAAGAAGGCCAGCCGCGCCGGGTAGGGGCTTCACGCGCTACCCGCTCTCTCCACTTCCCCCGGCCTTTTTGAGGGGGCGGGGGGGGGCACCCACCGAAAACCCCCCCCCACCCCCCACCAAGCCCGGGGAAGCGCCC